>NZ_JOEH01000009.1 GCF_000719095.1 Streptacidiphilus jeojiense | reverse complement strand
AGATGTGTATAAGAGACAGCCCCCACCCCCACCCCCTCCCGCACGCCGCAGGCGACCACACTGACCCGGCTGGTGCTGGCCTACCTCGCCGCAGCCCTCGCCGAGGCCACCCTCCCCTTCGTGAGCGGCACCGCCACCGGCTGGCTGCTGCTCACCGCCACCACCCCGGCGCTCGCCTGGTACGCCCTGCGCACCGGCCCCACCCACGCGCTCCCGCCCTGGTTCCGCGCGCTCCCCGTCGCCGCCGTCGGCCTGGCCCTGCTGGCCGGGCTGCGGGCGCTGCCGGTCTTCGGGCCCGGCCTCCGCTGGGGCATGCCCGGCCTCCCCGAGCTGCTGATCTTCGCGGCCGTCCTCGGCCTGGCCGGCTGGACCCGGTACCGCAGCCGGCCGATCCACCCCTCCCCCAGCGCACACCCGCTGACGCTCCGTTCGCCCCTGCGCGGCGGCTGCTTCACCGTGGTCGAGGGCGGCGGCCCGGCCGTCAACCGCTACGCCCAGGAGTCACTGGCCATCGGCGCCGGGCGGCACCGCCGCCACGCCGTGGACCTGGTCCAGCTCGGCGACGGACCGCAGTGGCGGGGCCGGCGCGCCCTCGGCCTGGCCCCGGCCGGCAACGAGCGCTACGCGATCTTCGGCCACCCGGTGCTCAGCCCCTGCGACGGAGTGGTGGTGACGGCGGTGGACGGCCTGCCGGACCACGCGCCCCAACTGCTGGCCGTGGACCACCCCGAGGGCAACCACGTCGCCATCGACACCGGCCGGGCCCTGGTCGTGCTCTCCTGGCTGCGCCAGGACAGCATCCGGGTGCGGCGCGGCCAGCACCTGACGGCCGGCACCGCCGTCGCCGCCGTCGGCAACTCCGGCGACGGCGCCGAGCCCTCACTGCACCTCCGTGCGGAGACCCGCACCTCGCACCCCACCCCGGGCAGCGGCGCCGGCCTGCCGTTCCGGTTCACCGAACTGCGGGGCGACCCGCTGCGCGGCCGCCGCTTCCGGATCCCGGACTGACGGTCCGTCCGACCTCCCGCGGCTACAGCCCGAGCAGTTCCGCGGCCTCCGTCGTGTCCCGGTACAGGCCGGTCGCGCCGGCCAGCCGCTCCGCCGGGGTCAGCGCGGTGTGGCCGTAGACGTCCATGCCCGCGGCCCGGGCCGCGGCGACGCCCAGCGGGCTGTCCTCCAGCACCACGCAGCGGTCCGGGGCGACGCCCATGGTCGCGGCGGCGTGCAGGAAGAGGTCGGGGGCGGGCTTGCCCCGGCCCACGTCCTGGGCGCTGAACAGCTGCTCCTCGGTGAAGAAGCCGGACAGGCCGGTCCTGGTCAGCGCCGTGCGGATCCAGGCGTGGTGCGCCGAGGAGGCGACGCAGTAGCGCACCCCGGTCTCGCGCACCCGCTTCAGCAGTTCGGCCGCGCCCGGCACCGGCGTCAGCTGCTCCTGGAAGGCCGCGAAGACCCGGGCGTGGAAGTCCTCGTCGAAGCCGTCGGGCAGCCGCGCGCCGTGGTAGCGCTCGGCGATCACGTCATGGACGGTGTGGGCGGCGGCGCCCATGAAATCGCGGTAGGAGTCCTCGACCGTGGTCGGGAAGCCCAGCTCGGTGAGGTAGTCCGCGAGCAGCCGGTTGGAGATCGGCTCGCTGTCCACCAGCACGCCGTCGTTGTCGAAGATCACCAGGTCGTAGCGCATCCGCCCAGCGTACGGGCCGGGCGGCGGCTGCTTCCCGGCGGCTACTTCCCGCCGGAGGCCAGCTCCTGGGAGCGGTTGCGGGCCGCCTCCAGCGCGGAGAGCAGGGCCGCCCGCACCCCGTGGTTCTCCAGCTCGCGGATGGCCGCGATGGTGGTCCCGGCCGGGGAGGTGACCGCCTCGCGGAGCTTCACCGGGTGCTCCCCGGAGTCCCGCAGCATCACCGAGGCGCCCACCGCGGCCTGCACGATCATGTCGGCGGCGACCGCGCGCGGCAGGCCCAGCAGGATGCCGGCGTCCGTCATCGCCTCGACCAGGAAGTAGAAGTAGGCGGGCCCGGAGCCGGACAGCGCGGTGGCCGCGTCCTGCTGCGACTCTGGCACCCGCAGGGTCTTGCCGACCGGTTTGAAGATCTCCTCGGTACGCAGCAGGTGCTCCTCGCCCGCGTGCGAACCCGCCGAGATGACGCTCATCGCCTCGTCGACCAGCACCGGGGTGTTGGTCATCACCCGGACCACGGGCGTGCCCGGGGCCAGCCGCTCCTCGAACCAGGCGGTCGGCACCCCGGCCGCACCCGAGATCACCAGCCGGTCGGCGCCGACGTACGGCGCGAGCTCCTCCAGCAGCGTGCCCATGTCCTGCGGCTTCACGGTGAGGATCAGCGTGTCGGCGGCCTTCGCCGCCTCCGCGTTGCCGACCGCCTCCACGCCGTAGCGCTCGCGCAGCTCCGCGGCGCGCTCCGGGCGGCGGGCGGTGACCAGCACGTCCGACGCGGGCTTGCCGGCCCGCAGCAGCCCGGAGACCAGGGCCTCGCCGATCTTGCCGGTGCCGAGGACGGCGACTCGCTGCGACATGGGGGACCTCCTGCGGAACGTGCCGACGGTGCTGCGCACATCCTCGCACCAGGCACCGACACCGGGCCCGAACCGTCCGCCAGGCGGTCAGTCCGGCGGTCAGCCCGGCGCGGCGGTCAGCGGTGCCCCAGCGAGCGGAGGAAGAAGGCCAGGTTCGCCGGCCGCTCCGCCAGCCTCCGCATGAAGTAGCCATACCAGTCGTCGCCGTAGGGGACGTACACCCGCACCGTCTCCCCGGCGGCGGCGAGCCGGCGCTGCTCCTCGGAGCGGATCCCGTAGAGCATCTGGAACTCGTAGCTGCCCTGCGGCCGTCCGGTCCGTACCGCCAGCGCGCCCGCGATCGCGATCAGCCGGGGGTCGTGGGTGGCCACCATCGGGTAGCCCTGACCCTCCATCAGCAGCCGCAGGCAGCGCACGTAGCAGCGGTCCACCTCGGCCTTGTCCCGGAAGGCCACCCCGGCGTGCTCCGCGTAGGCGCCCTTGACCAGCCGCACCCGGGAGCCCGCGTGCAGCAGTTCGCGGAGGTCGCCCTCGGTGCGGCGCAGACAGGACTGCAGCACCACACCGGTGCGCGGGAAGTCGGCCCGCAGCTCGGCCGCGGCGGCGAGGGTGTCGTCGGTGGTGCTGTGTCCCTCCATGTCCAGGGTCACCGTGGTACCGGCCGCCGCAGCCGCCTCGCAGACCGCCCTGGCCCGCCCCAGCGCGGCCCGGGGGCCGTCGGCCCCGAGCGCCGAGCCCAGCGCCGAGAGCTTGACCGACACCTCGGCCCGGCCGCCGGTCCCGGCCGCGCCGAGCCGGTCCAGCAGCGCCCGGTACTCGTCCCGGACGGCGTCGGCCCTGGCCGGGTCCGCGGTGTCCTCGCCGAGGTGGTCGACACTGACGTGGAGCCCGCGCACGATCAGCCGGTCGACGACCCGGAGCACGTCCTCGCGGTCCTCCCCGGCGATGAAGCGCCGCACCAGCGCCCGGGCGGGCGGCGCGGTCACCACGGCCCTGCGGGCGGCCGGACTGCGGGCCGCGGCCAGCAGCAACTGACGGGTGAGCATCTCCTCAGCGTAGGTCAGCCCGGACCGGGATCCGGGAACGGCGTGGCAGGGAACGGTGCAGGGAGAAACTCAGGGTTGTCCCCTATAGCGTTCGGCCTCGGGAAAGCGCACCGTGGAGGCATGACTAGCAGTGATGTCTCATCCCGCGAATCGAGCCAGCTTGCCGTCGCCTCGGCCACGCACGGCCCCTGGCGGACCGCGGGTGTCGTCGGCGTGGTCGGCGGCGCGGCCACCTTCGGCCTGGAACTGATCAGTCTGCACTGGTCCCTGGGGATGCTCGCCTGGCCGGCCAGCGTCACCCTGTTCCTGTTCTTCCTGATCGGCGGTGCCGGCTCGATGGTGAGCAAGAGCGGCGACCGCAGGCTGCGCCGCTGGGCGGCGGAGCACCCCTGGCAGACCGCCGCCGTCCCGGCCGTCGGCCTCTTCGTCACCAACACCATCACCCAGTTCATCCTGAGCAGCGACGGCGTGTTCATGAGCATCTTCACCGCGCTGTGGCACGCGGCCATCCTGGGCGCCATCGTCGGCGTCGTCGGCTCGGTCGCCGGCGCCCGCCGCAGCAGCGGCGGCAGCAGCTACTGACGCCACCCGCGGGCGGGGTCGGCGGACGGGTCAGCGCCGCTTGCGCTTGCCGCCGCTGCCCGCTGTGGCGGGGGTGCGGCGGCGGGCGTGGGCGGCCAGGGCGAGTTCGTAGCGGGAGCGCTTCTCGGCCTCGCCCGGGGCCTCGAACAGGCTCCGCAGGAAGTACGCGACCAGCATGCCGACGAAGCCGATCAGCAGCATCGGGCCGATGGACTTCTCGTCGGCCATCCAGCCGTCGAGCGAGGCGCGGCCCTTGCTGAGCAGGGTCCAGGTGCGGATCGCGGCGACGCAGGTGCAGATCGCCACGGCGACCACCAGCAGCGTGTCGACCAGAGCGCACGATTTGGGGGGCGGGGGCTGGGCGGCCCCGGGGGGGGGCCCGCGGAGCCGCTGCCGGTGGTGTCGCTCAGCCCAGCCGGGAGACGTCGCGGACCGCGCCCTTGTCGGCGCTGGTCGCCATCGCCGCGTAGGCCCGCAGCGCCGCCGAGATCTTGCGCTCGCGGGACTTCGGCCGGTAGCCGGTCCCGGCCTCCAGCGCGCTGCGGCGCGCGGCCAGGTCCTGGTCGGAGACCTCCAGCTTGATGGTCCGGGCCGGGATGTCGATGGTGATCAGGTCGCCGTCCTCGACCAGCGCGATGGTCCCGCCGGAGGCCGCCTCGGGCGAGACATGGCCGATCGACAGGCCGGAGGTGCCGCCGGAGAAGCGCCCGTCGGTGATCAGCGCGCAGGCCTTGCCCAGCCCGCGCCCCTTGAGGAACGAGGTCGGGTAGAGCATCTCCTGCATGCCGGGGCCGCCCTTGGGGCCCTCGTAGCGGATGACGACGACGTCGCCCTCCTTGACCCGCTTGGTGAGGATCGCGTCGACCGCGTCCTCCTGCGACTCGACCACCACGGCCGGGCCGGAGAAGCGCCAGATCGACTCGTCGACACCGGCGGTCTTCACCACGCAGCCGTCCACCGCCAGGTTGCCGTAGAGGATGGCCAGGCCGCCCTCGGTGGAGTAGGCGTGCTCCACGTCGCGGATGCAGCCGTTGGCCGCGTCGGTGTCCAGCGTGTCCCAGCGCTCGGACTGCGAGAAGGCGCTCGCCGAGCGCACGCAGCCGGGCGCGGCGTGGAACAGCTCCACGGCCTCCGGGGACGGCGAGCCGCCGCGGATGTCCCACTGCTTCAGCCAGTCCGCCATCGACGGGCTGTGCACCGTGTGCACGTCCTCGTTCAGCAGCCCGCCCCGGTACAGCTCGCCGAGGATGGCCGGGATGCCGCCCGCGCGGTGCACGTCCTCCATGTAGTAGGAGCCGTTGGGGGCGACCTTGGACAGGCAGGGCAGCCGGCGCGACAGCGCGTCGATGTCGGCCATGTCGAAGTCCAGGCCGGCCTCCTGGGCCGCGGCCAGCAGGTGCAGGATCGTGTTGGTGGACCCGCCCATGGCGATGTCCAGCGCGACGGCGTTCTCGAACGCGGCCCGGGAGGCCACGTTGCGCGGCAGCACCGACTCGTCGTCCTGCTGGTAGTAGCGGTTGGTGATCTCCACGATGGTCCGGCCGGCGTCCTGGTACAGCGCCTTGCGGGCGGTGTGGGTGGCCAGCACCGAGCCGTTGCCGGGCAGGGCCAGGCCGACCGCCTCGGCCAGGCAGTTCATCGAGTTGGCGGTGAACATCCCCGAGCACGACCCGCAGGTCGGACAGGCGTTCTCCTCGATCCGGGCGATGTCCTCGTCCGAGACGTTCTCGTTGACGGCGTCCGAGATGGCGTTGACCAGGTCCAGCTTGCGGACGGTGCCGTCGACCAGGGTCGCCTTGCCGGCCTCCATCGGGCCGCCGGAGACGAACACCACCGGGATGTTCAGCCGCAGCGCGGCCATCAGCATCCCCGGGGTGATCTTGTCGCAGTTGGAGATGCAGATCAGCGCGTCGGCGCAGTGCGCCTCGACCATGTACTCGACCGAGTCGGCGATCAGGTCGCGGGAGGGCAGCGAGTAGAGCATCCCGGCGTGGCCCATGGCGATGCCGTCGTCCACCGCGATGGTGTTGAACTCGCGGGGGATCCCGCCGGCCTGCTGGATCGCCTCGGAGACGATCCGCCCGACCGGCTGGAGGTGGGTGTGCCCGGGCACGAACTCGGTGAAGCTGTTCGCCACCGCGATGATCGGCTTGCCGAAGTCCTCGCGGGCTACCCCGGCGGCCCGGAGGAGGGCGCGGGCGCCAGCCATGTTGCGACCGTGGGTGACCGTACGAGACCTCAGCTCGGGCACTGTGCTCATCTCCTGCGTCCGTCGTGCTCCAACTTTTCGGGGCGCGACACCCCGCACCCCTGCGAAACCCCGGGGTGGCGAGCCGGAACCGGACCGCTCTACCTCAGCGAAGCGGAGTGTGACAGACGAGCCTACGCTTGCTGCCCGCGCCTCGGACACGCTGTCCGGAATGCGGTACGCCACACCGGGTCCCCGCCTCAGTGCCGTACCGCTCCGGCCGCGGCCAGGTGGAGCCGGGTGAAGGCCAGCGCCTCGGCCAGGTCGGCCTCGCGTTCGACCGGGCCGGGCGAGCGGCGGGTGTTGACCTCCAGCACCACATGGCCGTCGAAGCCGCTGCCGGCCAGCCCCTCCAGCAGTTCGGCGCAGGGCTGGGTGCCGCGTCCCGGGATCAGGTGCTCGTCCTTGGCGGAGCCGGAGCCGTCGGCCAGGTGGACGTGGGCCAGCCGGTCGCCCATCCGTCCCACCATGGCCAGGGCGTCGGTGCGGGAGGTGGCGACATGGGAGAGGTCGACGGTGAAGTGCCGGTAGTCCTCGGTGGTGGGGTCCCAGTCCGGGGCGTAGGCGGCCACCTCGCGGTCGCGGTAGCGCCAGGGGTACATGTTCTCCACCGCGAAGCGGACGTCCGTCTCCTCCGCCATCCGCCAGACCCCCTGGACGAAGTCCCGGGCGTACTGCCGCTGCCAGCGGAACGGCGGGTGCACCACCACCGTGGACGCCCCGAGCTTCTCGGCCGCCGCCCGGGCCCGGACCAGCTTGGCCCAGGGGTCGGTGCCCCAGACCCGCTGGGTGATCAGCAGGCACGGCGCGTGCACCGCCAGGATCGGGACGGCGTGGTAGTCGGAGAGCCGGCGCAGCGCCTCGATGTCCTGGCTGACCGGGTCGGTCCACACCATCACCTCGACGCCGTCGTACCCCAGCCGTCCGGCGATCTCGAAGGCGGCGGCGGTGTTCTCCGGGTAGACCGAGGCGGTGGACAGCGCGACCTTGGCGTCGGGGACCAGTATCGGAGTACCGAGCGCCCGGGCGGACGGGGGCACGGCGAGGGCGCGCGGGGTGACCGACAGCGTCGGCGCGGACGTGGCGGCCTTGGCGGCCGCCTTCTTGGCGACGGCCTTCTTGCCGGTGCCCGCGGCCTTCTTCACCGCCGCCTTCTTGACCGCCACGGCCTTCTTCACGGCGCCGGTCTTCTTCGCCTTCGGAGCAGCCGCCTTCGGAGCATTCGCCTGGGGAGCAGCCGCCTGCTCGGCCCGGGTGGCCCCGGCCGCGGGCTGCTCCGGCGCAGTGGTGTCGTCCGTTGGTTCCGCCACGGGAGACAGCGTATGCGTGTCCGCCCCCGGAGGGGACAGCGCCTCACCACTGCCGACATGTTCCGGACAGGTGTACGAAGTAACCCGGTGGCTACTGCTCGCCGGACATCTGGTCCAGCCTGCGCAGGATCAGCCCCTCGCGCAGCGCCCAGGGGCAGATGTCCAGTTCGTCCACCCCGAACAGGTCCATCGCACCGTCCGCCACCAGCGCCCCGGCCAGCAGCTGCCGGGCCCGGCCCTCGGAGACCCCAGGGAGCAGCGCCCGCTGCCCCGCGGTCATCGCCGCCAGCCGCGGCACCCAGGCGGACAGCGAGCCCCGGGTGAGCCTGCGCGGCAGGTAGGGGCCGTCGGCCTCACGGGCCGCGCCGGTGATCCTGGCCAGCTGCTTGAAGGTCTTGGAGGTGCCCACGAAGCGGTCCGGGGAGCCCAGCCGGACCACCTCGGCCACGGTCCTGGCGATCTCCGCACGGACATGGCGGCGCAGCCGGCGGACGTCCTCGGCCTCCGGCGGGTCCCCCGGGAGCCAGCCGGCGGTGAGCCGGCCCGCGCCCAGCGGCAGCGAGACGGCCGCGTCCGGCTGCTGGTCCAGGCCGCAGGCGATCTCCAGCGAACCGCCGCCGATGTCCAGCAGCAGCAGCCGTCCCGCCGACCAGCCGTACCAGCGGCGGGCGGCGAGGAAGGTCAGCCGGGCCTCGTCGCCGCCGGACAGCACCTGGAGCTCGACGCCGGTCTCCCGCTGGACCCGCTTGAGCACCTCCTCGCCGTTGGCGGCCTCGCGCACGGCGGAGGTGGCGAACGGCAGCACCTCTTCGACGCCCTTGTCCTCGGCGACCCGCATCGAGGAGGCGACCATCTCGACCAGCTTCTCGACGCCCACCTCGCCGATGGCGCCGTCGGCGTCCAACAGCTCGGCCAGCCGGAGTTCGATCTTGTGCGAGTAGGCGGGCACCGGGGCAGCACCGGGGTGCGCGTCCACCACCAGGAAGTGGACGGTGTTGGATCCCACGTCGAGTACGCCGAGTCGCATAATGCGCCACGGTACGCGACCGCGGGAGGGCCATCATCCCGGGGCGGGCCGCCGTCCACGGTGGGCACCGGCCAGGAACGGCGGGGCCGCCCGGTACGTTCACCGGTGGACCGGTCCGTCCCCCTAGGAGATCCGCTGTGGCCCTGCAACTCCAGATCGTCGGCAACGCCATGCAGATGGCCGTCGTCCAGCTCCAGCCGGGACAGACGGTCTACTGCGAGGCGGGGAAATTCCTGTTCAAGACCGTGAACGTGAGCATGGACACCCGGATCTCCGCCCCGAACGGCAACCAGCAGGGCGGCGGCGGCCAGGGCGGAGGCGGCGGCATGGGCGGCATGCTGCGCCAGGCCATGGGTACCGCGATGCAGGCCGGACAGCGGATGCTGGCCGGCGAGAGCATCGCGTTCCAGTACTTCACCGCCCAGGGCGGCGAGGGCACCCTCGGCTTCGCCGGGACGCTGCCGGGTGAGATGCGGGCGCTGGAGATAACCCCCGGACGGGCCTGGCTGGCCGAGAAGGACGCCTTCGTCGCCGCCGAGTCGGGGGTGAACTTCGGTATCGCCTTCTCCGGGATGCGCACCGGGATGTCCGGCGGCGAGGGCTTCATCCTGGAGAAGTTCACCGGCCAGGGCACCGTAATCATCGCCGGCGCCGGCAACTTCATCGACCTGAACCTCTCCGACTTCGGCGGCAAGCTGCAGGTCGACACCGGCTGCATCGTCGCCTTCGAGGAGGGCGTGCGGTACGGGGTCGAGCGGGTCGGCCGGATGAACCGACAGGGCGTCATGAACGCGATGTTCGGCGGCGAGGGGCTGTCGCTGGCCACGCTGGAGGGCAACGGCAAGGTGATCCTGCAGTCGATGACGCTGGAGGGGCTGGCCAACGCGCTGCGCAAGGCCCAGGGTGGCGACAAGGAGGGCGCCACCGGCGGGCTGTTCTCCACCCGCGTGCAGTAAGGGCCCCAGCCCCTGCCCCCTGCCCCCTGCCCCCTGCCGCCGAGCCCTCAGCGCAGCGGCAGCACCAGCGGGGCCGCGCCCGGGCGCGGGTGCGGCAGCACCTCCACCGCGCAGCCGTAGACCTCGCTGAGCCGTTCCCCGTCCAGCACCTCGCCGACCGTGCCGTACCCGGCCAGTCCGCCGCCGTGCAGCAGCGCCAAGCGGTCCGCGTAGGCGGCGGCCAGGCCCAGGTCGTGCAGCACCACGACCACCGCGTCCCCGGCCGCCGCCCTGGCCCGCGCGGTGCGCAGCACCAGCTCCTGGTGGCGCAGGTCCAGCGCGGCGGTGGGCTCGTCCAGCAGCAGCAGCGGGGCCTGCTGGGCGAGCACCCGGGCCAGCGCCACCCTGGCCCGCTCGCCGCCGGACAGGTCGGTGTAGGGACGGTCGGTGAAGGCCGCCGCGTCGGCCTCGGCCAGCGCCCGGGCCACGGCGGCGTCGTCCTGCTCCGGGCTGCTGATCCCGGCCCAGGGCGCGCGGCCCATCCGGACCACCTCGCCGGCCGGGAACGGGAAGGACAGCGGCGAGGCCTGCGGCAGCAGCGCCCGGTGCAGGGCCAGCTCGGCGGGGCGGTAGGAGTCGAGGGGCCGTCCGCGCAGCAGCACCCGACCGGCCGTCGGGGCGAGGTCCCCGGCCAGCAGCGCGAGCAGGCTGGACTTCCCGGCACCGTTGGGGCCCAGCAGCGCCAGCAGTTCCCCGGCGCGGATCCGCAGGTCGATCCGGTCCAGCACGGTTCGTCCGGCCCGCAGCAGCCCCGCCCCGGAGACCTCGGCGACCACCGCGCCCGGGGCCGGCTTGGACGGCGTCTGGAGGTGCCGAGCGAAGCGAGTCGACCAAGGGTGGTGGCGGGCGACGGGCGGGCCGTTCTGGCCACGCATCGTCAGAAACCTTCCCATCATCTAGTTCCAGCCTCCCTGGCGGGACCGGGTGCGGCGCAGCAGCCAGAAGAAGAACGGGCTGCCGAGCAGCGCGGTGAGCACGCCGAGCGGGAGTTCGGCGGGTGCGGCCAGGGTGCGGGCCGCGAGGTCGGCGGCGACCAGCACCACCGCTCCGCCCAGCGCGCTGCCGGGGAGCAGGAAGCGGTGCCCGGGACCGGCCGCCATCCGCAACAGGTGCGGGACGACCAGGCCGACGAAGCCGATGATGCCGCTGACCGCGACGGCGGCCGCGGTGAGCAGCGCGACGACGGTGATCAGCACCAGCCGCAGCCGCTCGACGTCCACCCCCAGATGCCGGGCCGGTCCCTCGCCGAGCGCCAGCAGGTCCAGTTGCCGGGCGTAGCGGGGGGCCACCGCCAGGCCGACGGCGGCGAACGGCAGCACCGCCAGGACCTGGCTCCAGCCGGCCGAGCTGAGCGAGCCCAACTGCCAGAAGACGACCTGGTTGACGGCGGTCGGGTCGGCCAGGAACAGCAGCAGTCCGATCAGGGCGCCGCAGAGCGCGTTGACCGCGATTCCGGTGAGGACCAGGGTGACCACCTCGGTCCGGCCCCCGGAGCGGGAGAGCACATAGACGGTGAGGACGGTGACCAGGCCGCCGGCGAAGGCGGCGACCGGCGCGGTCCAGGTCCCCAGGACGTCGATGCCGAGGACGATCACGGCGACCCCGCCGACCGCGCCCCCGGAGGAGATGCCGATGATGCCGGGGTCGGCCAGCGGGTTGCCGAACAGACCCTGCATCAGCGCGCCCGCGCAGCCCAGCGAGGCGCCGACCAGGGCGGCGAGGGCGACCCTGGGCAGCCGTACGTTCCACAGCACGGAGTCGGCGACCTGGTCCAGGGCGTGTCCGCCGAGGTGGGCGCGGTGCTGCAGCGAGGCGATCAGGTCGGGGAGCGGGATGCGGTAGGCGCCGATGCCGGCGGCGGCCAGCACCAGCAGGACCAGGGCGGTGGCCAGAGCGGCCGTCAGCAGTCGTGGACGGTCCGTCACTCGGCCACGCCCCCGCGGTAGAGCTGGTCGGCGATGGACCGGAGCACGGCCGGGGTGCGCGGACCGTAGCTGAGCAGTTCGCCGTCCTCGACGGAGACGATCCGCTGCTTCAGTCCGGCCGGGGTCTGCGCGACGCCGGGGAGCTTGAGCAGTCCGGGGACCCCGCCGACGGAGGCCAGGCCCTGGGTCATCACCAGGATCGCGTCCGGTGCGGCCTGGGCCAGGGCCTCGCTGGTGATCGGGGTGAACGGTGCCTTGAGCCCCCCGGCCACCCCGGCGTCCTCGCCGCCGACCGCGGTGATCAGCGGTTCGGCCCCCGAGCCGGCGCCGCCGATGTAGTAGACCGAGGCGCTGCCGCGGACGTAGAGGAAGGCGATCCGCGGCCTGCCGCCCGGGTTCTCCTCGGCGATGGCCGCGTCGACCGCGGCGAACTGGGCGTCGGTACTGCTGACCAGGGCCTGGCCGGCCGCGGTGACGCCGAGGGCGGCTGCGACCGCGCCGATCCGGGGGTCGATGTCGGCGATCTTCTTGGCGTCGTCGAAGACCACGACCGGGATGCCGGCGGCGCGGATCCTGGCGATGGTGTCGGCGTTGGAGGTCGCGGTGGAGGTGTCGGAGAGCACCAGGTCGGGCTTGAGCGAGAGCACCCCCTCGGCGCCGATGATGTGGTTCTTGCTGACCAGCGGCAGCTTCGCGGCCTGGGCGAAGGTGGCGGTGACGTCGCGGGCCACCACCCGGCTGCCCAGGCCGAGGCTGTAGACCAGCTCGGAGAGGCTGCCGCTGAGCGGGATGATCCGGTCCGCCCTGGTGACGGTGGTCCGCTTCCCGTCGTCGGAGGTCACGGTGACGGGCAGTCGGGGAACGGTGCCACTGCTGATCGGCACCACCGCGTCGGCGGGGGCCGAGGCGCCGGCGGCAGCGGCGCCGCCCGTCGTGGCGCTGCCGCAGGCGGCCAGGGCGAGGGCGAGCAGCGGCACGAGGAGCAGATGTCGGTATCGGCTCCGGCGGCCCCTGGGGGTGCGCTGTGTGGCGAGCATGACGGCCTCTCGGATGGTGCCTGGGGTCCCCGTGACCTGATGGCAAAACTTAGGATAGCCTTACCTTACTTACTTGGAGCAATCGGCCTCCCCGCAGGCCCGACTCCCCCTGCCCGCACGCCATTTCAGGAGATCCGCCATGTCCCGACGCCCCCTCCGCGCCGCAGCCCTCGCCGCCTCGGCGGCGCTGCTCTGCGCCGGCCCGCTGCTGACCGCCCAGTCCGCCTCGGCGGCGACCGTCTCGTTCAGCTCCGGCTCGCTCGACTGGGGCGTCAAGGCCAGCTTCCGCGACTACCTGGCCAGCGCCGCCGCGGCCGGGACGATAACCCCGACCGGCGGTGCCACCAGGAACAGCGACGGCACCTTCCACTTCGACCTGGACAAGGCCTCCTACGACACCACCACCCACGCCGTCACCTCCTCCTACGGGGGCGGCCTGCACATGACCGGCCACAGCGGGGCGCTGGACATCGTCCTGACCGACCTGCGGATCGACACCAGCGGCAGCACCGGGACGCTCACCGCCGACGTCTCCTCCAAGCAGATGGACGGCAGCTCCACCTTCACCGGCGACGACGTCGCCCTGGTGACCTTCACCGTCAGCCAGAGCACCTTCAGCGGAGCCTCCGCCGCGACCGTGCTCTCCTCGGCCGCCGTGAAGGCGTTCGCGGGCTTCTACCCGGCCGGCACCGCGATGGACCCGGTTACTGTGAAGCTGGTCCAGGCAGCAGCCTCCAGCTCGGCCTCGGCCTCGACCTCGGCCGGCCCGAGCAAGAGCGCCGGCAGCACCCCGACCACGTCGACGCCGACCAAGTCCGCGTCCGCGTCCACGTCCGCCGGCGCGGCCCCGACCAAGTCCGCCGCCGGCGCCTCGGCCTCCAGCTCGGCCTCCGCATCCGCCGCCGCGTCGACCACGGCGTCCGCCTCCGCGAGCGCCTCGGCAACCAGGGCGACCGTCGCCGGCGTGACCGCGAGCCCGAGCAGCAGCGGCACCGGCGCGCTCGCCGAGACCGGCTCCGACAGCTCCACCCTGCCGCTGGCGCTGACCGGCACCGCGCTGGTCCTCGCAGGCGGTGCGACCACCGTGGTGCTGCGCCGCCGCCGCGCCGCCGGCCACAGCTGACGGCCCACCAGCCGCACGTCCCCCGTTCCCACCGGCCGGCACCGGCGGGAACGGGGGACGTGCCATGTCGGCACCGCGTCGCCGCGCTCAGGCACTGAGCGGGTAGCGGTCACCCAGGTCCCGGAAGAGCGCGGTGTTCAGCCGGAACGCCCGGCGGCACTCCTCGGCCACCCGCCACTGCTCGATCTCGCCCAGTTCCGCGCCGACCCGGTCCAGCGCCTCCCGGTACCCGCGCTTGAACGCGGCGGGGTTGCCGATCTCCTCGAAGACGTAGAACCGCACGCCGTCGCCCTTGCGGTCGAAGCCCCAGGTCTTCTCGGCGATGCCGCGGATGATCTGACCGCCCGACAGGTCGCCCAGGTAGCGGGTGTAGTGGTGGGCTATGTAGCCGACCGGCCACTCGTCGGCCAGCTGCCGCAGCCGCGCGGTGTAGGCCTGGGTGGCCGGCAGCGGGGGCTGCTGCCGCCAGGACGAGGTCCCCCGGAGGTGGGCCAGGTCCCGCTCCAGCGCCTCCCGACGGAACAGCGCGGGGTCCACGAACCGTCCGACCAGCGGGTGCCCGGCCAGCGCCTCGCCCGCGGCCTCCAGTTCCGCGTAGACGAACCACAGCTGGGCGGCGAGATCCGCGTAGGCCTCGACACCGAGCCTGCCGCCGAGCAGGTTGCCCATGAAGCCGGACTGCTCCGCCTCCTGGTGCTCCTGGGCGGTCGCGGTTCGGAGCAGCACGGCGAATCCGCCGGTCTGACCGGGCGTCGGATCGGGATGGCTCACTGGTCCTCCAGGGGCTGGAACGGTCGTCATGATCAGAATTATTTTGGTTAGGCTAACCTAAGTCAATGGCTTACCGACACCCCGTCGGCAACGCGACGCCTCACCCGCCCGGCCGCAGGCCGTAGCCGCCGGAGCTGCACCGAAGCCGTAGGGTGGCCGGGTGCCAGCCGTAGACGTGACAATCACCGATCGCAAGGCAGCCGAGAAGGCTGCGAAGAAGGCCGCGGCCGCGGCGCGCAAGCGCGAGGTCCCGCTGGACTTCGCCCGCGCCTGGGTCGAGTTCGCCGACCCCGAGGACGCCGAGCAGGTCTTCCGCTGCGACCTGACCTGGCTGACCTCCCGTTGGACCTGCATCTTCGGCCGGGGCTGCCACGGCATCCGGCCCGGACGGGCCAGCGACGGCTGCTGCACCCTGGGGGCGCACTGGTCCGACGAGGACGACCAGCAGCGGGTCCTCGGGCACGCGGCCCGGCTCACCCCCGAGACCTGGCAGTTCCACAGCAAGGGCACCGGGCCCAAGGGCATCAGCGAGCCCGACGAGGACGGCGACCTGCGCACCCGCCGGGTGGACGGCGCCTGCATCTTCCTCAACCGCCCCGGCTTCCCCGGCGGCGAGGGCTGCTCGCTGCACACCCTGGCGCTGAGCGAGGGCAAGGAACCGCTGGAGACCAAGCCCGACGTCTGCTGGCAGCTCCCGGTGCGCCGCACCTACGACTGGATCGACCGGCCGGACGACACCCGCTACCTCCAGGTCACCATCGGCGAGTACGACCGCAGGGGCTGGGGACCCGGCGGCCACGACCTGCAGTGGTGGTGCACCGGCAGCCCGGACGCCCATGTCGGCCCCGACCCGGTGTACATCAGTTACCGGCCCGAGCTGGTGGAGCTGATGGGCGCGGGCGGCTACGCCGTGCTGGCCGAGCTGTGCGAGCGGCGCCTGGCCGCACCGGGCGAGCCGGTCGCACCGCACCCGGCCGACGCCCCGCAGGGCTGACCCGGCGTCAGCCTCCCGAGGCCGACGGAGCGGAGTCCGAGGGCGCCGCCGAGGCCGAACTGCTCCCGGACGGTGACGCGGTCGCGGACGGCGACGGGGAAGCGGAGGCCGACGTCGAACCGGTCGGCGGTGCCGACGTGGGCGGCGTGGAACTCGCCGGCGGTGTGCTGGGCGGGCCTACCGTCGGCGAGGCGGGCGGCGCCGAGGTCGGGCCGGAGCCCGAGGTCGGGCCAGTGCTGCTGCCGACCGTGGGCGTCGGTGTCGGCATACCCCGGCGGCCGCCGCCGGACGATCCGCTGCCCGGGCCGTGCAGGGTCACCACCGACCCCGAGGGGGTGACCGAGACGAACGCGGTCCACGGGCCCTCGGGCAGCGCGGACCGGTCCACGGTGATCACCAGGGTGAGCCGCTGCCCCGGCTGGAGCGTGCCGCCGTCCCGGCTCAGCCGCAGCCACCCCGCCGCGGTGGCCGCCTGCCAGGCCACCGGGGTGCCACCGCTGTTGACCAGGGTGACCACGGTACGGCCGCCCAGCTCGCCGGCGCTGACCTCCAGCTGAGCCGGGGCGGGCGCCAGCGGGCCTCCGCCGGGCGGCGCGACGGCGGGGAATCCGGACGAGGGCGGCAGCGGGCTGCCGCCGACCGCCACCGACAGGCTCACCGGCTGCGCCTCGGGCCGCACCGAGCGGCCCGCCGGGGCACCGGTCGTCGCCGACGGACCTCCTGACGGAACGTCGGCCGCGACCGAGGCCGGGTCCACCTGCACCGAGGAGACCGGGTCCTCCGGCAGGTCCGGTCCCTGGTGCGTCGACCACAGGGCCACCACCGGAGCGGCGACCACCAGCGCGATGACCGACCCGGCGATCGCGCGCTGCCGCAGCATCCCGGCCCGCTCGGCCCCGGCGCTGCGGTGGATCGGGAAGCCGCGCCGGTCGAAGCGCAGCTCCCGTCCGGCCGTCGACACGGCGTCCCGGGACGCCGGGCTGCCGACGGCGGTACCGGAACCGGCACCGCCGCCCATGCCCAGGGAGGCGAAGAAACGATCCCCCGCCGACGCCCTGCGGGCCTCCCGCGGCGCCTCCACCAGCGCCAGCGCGCCCGGCGCGCGGAAGGTCCCGGGCCAGGGGCCGGCCGCGGCGGCCCGCTCGGCCGTGCCCCGGCAGGTCGGACAGTCGTCCACATGGTTCACCAACTCGCCCCGCAGGGCGGCGCTCAGCACCGGACCGCGGCCCCGGCCCAGCACCGTCAGCTCGGGGCAGTCCGCGGCGGCCAGCACCGCCAGCGCCGCCGCCGTACGCTCCAGCTCGCAGACCGCCTGCGCCAGCAGCACCCCCGCCTGGTCGGCGCGGAGGTCCAGCACGGCCGCGAGCTCGGCGGTGTCCAGGCCGTGCCGTCCGACCAGCTCCAGCGCCTCCCGCTGGGCCGGGGCCACCCCGGCCGCCTCCGGCCAGGCCAGCAGTTCCAGCCGGGCGTGCTCGGCGCTGTGCCGGCCCAGCGGACGGCGCGTCAGGGCCCGGACCGGCTCGGCCTCCATCCGCACCAGGCAGACGTACCGGGCCAGCGCGTACAGCCAGGCCCGCAGCTGCTCGGGGCGGCGCAGCCGGCGCCGGTACCGCGCCGAGAGCTGCCGCAGCTCGCGCACGGCGGCGACCGCCTCCTCCTGGTCGCAGAGCACCGACAGGCAGTAGGTGAACAGGGCGTCGCCGAGCCGCTCCCAATCCTCGTCCAGGGCGCGAGCGCCGGTCGCCCGCGCTCCCGCCTCCGCTGATCGGACACGGGGCCGCGGTACGGCTCTGGCCTGCGAGTCGGTGGTCACTCCTCCGACGGTAGGCCGCACCCGCACGGTCGGTGGGCGGATGGCCCCCGGATAGCTCTTTCGGGTGACCTGCTGTGATGTCGGTGGCCTCGGGTGATTGTCGGTGCCGGGCTGTAGCGTTCACGGCATGGCAGCCCGAACCACCTCCACCAAGGCCCCGCGCTCCTCGTACCGCTGCACCGAGTGCGGCAACACCCCGCCCAAATGGACCGGCCGCTGCACCGAGTGCAACGCCTGGGGAACCATCGAGGAGTACGGCTCCCCCGCCGTCCGCACCACCGCCGCGGGTCCGGTCAGCACGGCCGCGCGCCCGATCGGTCAGGTGGACGCCACCGTGGCCGCCTCCCGGGCCACCGGCATCGGCGAGCTGGACCGGGTGCTCGGCGGCGGCCTGGTGCCCGGTGCGGTCGCGCTGCTGGCCGGCGAGCCCGGCGTCGGCAAGTCCACACTGCTGCTGGACGTCGCCGCCAAGGCGGCCAGCGACGCGCACCGCACCCTCTACATCACCGCCGAGGAGTCGACCAGCCAGGTCCGGCTGCGCGCCGACCGGATCGGCGCGCTCTCCCCGCACCTCTACCTCGCCGCCGAGACCGACCTGGCCGCCGTCCTCGGCCACATCGAACAGGTCCAGCCCTCGCTGCTGATCCTGGACTCGGTGCAGACCGTCGCCTCGGCCCAACTGGAGAGCGCACCGGGCGGCCCGGCGCAGATCCGCGAGGTCACCGCCGCCCTGATCCGGGTATCGAAAGCCCGTGCCATGTCCACGCTGCTGGTCGGCCATGTCACCAAGGACGGCTCGATCGCCGGCCCCCGGCTGCTGGAGCACCTGGTGGACGTGGTGCTGCACTTCGAGGGCGACCGCCATGCCAGGCTGCGGATCATCCGCGGCGTCAAGAACCGCTACGGCGCGACCGACGAGGTCGGCTGCTTCGAACTGCACGACGCCGGGATCTCCGGCGTCGCCGACCCGTCCGGGCTGTTCCTGACCAAGCGGGACAAACCGGTGCCGGGGACCTGTCTGACCGTCACCCTGGAGGGACGGCGCCCGCTGGTCGCCGAGGTCCAGGCGCTGATGGTGGACTCGCAGATCCCCTCCCCCCGGCGGACCACCTCCGGCCTGGAGTCCCCGCGGATCGCCATGGTGCTGGCCGTGGTGGAGCGGCACGGCGGCGTGCGGCTGGGCAAGCTCGACATCTACACCGCGACGGTGGGCGGGGTGAAGCTCACCGAACCGGCGGCGGACCTGGCCATCGCGCTGTCGGTGGCCAGCTCGGCGGCGGACACCCCGCTGCCGGCCAACCTGGTCGCCATCGGCGAGGTCGGCCTGGCCGGCGAGGTGCGCCGGGTGACCGGCGTGGAACGGCGGCTCGCCGAGGCGGCCCGACTGGGGTTCACCCACGCACTGGTCCCGCCGGACCCGGGCAAGGTCCCCAAGGGCATGCGGGTGACGGAGGTCGCGACCATCGGCGAGGCGCTGGCGGCCATCCCCGGCCGCCGCAGGCCCGCACGTACCGCGGAGGCTGCCGCGCAGTAGTCGGTTGCTGTCCGCGCAGTTCCCCGCGCCCCTGAGGGGCGCGGGGAACTGCGCGAGAAACAACCGCTGACGGCAACTCCTCCACCGTCGGCAGCTACCGCTCCGGGGGGCCGGCGTCAATAACCCGACACCACCCGCCGTGGCCGACGGTAAACTCATGAGCGCACACCGCACCCCACCGGAGGAGTCGTCCCGTGGCAGCCAACGACCGGGCGGATCGCTCCTCCCGCGAGGAGGCCCTTCTACGGGCCTCACTGAGCGCCGTAGCACCAGGCACGCCCCTGCGCGACGGCCTGGAGCGCGTACTGCGCGGCCGTACGGGCGGGTTGATCGTCGTCGGCTTCGACAAGACCGTCGAGGCCCTCAGCACCGGCGGATTCGTCCTGGACGTGGAGTTCTCCGCGACCCGGCTGCGCGAGCTCTGCAAGCTCGACGGCGCCGTCGTCCTGGACAAGGACATCACCAGGATCGTCCGCGCCGGAGTCCAGCTCGTGCCGGACGCCAACATCCCCACCGAGGAGACCGGCACCCGGCACCGCACCGCCGAGCGGGTCAACAAGCAGACCGGCTACCCGGTGGTCTCGGTCAGCCAGTCGATGCGGCTGATCGCGCTCTATGTGAACGGTGTGCGCCGGGTCATCGAGGACTCCGCCGCGATCCTCTCCCGCGCCAACCAGGCCCTGGCCACCCTGGAGCGCTACAAGCTGCGCCTGGACGAGGTCGCCGGCACGCTCTCCGCGCTGGAGATCGAGGACCTGGTGACGGTCCGTGATGTGACCGCGGTGGCCCAGCGGCTGGAGATGGTCCGCCTGATCAACCGTGAGATCGCGGGCTACGTGATCGAGCTGGGCACCGACGGCCGGCTGCTGTCGCTCCAGCTGGACGAGCTGATCGCCGGGGTCGAGCCGGAACGCGAACTGGTCGCCCGCGACTACTTCCCGGAACGCGCGGCCAAGCGCGGCCGCACCGTCCAGGACGTGCTGACCGACCTGGAGGGGCTGACCCACAGCGATCTGCTGGACCTGCAGACGGTCGCCAAGGCGCTGGGCTACCCGGGCACCCCGGAGGCGCTGGACGCCGCCGTCAGCCCGCGCGGCTACCGGCTGCTGGCGAAGGTGCCGCGGCTGCCCAACACCGTCATCGAGCGGCTGGTCGAGCACTTCGGCGGACTGCAGAAACTGCTCGCCGCCAGCATCGACGACCTGCAGACCGTCGAGGGGGTCGGCGAGTCCCGGGCCCGCTCGGTGCGTGAGGGGCTGTCCCGGCTGGCCGAGTCCTCGATCCTGGAGCGCTACGTCTGACGGACCCGGCCGGAGCCGGGCCCGCCGGGCGGGTCAGCTGCCGAACGGCGCGAGCTTGAACTGGTGCGAGGGCTGGACGGTCACGCCGGCGATCCCGACCCGGGCGACATAGGTCCCCGCGCCCACGCCGTTGCCGCCGCCGCCCGGGGTGCAGCCGGGGGCCGAGGTGATCCTGGACCACTGGAACTGCGCGTTCAGCGGCGTCGCGGAGGCCGGCACCGCGTACCACTGGGACGAGGCGTCGCGGGGGCAGTCGCCGGAGGACCAGACATGGCTGTCGCTGTCGCTGCTGACGGTGAGCACGGCCGACTTGGCGCCGAGGTCCACCCGGCAGGCCGCACCGCTGGTGTTGCTGATGGCCAGTTGGAAGGTCGGCCACTGCGAGGAGCTGTAGGACTGCTCGGTGCTGGTCAGCGACAGTTCCACGTCGGCCGCCGCGCACACCGGCAGGTTCATGGTGCCACTGGCGTTCGGCGGGGTGCTGCTGCCGCTGCCGCCGGAGCCGCCCGAGCTGCCGGCGCCGCCGGACGAGCTTCCGCCGGAGCCGCCGGTCCCGCCGCCGGTGGTGCTGGAGCCGCCCGAGGTGCCGCCGGTGACGGTCACCACCGTCCCGCCGTTGGTCCCGGCCGGAGCGCTCGACGACGCGCCCCCGGACGGGGTGGGGCTCTTGCCGCCGCCGCTGCCGGAGCTGGTCCCGCCGCCGGACGCGGTCCCGTCGTTGGAGCCGCCGCCGGACCCGGTCGGCCCGGGTGTGATCGATGTCACCGGATGCGAGGACGACGCCGCGCCCGTCCCTGGTTTCTTCCCGCCCCCGCCGGGCAGCAACAGCCACAACAGGAGTACCAGCACCCCGAGGGCGACGAGGAGCACGATCAGGCGCCGTCGCCAGTAGATGGAGGACGGCAGCGGTCCGACGGGATTGCGCAGAGAGGGCACGAGCAAACCTTACGAGAGATCAACCCCCGCTCAGAGCAACACCGCCGTACCTGGTGCCCCTTCTTTCACATCATCGTCCTGATGGCCCGTTCGGATGGTTTCGTGCCACCGTTCCGGTTACTTCCCGGTGACCCGGTGTGTGCGAGGATCGACGGCGCTATGACAGACACCCTTCGCCCGCAGCGGGACGCCCTGCACCGGACCGTCCTCGCCTGGTACTCCGCACACGCCCGCGAGCTGCCCTGGCGGGAGCCCTCCGCCGGGCCCTGGGCGGTGATGGTCAGTGAGTTCATGCTGCAGCAGACCCCGGTGAAGCGGGTACTGCCCATGTACCAGGCCTGGATGGAGCGTTGGCCGACCCCGGCCGACCTGGCCGCGGCACCCGCCGGGGAGGCGGTACGGGCCTGGGGACGCCTCGGCTACCCGCGCCGGGCGCTGCGGCTGCACGCTGCGGCGACCGCGATCACCGAGCAGCACGGCGGCGAGGTCCCACTGGACCACGCGGCGCTGCTGGCGCTGCCCGGAGTCGGCGAGTACACCGCCGCCGCGGTGGCCTCGTTCGCGCACCGGCAGCGGCATGTGGTGCTGGACACCAATGTCCGGCGGGTGTTCGCGCGACTGGTCGACGGCCGCGAGTACCCGCCGGTGGCGACGACGGCCGCGGAGCGGCGCACCGCGGCCGAACTGCTGCCGGACGAGCCGGAGACCGCGGCCACCTGGGCGGTCGCGGTGATGGAGCTCGGCGCACTGGTCTGCACGGCGCGGACCCCCGCGTGCGGGGAGTGCCCGGTGGCACGGGAGTGCGCGTGGCGGAGGGCGGGGTACCCCGCGCACGACGGGCCGCCACGGAAGGGACAGACCTACGCCGGGACCGACCGGCAGGTGCGGGGCAAGCTCCTCGCGGTGCTGCGGGAGGCCCACGGGGAGGTCCCGCAGAGCGCGCTGGACTCCGTCTGGGCGGACTCCGTCCAGCGGGGGCGGGCGCTGGACGGCTTGGTGGCCGACGGGTTGGTGGAGCCGGTCGCCCCGGGGGTCTACCGACTGCCCGGTTAGCGGCCCTACGTCAGCTTCTGGCTTGTCGCGCAGTTCCCCGCGCCCCTGGGCGTCAGGGGCGCGGGGAACTGCGCGAACAGCAACCATGCACCTCCCGCACCCAAGATCCTTCAGACCTCCACGGCAACGTGGGATTCGGCTTCGGACGGCTTCGGAGTAGCCCGCAGCGGAACCTCCTCCAGGAACACCGCGACCACGATCCCGACCACACTGATGACCGCGCCCCACAGGAAGATGCTGTGCACCCCGTTGGCGACCGCATGGTCGTACGCCTCCCGGACCGGGGCCGGCAGGTGGCTCAGCATGCCCGGCGTGAGCTGCGCGTGCCCCGCGATCGCCTGGCCGCCGCTCGCGCCCAGCCGGGAGGTCATGGTGTCGGTGACCCGGGAGCTGAACAGGGCGCCGAACAGCGAGACACCGAAGGACCCGCCGATGGTGCGGAAGAACGTGGAACTGCTGGAGGCGACGCCGATGTCCCGCAGCGCCACGCTGTTCTGCGCCACCAGCATGGTGATCTGCATCAGGAAGCCCATTCCGGCGCCCAGCACCACCATGAACAGGCCGGAGGTGAAGCGGGTGGTGCCGGTGTCCAGCCGGGACAGCAGCAGCATGCCCGCGGTCATCACCAGGGTCCCGATCACCGGGTAGATCTTGTAGCGCCCGGTACGGGTGACGGCCTGTCCGACGACCAGCGAGACGACCAGCATGCCCAGCATCATCGGCATCAGCAGCAGCCCGGAGTTGGTCGCCGAGGCCCCCTGCACGCTCTGCTGATAGAGCGGCAGGAAGGTGATCGCGCCGAACATGACGAACCCGACGACGAAGCCCAGCGCGCAGATCAGGCTGAAGTTGCGGCTGCGGAACACGTGCAGCGGCAGCACCGGCTCCTCGCCGCGCTGCGCCACCCGCTGCTCCACCCGCAGGAACCCGGCCAGTGAGACCGCCGCCAGCGCCAGCATCCCGGCGACCTGCCAGGAGCCCCAGGCGTAGCTCTGGCCGCCCCAGGTGGTGACCAGCACCAGTGCCACGATGCCGACGGTGAGCAGGCCGGCGCCCAGGTAGTCGATCCGGCCGGAGGTACGGATCTTCGGCAGGTGCAGGGTGATCGCGATCACGATCAGGGCCAGCGCGCCCAGCGGCAGGTTGATGTAGAAGATCCAGTGCCAGCTGAGGTGGTCCGTGATGGTGCCGCCGACCAGTGGTCCGCCGATCATCGCCACGGCCATGACGGCCGCGAACATGCCCTGGTACTTGCCGCGTTCACGCGGCGGCACCAGCGCGCCCATGATCGACATCACTCCGACGATCAGGCCGCCGGCGCCGAGGCCCTGCAGGGCCCGGAAGCCGATCAGTTCGTTCATGTTCTGCGACAGCCCAGACAGCGCCGACCCGACCAGGAAGATCACGATCGAAGCCATGAAGATGCCCTTGCGGCCGTAGAGGTCGCCGAGCTTGCCCCAGATGGGGGTCGAGGCCGTGGTCGCCAGGATGTAGGAGGTGACCACCCAGGAGAGGTGGTTGACACCGCCCAGGTCACCCACGATGGTCGGCATCGCGGTACCGACGATCATGTTGTCGAGCATCGCCAGCAGCATCGCGATCAGCAGCCCGCTGAGCACGATCCGGATCTCCCGCGGGGAGCGGATGATCTGCGCGTCCGGGTCGGGGTCGGCACCGCCGGCGGCCGCCTCCCCCTGCTGCGGAATCTGGTCCTGAGCCATCCCTCTGCCTCCCCGTGCACGGACTTACTTGCCGACCGGCTAGTACCCTCGACAGCGGCACGGTAAGCTCACTTGGTGGGGGCCGTCAACCCACTTTTCGCCACCCCTGGCGGGACCTGCGCGAACGGCCGCTAACCTACGCGCAGAAGTACGCGGCACCCCTCTCACCGGACAGGCAATCAGGCGGAGCGATGACCACCCAGACACCTCGCGGGGACACCCGGGCGCGCATCCTCGACATCGCCCTGGAACTGTTCGCCGAGCACGGGTACGAGAAGACCTCCCTGCGCGAGATCGCCGACCGCCTGGGGGTCACCAAGGCGGCGCTGTACTACCACTTCCGGACCAAGGAGGACATCCTCGCCGGGATCGTGGACACCATGAGCGCCCCCATCGAGGAGGCCATCGCCTGGGGCCGGGAACAGCCCTACAGCCCGGCACTGCGGGACGAGATCGTGCGCCGCTTCGCCGACGGCATGCAGTCGCGTCAGCCGCTGCTGCGGTTCTTCCACGAGAACCAGCCCACCATCCGCGAGCTCAAGGTGGGCGGCCGCTTCAAGGACCTGATGTTCGCGCTCACCCGGCTGATGCTGGGCCCGGAGCCGACCTTCGAGGACCGGGTGCGTGCCTCGATCTCGCTGATGACCGTCAATGTCGCCCAGTTCATCGGCCAGGCCTGCGCCGAGGACCCGGAGGCGTCGGTCGGACTGCCGGACCCGGACGGCCGCCGCGACGTCGCCCTGCGGGTGGCCCTGGACATCGCCGACCGGATCGGCCGGCCCGACCCGCTCTGACTCCTCCGCCCATGGCTCAGAAGTCTCAGAAGTCGCTGACGCCCTTGCCCCGCAGGAACGCCAGCGGGTCGACCACGGCGCCGTAGTCGTCGCTGATGCGGATCTCGAAGTGCAGATGCGGTCCGGTGGAGTTCCCGGTGTCACCCGAACGGGCGACCAGGTCACCGGCCTGCACCTGCTGACCCACCGTCACCGCGAAGCCGGACAGGTGCGCGTAGAGGGCGTAGTGGCCGTCCGCGAGCTCGATCACCACGGTGTTGCCGTAACTGGACTGCCAGCCGGCCGAGACGACGGTGCCGTCGCCGACCGCGAGCACGGCGGTGCCGGTGTCCACCGCGAAGTCGGTGCCGGTGTGGTAGCCGGCGGCGTACTCGCTGTCCACCACGCCGTACGCCTCGCTCAGCGCCGCGCCCGGGATCGGGGCCGACCACTGGGCCCGCGCCGGAGCGGCCGCCGCGGCCTGCTTCACCGTCGCGGCCCGCGCGGCCGCCTGCTGCGCTGCTGCCTGCTTCACCGCCGCCTGCCTGGCTGCTGCCTGCTGCCGGGCCTGCGCCGCGCGGATGGCGGGGGCGGCCGCCTCCTGCGCGGCGTCGGCGCTGCTGCCGGACACCACCGGGCCCACCACCACGGCGGGGCTGTTGGTCGCGGACGCCATGGCGGGCACCCCGATCGTGGCGAAGGCCAGCGCCCCGGTCGCGGCCAGTGCCATCAGGGCCGTCCGACTGTGCGCATGCCGTCTGCGGCGGGCGTGCCTAGCATGGGCGCTGTGCATCAGGGGTTCGACCTCGTCCTGCTCTCGGGCTGTCTCAGCTGCTGTTCGGGGCACCGGCCGGCAGCCGGATCCTCCGTTGTAACCAGGAGCGACGCCCATGCCCAAACCTCGTCGGACGGCCGGCTCCACTACTTCGCCTAGTAGGAGATTAGGGGACTTTGGCCGCAATACACCGAATCGCCGCTGATGCCGCGTGTACACCGGTACGTCGTCGTCTACTACTCCGGCTAGGACCGGGCCGCACCCACCGTGAGAAGGGCCACAGATCCCCGGGGCCGCATATCGCCCTCACAGCGGCTGTGCCACTCTCGGTGCCCTGATCCGGCACCGTGCACTGCTCCCTCTCCCTCAGTCAGGAGCGCCACCGTGACCCTCATGCTCAAGCCCGGGACTTCCTGGGACGACACCTACGCCCGCTGCCTGGCCGCCGCGCCCGAGGCGTTCACCCCCGACCGGCTGCTGAACCTGGTCCGTGGCGACTGGTACGCCGTGGGCACCCCCGGCGAGCACAGCACGCCCCTGGACGGCACCCCGATCCCCGGGCCGCCGAGGATCGGCGTCGAGGAGGCGGCGGCCGCGGTCGACTTCGCCGTCGCCGAGCACCGCGACTGGTCGTCGACCCCGCTGGACGAGCGCAGGGCGCGGGTGCTGGCCGCCGTCGAGGCGCTGGCCGCGCAGCGGGACCTGCTGGCGATGCTGCTGGTCTGGGAGATCGGCAAGCCCTGGCGGCTGGCCTGCGCCGACGTGGACCGGGCCGTGGACGGGGTGCGCTGGTACCTGGAGAACATCGAGCGCCAGCTGGGCGGGCGGACCGCGCTACCGGGCCCGGTCTCCAACATCGCCAGCTGGAACTACCCGATGAGCGTCCAGGTGCACGCCGAGCTGGTGCAGCTGCTGGCCGGCAACGCGGTGATCGCCAAGACCCCCTCCCAGGGCGGCTTCCACTGCCTCACGCTGGCGCACGCGCTGATGCGCCGCGCCGGGCTGCCGGTCACCCTGCTCTCCGGCATGGGCTCGCAGATCGCCGACTCGCTGATCCGCTCCCCCGGCCTGGGCGCGCTCGCCTTCGTCGGCGGACGGGCCAACGGGCGCCGGGCCGCGACCTCGCTGGCCGACCTGAACCGCCGTCACTTCCTGGAGCAGGAGGGCCTCAACACCTGGGGCGTCTGGGACTACAGCGACTGGCCGGCGCTGGCCGCGCACCTGCGCAAGGGCTTCGAGTACGCCAAGCAGCGCTGCACCGCCTATCCGCGCTACGTGGTGCAGCGCAGGCTCTTCCCGGCGTTCCTGGAGACCTATCTGGCCGTCCTCGGCAATCTGCGCTTCGGCCACCCGCTGGCCGTCGCCGACCCCGAGGCACCGCTGCCCGAGCTGGACTTCGGCCCGGTGATCCATGCCGCCAAGGCGGCCGAGCTGGTCCGGCACTTCGACGACGCGGTGATCGCCCGGGCCGTCCCGCTGCACCGGGGCACCCTGGCCGACGGGAGCTTCCTGCCCGGCCAGGACCTCGGCGCCTACATCGCCCCGGCGAGCGTGCTGGACCCGCCGCCCAACTGGGCGCTGCACCACTCCGAGCCGTTCGGACCGCTGGACTCGGTGGTGCTGGTGGACACCGAGTCGGAGCTGCTCGCCGCGATGAACGCGGGCAACGGTTCGCTGGTGGCCAGCATCGCCACCGACGACCCCGACTTCGCCGCCCGGATCGCGCCGGACCTGCTGGCCTTCAAGGTCGGCATCAACAAGCCGCGCTCGCGCGGGGACCGCGAGGAGGTCTTCGGCGGCCTGGGCGCCTCCTGGAAGGGCGCGTTCGTCGGCGGCGACCTGCTGGTCCAGGCGGTCAGCTACGGCCCCGAGGGCGAGGACGAGAAGCTCTACGGCAACTTCCCGGGCTACTCCCTCTATCCGGCCCGCTGACGCAGGCATCGGGGCATCCGCTCCGCTGACCCAGCTGGTTCACTCTGCCTGTTGACCCGTCAGTAACTTCGTGTGACGCTCCTCAGTGTGCCCTGCACCACCCCGCGACGCACACGACGAGGAGCGCCTCGATGTCGACTCATCCCCTCTACACCGTCCCGGTCGCCGAAGGAACCTGGACCGTCCCCGCGTCCGGAGCGGCGCGGTTCAACTGGGAGTACGACGACGGCCGGGACCGCCTGCTCGCGCTCTACCAGAAGGGCAAGGACAAGCAGTGGGACGCGGTGAAGCGGATCGACTGGTCCCTGGAGGTGGACCCCTACGACCCGCTCGGGCTGCCGGACGAGGCCATGGCCATCCACGGCACCCGGTACTGGGACAGGTTCGGCTCCAAGGAGCGGGCCGACCTGCGCCGGCACTACGCGTCCTGGCAGTTCAGCCAGTTCCTGCACGGTGAGCAGGGCGCCATGGTGTGCGCGGCCCGCATCGTGGAGTCCGTCCCGGACCTGGACGCCAAGTTCTACTCGGCCACCCAGACCATGGACGAGGCCCGCCACGCGGAGCTGTACTCCCGCTTCCTGCACGAGAAGATCGGGATGCTCTACCCGATCAACGACAACCTCCAGGCGCTGCTCGGGGACACCCTGCGGGACTCCCGCTGGGACATGCCGTACCTCGGCATGCAGGTGCTGATCGAGGGCCTGGCGCTGGCCGCGTTCGGGCTGCTGCGGGACACCACCAGCAAGCCGCTGCCCAAGCAGCTGCTGGCCTATGTGATGCAGGACGAGGCCCGGCACGTGGCCTTCGGGCGGATGGCGCTGCGCGACTACTACGCCGGCCTCTCCTCGGCGGAGCTCGCCGAACGCGAGGAGTTCGTGATCGAGGGCTGCTACCTGATGCGGGACCGGATCCGCGGGGTGGAGGTGCTGACCAACTTCGGCATCCCGCTGCAGGAAGCCGAGGAGATCAGCGAGCAGAGCGAGTACCTCCAGTTCTTCCGCAAGCTGCTGTTCTCCCGGATCGTGCCCTGCGTCAAGGACATCGGGCTGTGGGGGCCGCGGTTGCAGCAGGCCTACGTCGACATGGGCGTCCTCGAACTGGGCGACTCCAACCTCGACCTGCTGATGCAGCAGGACGAGGAGATCGCCGAGCAGCTGGACGCCGAGCGCTTCGCCGCCGAGGAGGCGGCCCGGGTCGCGGAGGTCGAGGAGGCCATCGCCGAAGGCGCGACCAGTTCCTGACCGATCATCACATCGGAGCCGGGTTATCCACAGGGCGGAGATGCGGTCCCGGCCCGGGCACGGCAGGCTCGGGCCATGACCCATTCCGCAGCAGTCTCCGCGCACCGCACCGTCGAGGTGCTCGCCCGCCGCCAGGGCGGCGTCGTCCTGGCCCGCCAGGCCCTGGAGGCCGGGCTGCCCCGGGACCAGATCCGCGTCCTGGTCCGCCAGGGGCGCTGGACGGCGCTGCACCACGGGGTGTACCTGACCACCCCGCCCACGGCCCGCGGCCCGGGCGGACGGCCGCCGCTGCTGGCCCGGGCCTGGGCCGCCCATCTGCGCTGCGGACCCAGCAGCGTGGTCGGGCTCGGCACGGCGGCCCGGCTGCTGCGGCTGCGCGGGCTGCCGTCCGAACCGCCCCATGTCGACGTCTACCTGCCGCGCGGCCGGCACCCCCGGCCGGATCTGCGGCTACGGCTGCACCTGGCGGCGCTGGGGCCGGGCGAGGTGGTCCGCCGCCGCGGCCTGCCGCTGACCTCGGTCGCGCGCACCCTGGCCGACCTGCTGCTGCGGCTGCCGGAGGAGCAGGGGCTCGGGCTGCTGGACTCGGCGCTGCACCAGGGGCTGCTCGCCGACCTCGGCGCGGTGGACCGCGCCCTGCGGTACCGGCCCCGGGCCGATCCGGCCCGGTCGCTGCTGCCGCTCGCGGACGGAAGAGCCGCGGCCCCGCTGGAGTCCGCGGTCCGGCTGGACTGCGTCCGCGGCGGGGTCGCCCCGGACCAGTTGCAGGTGGCCCGCGCTGCGTTCTGCTGGCACCGCGGGCTGCGCCGCCCGCTGCTCGGCGAGGTCTGCGGCCGGCGCGAGGGGCCGGCCCGCTCGCACCGCAACGGCCAGCCGCTGCTCCGCTTCGCCTGGGCCGACGTCAGCGAACCGGGCGGAGCGGCCGCGCTGGTCCGCGCGGCCCTGGACGAACTACGGGTCAGCGAGCGGCGGGGCGACGAGCTGCGGGTCGACGAGCGGCGGATCAGCCGCGGCCCTGGTCCCCCGGACTGCCCTCCGGGCCCCCAGGCCCCTCCTGCGCCGTGGCTGCCGCCGCAGCGGCGGCCCTGCCCCGACCGAGCCAGCCCGCCAGCGCAGCGACCAGCAGATCGGCCACGACCGTCAGCACCCTGGACACCAGCGCCACCGCAGTGGCCAGACCCACGTCCATGATCGGCGTCAGCATCGCGGCCAGGATGACGTCGCGTACCCCGGCGCCGGCCGGGGCGATGATGATCAGGAAGCCCACGCTCCAGGCGAAGGCGAAACCACCGATGGAGGGGGCCAGTGCCTTCAGGGCGGGGACGCCCATGCCCACCACCAGGATCCAGATCTGCAGTCCGACCAGCCCCCAGTACAGCAGGGACCAGGCCAGCGAGAGGGTGATCGTGCGACCGGAGACCCGGTGCTCCAGAGCCGGCCTGCGGGCCAGCTTGAGCAGCCGGTCCAGCAGCGGGTTGAGCAGCCGGGGGTGCAGCATCGCCAGGATCACCGGCACCGCGAGGAACGCCCAGCCGTAGCCGCCGGTCGAACCGCCCTGGAGGAAGGGGAGCGCGCAGACCGTGCAGAGCAGTCCACTGGCCACCGAGACCAGCATCGCGAGCGCGGCGGCGCTCGCCGAACGCCGCGGCGGGATCTTGTACGCCCGGCCCAGGTCCATCTGCGCCACCACGGACCACACCGAGCCCGGGAGGTACTTGCCGAGCTGGCCGACGAAGAACACCTGCGCGGCTCCGCGCAGCGGCGGCCTGGAACCGAACCCCGCCAGCAGGGTGCGCCAGCCCTGCATACTGGCCACCGACGCCACCAGGAGGGCCACCAGGGCCCCGACCAGGGTCGGCCAGCTCAGATCCGACAGCCCGGACTTGACCTGGCTCCACTGGGAGGCCAGGGCGTAGCCCCCGCCCCCGACGGCAGCCAGGACGAAGCCCACCCGCACGACCCGCCCCATCGGCCCCTTGCTCATGGCCGCGCGCACGCGCCCGACCCAGCCCGTCCGGGCCTCGGTCTCCGGGGCGTGCGTGTGCTGGGGAAGGTCCTGCTCAGCTTCGTTGACTACGGGGTCGGGCATGCGGGGAGCATATCCGCCCGACCTGAGACCGGAACCGGGCACCCGGCCCGGAGCGCCGGTTCAGGCCCCGGCTGTCGTGTCCTTGGTGCGGCGGGCTCGGACGACCAGGCCGGTGCCCTTCTCGGGGAACGCCCGCTGCAGGAAGCGGAACGGGTCGGTGCCCAGGCGGATGGCCGCACCGCGGAGCCGACCGCTCGGCTGGAACAGCCGCCCGGAGCCCGCGGTGCGCTCCTCGATCGACGTGTCCGCCGCACGCGCGAGCCTGCGCTTGCCGATGGCGTTGCGGATGCCCTCCAGGACGAAGCCCAGACCGGCGCCGCAGTGCAGCACCTCGACGTCCTCGAAGCCGGCGCTGTGCAGCAGTTCGGTCAGGCCGGCCGGGTCGTAGCGGCGGAAGTGCCCCACCAGCTCGTCCCAGGCGCCGAACCGGTCCTGGTAGGCCGGCACCGACAGCAGCAGCCACCCTCCGGGCTTCACCTTCCCGGCGAACTCCGCCAGCGCCGCCCGGTCGTCCTCCAGGTGCTCCAGCACCTCGAAGGCGCACACCATGTCGAACTGCTGGTCGCCCAGCTCCTTGGCCATCAGGTTCTTCACCCGGCCCCGGCCGACCGCGGCCACCCGCCCGCTGGCCACGGTGTACGAGGTCTCGTCCGGCTCGATCCCCAGGTAGTCGTCGTAGCGCAGCGCGAGTCGCGCCCCCACGGCTCCCTGTCCGCAGCCGATCTCCAGAACATCGGTCACCCCGTCGGGCAACAGCCGGGCGATCGCGTCGTACCTGAGCCACGTGTTGGGCATCAGTGGTGCGACCGCGTCCATGACCGGCGCCGTTCCCGGACGGTCTCCCGTCGTCCTGGCGTCCATAGATACCCCTCAGTGCGCTGACATCCTCCGACCGCGGTCACTCTAGCCCGTTCGGGGCGATCGCAGCGAGGGTTGATTTCCGGGCCTTGGACCGCACTCCCGGAGCCCGCTGCGGCCCCGACCGACCGGTGCCCTACTCTTCGTCCCATGCGCGTTCTGGTCTTCGGCACCTACGACACGTCCTCACACCCCCGGGTCGGCATCATCGCCGACGGGCTGCGGTCCCACGGCATGGACGTTGAGGAGTGCAACGTCCCGCTGGGCCTGGACACCGCGGGGCGGGTGGCCATGCTGGCCCAGCCCTGGCGGGTTCCGCTGCTGCTGCTGCGGCTGGCCGACCGCTGGTGGCGGCTGGCCCGGACGGCCCGGAAGATGCCGCGGCCCGACGTGATCCTGGTGGGGTACCTCGGCCACTTCGACGTGCGGCTGGCCCGGCTGCTGTTCCGGCGCACCCCGATCGTGCTGGACCACCTGATCAGCGCCAGCGACACGGCCAAGGACCGCAGGCTGTCCAGCGGCGGCCTCAAGCAGGTGCTGCTGCGGGCCATCGACGCGGGTGCGCTGAAGGCCGCCACCGTGGTCGTGGTGGACACCGAGGAGCACCGCCTGGCGCTGCCCGAGGCCGACCAGGAGCGCGCCGTGGTGGTGCCGGTCGGCGCACCCGGGTACTGGTTCGAGGCAGGCGCGGCGGCGGCAGCGGCCCGCGAGGCCGCAGACCCCGCCACAGACCCCGCTCCCGGCCCGCTGAGCGTGGTCTTCTACGGCCTGTTCACCCCGCTGCAGGGCGCTCCGGTGATCACCGAGGCACTGGCCGCGCTGGACGGCGCGGGGGTCGAGCTGACGATGATCGGACGCGGGCAGGACTCCGAGGCCGCCAGGAGCGCGGCCCCGACCGACGGCTCGGTCCGCTGGCTGGACTGGGTGCCCGCGGCCGAGCTGCCCGCGCTGGTGGCCGGTCACGACGTCTGCCTGGGCATCTTCGGCACCGGACCCAAGGCGCTGCGGGTCGTCCCCAACAAGGTCTTCCAGGGCGCGGCCGCCGGCTGCGCCCTGATCACCTCCGACACCGAGCCGCAGCGGCGCGAGCTGGGCGACGCCGCGGTGCTGGTACCGCCGGGCGACCCGGCGGCCCTGGCCGCGGCGCTGCGGAAGCTCGCCGAGGACCGTGGTGAGCTGGACCGGATGAAGCAGGCCGCCCGCGCCGCCGCCGAGGACCGCTTCGGCCCCGCAGCAGTGGTTCAGCCCCTGGTACTCCAGCTCTCCGGGGAGCGACCCCCCGTACCCCCACGGAACCCGTAGCAGGCGGAGCGCCGTTCAGTGCCCCGTCAAGGGTTCAGCCCCTGGTGAAGGTTCTCACCAGGGGCTGAGGAGGCTCTGCTGACGGGCCGACATCGCTCTCGGGCCCGGCCGGTGTCACCGGCCGGGCCCGAGCCCGTTCAGTCCTGCCGGGACCGCACGATCAGGTCGGCCAGCAGCGCCAGCGAGGCGACCAGCAGACCGGTGATGAAGATCAGCACGGTGTTGACGGCGAACCGGACCGGGTGCTCCACCATGTCGTACACGCCCTTGGCCAGGCCGATACCGATCAGCCACAGGGCGAGCGGCATCAGGACCTTGAGCGGGTTGAAGTACATCACCATGCGGAGGACCTGAAGGATGTACCGGTAGGCGTCCTTGACGAACCGGAACTTGGACTTACCCGCCCTTTTGGCGTAGTCGATCGGCAAGTAGCTGATGTCATGCTGATTCGACAGGAATGCAAGGGTGATCGTGGTGACGCAGGAGAATCCCGGCGGAAGCAGTCGGAGATACGGAAGCGCAACATCCCGTCGCATTGCCCGCAACCCGGAGTTCAGGTCCGGGATACGTTGACCCGCGAGCTTTTCTGCGATCTTCCGGACGACCCATTTGGCGGGGACGCGGAGGATCTTGTGCGACCCCTCCTCGGTGGTGCGCGCGCCGACGACCTGGTCGATGCTGCCGTCCTCGTCGAGCATCCGGACCAGCTCCGGGATGCGGTCGTTCGGGTAGGTCATGTCCGCGTCGGTCCAGACCACGATCTCGCCACGGGCCATCTGCGAGCCGATCCGGCGCACGGTGCCGGCCCCGCCGTTGCGGCGGAAGGCGATGGCCCGCAGGTTCGGGAACTCCAGCTCGGCTTCCTGGATCACCTTGAGGGTGCCGTCGGTCGAGCAGTCGTCGACGGCCAGCAGCTCGTAGGTGTAGCCGGACTCGTCCATCGCCTGGCTGATCCGCTTGAGCTCCAGCATGAGGTGCGGTTCCTCGTTGTAGCAAGGAAGCACGATCGAGACGTGCGGCCGGTCGGACGCATCCGCCTGGTCCGCCTGGCCGGCCTTGGCGGCCTGCGGCTCGGCCTCCTTGAAGGAGCGGCCGGGATCGGTGAGCATCACGCTGGGTATTCCTCTCGGGAGCCCCCGGTCCGCTTACGCACGGAGGCGAAGTTTTGGAGTGCCATCTTCCCCCCGGACAGCAAGCCCATACGGTATCCATGGCACGAGGTTTTGGCTATCCTCTCATTTTCACGGGATGATCGACTCCACGTCCCTCGCGGGGCGGAGCGACGGCATAGCGGGGATTCACAAGCGGGGGCACCCCTCCCGAGCCCCCCGCACCCGCCTCGCCTAGGCTCATCCGTATCCTCCGGACGTCGGCGCCGCCGGCCCTCATCCGACCGCGACACACCTGCCTGGGACCACGATGCTTCGACGCCGTAATCTGCCACGCCCGCTGAGCGTGCTGGCAGTCCTCGCCGCTGTGCTGTTCGCGCTCTGGGGCATCGGGGGTCAACTGGCCGGCAACTCGACGCTGACCGCCACCGACGAGATGGTCAGCTCCAGCCCCTGGCTGGATGCCGGTCTGAGCGGGCCGCCCACCCACAACTGGCTGCTGGACGACACCTACACCTCCGAACTCCCCTCGACCATCCTGTTCAAGCAGGAGCTCCAGAAGGGTGAGGGGACCGGCTGGAACCCCTACGAGGCCGGCGGTACCAACCTCGGGAACGTCCCCAACCAGGCGCTGTGGTCCCCGCTGACCGTCCCCTACTACCTGCTGCCGACCTGGATCGCACCCGCCTACGGGCGGCTGCTGGAGATCGTCTGTGCAGTCGCCGGCAGTTTCCTCTTCCTGCGCAGGCTACGGGTCTCCCCGGCCGCCGCGGTCACCGGCGGACTGATCTTCGCCGGCAGTGCCTTCATGGTGTCCTGGGTGGGGTTCCCGCAGACCCGGGTGGCCGCCTTCATCCCGGTGCTGTTCTGGACCCTGGAACGGCTGATCCAGGAGCGCAGGGTGCGCGACGCGGCCCTGGTCGCGATCCCGGTCGCGTCACTGCTGCTGGGCGGCTTCCCCTCGGTGATGGCCTACGCCATGCTCACGGCCGGCGTCTACACCGTGGTCCGGCTGCTGGCCGAGTACCGGACCACGCCGAAGCGGCTGGCCCTCACCGCACTCGGCGCGCTGGCCGGACTCGCGGCCGGGGCCGGGCTGGCGATGTTCCAGATGGTGGGCTTCCTCTACTTCTATCCGACCTGGCTGGTCCAGGGGCGCGCGCAGACCCCGCAGATGCACCTGGCCGCCATCAACCTGCTGGAGACGTTCAGCCCCTGGGTGTTCGGCACCGCCAATGTCACCCAGCAGCCGATGTTCATCCTGAAGCCCAACCTCGTCGAGGCCATGTCGTACATCAGCGCCGCCGCCGTGGTGCTGGTGCTGGTCGCGCTCGCGATGCCCCGCCGGGGCCGGGCGCTGCTGCCGCGCGGGGTCTGGATCGTGCTGTTCGCCCTGGCCGCGGGCTGGACCCTGCTGATCTACGTGGGCGGCGCGCCGCTGGAGGTGCTGCAGAAGCTGCCGGTCTCGCGGGCCCTGTTCGCGGCCAACTACATCGGTCGCAGCCGCAGCATCCTGGACTTCCTGCTCGGCGTCCTCGCCGCGGTCGGCTTCGACCTGCTGCTGCGGCGCCGTGCCGAGCTCCCCCGGCTGACCGGACGTCTGGCCCTGCTGCGGGTGTGGCCCTTCGTCCTGGGCGCGGGGATCCTCGCGCTGGGCGCCGTACTGGTGGTCCACGGCCACCACGCCGTGGTCGCCACCCACAACAGGGCGTCCGTGCAGGCGTTCAAGCACCATCTGCTGATCGGCGCGCTGATGCTCGCCGCCGCCGGAGCCTGCGTCCTGATCCTCCGTCTGGTGCGCCGCCCGGACCCGGCCTGGGGCCGCAAGCGGACGCTGCTCGTGCTGCGCTTCGCCGCCGCTGCGGCGCTGCCGCTGCTGGTCGCCGCCCAGGGCGGCGCCTACATGTCGGCGTACTACCCAAAGTCCAGCAAGACCGCCTTCTACCCGGAGACGGACACCCACAGGTACCTGGCCGCCAACCTGGGCGGTCAGCGTTTCGCCTCGTCCAGCAGCGGCATGGTGTTCGGTACCAACGCCGCCTACGACCTGCGTTCGGTGAACGGGCACACCTTCATCAACGCGCCCTTCGCGACACTGGTCGAGCAGATTCCCGGCAACCCCATCTTCTTTGAGACCTACATCGACTTCAACGCCGACCACGCCCAGGCGACCAACCCGGTGCTGGACCTGCTCGGCACCAAGTACTTCGTGACCGCCCCGAGCGACCCGGTGCTCGGCAACCCGGTGAACGCGCCCACCGACGGCACCACCACCACGCTCCAGCCCGGCACCACGGTCACCGTGCCGGTCACCCAGACCGGCCCGCTGCGCGGGATCGCCGTGACCGCCGCCGACACGCTGCAGACCGGCAGCACCGAGACGCTGGAAGTAGTGATCAAGGACGCCTCCGGCCGGACGGTGGCCACCAGCAACCGGCTGACCAACACCATCTACAAGGGCGTCGGATTCAACGTCCCGGTCGCGGCCGACAGCGTGGCCGCCGGCACCACGCTGACCGCCAGCCTCACCGTGCACGGCAGCACCCCGCTCACCGTGGCCGCCGACCAGGGGGCGCCGGCGCTCTCCACCATCGAGGGCGAGGACGACGGGCTGCGGCTGGTCCACGTCGACGACTCCGCCATCTACCTGCGGCTCAACGCCCAGCCGAGGATCCGCTGGGCCTCCACCGCCACGGTCGTGCCCGACCAGGCGGCCCGGCTCGCCCTGCTCTCCTCCGGCAAGGTCGGCGCCGACCAGGTCGTGCTCAACTCCCCCGGCCCCGCCGCCTCCGGGCAGTCCGCGAGCGTGGACGTCACCAAGGACGGCACCGACACGGTGACCACCGAGGTCGACGCCAAGGGCGCCGGCTACCTGGTCGTCGCCGACGCCGACCAGTCCGGCTGGGTCGCCACCGTCGACGGCAAGTCCGCCGCGCTGCTCCCCGCCGACCAGGGCCTGGTCACCGTGGCCGTGCCGGCCGGCAAGCACACCGTCACGGTGCGGCTGGCCCCCCCGCACGCCACCCTCGGCTACGCTGTCAGCATCGCCACCGCGGTCCTGCTGCTGCTGGCCGTCGGCGGCGAGGCCTGGTGGCTGCGCCGGCGGCAGGGCTGAGCCGCCCGAACTCCTGACGGAGGGCCCGGACCTGTCGTACCGTCGGATCTCCAGATCATGACGCTCCGGGGGATCCGTGTCCGACTTCAGCGAGATCGAGCTCTCCACCGCAGTCCGTGCCATCCGTGAACAACTGGTCCGGGCCGCCCTGGACGGGGCCGGCGCCCCGATCCGTTTCGAGGTCGGCCCGATCCAGATGGACTTCGCGGTGGAACTCCGCCGCGAGGCCGGGGCCAGGGGCGGGGTGAAGGCCTGGGTGCTCAGCGCCGAGGCCGAGGCCAAGGCGTCGCGGGCGACCACGCACCGGGTGTCCTTCACGCTCACCCCCAAGGACGCCGTGAGCGGCGCCCCGATCGAGGTCGGCAACCAGGAGCCGGGCGGGACCTCCAGGTTCGGGGCCGGCAACTGAGATGGCGGCGCACCCCCAGCGGCAGCGCATCGCCGCCGTCTTCGGCACCAGCCAGGGCAGCGGCTACCTGCTCACCCCCTGGCTGGTGCTGACGGCGGCTCATGTGGTCCGCGGAGCCGAGCAGCCCACCGTCGTCGTTCCCGGGGGGACCGGTCCGCAGCACTGCTCCGTCGCCTGGACCCGCTACGACGAGGAGTGCGACGCCGCGCTGCTGCTCTCCGAACGGGAGTTGGTGCCGTCCCGGAGCTTCCGCGAGTTCAGCACCCTGGTCTGGGGCAAGGTCGACGACCTCGCGCCGCTCCCCGGCGCGCATGCCATCGGCTTCCCCGCGGTCGCCGGTGCCGACGGCGAACTGGACGGGGAGCAGCTCTTCGGCACCCTGAAACCCGGTTCGGGCCTGCTGCGGCACCGCCAGGTCCTGGACAGCCTGCACGGCGCACCCGCGGCCCGGCCCGACGGCGGCTCACCCTGGGCGGGCTTCTCCGGATCGGCCGTCTTCGTGGAGAACCGCCTGGTCGGCGTCGTCCGCGCGGATCCGGCGCAGTGGCGGCACGGACGGGTGGAGATCACCCCGGCCACGACCATCCTGGACTCCCCGCTGTTCAAGCCCACCTGCGACAGCAACAACAACGCCCTGGCCTGGAAGCGGGTGCGCACCCCGGTCGACGACTTCGAGGAGCGCTACCGCGCCTTCGTCGTGAGGCAGTCCAGCACCCTGCACATCATCGGACTGAGCCGGGGCGGCGACGAGGACGACTCCTGGCCGCTGGACACCAGCTACCTCAGCCTGGAACTGCTCGGCGGCTCCGCCGCGCAGGACGCCGACGAGCAGGGGCCGACGGCCCAGCGCGCCGAGCAGGCCCTGGCCGGCCACCGGCGGGTGCTGGTGCGCGGATCGGCCGGCTCGGGCAAGACCACCCTGCTGCAGTGGCTCGCCACCGCCACCGCCCGCCGCGACCTGCCGTCCCCGCTGTCCGACCTGGACGACTGCGTCCCGCTGCTGATCCGGCTGCGCGCCGTGGCCCAGCGCGACGAACTCCCCAGCCCCGAGGAGTTCCTGGCCACCGTCGCCCGACCGCTCAGCGGCAGCGCCGGGTCGGCCGGCTGGGTCACCGCGCAGCTGGCGGCCGGCCGGGTGCTGCTGCTGGTGGACGGCGTGGACGAGGTCCCGGAGGCGGACCGGGCCCGGACCCGCCGCTGGCTGCTGGACCTGCTGGACGCCTACCCCGACTGCCGCTACGTGGTCACCACCCGCCCCTCCGCGGTCCGCGAGGGCTGGCTGACCCAGGCGGGCTTCACCGAGCTGGAGCTGCTGCCGATGAGCCGCAGCGACGTCTCCGCCTTCATCGGAAAATGGCACACCGCAGCCGGTGACGACCCCCGGCTGCCGGAGTGGTGCGAGAAGCTGCGCACCGCTGTGGTCACCAAGCAGGACCTGGGCCGCCTCGCCAACAGCCCGTTGATGTGCGCGCTGATCTGCGCCCTCAACCGCGACCGCAACGGCTACCTGCCCGAGGGCCGGATGGAGCTCTACTCCGCTGCCCTGGAGATGCTGCTGGTCCGCCGCGACCGCGAACGCGGCATCCTCGGCCAGGACGGGCTCCGGCTGACGGTCGATCAGCAGACCCAGCTGCTGCAGCGGCTGGCCTACTGGCTGGCCAAGAACGGGGCGGTGGAGATCGACCGGGAGCTGGCCGTCCGCAAGCTCGCCGAAGCCCTCCCGGCGATGCCCGCGATCACCGCCGACGCCGAGCAGGTGCTGCACCACCTGCTGGTCCGCAGCGGCCTGCTGCGCCAGCCCACCGCCGACTCCGTGGACTTCGTCCACCGCACCTTCCAGGACTACCTCGCCGCCAAGGCCGCCGTCGAGGACGAGGACTTCGGCCTGCTGGTCGCCAACGCCGTCGACGACCAGTGGCACGACGTGATCCGCATGGCCGTCGGCCACGGACGCCCCCGAGAACGCGCCGCGCTGCTGCGCTCGTTGCTGCTGCGGGCCGACGAGAACGGCGACAAGCGGCTCTGGCTGCTCGCGGCTACCTGTCTGGAACACGCGACCGAACTGGACCCCGCGGTCCGACAGCAGGTAACCGACCGCACCGCCACGCTCATCCCGCCGCAGGACACCGAGGCCGCCCGGGACCTGGCAGCGGCCGGACCGCTCATCCTCGGACTGCTCCCCGGCCCCGAGGACCTGGAACAGACCACCGCCTACGCCGTGGCGGTGGCCGCCACCACGGTCGCCACCAGCCAGGCCATCCCGCTGATCCTCCGGTACGTCGACCATCCCTCGACCAACGTCCGCGGCCAGCTCACCTCGGCCTGGGACCGCTTCGACACCGTGGAGTACGGCGAACGGGTCATCGCCCGACTGGCCTTCCACGACACCTTCCGCTTCATGGTCAAGTCCCGGGAACAGCTGGAGTTCCTGAACACGCTGGGCCACCGCCCGCGCATCGAGTGCTCCGGTCCGCTCACCATGGCGGACCTGGCGCTGCTCCCACCGGGGCTGGACCAGCTGCGGCTGCACGACATCCCGAACCCGATCGATCTCGACGACGTACTGGGGCGCACCCGTGCCCGCAACTTCTGGCTCAGCGACTGCACCAGCCCCATCGACCTCGGCCCGCTCCCCCACCACCCGGTGGAGGACCTCTACCTGCACACCAACACCGAGCTGCGGAACGCCGCCGCGCTCGGCGACTCCGCCTCCATCCGGGTGCTCGGCATCGTCAGCGAGACCGAGATCCCGGGGCTGGCCCTCCCGCCCGGCCTGACCCACCTCCACATCGGCCGTTACGAGTCCGGCCCCCGGCTCTGGGAGCAGCTGGGCTCCCTCGGCGGACTGGCCCACCTGTCCTTCGACGCCCTCCGCACCACCGCGGCCGACCGCGGAAGGCTCCCGGAACTCACCCGGCTGCGCCGACTCCGGATCAGCCACGAGGACCTCGCCGAGCTCCCCCGACAGCGCCCGCTCCCACAGATCAGCAAGCTGGAGCTGCTGGTACCGAGCCGGATCGGCCACATCGCCGAACTGACCCGGGTCTACCCGAACATCCACAGCCTCACCCTGGCGGTGGACGGCACCGAGCCGCTGGACGAGTCCCTGCTGGCCTCGGACCTCAGCGACCTGTACGGCTGCCAGGTCGAGATCCAGCACTACCAGCCCCCCGTCCCGCTCTCCATCTTCGGCATCAGCCAGGGCGCCCGGCCCACCTCGGTCAGCACCTTCGCCATCCGCTGAGCTCGGCAGGGCAGGACACGGCACCGGCCGAGCCGGGAATATCCGGATCAGTCAGTTCCGGGTGTTAGAAAGGGCCCTGTGTCCACCGCGCTGCGTCTCTCCACCGTGCTGGTCGTGCTCGGCGTCCTCGGAACCGTACCGACGGGCACCGCCACCGCGGCCGACCTGGTACCGGCGCCGGGGAGGATCTTCACCGGTCAGGTCTTCGACGCTTGCACGGCTCCCGCGCTGAGCACGATGGACGCCTGGAAGGCCGATCCCGCCAACCGCTACGGCGGGGTCGGCGTCTACGTCGGCGGCAGCAGCCGGGCCTGCGACCAGCCGCAGCTCACCGCCGCATGGGTGGCCGCAGTGGATGCTTCCGGCTGGAGCATCGTGCCGATCTACGCCGGCGCGCAGGCTCCCGACCGGACCTCGGCCAACCGGATCAACGCCGCCACCGCCACCTCACAGGGCCGGGCCGACGGCGCCGAAGCCGCGGGGGACGCCGGCGCGCTCGGTATCGCCCCCGGCAGCCCGGTCTACCTGGACATGGAGGCCTACGACCAGAAGGACCCGACCGTCGCCGCCGCGGTACTCGACTACACCCGGGCCTGGGACGCCGCCATGCACGCCGAGGGCTACCGGGCCGGCTTCTACAGCAGCGCCGACTCAGGCATCACCGCGATGGGCGCCGCTGCCCGGGCCGGCACCACCGACCTGCCGGACGACCTGTGGATCGCGCGCTGGGTCGGCGACACCTCGAAGGTCATCACCTCGACCTCGGACCCGGTCCTCCCGGACACCCTGTGGACCGGCCGGACCCGGTCGCGGCAGTACCTGGGCGGCCACACGGTGACGCTCGGCGGCGTCGCCCTCGGCATCGACACCAGCTACTGGGACGCTCCGGTCGCCGTCGTCGGCTGATCGGCGGCAACGGCTGGTCTGCGACGACGGCGACACGCCGCAGGGCCCGGCCCCCCTGTCGGGGGGCCGGGCCCTGCGTACGTGGTGCCGACCGTGCCGGTCAGCCCTTGGTGAGGTCCGGGCCGCTGGCGGCGACCGGCGGGGCGTCCGCCACCGGGACCTTGTCGGCGCCGGTGAAGGTGAACTTGGCGTTCTTGCCCTCGCCCTCGACGTCGACCAGGACGATGTGGCCGGAGCGCAGCTCGCCGAAGAGGATCTTCTCGGAGAGCACGTCCTCGATCTCGCGCTGGATGGTGCGGCGCAGCGGGCGGGCACCCAGGATCGGGTCGTAGCCACGCTTGGCCAGCAGGGACTTGGCGGCGGGGGTCAGTTCCAGACCCATGTCGCGGTCCTGCAGCCGGCCGTCCACCTTGGCCGCCATGAGGTCGACGATCTGGATGATGTCTTCCTCGGACAGCTGGTGGAACACCACGATGTCGTCGACACGGTTGAGGAACTCGGGGCGGAAGTGCTGCTTGAGCTCCTCGCCGACCTTGTTCTTCATCCGCTCGTACCCGGTGGACAGGTCGCCCTGGGCAGCGAAGCCCAGGTTGAAGCCCTTGGAGATGTCCCGGGTGCCGAGGTTGGTGGTCATGATGATGACCGTGTTCTTGAAGTCGACGACCCGGCCCTGGCTGTCGGTCAGCCGACCGTCCTCCAGGATCTGCAGCAGCGAGTTGAAGATGTCCGGGTGGGCCTTCTCGACCTCGTCGAAGAGGACGACCGAGAACGGCTTGCGGCGCACCTTCTCGGTGAGCTGGCCGCCCTCCTCGTACCCGACGTAGCCGGGAGGCGAGCCGAACAGCCTCGAGACGGTGTGCTTCTCGCTGAACTCGGACATGTCCAGCTGGATCAGCGCGTCCTCGTCGCCGAACAGGAACTCGGCGAGGGTCTTGCTGAGCTCGGTCTTACCGACGCCGGACGGGCCGGCGAAGATGAACGAGCCGCCGGGGCGCTTGGGGTCCTTGAGGCCCGCACGGGTGCGCCGGATGGCCTGGGAGAGCGCCTTGATGGCGTCCTTCTGGCCGATGACGCGCTTGTGCAGCTCGTCCTCCATGCGCAGCAGCCGGGAGGACTCCTCCTCGGTGAGCTTGAAGACCGGGATGCCGGTGGCCGTCGCCAGCACCTCGGCGATCAGCTCCTCGTCCACCTCGGCGACGACGTCCATGTCGCCGGCCTTCCACTCCTTCTCCCGCTTGGCCTTGGCCTGCAGGAGCTGCTTCTCCGAGTCGCGGAGCGAGGCGGCCTTCTCGAAGTCCTGCGCATCGATCGCGGACTCCTTGTCCCGACGGACGCCCGCGATCTTCTCGTCGAACTCGCGCAGGTCCGGCGGCGCGGTCATGCGGCGGATGCGCATGCGCGAGCCGGCCTCGTCGATGAGGTCGATCGCCTTGTCCGGCAGGAAGCGGTCCGAGATGTAGCGGTCCGCCAGGGTCGCCGCGGCCACCAGGGCCGCGTCGGTGATGGAGACCCGGTGGTGCGCCTCGTAGCGGTCCCGGAGGCCCTTGAGGATCTCGATGGTGTGCTTGAGCGAGGGCTCGGCGACCTGGATCGGCTGGAAGCGGCGCTCCAGCGCGGCGTCCTTCTCCAGGTGCTTGCGGTACTCGTCGAGCGTGGTGGCGCCGATGGTCTGCAGCTCGCCCCGGGCCAGCATGGGCTTGAGGATGCTGGCCGCGTCGATCGCGCCCTCGGCGGCACCCGCACCCACCAGGGTGTGGATCTCGTCGATGAACAGGATGATGTCGCCGCGGGTGCGGATCTCCTTGAGCACCTTCTTCAGGCGCTCCTCGAAGTCACCGCGGTAGCGGGAGCCGGCGACCAGGGCGCCCAGGTCCAGGGTGTAGAGCTGCTTGTCCTTGATCGTCTCGGGCACCTCGCCCTTGACGATCGCCTGGGCCAGGCCCTCCACGACGGCGGTCTTGCCGACGCCGGGCTCGCCGATCAGCACCGGGTTGTTCTTGGTGCGGCGGGACAGCACCTGCATGACCCGCTCGATCTCCTTCTCGCGCCCGATCACCGGGTCGAGCTTGGACTCGCGGGCCGCCTGGGTGAGGTTGCGCCCGAACTGGTCCAGGACCAGCGAGGTCGAGGGGGTGCCCTCGGTCGGGCCGCCGGCCGTGGCCGACTCCTTGCCGCCGCCCTGGTAGCCGGACAGCAGCTGGATGACCTGCTGCCGGACCCGGTTCAGGTCCGCGCCGAGCTTCACGAGGACCTGGGCGGCGACGCCCTCGCCCTCGCGGATGAGGCCGAGCAGGATGTGCTCGGTCCCGATGTAGTTGTGGCCGAGCTGGAGGGCCTCGCGGAGCGACAGCTCCAGGACCTTCTTCGCCCGAGGAGTGAAGGGGATGTGGCCGGACGGGGCCTGCTGCCCCTGCCCGATGATCTCCTCAACCTGCTGGCGGACCGCCTCGAGCGAAATCCCGAGGCTCTCCAGGGCCTTAGCGGCGACACCCTCACCCTCGTGGATCAAGCCCAGGAGGATGTGCTCGGTGCCGATGTAGTTGTGGTTGAGCATCCGGGCTTCTTCCTGAGCCAGGACGACAACCCGCCGCGCGCGGTCGGTGAACCTCTCGAACATCGTTAATCGCTCCTCAGAGCGGTCGGGCAGTGAGGGGTCGGTCCCCTCCCTGTCCTTCCGCATGCTAGTCCCGGAGGCCGGAACAGCTCACTTCAACCGCCGACACCCCACCGTCCCGCAATGCTCGCGACGGCGGACAATGACTCCAACCGAATGCTGCGGGATGGTGTTCCCGCAGGCCAGGCAGATCCACCTGGAAACGCTACGCCGACGGCGAACGCTTCCCCCGACACGCCGCGAGGATTCGGCTGTGAAGCCCTCACATGGGCATTCATACCCGCAGTGCACCCGGGTCCATACCGACTTTCCGGCATCAGGTGTTCGCCTACCGAGAAGTCGGACGATCGGTGCGGGCCGGGCGCGTGACAGCACGCAGCGGAAGGGACTCCCAGCGTAACCGGGGCCAGGTGTCGCGAGTTGGGCAGCATGTGACCACCCATCAGCAGGCGGCCGGCCCCGGCATCCGACAGGGCACCCGACCCGGCATCGGCCTCGGAACCGGCCCTGCGGCCGAACGCCATGACGCCGTCGAGGCGCCGCTGGCCGCGGGGCTGGCCGCGCTGGCGCAGATGCGCAGGCGTGGCCGGCCCTGCGGCCAGGTCGCCGTGGAGGGCGACCGGCTGCTGCTGCGGCTCGCCCCCGGCAGTGCCGGGGACGTTCCCGAGCTGCTGCGCTGGCTCGGCTGGGGGCACCTGGACGGCGTGCTGCGGACCCGCCCCATGCCCGCGGTGCCCCGGCAGACCCGCTGCGGGGCCCCAGAAGGTGCCCACGACGCCACCCAGGACGCCGCCTCCGGCGCCCTGACCGAGCGGCACCTGCCGCAGGCCCTGGACACCCTCGCGGACGCCTGCGCCCGCGCCCTGATGGAGCGGAGCGGCACTGCGGGCTGATCCGGCGTCAGCCGTTGGCCTTCTCGTAGGCCTCGCGGACCGTGCTCGGCACCCGGCCGCGGTCGTTGACCTCGTGGCCGTTCTCCTTGGCCCAGGCACGGATCTTGGCCGTGTCGGGGTTTCCGCCCACCGGACGCGGCGAACGGCCACGGCCGCGACCGCCGCTGACAGCGCCGCGACCGCTCTGCTTGCGGCCCTTGTCGGTGTACGGAGCCAGCAGCTCGCGCAGCTTACCGGCGTTCGTGTGCGTGAGATCGATCTCGTAGGCAACCCCGTCGAGAGCAAACGTCACCGTCTCGTCCGCCTCGCCGCCCTCGAGATCATCGACAAGAAGGACCTGGACCTTCTGCGCCACGGGCTTCCCTTTCCTCAAAAGCACGGATTACTTGTAGGAAAGGAAACCCTCTTTCCGGCGAAAATTCAAACCCTCTGCCCGAAGTGCTGTCCCGGCGACCTTCCGAACCGCCCTTGACGAACCCGGGTCAGAGGTGCAAGAGCATCCGTGTGTTGCCCAAGGTGTTGGGTTTGACGCGTTCCAGATCGAGGAACTCCGCAACACCTTCGTCGTAGCTTCGCAGGAGCTCCTCGTACACATCGGCGTCCACCGGAGTCGCTCCGATCTCGACGAAGCCGTGTTTGGCGAAGAAGTCCACTTCGAACGTCAGGCAGAAAATGCGACGGACGCCGATCCAGCGCGCGGTCTGGGTCAACTTCTCCAGAAGGCGGTGCCCGATGCCGGTGCCGCGGCAGGAGGCGTCCACCGCCAGCGTGCGGACCTCGGCGAGATCCTCCCACATCACATGCAGTGCGCCGCAGGCGACGACCTCGGCGTTGTCGTCCCGCTCGGCGACCCAGAACTCCTGCACCGACTCGAACAGGGTGACGGTGGGCTTGTTCAGCAGGATCCGTTCGCGCGCATAGCCGTCCACCAGCCTGCGGATGGCCCGTACATCGCTGGTCCGCGCGCGGCGGATCGTGAGCTCCATGGGGGGACGCTATCGTGCCCCGGGGTCAGCGGGGGAACCGATATCCCCCGGGGGTTCTCCGCCGCTCAGTTCGCCGGTCAGTTCGGTGGCCAGTTCGGTGACCTGTTCGTCGGACTGTTCGACCGGTGGCGGGGCGGCGACCCGCAATGCGTCGCGCAAGGCGTCCTGTTGTTCGGGTGACATCATGCCGAAGAAGTGGACCAGCGCCGCGGCCGGGTTGTCGCTCGTCGCCCATGCGTCGTTCATCAGCGCCGCGGTATAGGCCTCGCGCGAGGAGACCGGCTCATATCGGAAGGCCCGGCCCTCCTGTTCCCGGCGGAGCCACCCCTTCTGGAACAACTTGTCCATCACGGTCATCACCGTGGTGTAGGCGAGCTCGCGTTCCCGCAGCAGATCCTCGAGAACCTCGCGAACCGTCACCGGGCGGTTCCACTGCCATACCCGGGTCATCACCTCGTTCTCGAGTTCACCGAGTTGGCGCACCATCGCCGTTCTCTCCCCCTGGGCAGACTGAGCGGCGCATATATCGCCTTTGCCGGACATAAGCATTGTGCAGCTTCCGGCTGTGAAAGGGGGCGTTCCGGTGCTGCGATTCCGCCGGTCAGTCCTTGGCGAGACGCTGCGCCGGGGTCGCGGCCACGGTGATCGCCTCGGCCACGGCGTCCTCCTTGGCCGCATTGGCTCCGCCCTGGTTGCGGAACAGCGTCCGGATCATCAGGGAGAAGGCGATGCACATCACAACGGGGGGCGTCAGTGCCTCGAGGTACTGCATGGTTCCGGACCGCCTCTGCGGGACAGGGGAAAGCGTGGCGACAAAAGGCTAACCCCGGCCCCCGAAGGCATCGGGGACCGGGGTCGGTGCTGCGAATCCGGGCGGAGCCAGGCAGTCAGCCCTGGGCCCCCTGGACGTCCGGCTTCACCAGCGGGAACAGCACCGTCTCCCGGATGTTCTTGCCGGTGAGCAGCATGATCAGCCGGTCCACGCCCATCCCGAGGCCGCCGGTGGGCGGCATCGCGTACTCCAGGGCGCGGAGGAAGTCCTCGTCCAGCTGCATCGCGTCGACGTCGCCGCCGGCCGCCAGCAGCGACTGGGCGGTCAGCCGGGCCCGCTGCTCGACCGGGTCGACCAGCTCGGAGTAGCCGGTGCCGATCTCAGTGCCGAAGATCATCAGGTCCCACTTCTCGGCGACACCCGGGTTGCTGCGGTGCTGGCGGGTCAGCGGGGAGACCTCGGTGGGGTAGTCCCGGATGAAGGTGGGCTTGACCGCCGCCTCCTCCAGCAGCCGCTCGACCATCTCCAGGACGATCTGGCCGTGGCCCCACTGCTTCTCGTAGGGGACGCCGGCCGCGTCCGCCAGCTTGCGCAGCTCCTCGACCGTGGTGTCCGGGGTGATCTCGGTGCCGAGCTGCTCGGAGATCCCGCCGTAGACGGTGATCTCGGCCCAGGGCTCGGCCAGGTCGATCTCGTGCTCCACGCCGTGCGGGTCCACGCCGCGGATCACCGTGGTGCCCAGCGCGTCCCGGGCCGCGTTGACGATCGTGGCGCGGATCATCTCGGCCTGGGTGTTGTAGTCGCCGTAGGCCTCGTAGGACTCCAGCATGGTGAACTCGGGGTTGTGGGTGGAGTCCGCGCCCTCGTTGCGGAAGTTGCGGTTGATCTCGAAGATCTTCTCCGCGCCGCCGACCGCGAGCCGCTTGAGGTAGAGCTCGGGGGCGATCCGCATGTAGAGGTCGATGTCGTAGGCGTTGATGTGGGTCTTGAACGGACGCGCGTTGGCGCCGCCGTGGACCGGCTGCATCATCGGGGTCTCGACCTCGGTGAAGCCGCGCTCCTCGTAGGTTCGGCGGATCGAGCGGACCACCTTGCTGCGCAGGTAGAGCATCTCCCTGGCGGCGGGGTTGACGATGAGGTCCACGTAGCGCTGGCGGACCCGGGCCTCGGGGTCGGTCAGGCCCTTGTGCTTGTCCGGCAGCGGGCGCAGGCACTTGGCGGTGATCGCCCAGTTGTCGACCATGATCGAGAGCTCGCCGCGCTTGGAGGTGATGACCTCGCCCTCGACGCCGACGTGGTCGCCCAGGTCGACGTCGGCCTTCCACGCCGCCAGGCTCTCGGCGCCCAGCCGGTCCAGCGAGAGCATCACCTGGAGGTCGGCGGTGCCGTCCCGCAGCGTGGCGAAGCACAGCTTGCCGCCGGTACGGCTGAGCACGACCCGGCCGGTCACGCCGGCGCGGTCGCCGGTGGCGTGGTCGGGCTCCAGGTCGGGGTAGGCGGCGCGCAGGTCGGCCAGCGTGGTCGTACGCGGGAAGCCGACCGGGTACGGGTCAATGCCGGCGGCGCGCAGGCGCTCCAGCTTCTCGCGGCGTACCCGCATCTGCTCGGGAAGGTCGTCGGACGCGGGTACCGGGGTCTGATCAGTCACGGTGCAAGGGTATCGAGGAGACGACGGTGCCCCGCCACCCGATTACCGGGTGGCGGGACACCGGGACACCACTGGTACGGACGGTCAGCCGTGGCTGCCGGCCCGGCGGCGCCGGGTGAGCAGCATCGCCGCGACGCCCAGGGCGATGGCGCCGACGCCGAAGAACAGCATCGGGGAGGTGTCGTCACCGCCGCCGGTCGCGGCGAGGACACCGCCGGTGGCGGCGGTCGCCGGGGCGGACGGGGTGGCCGAGGCGCTCGCCGTCGCGGTCGCGGACACCGTGGGCGTGGGCGTGGACGTCACGGTGACCGGGGTGGTGCTGCCCTTGACCGTCTCGACGGTGAAGTCGGCGACGTTGTTGTCCATGTCGTCGTCGATGCCGTCACCGGTGAAGGCCATGACCTCGCCCGCCGCCTGGTGCAGCACCGCGGTCGGTTCGACGGTGAAGTCGAGGGTGTAGGAGGCACCGGGCTGGACCACGGAGCCGACCAGGCAGTCGTACAGGGATCCGTCCGGCTCGGACAGCGAGCCGGCCGCGGCGGTCAGCCTGCTGCTCAGGGCGTTGCCGACCCGGCTCCGGACGGCCCCGGACGACTCGCTGTCGTCCCTCTCGCACCCCGCGGGGACCTTGGTGACCTTGATGCCCTCGGGCAGGGCGACCAGCAGCGCGACGGTGTCGTCGGCCGAGGGGGCGCCCTCCAGGGCCTGGGTGGGCACGGTGCCCTTGTTGACCACGCCCGCGTAGAGGTGGGCGCTGCTGCCGACCGTGCCGCTGAAGTCCTTGCCGGTGGCGGCGACGTCCAGCGACTGCCCGGTGCTGAGCTCGGCGAAGCCGACGTTGTTGGTGTAGTCGATGTCCGCGATGCGGGACCGGACCCCGGCGCTCGGGACCGGCACCAGGGTCAGCGCGGCACCGGTGCCCGCGTGGCCGCTGCTGACGCCCTTGGTCAGCTCGCCGCCGACGGTGTCGAAGCCGTACTCGGTGTAGCCGCGGGTGGCGGCCGAGGTCGCGTCGACGGTGATCGGCTCGGAGGGCTGCAGCACGTCGCCCGGGTGCACCACCACGTCGTCGAAGTGGCACAGCACCCCGGTGCGCTCGGCGGCGGGTGCCTCGACGTCGCCGACGCCGTACTGGCAGTTGCTGTAGTTGCCGCCGATGCTGAAGCCGGCTCCGCCGCTCATGGAAGCGGCGTCGATCAGCATCACCACGCCCTTGTCGGAGTCCCGGTCACCCAGGTTGCGCAGCTGCGGGGTGTAGCCGGTGCTGCCGCCCGGCTTGACCGTGAGGGCGCCGAGCTGAGTGGTCGCCAGGTCGGGGCCGTCCCCGACGGTGACCTCCGTGGTGAGGCTCTCGGCGCTGTCCGACGGGTCCTCGACCGCGTTGGCGGCGGTGGCCTTGAAGGACAGCTTCGCCTTGGTGCCGACGGTGGCGCCGGGCAGGGTACGGATGCCCAGGTCCAGCGTTCCGACGATGGCGACCGATCCGAGCCGGCAGTCGGCCTTGGTCTGCGCCGCGTCGGTGTAGGAGCACCCCTTGGGCAGCGAGAGCTCGGCGACCCCCTTCAGCCCGGTGGCGTCGACGCTCAGTACGACGTCGTCCACCTGCGTGACGTCGCCCTCGTTCGCCACGATCGGAGTGAGCGTGGTGAAGGCCGTCGGGCCGCCGCTCGCGGGCTGCGGCACCAGCGTCACCGCCGGCGGGGCCAGCACCGAGATCAGCGCACCGCCGGCGCTGCCGGTGCCGGCGTCCGCCTGGGCGGGAAGAGCGAGGCCGACGGATATGGCCGAGGCCGCGACGACCGCGGCACCGATCCGGGCGAACCGGCGCAAAAGCGGGTCTGACATGGAGTTTTCCCCCGAGGGTGCGGTGCTGACGTACAGTGCCGCAGATCAAATCACCCCGGGGGACCGCCCTACGGCCCCGGAGGCCGCCATGCGGCAACCGGGACCCATCTGTCATCCATCTGTGACCATGCTCAGCCGGTGCCGGTGGCCAGTTCCGATCCGCCCGGCAGCGGTGCCTGCGGCTTGCGGACCCCGCGCGGGAAGAGGTCGGCCGGGGTCGGCACCGGGCGGACGGCGCGGGTCCGCTGCTCCTCCTCCGGCTCCACGGCGGCCTCGTCGGCGCCGGTCCGGCCGGCCTTGCTGCTGGGGGTGGGGGTGGGGGTGTCGGACGAAGCCATGGGAATGGGACCTCCACGTCGGTTCGGCAGGGAGAGGGGGGCTCCCCCCGGGCTGTTGCGGATTTCCGGGGTGCGACCCCCCGTACCCCCGCGCGGACGCGGTGTGCGCGCCGGGCGGGCGAACTCGGTCACCGTACCGCCGCCGAGCTGGGGCGGCCTCGTCGCGGACTCCAGCCGGCGGCGTACCGCGGCCTCGGCGAGTTCGCCGCAGTGCGCGCGGAGCGCGAGCCTGCGGGCGCGCTCGGCCGGGGCGCAGGGCTGGGCGGTCAGCGTGCGCAGCGCGGCGAGGTCGTCGGCCTCGGGGAGGTAGCCGTCGCCGACGGCCTCGTCCAGCCGCTCCAGGTACCCGGTCGCGCTGCCGGGGAGGGCCTGGCGGTAGCGGGCGAGGTCGGCGAGGGCGAAGGCACGCATCCGGCCGGCCTCGTGGACGGCCTCGTCGATGGACTCGGCGAGGCGCAGGACGTCCTGGACGTCCGAGGCCCAGCCGAGCGGGTGCGGGGCGCGGGCCGGGACCAGGGCGGGCGAGGTGGAGTGAGCGGGTGTCAGGGCCGGGGAGGGCGGGTTCAGACTCGGTGGGTTCAAGACCTGAGCGAGGGCGCGCCGCAGCACCCGCAGCTCGTCCGCACTGAAGGCCATACCGCCGCGAGACCCGTGAGGCGTAGGCATGAGTTGACCCTATGCCCGTTGTGACCTATTTGTGATTATCGACGCGCTGAGTTCTGACGGGTTTTCAGGTGCAGGCCGTAGTGGGTTGGCCGCGCAGTTCCCCGCGCCCCCAGGGGTCTGCAACTGGCTCAGTTGCACTTGCTAGGGGCGCGGGGAACTGCGCGAACAGCAACCAGGCACACGCCGCACCCGAAGCCACTACCCCGCGGTGTTCCGCTCATAGACCAAGCGCAGCCCGATCAGCGTCAGCCAAGGCTCGTGCACATCGATGGAGCTCGCCTCCCCCAGCACCAGCGGCGCCAGCCCCCCCGTGGCGATCACCTGCACATCGTCCGGGTCGGTGGCCAACTCCGCGGCCATCCGGTTCACGACGCCGTCCACCTGTCCGGCGAAGCCGTAGAGGATGCCGGACTGCATGCACTCCACGGTGTTCTTGCCGATGACGTTGCGCGGACGGATGATCTCGATCTTCGGCAGCTTCGCGCCCCGCAGCCCCAGTGCCTCCACCGAGATCTCGATGCCGGGAGCGATCGCCCCGCCCACGTAGTCCCCGCGCTCGTTGACCGCGTCGAAGGTGGTCGCCGTGCCGAAGTCGACCACGATGCAGGGGCCGCCGTAGAGGTGCTTGGCCGCGAGGGTGTTCACGATCCGGTCCGCGCCCACCTCCTTGGGGTTGTCGGTGAGGACGTGCACCCCGGTCTTGACGCCCGGCTCCACCAGCACCGCCGGGACGTCCCCGTAGTAACGGCGGGTCACCTCGCGCAGTTCGTGCAGTACCGACGGCACGGTGGAGCAGATCGCCAGTCCGTCGACGGTGTCCTCGCCCAGCGCGGGGTGCGAACCCATCAGCCCCTGCATCAGCACGGCCGTCTCGTCGGCGGTCCGGCGGGGGTCGGTGGACACCCGCCAGTGCTCCACGATCTCCTCGCCGTCGAACAGGCCGAGGACGGTGTGGGTGTTGCCGACGTCGATCGTGAGCAGCATGCTGGCGCCGTTCCTAAGTCAATAAGGGGTAGTCGGGGGACTATCCGCGCAGGTCCAGGCCGATGTCAAGGATGGGCGAGGAGTGCGTCAGGGCACCCACCGCCAGGTAGTCCACGCCGGTCTCGCCGACCGCGCGGGCCTCGGCGAGGGTCAGCCCGCCGGAGGACTCCAGCTTGGCCCGGCCGGCCACCAGCGCGACGGCCTCGCGCAGCTCGGGGATGCTGAAGTTGTCGAGCAGGATCAGGTCCGCCCCGGCGTCCAGCACCGGCTGGATCTGGTCCAGGCGGTCCACCTCCACCTCGACGGCCAGGTCCGGGTAGGCGTCACGGACGGCCTTGAACGCCTCGGCGACGCCGCCGGCGGCGACCACGTGGTTGTCCTTGACCAGGGCGGCGTCCGACAGCGCCATCCGGTGGTTGCTGCCGCCGCCGGCCCGCACCGCGTACTTCTGCAGCGCGCGCAGCCCCGGGGTGGTCTTGCGGGTGTCGCGGACCACCGCGCCGGTGCCCTCCAGGGCGTCGACCCAGGCCCGGGTGGCGGTGGCGATGCCGGAGAGGTGGCACAGCAGGTTGAGCGCGCTGCGCTCGGCGGTGAGCAGGTCGCGGGTGCGGGTGGTCACACTGAGCAGCACCTGCCCGGCCTCGACCCGGTCGCCGTCCTCGGCGTGCCGTTCGACGCTGAACTCCTCCTCGGCGACCAGCGAGAGCACCGCCTCGGCGACCCGCAGCCCGGCGACCACGCCGGCCTCGCGGGCGGTGAAGTCGGCGGTGGCGACGGCCTCCTCGGGAACGGTGGCGACCGAGGTCACGTCCTCGCCGCCGGCCAGGTCCTCGGCCAGCGCGAGGGTGGCGATGTCCTCGACCTCGACCGGGTCCAGACCGGCCTCCTCCAGCAGGGCGGCCAGGGCCGGGTCCAGGCCGGTGACGTACTCCTCGCCGCAGGCGCAGCCGTCGCCGCAGCCGCCGCCCTCTCCGTCGACGAGCTGGAGTTCCGGGTGGTCGTGCTCGTGGTCGTGCGCGGTCACTGCTGCTCCTTGGTGGTGGTCAGAACGCCGTCCTGCTGACGGGAGATGAGATGACGCTGCCAGGCCGCGTCGTCGCGGTCCGGGAAGTCCTCGCGCCAGTGGCAGCCGCGGGTCTCCTCGCGCAGCCGGGCGGCGGCGGTGAGCGCGGTGGCGACCAGGTGCAGGTTGGTCGCCTCCCAGGTCTCGACCTGCGGGGCCTCGCCCTTGCCGGTGACGGCGCTGCTGTGCGGGTCGGCGGTCAGGGCCGCCAGCCCCTCGGCGGCCTCGGCCATGCCGGCGGCGTTGCGCAGCACGCCCACGCCCCTGGTCATCAGCCGCTGGATGTCGGCCCGCGCCTCGGAGGCCAGCAGCGGAACACGCTCGACCTCGCGGGTGGTGTCCTCGTGACGGGGGGTCAGCTTGCCGGCCGTGTCCCGCTCCAGGATGTCGGCGGCGATGCGCTCGGCGAAGACCAGCCCCTCCAGCAGCGAGTTGGAGGCCAGCCGGTTGGCGCCGTGCACCCCGGTGCAGGCGACCTCGCCGCAGGCGTAGAGGCCGGAGACGGTGGTGTGGCCGCGCAGGTCGGTGCGGACCCCGCCGGAGGCGTGGTGGGCGGCGGGGGCGACCGGGATCAGCTCGGTCACCGGGTCGATGCCGTGCGAGCGGCAGGAGGCCAGGATGGTGGGGAAGCGCTCCTCCCACATCCGCTCGCCGAAGTGCCGTCCGTCCAGGTACATGTGCTCGGCGCCGGTCTCGAGCATCCGGCGCATGATGCCCTTGGCGACGATGTCGCGCGGCGCCAGCTCGGCCAGCTCGTGCTGGCCCACCATGAACCGCACCTCGTCGGCGTCGACCAGGTGGGCGCCCTCGCCGCGGACCGCCTCGGAGATCAGCGGCTGCTGGCCCTCGGCGTCCGGGCCCAGCCACAGCACGGTCGGGTGGAACTGGACGAACTCCAGGTCGGTGACCTCGGCCCCGGCCCGCAGCGCCAGTGCGACGCCGTCGCCGGTGGAGACGGCCGGGTTGGTGGTGGCCGAGTAGACCTGGCCCATGCCGCCGGTGGCCAGCACCACCGCACGGGCGTGCAGCGCGCCGACGCCGTCCCGCTGGCCCTCGCCCATCACGTGCAGGGTCAGTCCGGCGGTGCGGCCCTCGGCGTCGGTGAGCAGGTCCAGCACCAGGGCGTGCTCGATGACCTCGATCTGCGGATCGGCCTGGACGGCCTCGACCAGGGCGCGGGAGATCTCGGCGCCGGTGGCGTCGCCGCCGGCGTGGGCGATCCGGCGGCGGTGGTGGCCGCCCTCGCGGGTGAGCAGGATCTTCCCGTCGGCGCCCTTGTCGAAGGCCGCGCCGGTGGCGATCAGCCGCCGCACGGCGGCCGGGCCCTCGGTGACCAGGACCCGCACCGCCTCCTCGTCGCAGAGGCCGGCCCCGGCGACCAGGGTGTCGGCCAGGTGCTGCTCGGGGGTGTCGCCCTCGCCGAGCGCGGCGGCGATGCCGCCCTGGGCCCAGCGGGTGGAGCCGTCGTCCAGTACCGCCTTGGTGACCACCATGACCTTCAGCCCCGCGGCGCGCAGCCGCAGGGCCGTGGTCAGCCCGGCGACGCCGGACCCGACCACGACCACGTCGGTGGCGGTGGTCCAGCCGGGCGCCGGGGCGGCCAGTCGCGTCCTGACGTCCTCGGGTACGGGCGTCTTGAGAACAGGGGTCATGCTTCGCTCCGCGCGGGCACAGGGGTGCTGTGGGCAGCACCGTCGACGTCACGGTACGCCTGTCCGGGAATCGCACGGGAATCCGTATGCCCGGAGGTGAGCCCGCTGCCGGCCGGGGCGTGGGCGGCGTCGGAGCCCAGGTGGGTGACCCGGTTGTCGCCGTCCACGAAGACCACCCGGGGCTGGTGACTGCGCGCCTCGGCGTCCTCCAGCTGGGCGTAGGCGATCAGGATCACCAGGTCGCCCGGGTGGACCAGCCGGGCGGCGGCGCCGTTGATGCCGATGATGCCGGTGCCGCGCTCCCCCGCGATGGTGTAGGTCTCCAGCCGGTTGCCGTTGTCGATGTCGACGATGTGGACCAGCTCGCCGGGGAGCAGGTCGGCGGCGTCCAGCAGGTCCTGATCCACCGTCACCGAGCCCACGTAGTGCAGGTCGGCCTGGGTGACGGTGGCTCGGTGGATCTTGGACTTCAGCATGGTGCGGTACATGGTCACGTCTCCTGGTGGTGAGTACATGCCGGGGGCGGTGCGAGGGACTACGGCTGGAAGAAGATGCGTACGTTGTCGATCAGACGGGTGCTGCCGACCTTCGCGGCGACGGCGAGCAGTGCCTCGCCCCGGTGGTCCTCCCGGTCGACCTCGGTGAAGTCGGACGGGTCGATCAGCGCGAGGTAGTCGACGGACAGGTCCGGGTGGTCCGCGAGCACCGCCCGCGCCGCGGCCATGACCGCGGCCGGACCGCTCTTGCGGGCCGCGTGCCCGGCGAAGAGCATCTGCGACAGCGCCAGCGCCCGGGTCCGGTCCTCCGCCGAGAGGAAGCGGTTGCGGCTGGACAGCGCCAGTCCGTCGGGCTCCCGAACGGTGGGGACGCCGACCACCTCGACCGGGAAGTTGAGGTCCTTGACCATCCGCCGCACCAGGGCGAGCTGCTGCCCGTCCTTCTCGCCGAAGAAGGTCACGTCGGGGGCGGTGAGGTGGAGCATCTTGGCGACCACGGTGAGCATCCCGTCGAAGTGGCCGGGGCGCGAGGCGCCCTCGTACCCCTCCCCCATCGGGCCGGCCGCCAGCCGCAGTTGCGGCGCGCCGCCGGGGTAGACCTCGTCCACCGACGGCGCGAACACCACGCTGGCGCCGGCCTCCGCGGCGAGCTCGACGTCGGCGTCCAGGGTGCGCGGATAGCGGTCCAGGTCCTCGCCGGGGCCGAACTGGAGCGGGTTGACGAACACCGTCACGATCACCGCGCCGCCCGGTCCGACCCGCTTGCGCGCCGCCCTGATCAACGCCGCGTGGCCCTCGTGCAGTGCGCCCATGGTCATCACCACGGCCCGCTGCGCGCCCGGGGCGGCCTCGCGCAGCTCCTTGGCCGTCCGCACCAGCTCGGTCACTTGTCCTCCTCCGCCAGGACGTCCAGCAGCGCCTCGGCCGCCTCCGCCTTCAGCATTCCGTTGGCCAGCGCGCGGTCGGCGGTGGCCCGGGCCATCGCCCGGTAGCTCTCCAGCACCTGGGGCGAGGTCGCCCGCAGTTGCTGCACGTGCTTGCGCACCGTCCCGGCGTCGCCGCGGGCGACCGGACCGGTCAGCGCGGCGTCGCCGCTGCGCAGCGCGTTGTCGAGGGCGGCGCCGAGGAGCGGGCCGAGCATCCGGCCCGGCTCGGCGACACCGGCGTCGCCGAGGATCTCCATGGCCTGGGCCACCAGGGTGACCAGGTGGTTGGAGCCGTGCGCGAGGGCGGTGTGGTAGAGCGGGCGGACCGCCTCGGGCACCCATTCCGGCTCGCCGCCCATCTCCACGACCAGCGCCTCGGCGACCGGGCGAAGCTCCTCCGGGGAGGTCACCCCGAAGGGGCAGCCGGACAGCCGGGCCACGTCGACGGCGGTGCCGGTGAAGGTCATCGCCGGGTGCAGAGCCAGCGGGAGTGCGCCGGCGCGGGCCGCTGGGTCCAGCACGGCGACGCCGTGCGCGCCGGAGGTGTGCACCAGTATCTGCCCCGGCCGCACCGCGCCCGTCGCCGCGAGCCCCGCCACCAGTTCGGCGAGGACGTCGTCGGGGACGGTCAGCAGCACCAGGTCGGAGGCGGCCATCACCTGCGGGGGCGTGACCAGGCGGACGCCCGGCAGCAGGGTCTCGGCGCGACGGCGCGACTCCCGGGAGACGCCGGAGGCGGCGACCACGCGGTGCCCCGCGAGCTGCAGCGCGGCGGCGAGGGCGGGGCCGACCCTGCCCGTACCGACGACGCCCACGGCGAGGCGGGCCGGGCGGTTCGCGGGGTCGGTGGGGTCGCCGAAGTCCGGCAGACCGAGGTCGTCTGCACTCACGTGTTCCTGCCTTCCGTTCCAGTCCTCATGGGTACCGGACGTACCGCACCATCGTACGGCGGGCTCACGGGTGCACCTCGGGGGGTGGTTGCCCGCGCCCCTTCAGGGGCGCGGGGAACTGCGCGAACAGCAACCATGCGCAGCCCGCACCGCCGCGCGACCTACGCCGCGTCCTCCGACGGGCGCTCGTTGTACGCCGCCACCCGCGTCTGCCCGGACAGCTTGTGGATGGCGTCCATGATCTCGTCGGTGACCCCGCGCCGCACCGGCCCCACCGGCTTCAGGTCGCGGCGGTCGCTGAAGTCCATGGGCTCTCCGAAGCGGACGGTCACCCGTCGGACGCGGGGCAGCCGCTTGCCGACCGGCTGGATGTCCTGGGTGCCCGCCAGGGCCACCGGGACCACCGGTGCGCCGGAGGTGAGCGCGAGCCAGGCCACCCCGGTGCGCCCGCGGTACAGCCGGCCGTCCAGCGAGCGGGTGCCCTCCGGATAGATGCCGAAGGCCATGCCCTCGTTGAGGACGGCCAGCGAGGCGTCCAGCGAGGCCTGGGCCGCGCGGTGGGTACCGCGCTCGACCGGGACGGCGCTGATCGCGATGAAGAAGGAGCGCATGATCCGCCCCTTGATCCCGGTTCCGGTCCAGTACTCCTTCTTGGCCAGGAAGGCCACCGGGCGGGGTGCCACCAGCGGGATGACCATGCTGTCGATGAAGGACAGGTGGTTGCTGGCCAGGATCACCGGACCGCGCCGGGGTACGTTCTCGCGCCCCTCGATCACCGGCCGGTAGATCACCCGGGTCAACGGGATGAGGATCAACCTGAGGACTAGAGCGAACACGGAATCCTCCGGGGACCATCGGGTGAGGGGTGGCTGCCGCCGGATCGTATGACATCCAGCGCCTCCGGGTCAGCCCCGTCCCGGTCGGCGAGAGCCCGGCCCAGCGGCATGGGAGATGATCGGTCCATGGCTGAAGAGATGGAAATAGACCCGCAGCAGCGCCGCTACGAGGCGCTGCGTGGCTCCGGAAGGCTACTCTCCGGTACCCGCCCGAGGAGCCTGCGGGAGAGCATCGACTCCCTCGCCGGCGGCTCGCACGAGCTTGGCGGCCGTACCGACGTGTACGGGGACGGCGTGGTCGAGGTCCTGGAGGAGCGGGTCGCCGGTCTTCTCGGCACCGAGGCCGCAGCGTTCTTCCCGACCGGGACGATGGCGCAGCAGGTCGCGCTGCGCTGCTGGGCCGGGCGGACCGGTGACCGCACGGTGGCGATGCACCCGCTGGCCCACCCCGAGGTCCATGAGCGCTTTGCGTATGCGCAGCTCAGCGGCTTGCGCAGCGTCTGGCCGACGACCGAGCGGCGGATGCCCGACGCGGAGGAGGTGGCCGACTTCGCCGAGCCCTTCGGCACGCTGATGCTGGAGCTGCCGCTGCGCGACGCCGGATTCCTGCTGCCGACCTGGACCGAGCTGGAGGCCACCGTCGAGGCGGCCAGGGCCAGGGACGCGGTGGTGCATCTGGACGGGGCCCGGATCTGGGAGACCACGCCGCACTTCGACCGTTCGCTGCCGGAGATCGCCGGTCTCGCCGACTCCGTCTACGTGTCGTTCTACAAGACCCTCGGCGGGATCAGCGGGGCTGCTCTGGCCGGCCCTGCGGAGTTCGTCGCCGAGGCGCGGACCTGGCGGCACCGTTACGGCGGCCAGCTCTACCAGCAGTGGCCTGCGGCGCTGAGCGCGCTGGCCGGGATCGAGCGGGAGCTGCCGCGGCTGGGCGAGTACGTCGCGCACGCCAAGGTGGTGGCCGCGGCGCTGGCGGAGGCGGTGGCCGAGGTGCCCGGCGCCCGGGTGTTCCCGGAGCCGCCGCACACCCACCAGTTCCAGCTGTGGCTGCCGTACCCGGCTGAGACCCTGGTCGAGGCGGGGCTGCGGATGGCTGAGGAAACCGGACAGGCGCTGTTCGGCGGCTGGCGCGAGCCCGGGCTGCCGGGGATCTCGTACACCGAGGTCACCGTGCAGGCCCCGGCGCTGGAGTGGTCCCCACAGGAGGTTCGCTCGGGGGTGGCGGCGTTGCTGGAACGGTTGAAGTAGGCCTTCGGGTGCGGGCTGTGGGTGGTTTGTCGCGCAGTTCCCCGCGCCCCTAGGGGGCTGCAACTGGGCCAGTTGCACTTGCTGGGGGCGCGGGGAACTGCGCGACAAGCCACCCCGAAAGGGTCAGTGCTGCGCCCGGACCAGCCCCGTCTCATAGGCCAGGACCACGGCCTGCACCCGGTCGCGCAGCTGCAGCTTGGTGAGGATCCGGCCGACGTGGGTCTTCACGGTCGCCTCGGAGAGTGAGAGCCGGGCCGCGATCTCGCCGTTGGAGAGCCCCTGGGCGATCAGCAGCAGCACCTCGCGCTCGCGTTCGGTGAGCCGGGCCAGCTCCGGCGTCTCGGCCGGCGGCAGCGAGCTGGGCAGCACCGTGGCGAAGCGGTCGATCATGCGGCGGGTGGTGGTCGGGGCCACCACCGCATCGCCGCCGCGGACCGCCCGGATCGCGGCGACCAGCTCGGTCGGCGGCACGTCCTTGAGCAGGAAGCCGCTGGCCCCGGCCTTGAGCGCGGCGAAGGCGTACTCGTCCAGGTCGAAGGTGGTGAGGATGAGCACCCGCGGCCCGGTGTCGCTGCCCGGGTCGCTCGCCGCCGCGGCGTCCTGCAGGGCGCAGATGCGGCGGGTGGCCTCGACGCCGTCCATCCGCGGCATCCGGACATCCATCAGGATCACGTCGACCGGGGTCGTCGCGAGCACCTCCAGGGCCTGGACGCCGTCACCGGCCTCGGCGACGATCTCGATGTCCTGCTGCGACTGGAGCACCATCCGGAATCCGGTGCGCAGCAGTTCCTGGTCGTCGACGAGCATCACGCGGATCGGCATCGGGGGTCCTTCTACTTGCTGAGGTGGACGGCGGGGTCGGCCACCGGGCCGGGCGGTGCGGGCGGAGGCGGTGACGCGGGGGCCGGGGCGGGCGCAGCCGCAGCCGCCCCGCCCCGTGCGGGCTTCAGCGGCAGCACCGCGTTGATCCGGAAGCCGCCGCCGGGGCGGGGCCCGGCATCCAGCGTGCCGCCCACCATGCCGACCCGCTCGCGCATCCCGATCAGTCCGTGCCCGAAGCCGTCCTCGCCGCCGTCGCGGGCCAGCTCGGCGGTGGCGCCGCGGCCGTTGTCCTCGATCAGCATGTCCAGGCCGCGGTCGTCGAAGCGGATCCGCACCGAGGCGCTGGCCGTCGGCCCGCCGTGCTTGCGGGCGTTGGTGAGCGCCTCCTGGACGATCCGATAGGCCGTCAGCTCGACGCCGCGCGGCAGCTCCCTGGGCTCGCCCTCCACCGCGAAGGCGACCGGGAGCCCGGCGTTGCGGACCTGTTCCAGCAGCTCGGGGAGCTGTTCCACGCCCGGCTGCGGAACGTACTCGCCGGCGCTGTCGGCCGAGCGCAGCAGCCCCAGCAGCCGGCGCATCTCCTCCAGCGCCTGGCGGCCGGTGCCGGCGATGGTGGCCAGCGCCTGCTTGGCCTGTTCGGGCGAGGAGTCCATCACATAGGAGGCCCCGTCGGCCTGAACGATCATCACCGAGACGTTGTGGGCCACCACGTCGTGCAGCTCCCGGGCGATCCGGGCCCGCTCGGCGGCCACGGCGATCTTCGACTGGGCGTCACGCTCGCGCTCCAGCCGGGCGGCGCGGTCCTCCAGCTCGACGTAGTAGGCGCGGCGGATCCGGGTGAACCGGCCGAGCACCCAGCACAGCAGGAACGGGGTCGAGGCCAGCAGGCTGACCAGGACGTTCTCGGCGACCGAGGGGTGCGGGTTGTTGCCGTCGGGGCCGAACCGGAAGTACGTCAGCGGCCCGGCCAGGGCGCTCATCAGCAGGGCGGCCCTGGAGGTCCAGATGTGGGCGAAGGCCGCCGCGGTGTAGGCGAGGATCAGCAGCGCGATGTCGGCGCTGCTGGGGTCCCGGCGGAGCGCCACCTGCCCCAGGCCCACCGCGATGCCCACCCAGACGGTGACATCGGGCCAGCGCCGGCGCAGCACCATCAGCGTGCACAGCGTCACCGAGACGAAGACCAGGGCGGCCAGCGCGGCCTGGCTCCTGCCGTCCTTCCAGTCGGACGCCAGCTCCACCAGGCACAGCAGGAACAGCAGCGACGCCCAGATGGCGTCGGACACCGTGGGGTGCCTGCGGAACCAGCTGTAGAGGAGTTGCACACTCACCAGCCTATGCAGGTGGAACAGCGGTCGGGTCCCCCGCCGGGCGGAGTCGGCCGTCCTCCGCAGGTCGGAGAGAGGAGCGGCGCGTACGGCGACCGGACTCCTCCCGTCCGCCCGGCCCCGCGCCGCGCGAACCGCCCCGGGGCCGCGCGAACTAGGGTGCAGCAATGGACAGCGGGAGGCGGACCGCGCAGGCGGCGGAGTGGACCGGGTGGCGTGCGGCGACCGAGCGGGCGCTGTACGGGCCGGACGGCTTCTTCACCCGGACGGGGGCCGGTCCGGCCGGGCACTTCCGTACCTCCGTGCACGCCTCGGCCGGCGGCGGCGAGCTGTTCGCCGGGGCGGTGCTGGAACTGGTGGCCGAGGTGGACCGGGCATTGGGCCGTCCGGCGGAACTGGTGGTGACCGACGTCGGCGCGGGGCGCGCGGAGTTGCTGTGCGCCCTGGGGGTGCGCGCCCGCGCGGAGCGGCCCGGACTGGCGGACCGGCTGGTGCTGCGCGCCGTCGAACGGGCTCCGCGACCGGACGGCCTGCCCGGGTGGATCGGCTGGAGCGACCGGATCGAGCCGGCCGCGGACGGAGTGCTGTTCGCCAACGAGTGGCTGGACAACGTGCCGGTGGACATCGCCGAGGTCGACGCCGAGGGCGTGGCGCGGCTGGTCGAGGTGGAGCGCGGCAGCGGCGAGGAGCGACCGGGACCGGCGGTCGCCGGCGAGCAGGCCGCCTGGCTGGCCCGCTGGTGGCCGCTGGACGGCGCGGAGCCCGGCGAGCGCGCCGAGATCGGGCTGGACCGCGACCGGGCCTGGGCGGCAGCCGTCGGCTCGCTGCGGCGGGGGCTCGCGGTCGCGGTCGACTACGCCCACGACGCCGCCGGCCGGCCGCCCTTCGGCAGCCTCGCCGCCTTCCGTGAGGGCCGCGAGGTGCGGCCGGTACCGGACGGCGGCTGCGATCTGACCTCCCACGTGGCCCTGGACTCCTGCCTGGCCGCCGCCCGGCAGGCCGCCGCGGGCCGCCCCGTCCACAGCCTGTGGACGACTCAGCGCCGCGCCCTGGCCGCGCTCGGCGTGGACGGCGCCCGCCCCCCGCTGGCGCTGGCGTCGAGCGACCCCGCCGGCTACCTGCGCGCCCTGGCCGCGGCGGGTGAGGCCGCCGAGCTCACCGCGCCGAGCGGGCTGGGCTCCTTCGTCTGGGGCCTGCAGTCGGTGGGCATGCCGCTACCCGGACGCTGGCCGGCTCTGGCGGCGTCCGGTGGTGGCACACTCTTGCTCCATGAGGACCAGCACGCCGAGGACCAGCACGCCGACGAGTAGCACGCCGGGCAGCGGCACCCGCGAGACCACGGTCGGGATCGGCGCCGGGGCCGCGACCGAGCTGGGCACCAGCGACATGGTGCTCAACATCGGCCCGCAGCACCCGTCCACCCACGGCGTGCTGCGGATCAAGCTGCGCCTGGACGGTGAGCTGATCACCGCCGCCGAGCCGGTGGTCGGCTACATGCACCGCGGCGCCGAGAAGCTGTTCGAGGCCAGGGACTACCGGCAGATCGTCATGCTGGCCAACCGCCACGACTGGCTCTCGGCCTTCGCCAACGAGCTGGGCGTGGTCCTCGGTGTGGAGCGGATGCTCGGCATGGAGGTGCCGGTGCGGGCCACCTGGACCCGCACCCTGCTGGCCGAGCTGAACCGGGTGCTCAACCACCTGATGTTCCTCGGCTCGTACCCGCTGGAGCTGGGCGGGATCACCCCGGTCTTCCACGCCTTCCACGAGCGCGAGCAGCTCCAGGCGGTGATGGAGGAGGCCTCCGGCGGCCGGATGCACTACATGTTCAACCGGGTCGGCGGCCTCAAGGAGGACCTGCCGGCCGGATGGTACGGACGGGTGCGCGCCGCGGTCGCCTCGGTCCGCAGCCGGATGGGCGTCTTCGACGACCTGGTCCTCGGCAACGACATCTTCCGGGCCCGCACCAGGGGCGTCGGCGTGCTGGCGCCGGAGCTGGTGCACGCCTACGGGGTGAGCGGGCCCATCGCCAGGGCCTCCGGGGTGGACTTCGACCTGCGCCGGGACCAGCCCTACCTGGCCTACCCGGAGCTGGGCGGGGTGCTGCGGGTGGTGACCCGTCAGGAGGGCGACTGCCTGGCCCGGTTCGAGTGCCTGCTGGAGCAGGTGCACAACTCGCTGGACCTGGCCGACGCCTGCCTGGACACCCTGGCCGGGCTGGCGCCGGGACCGATCAACACCAGGCTGCCGAAGGTGCTGAAGGCGCCCGAGGGCCACACCTACACCTGGACCGAGAACCCGCTCGGGGTGAACGGCTACTACCTGGTCTCCCGGGGCGACAAGACGCCGTGGCGGCTGAAGCTGCGCTCGGCCTCCTTCAACAACATCCAGGTCCTCGGCGAGCTGCTGCCCGGGACCCTGGTCGCCGACATGGTGGCGATCCTGGGCTCGCTGTTCTTCGTGGTCGGCGACATCGACAAGTAGACAGCCGGCGCGCAGTCGACGACGGGTCAGCACTGCTCCAGCGGCACCGGGCGCCAGCGCAGCGCCTCGTCCTCCTGCCAGCAGTGCACCTCGTCCTCGACCACCGCCGCCAGGCTCAGCCGCCAGTCCGCGCCCTGCAGCAGCGCCACCCGGGTGGCCGGTCGCAGCGTCGGCCGCCACCAGGCGTCCCCGGAGCTGAGCGAGCGCAGCCGGACCCCGCCGCCGCCGACCACCGCGCAGGTGGGGCCGGACCGGTGGCCGACCAGGGCGAAGCCCTCGGCCCGGTCGGCGCCGCCCGGCCGGACCAGGTCCGCCGCGCGCCGCCAGCCGCTCGCGCCCAGGCTCCACAGCGCCACGCCGCCGTCCGCCAGCACCGCGCCGGCCCGCAGGCCGCCCGGTCCGGCGGCCAGGGCCGCCGCCGCGACCGGTTCGGCCAGCAGCTGCCGGGAGGCCGGCGGCTCGGCGGACTCGGCGCCGTCGTAGGAGGTGCGCCGGTAGCGGTCCGGATCGGCCACCGAGCAGTGGAACAGCCGCCCGTGACGCTCCACCAGCAGCGCCCAGCCGCCGTCCGGCTCGGCCGTGGCGGCGAGCACCCGGTCCGCCGGGCAGCGCCGCAGCTCGCTGACGGACAGCGCGACGCCGGGGGTCCAGCGCAGCATCTGGACGGTGCCGCCGCGCGCCGTCCAGGCCGCCACCTCGCCGAACGGCGTGGTCGCGGCGGCGATGCCGGCGACGCTGTGCAGCGCCTCCGACCAGCCCTGACCACTGGTGCCGCACCAGAGCACCCCGCGCCGGTCCACCGCGAACACGGCCACCCCGCCGTCGGCCGCGCGGCCCGCCGCGATCTCCCGCACCCCGGCCGGTCCCCCGGCCGGGGGCAGCGCCGGGGCCGGCGGCGGTGCGGCGTCCGGCTGCAGCCTGGTCCGCGCCCGGTCCGGCGAGGCCGCGAAGAACTCGACGCCGCCGGGACCGCCGGTGACCACCACCGGACGCCCCCAGCCGTCCGCCACCAGCTGCAGGCAGCTGATCCGGCCCTCGGCCGGCAGCGCCCGCAGCAGCTCACCGCCGCGCTCGGCCCAGGGCACCAGCGGCGACGGACGGCGCTCCGGCGCCGCGTCCAGGGCCTCGCAGAGCCAGTCGGCGACGGCGCCCGGCAGCCCGGCCTCGTGCAGCTCGCGCCGGGTCTGCGCGTCCGGCTCGTGCAGGTCGAGCCGGCCGGCGTCGGGCAGCAGCAGCGTCCTGGCCAGCGTCCCCACCGCGAACAGGTCCTTGGCCGCGGTCGGGTAGCCGCCGACCTGCTCCTGCTCGGGCGGGACGTGCCCCGGGGTGAAGACCGCCACCGTCAGCGCGGCGTCCAGCGGGGTCAGGAAGGTCAGGTCGATCAGCTTGACCAGGGCGTCGGCGTCCACCAGCACATTGGCCGCGGAGATGTCGCGGTGCACCCAGCGCTTGCCGTGCAGGTCGTCGACGATCCGGCAGAGCCGCAGCAGCACCTCGGCGGCGGCGGCCGGACCGCCGGTGGCCGAGCGGGCCCACTGGTCCAGCGGCACCGCGTCCAGCCACGGCGATATCTGGTAGGCCACCAGGCCGGTCGACGGCCGGCCGGGAGGGTGCGGCCAGGGGCCGAGCAGGAAGGTGGGGACGACCAGGTCGGCCACCCCGAGCCGGTTGGCGTTGTGGGTGACGTCCTCCCAGCGCCCCAGCCAGCGGCGCACCTCGGAGGGGTCGCGCTCCAGCATGATCTTCGCGGCGACGATCTCCTTGCGGCCGCTGTGGCTGGTCCGCTCCGCGCGCCAGACCTCGGCCTCGCCGCCGCGGTGCCGGAACTCCAGCAGCCGGTACTGCTCCGGGTCGTGGTCCGGGCCGAAGCACTGGCCCGCCGTCCAACGCGACCGCGGCACGCCACGCCCCTGCTGCATCCCGCACCCCCCGCCGCACCGACCACAACAGAGCACCACGTCCAGCCGAACCAGGGTAGACCGTCCCCGCTTTGGGGGGCACAAACTGCTGCGTTGCGGCTCGATCTTCCCTACCCTGGAAAAGGTCGCCCGGTTAACTGATCATCAATTCGGCTGAGGCAAGCAGTACTTGACGGAGCAGCAGGGGGAACCTCCGGAAATGGCCAGCAACTGTCAGCGATTCGTCCGGGGGGTCCGATGATCGCGCTGCTCGCCGTGCCCGTGGTGGTGCTGCTGCTCCTCGGCGGCCTGGTCCTGCGCAGCCGGGCCCGGATCGACCAGCGCGGGATCGACCGGGCCCTGGCCGCCGCCAAGAAGGCCGCCGACGCCGGACGTTCGCCGCAGGCCGTGCAGCGCTACGGCAGGCTCGCGGCGCGGCTGGCCAGGGCCGGCACCGCGCCGGAGCTGGCCGCCCAGCGCGGCACCGCCGTGCTGGGGCAGGCCGGGGCGACCACCGACCGGGTGCAGGCGCTGCGGCTCTACCGCGAGGCGTTCCCGCTGCTGGCCGACCCGGTCGCGGCGCTGCCGCCGTGGACCCTGCACGCCCTGGCCGAGCAGCGGATCCACGAGGGCGACCGGCCCGAGGACCTCGATCTGCTGCTGGCCTACCTCGGCGCGGTGTACCGGGATCCGGCCGCCGCGGCGCACACGGCCGCCGAGCCGGTGCTGTTCTGGCTGCAGGCCCGCTGCGGCGCCGGGGCCGCGGCGGGCGGTCCGGGCGCCGGACCCGACGGTGACCGCGACACCTTCACCACCCGTGCCCTGGCCGCGCTGCCGCAGGCCGAGTGGACGGTGCTGGCCCGCGCCGCCGCGCTGTCCGCGCAGGGGCGCTCCGCCGAGGCCCGGGCACCGCTCACCGCCGTGGCGCAGGCGGGCGGCAGCGCCGAGGTGTGGTTCCGGCTCGGCGCCGTGCTCAGCCGCCTCGGGCTGGACCAGGAGGCCGTCACCGCGTTCAGCGAGACCCTGGTCAGGCCGCCGGGAGTGGCCGACCCCTGGGGCACCGGGCCCTGGGGTCGCGGCACCAGGCTGCCGGTCGAGGCCCGGCTGTTCCGCGGCCTGGCCCAGCAGCGGCTGCAGCACTGGGAGGCCGCCTCCGACGATCTGCTCGCCGCGGTCCGGCTCGGCCCCGGCGACCCCAGGACGCACTACGCGCTGGGCTGCCTCGCCCTCGACTCCCCCACCCCCGACCGCGACACCGCACACGCCTGCTTCATCGCCGCGCTGCGGGCCGACCCCCGGCACGCGCCGGCCAGGTTCGGCCTGGGCCTGCTGCACGAGTGGTCCGGCGAGGTGGCCCTGGCGGCGGCCGAGTACCAGGCCGGGACGGCGCTGCGGCCCGACTGGCGGCCCGGCCGGATCCGACTCGGCGCGGCGCTCTGCGCGGCCGGGCAGCACGCCGACGCGGTACGCGGCCTGACCACCGAGGCGGACCGGCCGAAGGACGCCTGGAGCGACACCGCCGTCTTCCATCTGGGCCTGGCCAGGGCCGGGCTCGGCAGCCCCGACGCCGCCCTGGACAGCTGGCAGGCGCTGCCCGACGATCGCCACCAGGTCCTGGCCCGCAACCGCGCCGTACTGCGGAGCCTGCTGGCGGCACGGGAACTGACGGAGCGTCGACCCGGCCGGGCGATGCGGCTGTGGGAGACCTGCGTGGCGGCCTTCCCGGACACCGCCGAGTACCGGACCGCGCTGGTGGAGGCCGGGCTGCGCGAGGCCGGCCTGGCACTGCTCACCGGCCGGGACCGGGCCGAGTCCCTGGACCGCGCGGACGCCGCGCTGGCCGTGGCGGCCCGGCACGAGCGGATCGACGGCGGCAGCCCGCGGCTGCGCCGGCTCAGGGGCGCGCTGGCGATGCTGCGCGACGACGCCGCCACCGCGGCCCCGCTGCTCGCCGGGGACCGCCCCCGGCTGGCCGCGCTGCAGCTCGCCGCCGGACAGCCGCGTACCGCGATCGCCCTGCTCAGGACGGTGGAGTCGGCCGAAGGGCCGACCGGCGCCGGGGCGGGCCCGGTCGAGGAGCCGGCCCTGCACCGGCTGCGCGCGCTGCTGGCGGCACGGGCCGGGGCCTGGCCGAACGCCTTCGCGGCGGAGGCCCAGGCCCTCACCGCGCACGGCCCGCACGGCGGCGACACGGTCACCCCGGGCACACCCTGCTCCGGCACCGGCGCCACCGCCTGCAACCAGCCCGCGGTGGCCGGCTGCGGCCAGTGCGGCCGCCCCGCCTGCGCCGCCCACCTGCACCGGTCCCGTCCGCCGGCCGCGGAACCCGACGGACCTCAGCCGGCCGACACCACTGCCCTCCAACCGTCCGGGGAGCGACCGCAGCCGGCCGACGCCACCGTGGTCCTCGGAACGGTCGGCGAGCCGCCCACGGAGCCCGCCGACACCGCCGTGACCACTCCGCTCCCCACCCGCTGCCACACCTGCCTGGCCGCAGACCTGCCCGCGCTGCTCGCCCACGCGCTCCGGACCGGTAGGCCCGAGGAGGCGGTGCCGCTGCTGGCCGCCTGGGCCGCCGTCCTGCCCCGCGACAGCGCCCCGGCAGCGCCGCTGCGGAACGCACTCCCCCGGATCCGGCTGCACTGCGGCGACCCGGAGGCGGCCCTCGCCGAGGCCGTCGACGCCGGTGCGGACGCCGACACCCTGCGCCTGGTCCAGCTGCACCGCGCCGCCGCCGCGGCCGCCGCCGGGGACCTGGAGCTGACGCTGACCGCCCTGCGCGAGGTCGAGGCGGTCGCCCCCGACGACCCGGTCGCCGCCGCCGCGCTCCCGCTGCTGGCCGAGCACGAGGCGCTGGCCCACAGCCGGGCCGGACGGCACGCGGACGCCTGGGACCGGTTCCACCAGCTGTGGCAGGACCGCCCGCAGGACCTGCGCGCCCTGCACTCGCTGGGCCTGGCCAGCTACCGGCTGGCCTCCGAACGCGGCGTCGCCGAGGCCGACGACGCCGTCTGGGAGTGGACCCTGGCCTGCTGGGCCGCCGCGCTGCACCACCCCGGCCTGTGGCCGGGGATCGCCGAGGCCACCGGCCGCCCGGTCCCCGAGGACCGCGGACAGGCGGTACGGACCGCGCTGACGGAACGCATCAGGCAGGACTTCCTGACCCGCGACGCCGCCCACGGCACCGACGGTGACGGTCCGTCAGCCACCGGCTGGGCGGTCCGCTGGGGGCTGGAATGCCAGGCCGCCGCCACCCTGGCCCGGTACGCGCCGACGCTCGCCGCGGAGTCCGGCCCGGCGCAGCCGGTGGTCCGCGGCCCCCTGCTGCAGTCGCTGCTCCCCGGGGCCCGGCAGGGGCGGGCTCTGGCCCAGGACCTCGACCTGCTGCTGCGGCCGGACCACAGCGGCCCGCTCGCCGAGCAGCTGCGCCCGCTGTTCGGACCCCTCGGCGCCTACTGGTACCTGGTCCAGCAGAAACGCTTCGACGACGCGGCCGACGGGCTGCGGGCGCTGTCCACCATGGAACGCGGCACCGAGGGCTCCGCACTGCTGGCGACCGCGGTCCGGGCCGGGGCCCAGGAGCACTACGCCCACCAGCGCTGGGCCGCCGCGCTGGACGGCTTCGAGGAGGTCGCCCGGCTCGGCGCCGAACTCACCCCGGCGCACCGCACCACCCTCGCCGACGCCGGCGTCAAGGAGGCCCAGCGGCTGCTCGGCGAGGACCGGGACGCCCACCAGGCGGCCGTCGACGTCCTGGTGCGGACCCTGGCGCTGGCCCCGGGGAACCCGACCGTCGCCGCCAACCTCAGCGCCGGCTACTCCCAGCTCGGCCTGCGGGCCAACAACCAGCGCAAGGACTACCCCGAGGCGGTGCGGCTGCTGCGGCTGGCCGTGAAGCACGCCCCGGAGGACCCCACCGCCCGCGAGTTCACCGCCGCCGCCCTCACCAACTGGGCCAACCAGCTGATGAACGCCGAGGACGACGCCTCGCTGGCGCAGGCCGGCGAACTGCTCACCGAGGCGCTGAAGCTGGAGGGCAGCAAGGAGCGTCGGCTGATGCTCAGCAATGTGCTCTACGCCAGGTCCAAGGCGATCGCGCTGACCCGGTCCCGGCTGGACACCGCCCTGGAGCTGATGACCCAGTCGGTGCTGTTCGACCCGGAGTCGGACGGCACCGACCTGCGCACCACCGCCCCCGAGGCCGAGCGCAGGCTGTCGGTGGTGCTGCACAACCGGGGCGTGGAGCTGCTGAAGGCCAAGAACCACCAGGGCGGGGTCGCCTTCCTGCTCGCGGCGCTGCAGGTGCAGAACAACCAGGTGACCCGGCAGCAACTGGCCGACGCCTACTGCGGCGAGGCCTACCGCCTCGCCAACAGGAGCCAGTTCCGCTCCGCCAGGAACGAGATGCGGACCGGCCTGGGCTACGACCCGCAGAACAAGGACCTGCTCACCCTGCAGGCCGCCCTGCGGCGACGCGGCTACTGAGCCGGGAGAGGACCACACCCATGCCCCTGTCAGGACCGTCGCCCTACGAGATCCTCGGCATCGACAGCTCGGCCGGAAGCGCCGAGCTCAAGGCCGCGCAGGCCAGGGCGATCCGGGCGCGCAAGCACCGTCCCAACGAGGTGGCGCAGGCCGCCGCGGCGCTGCGCAACCCGGAGAAGCGCCTGGAGTGGGACCTGCTGGAACACCTGCCGGCGCAGACCTCGGCCGGCCTGGACGAGGCCTTCGCCCCGGTCGACGCGGAGCCGCCGCTGCCGGACCCGGCCGCCTTCACCATGCCGCCGGCCGCGGACCTGCTGGTGCTGCGCGAGTCGGAGCTGACCGCCGACTGGGCCGATCCCCCGCCCGAGGCCGGGGTCGAGGCACTGCGGGTGCCCGCCGCGTACCAGGCCGGAACCGCCGTACTGCCCCCCGTCGAGATCCCGGAGTAGCCGACCCATGACCGAGACCGGAACCGAGGTCAGCACCGATCCGCTGGCGATCACCGAGGACTTCCTGCCCGTACCGGAGCGGGCCCTCGACGTCGACCTGGCCGACGCCTTCACCAAGCTGCTGTTCCGCAGCTCCATCGCCCGGCGCCGCCGGGAGGAGGACGCCAGGGCCGCCGAGTCGGCCCAACGCGGGCTGCTGCTGGGGCTGCTGGAGGTGGACGACGTGCTGTTCGCGGTGCAGGAGAAGCAGGCCCAGCTGCCGCCCGGCATCCCCCGGCCGGACAACCTGGTCGAGATGGCGGCGGCGGTGCAGGGCATCCTGCGGAAGAAACTGGCCGTCGCCGAGGTGTCCCCGATGCGCCTGCTGAACTACGTCGCGCACCCGGCCGTCGCCGACATCGTCGGCCGCGTCCCCAGCGCCGACAAGCCCGACGAGACCGTGGTGGCGGTGGTGCGCAACGGCTTCAACTGGCGCGGGGACGTGCTGCGCCGGGCCGAGGTGGAGGTCGCCGTGCCCTGGACCGGGCAGGACCCGGAGCCCGCGCCCGCCCTCGCCCCCGCCGCGGCGCCGGTCCCGGAGCCGCAGGACGCCCCCGAACCCCGGCGCACCCCGGCTCCCCGGCAGCGCAAGCAGCCGTCGGCGCGCAAGCCCCGCAAGACCCGCAGCTCCCGCAAGCGCAAGTGACCACCCGTCAGCAGTCGCCCCGAGGGGAACCCCGCAGCATGATCCGTACGCTCGGTATCGACCTGGGCACCACCAACTCCGTGGTCGCCCAACTCCGCCGTGGAGAGCCCGAGATCGTCTACAACAAGCAGAACCAGGAGGCCACCCCCTCGGTGGTGGGCCGCGGCAGGCGCGGCGAACTGCTGGTGGGGACCTCGGCGCGGGGACGGATGGCGACCGACGGCGAGAACGTGATCCGCTCCGCCAAGCGCTTCATGGGCCGCAAGTTCCGCGACCCGCAGGTGCAGGCCGCGCTGGGCGAGCTGGACTACAAGGTCACCGCCGGGCTGGACGGCGACGTCAACGTCTGGCTGGACGGCCGCTCCTACACCCCGATCGAGATATCCGCGATCATCCTGCGCAAGCTCAAGGAGGACGCCGAGGGCCGGGCCGGCGCCCCGTTCCAGCGGGCGGTGATCACCGTCCCCGCCTACTTCGGCGAGCGCCAGGTCGCGGCCACCCAGGAGGCGGGCCGGCTGGCCGGCTTCCATGTGCTGCGGATCATCAACGAGCCCACCGCCGCCGCCCTCGCCTACGGCATGACCGGCGACCTCGGCGAGGACGGCCGCACCGTGCTGGTCTACGACCTCGGCGGCGGCACCTTCGACATCTCGATCCTGCTGCTGATCCCCGGTTCCTGCCAGGTGCTCGGCATCGAGGGCGACAACCTGCTCGGCGGCGACGACTTCGACAAGGCCATCACCAGCGCCCTGCTGGACGACATCAAGGCGGAGTACGGCGCCGACTACCAGCCGCACCGGCTGGACCGCTCCCGGATCACCGGCACCGCCGAGGCCACCAAGATCGACCTCTCCAGCCAGCAGGCCACCGAGGTCACCCTGGCCGGGATCGGCGACGGCAGCCAGATCTTCGAGGCCGAGTTCGACCGCACCCGCTTCGAGCGGCTGATCGAGGACCAGATCGAGCGCACCATCGAGCTGACCCACAAGGCGATCATGGAGGCCAACCTCACCGTCGCCGACATCGACGAGGTGCTGCTGGTCGGCGGCTCCACCTCGATCCCGCTGGTGATCCGGCGGCTCGGCGAGGTCTTCGGACCCAAGCGGATCAAGCTCGGCGGCAATCCGATGCAGTGCGTCGCCCTCGGCGCCGCAGTCCAGTCGGCGCTGCTGGGCGAGGTCGAGTGCGCCGAGTGCCACCAGCTGGGTGCGCTCACCGACGAGGTCTGCACCGGCTGCCAGGCGTCCCTGGTCGGTGCCGAGCGGATCTCCTGCCCCACCTGCTACCTGCCGGTCTCCCCGGACGAGAGCGCCTGCCCCAAGTGCCACCAGGCCCTGGACGGCAGCGGCAGCACGTCCGGCGGCGGCAGCGGCCCGACCGGTGCCGCCCGCCCGGCGCCGGCCGCCCGGCAGGAGCCCCGCAGCTGCCCGCGCTGCGGCACCCCGGCCGCCCCCGGCGACCGCGAGTGCGACCTGTGCGGCTCCCCGCTCGCCGGCCAGGCGGGCGCCGACGCCCAGGCCGACGGACCGTCAGGGCTGCGCTGCGCGGAGTGCCGGACCGTCAACGAGCCCGGCGCCGAGACCTGTTCCGGCTGCGGCGCCTGGCTTCAGGTCGCCAACCCCTTCGACATCACCCCGAAGAGCCTCGGCATCGAGCTCAACGACGGCAGCTTCGCCGTGATCATCCCGAAGAACTCCAGCTACCCCACCACCGACCCGGTCAGCCGCGACTTCCACGTCGCCGGATCGGGACGGCAGCGGCTGGAGGTCGCCGTGTTCGAGGGCGACCGGGAGATCGCCCAGCAGAACGAGCTCATCGGCCACCTCAGCCTGCGGCTCCCCGACGGCTTCTCCGGCCGGGTGCCGGTCACCGTCTCCTTCGGCCTCTCCCAGGACCGCACCATCACCCTCTCGGTCCGCATCCACGGCGGCCCGCAACGCACCGTCAAACTCGAACGGGTCACCCTGGAGCCGGAGCTCAAGGCCCAGTTGGACGAGAAGCGGATGGCCATCGAGGGCTACACCGAACGCTGGGAGGACGAGCTCACCGACGCCGAACGGCGGGCCGCCCGCAAGGCCATCGAGGACCTCGACGACGTCTCCGCGGGCCAGACCCGCGGCCGCTCCGCCGAGGAGCTGCTGCGCGCCTTCGAGGAGCAGGCCAGGATCCAGAGCCGGGCCCGCGGCACCGACGCCTACCTGGGCGCGGTGCTGGCCTTCTGCGACAAGCTGCTCAGCGACGAGGACCTGGCCGCGATCCGCCGCGCCCGCGAGGAGCTGAAGTCGGCGCGCGACCGCGCCGACTTCGAGGCGATGAAGCGGCTCACGCTGGCCGCGGACCGGCTCACCGACTCGATGGGGCCCAACGTCCTCATGGTGACCTACAGCCATGTGTTCGTCAGTCAGAACCTGCTCTCCCCGGCCCTGTCCCAGCGGCTGCGCAGCGCGCTGCGGGCGATCGACGAGGGCATGGAGGAGGCCAACCTGGAGAAGGTCAACCAGGCCCTGTCCGCGCTGGTCGGCCTGCACGCCGAGGCCCTGCGGGAGATGGACGACGCCCCGGCCCCCGACATCCACAGCACCCCGGTGCGGCCCGAGTAGTGGGACACCCCCCAACAGTGAGGACGGCCATGTCAGACATCCGGGTCAGCTGCCCCCAGTGCCGGCTGGACGCCCTGCCCGACACCCTGCACTGCCCCGGCTGCCAGGAGGACCTCGCCGCGCTGGCCCATCTCGTGTACCGCGGCCGCATCAGCTACAACACGGGCCTGACCCACGCCCGCAACGGCGACCATACCCGGGCCCGGGCGGCCCTGGAACGCGCGGTCCAGGAGGAGCCGGACCTCACCCCGGCCTGGCTCCTCCTCGGCAAGATCGCCGCCCACCAGGGAGACGCTCCGCGCGCCCACGAGGCCCTGACCCGGGCAGCAGCCCTCGACCCAGCCGACCCAACGATCCAAGCCGCACTGTCCGCCCTGACAGCAACCCCATAGGGGCGCGGGGAACTGCGCTGCCAACCATGCACCTCCGTAGAGGGCTGGTCGCGCAGTTCCCCGCGCCCCTAAAGACACAAAGAGCTAAAGCGCCCGCAGGGAGCGGACGTCGATCGGCTCGGTCTCGTCCTCCGCGGTGAGGTCGTGCACGACGTCCTCCGCCGTCCCCGCGGCCCCGTCCGCAACCCCCGCGTCCGCGTACTCCCGCTGCGCCGCAGCAGCCTCCGTACCGACCACGTCCGCGAGATCCCCCAACTCGGTGGAGATCGCCGTCTCCTGACGGCTGAAGAAGTTGAACGTCCCGCTGCTGCCGGCATCCTGCCGCAGCACGTCCCGCGACTGCCGCGGCAGCACCGGGCTGGCCGGCCGCAGCGGCGGCAACGCCGCCCGCGCCCACGCCGGTCCCGCCGGCGCCTCCGCCACGGCCGCGGCGGCCTTCTTGACCTTGGCGGCCTTCGGCGCCTTCGGCCGGAACGCCGACCGTTCCTGGGCCCGCTCCCGCACCCGCTCCTGCTTCGGTTCCGGCTCGGCCGCCACCTGCTCCACCACGGGCTCGGCCACCGGCTCCACCACGACCCCGCCGCCGGCGCCCGCCGCCCCCGCGGCGATCCGCTGGGCCTGTCCCACCGCCGCCCGCCGCTCCAGGCCCCGCAGGGCCGCGGCGGCCTTCAGATAGGCCGTCGCGGTCGGACGCATGCCCCGCAGCGCGACCTCCTTGCGCTGGGCCTCCTCGGCCTCCCGCAGGGCCTGCTCCGCCGCGATCCTGGCGCGCTCCCGCAGCAGCCTGGCGTTCTCGGCCTCGGCCCTGGCGATCTGGCTGCGCTGCGCCAGCAGCCGCCGCTCCAGCCGCTTGACCTGCTCCTCCGCCGCCTCCGCGGCGTACTCCAACTCGGCCACCCGGTCCTCGAAGCGGGCCTCGTCCCGGGACCTCGCGGCCACCTCGGCCTCGAGTTCGACCTCGCCGGCGTGCTCACGCAGCCGCAGCAGCACCGCACCGGCGAAGGCCCCGACGGACGCGGCCACCACCAGGACGCGGAGCGTCCCCGGGTCGGTCACGAAGACCGCGGATATGAGTGCGGCGATCGCCAGCACTCCGCAGGCGGTCGGAGGGAGGAGCCTGCTCAGAGGCGAGGACTGGCGGTGGCGACCACGTGGCATGGCCAGAATCTAGCGTGACCGCGCTGCCCATGTCAGGCCAGGTCCCAAATGTGGTCTTGACAGGACCATCACATGACGTTGGGTGTACCGACCATGACGGTCGGCGACCCTTCCGAGGCCTCAGGGCCGCTCCGCCGAGCTGTGCACCGGCGTCGACGGGTCCTGGTCCTCCGGCAGCCGGCAGATGTACTGGATCCACAGCCCGGCCGCCATCACCGCGATTCCGGCCAGCACCGCGAACAGCGCCGTCAGCGCCTGCCCCCGGCGGGCCGAGGCGTCGCTGCTGCTCAGCAGGAACACGCCCATGCCGCCGTAGACCCCGGTGACCAGGGCCGAGACCAGCGCGCTCGCCTGGCCCAGCACGACCGCCCTGGCGGCCGACAGCGGGTCCACGCCCTTGGCCCCCGGCACCCGCTCCCGCTGGGCCTTCAGCCTGCCGCGCAGCGAGATCGCGGTGGCCGCCAGCACCACCGCGATGATCGCCAGCACGACCGGCGCCGCCGTGGGGACGCCGGGCAGCGACCCCATCGAGTTCCACAGCTGCGACCCGGCCCAGGACAGCACCCCGGCCACCAGGGTGATCCCGACGAGTACGACAGCGCGTAGCGCCTTCAAGATCTCCCCTTCAGATCGTCCCTAGCTCAAGCTGAGAGCCTACTCGCCGCCGCGAGTTAAGCGGGCAGGTGCAGCGAGAGGTCGTCGCGCTGCCGGACCCCGGCGGTGCCGACCGCACCGAGCAGTTCCGCGACCGGTCCGGCGCCGGGGATCTCCGCCACCGGGTCCACATCCAGCCAGGGGGCCAGCACGAAGGCCCGCTCATGGGCGCGCGGGTGCGGCAGGGTCAGCGTCGCCGAGTCCTCGACCACGCCCTCGTAGGCGAGGATGTCGACGTCCAGGGTGCGCGCGCCCCAGCGGACCTCGCGGACCCGGCCGAAGGCGTCCTCGACCGCGTTGGCCCGCTCCAGCAGCGAGTGCGGGGGCAGCGTGGTGCGCAGCACCAGCACCGCGTTGAAGTAGGTCGGCTGGCCCTCGGGTCCGCCGACGCCGTCGGTCTCGTAGACCGGGGAGACCGCGCGGATCCGTACGCCGGGGGTGTCCTCCAGCGCGTCCACGGCGCCCTGCAGGTTCTCCAGCCGGTTGCCGAGGTTGCTGCCCAGCGCCACGACGGCGAGGACCGGGTTGTGCAGGGTGAAGTCGGCCTCGTCGACCTGCTGCTCCACCTCGGGGGCGACGGGGCTGGTGGTGGGATCGCTGCTCATCCGCGGCTCCGAACGATGGTGATGGTCACGTCGTCGAACGGCACGGTGATCGGGGCGTCCGGCTTGTGCACGGTCACCTCGACCTCCTGTACCGCATCGTGCTTCAGGCACTGGTCGGCGATGCGCTGGGCCAGGGTCTCGATCAGGTCGACGGGCTCGCCCTGCACGATCGCCACGACCTCCTCGGAGACGACCCCGTAGTGGGCGGTCCTGCTGAGATCGTCGCCCGAGGCGGCGGGACGGGTGTCCATGCCGAGGACGATGTCGACCACGAAGGTCTGGCCCTGCTCCCGCTCGCGCGGAAAGACGCCGTGGTGGCCACGGGCCCGGAGGCCCCGCACCGCGACCCGGTCCAGGCGCTGCTCCCGGTCGGACAAAGGAATCACTCCCACTGATCGAGCGCCCCCGTCCGGCTGCCGGCCGGGGCCGGGCAGGCGGGAACGTTGCAGGCGGCACTGCCTGCCCAGTCGAAAACTGTCTCAGCCAAACTACCTCCGGGGACTGACAGCGAAAGCGGGCTGCAGGGCCGTCCGGCCGTGCCCGCCGCCACCCCTTCGGCAGTCGGGTGAACATCCGCGGTGCGCGGTCGCATTCCCCGGAACGGGACCGGTTCCGAACCGGTCCGCGCGTCCTACTCCTCGTCAGCACCGCTGGTCAGCACGGGTGAACCGTGGTGCGACCAGAGCCGCCAGCCCTCCGCGGTGCGCCGGAACAGGTTGCTGGCCACCACCCGGCCGCCGACCAGTGGCCCCAGCTCGCCCTCGGCCTCGGCCTCGCCGCCGGAGAGGATGTTCTCGGTGCAGGTGACAAGTGCCACATCGCCGAGGACCTCCACCTCCACGTCGGTGAGGAAGAACTGGATGTACTCGGTGTGCGCCATGATCAGCGCGTAGGAGCGCAGCACCGACGCCCGTCCGCGCAGCACCGGCCAGCCGGGGTGCACGCAGACCGCGCCGCGGACGTCGTCGGCGTCCGCGCCGGACACCCAGACGTCGGTGAGCCGGTCCAGGTCGCCGGCCTCCAGCGCGGCGTAGAGGGCCGCGTTGGCGGCCTCCACCGCCTGCTCGTCGCCCTCCGGCCGGGTCTCCTCCGGCCCGGTCACTTGCCGCCGTCCCTGGCGGCACGGAGCGCGGCCTCGACCCGCACCGCGTCGGCCGTCGCCGGCACCTCGTGCACCCGTACCGCCCAGGCGCCCTGGGCCGCCGCCAGCGCGGAGACCGCGGCCGTGGCGGCGTCGCGGGCCCGGGCCGGGCGCGGGTCGCCGGTCACCGGATCGGCCAGCAGGGTGCCCAGGAACCGCTTGCGCGAGGCCGCGACCAGCACCGGCCGGCCCAGCCCCGACCAGGCGTCCAGCCGGGCCAGCAGGGCCCAGTCGTCCTCCCTGGTCTTGGCGAAGCCCAGCCCGGGATCGACGATCACCTGGGCGGGGTCGACCCCGCCCGACACCACAGCGTCCATCTGGCGCTCCACTTCCTCGATGACCTCGCCCACTACATCCCCGTAGGAGGCCAGCCCATCCATGGCCGCGGACTGCCCGCGCCAGTGCATCACCACGAAGGGGACGCCGGTCCGGGCGGCGACGCCGACCATGTCCGGGTCGGCCCGGCCCCCGCTGACGTCGTTGATGATCCGCGCCCCCGCCTCGACGGCGGCCTCGGCGACGGCGGCCCGCATGGTGTCCACGCTGACCAGGGCCCCGCCCTCGACCAGCCCCCGGACCACCGGCAGCACCCGGCGGAGTTCCTCCTCACGGGTGACCCGCACCGCGCCCGGGCGGGTTGACTCGCCGCCCACGTCCACGAGGTCCGCACCCTGGCGGACCAGGTCGAGCCCGTGCGCGACGGCCCGGTCCGGGTCGAGCCAGAGGCCGCCGTCCGAGAAGGAGTCGGGGGTGACGTTGACGATGCCCATCACCCCGCTGCGGTGCCACTCGGGGAGGCCGGGGAGCGGGGACTTGTACGTGCTGCTCATGCCGCCATTGTGGTGCAGGGTCCTTCGGGTGCGGCGCCTGCCTGGTCGGTCGCGCAGTTCCCCGCGCCCCTGAGCATGTGCAACTGGCCCGGTTGCACCAGCTAGGGGCGCGGGGAACTGCGCGACCAGCCACCCCGGGCCTGCACCCGAAAGACCTACGTCCGCGCCGGAGTCCCCCTGAGCTCACCCCTGGCCTGCTGCGACGGAAGAACCGGCTTGGGCCTGCGCCGCAGGAACTTGGGCAGCTCCATCACGATGAACGCCTCCGCCTGCAGCGCCGAGAGGCCGATCCTGGGCAGGTCCCGCGCGGTCGGGTAGACCAGGAAGCGCGGCTCCCAGATCGGGCGGAACTTGGCGTTGAACTTGTACAGCGACTCGATCTGGAACCACCGCGACAGGAACACCAGTAGCCCGCGCCACGCCCGCAGCACCGGCCCGGCGCCGATCCGCTCGCCCCGCGCCAGCGCCGAGCGGAACATCGCGAAGTTCAGCGACACCCGGCTGATCCCCAGCTCGCCCGAGGCCTGCAGCGCCTTGACGATCAGCAGCTCGTTCAGCCCGGGGTCGGCGTCCCGGTCACGGCGCATCAGCTCCAGCGAGATCCCCTCCCGGCCCCAGGGCACGAAGTGCAGCACCGCGCGGATGTCCGACGCACCCTCGGCCGCCCCCTCGGGGAGCTTGTGCGCGGTGACCACCACGCAGCCGGTGTCGGCCGGGTCGCCGAAGCGGCCCAGCGCCATCGAGAAGCCGCGCTCGGTCTCGGTGCCGCGCCAGGCGTCCGCGGCGTAGCGGATCTGCTCCAGCTCCAGCTCGCTGAGCTCGTCGACCCGGCGCACCTTGCAGACGTAGCCGAACCGCTCGATCCGCTTCACCATCTGCCGGACGTTGCGCATGGCCCGGCCCTCCAGGGTGAAGTCGGCGACCTCGACGATGGCCTCGTCGCCGATCTCCAGCGCGTCCAGACCGGCCTCGCGGGTCCACACCTCGCCGCCGGTCTCGCTGCAGCCCATCACCGCCGGCACCCAGGCGTGCCGGTGCGCCTCCTCCATGAACAGCTTGATCGCGCCGGGCCAGGCCTCGACGTCGCCGATCGGGTCGCCGGAGGCCAGCATCACCCCGGACACCACCCGGTAGGCGATCGCGGCCTTGCCGCTGGGCGAGAACACCACGCTCTTGTCCCGGCGCAGTGCGAAGTAGCCCAGCGAGTCCCGGGCCCCGTGCTTCGCCAGCAGCTCGCGGACCTGCTGCTCCTCCTGGGTGCTGAGCTCGGCGACCGGCTTGGACGGCTTGGTCGCCAGCCACACCGTGGAGACCGCGGTCAGCAGGCCCAGCCCGGCGAGCGAGTAGTAGACCACGTCATTGGTGCGGTCCGCGGTGTAGTGGATCGGGCCGCCGATTCCGATCAGGCCCCAGACCACCTGCCAGAAACGGTCGCCGAAAGTGGGTACTCCGAGCGTGGTCTTGGCGTGCGAACTGACGATCACCAGGCCGAGTCCGAAACTCACCAGGTACATCGCGATGAAATTGCCCAGGGCGCGCCAACGGCTGCGCGGATCCGACAGCGCGTAGAACTCGCGCCTGTTCACCAGTACGACGACGAACACCACCACCGTCACCGCCGCGGTTCCGGTGTGGTGCCAGCGCAGCGCCTCCAGCAGGGCGCCGATCGGCAGCAGCACCGCCACGGCCTTCCAGGCCCGCTGCTTCCTGCGGCGCAGCGCGTGCGCCAGCATGATCAGCAGGATGCCGACGACCAGCGAGGCGGCGGTGGCCACCGTGGTCACCGTTCCTGGGAGGAAGCTGGCCAGCTCGTGGACCCTGGATCCCTTGAAGTGCGGTGCCACCGCGCCGACGATGTCGCCCAGTCCGACCAGCGCCGTCGCGTATCCGACGACCCCCGGAACCCACGGACGAGCCACTCCAGGGAGCTGGATGCCCTTGGGCAACTGGATGCCCTTGCGGGAACGGCCGTCCGCGGCCTGCTGCTCGGCCGGGGTGGCGGCCTGGGGATCGCTCATGGTGGACCAGAGTAGAGGCTCAGGTAAGGACTTCGGTCAGACCCGAGTAGGAGAGCATCCGTCCCAGGCATGAGTTTCCGCTCTACAGGTAACTTTCCGGCAGTACACAGCAACTTCCCAGGCATGCTGGAGCGTCTGGACCTCCGCAGCCCGCACTCCGTCAGGGGGAGCAGGTACCGGCAGAGCACGGATCCAGGCCAGGCAACAGGATGTGGAACATGGGACTCACCAGCCAGAAACTGCAGATACTCGTCGCGCTGATTGCGGTGGGCTGTTTTGTGGCGACGGTCTGGATCTGGCCCCGTCTGGGTCGGCGCAATTGGCGCGCACTGCTCGGGCGGGTGGGTCTGCTGGCCGCGAGCCAGATATTCACACTTGCCGCGATCGGCCTGGCCGCCAACAACTGGGGAGCCTTCTACAGCTCCTGGAACGACCTGCTGGGCACCGACGCCGGCAACGGCACGCCGGTGACCATCAACAGCGGGGTGCACCCCAGCTCGGCCACCCAGGACAGCCAGGGGAACTCGATCCAGGTGCTGGACAGCAAGCCGGTCCCGCTGAAGCTCCCCGACGCCGGCAAGGACGCCACCGGCGGCATCCTGCAGCAGGTCACCCTCAAGGGCGGCAGCACCGGCTTCTCCGAGGACGCCTACGTCTACCTCCCGCCGCAGTACGGCCAGGCTGCGTACGCGCACACCAGGTTCCCGGTGATCCTGGTGTTCACCGGCTACCCCGGCACGCCGAAGAACCTGGTCACCCGGATGCAGTACCCCACGGTCGCCGCCCAGGCGATCCAGCAGAAGCAGATGCAGCCGACCATCCTGGTGATGATGCGGCCGGCCGTGAACCTGCCCAGGGACACCGAGTGCCAGGACGTCCCGGGCGGCCCGCAGGCGGAGACCTTCTTCACCAGGGACGTCCAGAACGCCGTCACCCACGAGTACCGCGCCGAGACCGGCGGTGCGCACTGGGGCGTCATCGGCGACTCCACCGGCGGCTACTGCGCCCTCAAGCTGACCATGCGTCACCCCGAGGCCTTCAGCGCCGCGGCCTCGCTCTCCGGGTACTACGCCTCCGCCGTGGACAGCACCACCGGTGACCTGTTCGGCGGCAGCCAGCAGCTCCGCAACGAGAACGACCTGATGTGGCGGCTGAAGAACCTGCCGATGCCCAAGGTCTCGCTGCTGGTCGCCAGCAGCCTGAAGGGCGAGGGCGACTACAAGGCGACGGTGGCCTTCGCCGCGGCGGCCAAGGCCCCGCTGGAGGTGTCCACCCTGTTCCTGCCCGAGGGCGGCCACAACTTCGGCACCTGGAACAAGGAGACGCCGCCCGCCCTGCGCTGGCTCTCCGCCAGGATCGGCGGCCCGGCCACCCCGGGCCTGCCGGCGGGCAGCCTGCCCTCCTGACCCTCCGCCCCCGCCCCCTCGCCCCGACCGTTCCGGCCCCCGGCCGCCGCCCTTTCCGCTGACGCCATGTCACTCGATCGGGGGCCACTGGGCCTTCCGGCTCGGTCCGTGCCCGGTCCAGGCAGCAGGATGGACCGACACACGGGCAGGGAGCGGGAGCACAGGCGATGGATCTGACCAGCAGCACGCTGGAGTACGGCGCAGGGCTGCTGACCTTCCTCAGCGTCTGCGCCACCCTGTGGCTCTGGCCGCGACTGGCCCGCCGCGGGCTGCGCCGGATCCTCGGGCGGCTGGCGCTGATCGGAGCCTCCCAGCTGTCGCTGGTGCTGCTGGCCGCGCTGCTGCTGAACTCCTACGGCGACTTCTACCCGACCTGGACCGACCTGGTGGGCGGCGGCAACCAGACGGTCACCCTGGGCCGGGTCCAGGGCGGCGCCGGGGGCAGCGAGGAGCAGGTCTCCGACCTCGGCAGCAGGCTGGTGCTGCCGTCCCGGCTCGGACCGCTGCAGCGGTCCGACGAGCTGCCGTCCGGGCCGCCCCAGCGCAACGGCCGCTTCAGCGCGGTGACCCTGGTCGGCGAGCGCACCGGCTACCGCCAGCAGGCCTACGTCTACCTGCCGCCGCAGTACTTCCAGCCCGCCTACCGGCACGTCGACTTCCCGGTGCTGACCTCGTACGTGGGCTACCCGGGCAGCATCCAGACCATGGTGGACCGGCTGCGGATGCCGCAGATCGCGGCCGGGATGATGCAGGACGGGCAGATGCAGCCCACCATCATGGTGATCGTCTCGCAGACGGTGGCCCCGCCCAGGGACACCGACTGCATCAACGCCCCCGGCGGCCCCCAGGCCGAGACCTACCTGACCCAGGACGTGCCGGCCGCGCTCCGCTCCGCCTACCGGGTCGAGCGCGACCCGCGCGGCTGGGGGCTGACCGGCGTCTCCGAGGGCGCCACCTGCGCGCTGGAGAACACCCTGCGGCACCCCGGCACCTTCGGCGTGGCCGCCTCGCTCGGCGGCGAGTACTGGGAGTACGAGACCTCGACCACCGGCGTCCTCTTCGGCCCCCCGGGCCCGGTCAGGGACGCCCTGCTGAACAGCTACAACCTGGTCTGGCGGCTGCAGCACCTGCCGGTCCCCGACGTCCGGGTGCTGGTCGCCACCACCGCCCACGGCGAGCACGACTACAAGGGCACCCAGCTGTTCGTCCGTGCCGCGAAGGCGCCGCTGCAGATCACACCGCTGGTGCTGTCCAGCGGCGGCCACAACTACACCACCTGGAGCCTGGAGCTGGAACCCGCCCTGGCCTGGCTGGGCCAGCAGCTCAACCCGCCCACCGCGGCGCCGGCCCCGGCCCCGGCGGCCACGCCGTCAACGGTCCCCAGCAGCCCGATCACGGTCCCAAGCCTCACCGCCGTCCCCGGCTGAGGCACCGTCCCCTGCTGTCGGGTGCTAGCGGGCGATGATCAGACTCATCGCCTCGGCCCGGGTGGCCCGCCTGTTCAGGGCCAGAAGGATCTGGTGACGTGCCCGTTCACCAAAAAGCCCATGCCCGCGTCCAAGCGGAAGGCGTGGAGGACAAAGGGCTTATTACCGCCCGCCGGCCGTGGCCGCACTGCCCTCACCTCCACCCACGAAGATTCCTTCAGTTGGAGCGCATGGTCCTCCGTGCGCAATGTCCTTCTCTCCGGCCACCGTTCCGAGATCCACAACTGGGACGCCCGGTTCGTCCTGGCAGGCGTGAACCGGGCTCCGACGATCATCGCTAGTTCTGCCAGAAATGAAACGTTGGCGCTGACAATCGTGCTCCCATCCCCCCGGGGAGCACGGAAACCGTCTCCGTCCACATAGCCGTCCAGGAAGCCTCGGAAGGTCTCCTGGTCCCGCAGCACAACCCTGGGAAAGCCCTGTCTCAGGTGATGTGCGTCGCCGCCGACGTACTGCCTGATCAGCGCCGCCAGGTATGAAGAGACGACCCTGACCCGCCAGCCAGAAACCTCCCGACCCAGATAACCGGACGGTCTGCTGACCGACGCCACCTGGCCCTGGAGTCCTGTCGCGGCTGTCAGACTCTCCAGGAACTTGTCAGCAAAACCCCGGTCATTCACCACGAGCGACACATAGTTGGCCCCGACTGTCCCGTCGGAGCACACCGCTCCGACCATGTACCCGAACGAGTAGCCAGGAACGATCACCAGCCGACGCCGATGCAGATGACGGGCTTTGGTCCACGCGACCACGGTCCCCAACGCCTCATCGGGGGCCACCCAACCGTCGGGCGACCGGAGCAGTTGATCAGCGCCCAGGGCAAACGTGCAGTGCTCCGTCGTCACCTCGTACAGCCGCCGGACTTTCATGGTCACGACCTCACGAACCGTCCCAGTCCCCGTCCGCGTCCCGATCAGATTCCACAGCTCAGTCCCGACCCTGACATCCGCTGCCCGGCAACGCCCGCCCCGGGTGCTCACCGTCTGCTTGCTCGGAACCCCGATATCCACATTTCCCTCCCCGCGAGCTACGAGAAGGACACTATCGGCAATGACTGACACACTGTGCGTGACCTCCGGATGTGCGACAACACGCCCCCGGAGGTTCGGTCGTGGGACCAGGGGCGCGCAGCCGACGCACTGATCGCGCCCGGAACTAGCGCCCGATGATGAGACTCATCGCCTCAGCCCTTGTCACCGCATCCCGGAGCTGGCCGCGGACTGCGGACGTCAGTGTCTTGGCGCCGGGCTTGCGGATACCGCGCACTGACATGCACATGTGCTCTGCCTCGATGACGACGATCACGCCACGGGCGTCCAGGATCCGCATCAGCGAATCCGCGATCTGCGTGGTGAGCCGCTCCTGCACCTGGGGACGGCGCGCGAACACATCCACCAGCCGAGCCAGCTTGGACAGTCCGGTGATCTTGCCGTTAGCGGCAGGGATGTAGCCCACATGAGCGACGCCATGGAAGGGAAGCAGATGGTGCTCGCAGCAGGAGACCAGTTCGATGTCCTTGACCAGCACCATCTCGTCGTGGCCCAGGTCGAAGGTGGTGGTCAGGACGTCCTCCGGCTCCTGCCAGAGGCCTGCGAATATCTCCTGGTAGGCGCGGGCCACCCGGCCGGGGGTGTCCCGCAGCCCCTCGCGGTCCGGATTCTCCCCGACCGCGATGAGCAGTTCCCTGACGGCGTCCTCGGCCCGCTTCTGGTCGAACTCACGGACGGCGCCGGTCGCACCCTCGATGGTCACCGGGTCGGTCATGGATCGTTTCCCTCCAGTAGGAATGCCGCTGCCCCAAGGCTAGAACCTTGGGGCAGCGGCACACATTCCGTGCTATTCCGTGCCGAAGCAGCGGATATCAGCTCTCCGTCGGCTCCTGCGGGAGCTTCAGGATGTCCACCGGCGCAGGGCCGTCGAGCTGGGCCACACCGTTGGTGAGGGCCAGCTCCCGGGGGGACTGGACCGGCGGACGGGTGGACGGGGTCCGCCGCGCGGAACCGGTCCAGGCCGGGCGGGCCGGACGCTTGACGATCGGACGGAAGATCTCGGCGATCTGCTCCTTGTTCAGGGTCTCCTTCTCCAGGAGCTCCAGCACCAGGTTGTCCAGCACGTCGCGGTTCTCGACCAGGATCTCCCACGCCTCGTTGTGGGCGTTCTCGATCAGCTTCTTGACCTCCTCGTCCACCAGCCCGGCGACCTCTTCCGAGTAGTCGCGCTGGTGACCCATCTCACGGCCCAGGAAGGGCTCGGAGCCGTCGGTCCCGAACTTGATCGCGCCCAGGCGCTCGGTCATCCCGTACTGGGTGACCATGGCCCGCGCCGTGGTGGTCGCCTTCTCGATGTCGTTGGACGCGCCGGTGGTCGGGTCGTGGAAGACCAGCTCCTCCGCCGCGCGACCGCCCATCATGTAGGCGAGCTGGTCGAGCATCTCGTTGCGGGTGGTCGAGTACTTGTCCTCGTCCGGGAGCACCATGGTGTAGCCCAGGGCCCGGCCGCGGGACAGGATGGTGACCTTGTGCACCGGGTCGCTGTTCGGAGAGGCCGCCGCGACCAGGGCGTGTCCGCCCTCGTGGTACGCGGTGATCTTCTTCTCCTTCTCCGACATGATCCGGGTGCGCTTCTGCGGACCCGCCACCACCCGGTCGATCGCCTCGTCCAGGGTGCCGTTGTCGATCAGCTTCTTGTCGCTGCGCGCGGTCAGCAGGGCTGCCTCGTTCAGGACGTTGGCCAGGTCGGCACCGGTGAAGCCGGGGGTGCGGCGGGCGACGACCATGAGGTCGACGTCCGGGGCGACCGGCTTGCCCTTCTGGTGCACCTTGAGGATGTCGTGCCGGCCGGTGAGGTCGGGACGGTCCACCGCGATCTGGCGGTCGAAGCGGCCGGGACGCAGCAGCGCCGGGTCCAGGATGTCGGGGCGGTTGGTCGCCGCGATCAGGATCACGCCGCCCTTGACGTCGAAGCCGTCCATCTCGACCAGCAGCTGGTTGAGGGTCTGCTCGCGCTCGTCGTGCCCGCCGCCGAGGCCGGCGCCGCGGTGGCGGCCGACCGCGTCGATCTCGTCGACGAAGACGATCGCCGGGGCGTTGGCCTTGGCCTGCTCGAAGAGGTCGCGGACCCGGCTGGCGCCGACACCCACGAACATCTCGACGAAGTCGGAGCCGGAGATCGAGTAGAACGGCACCCCGGCCTCACCCGCGACCGCGCGGGCCAGCAGGGTCTTACCGGTTCCGGGCGGGCCGTAGAGCAGCACACCCTTGGGGATCTTGGCACCGACCGCCTGGAACTTGGCCGGCTCCTGCAGGAACTCCTTGATCTCGTGGAGCTCCTCGACCGCCTCGTCGGCGCCCGCGACGTCCGCGAAGGTCGTCTTGGGCGTGTCCTTGGTGATCAGCTTGGCCTTGGACTTGCCGAACTGCATGACGCGCGAGCCGCCGCCCTGCATCTGGTTCATCAGGAACAGGAACACCAGGATGATCAGCACGAACGGGAGGAACGACAGCAGCAGCCCGACGAAGGCGTTCTGCTTGTCGACCTTGACCGTGTAGCTGCCCAGCTTGTTGTCGGTGACGGCCTGCTGCATGTTGGTCTGCAGCGTGGCCGCGTACTGGTCCGAGGTGTAGGGGGCCTGGATCTGGCTGGTGCCGTCGATCTGCTGGCCGCTCTTCAGCTGAACCTTGATCATCTGACTGTCGCCGGTGGTCATCTGGACCGACTGGGCCTTGCCGTCGTTGATCGCGGCGACGACGGTGCTGGTGTCCTCGGTCTTGTAACCGGCCGAGGAGGACACCACCTGCATCAGCACGACGACGGCGAGGACGGCCAGCACGATCCACATCACCGGCGCACGGAAGTATCGCTTCACGTCCATCCATGCGGGGCGACAATATGAGCCGCCCCGTCCCTCCTGCCACTGTGCGGCGTCCCAGGCTCAGCCGTGGGACGCGTCCTATGTATGACCTCGACCGGTTGGTCATCCACCGTCAACGGAGACAGTGGATTATTGGACGGTACCGCAGCCATTCTCCATGAAAGCCCATGAAGCGACTGCGCACCGGTGTCAAACGGCCCTTCCCCGGGTCCAACGGAGGGAAACCCTCCCCTGTTCCCAGCGGACCGTCAGCCTCCGTAGACGTGCGGGGCGAGGGTGCCGACGAAGGGCAGGTTGCGGTACTTCTCGGCGTAGTCCAGCCCGTATCCCACGACGAACTCGTTGGGAATGTCGAAGCCGACGTACTTCACGTCGATGGAGACCTTGGCCGCGTCCGGCTTGCGCAGCAGGGTGCAGACCTCCAGCGAGGCCGGCCCGCGCGACTGCAGGTTGCTCAGCAGCCAGGACAGGGTGAGCCCGGAGTCGATGATGTCCTCGACGATGAGCACGTCCCGGCCGTTGATGTCGGTGTCCAGGTCCTTGAGGATGCGGACCACCCCGGACGACTTGGTGCCCATGCCGTACGAGGAGACGGCCATCCAGTCCATGGTGACCGGGGTGTGCAGGGCCCTGGCCAGGTCGGCCATGACCATCACCGCGCCCTTGAGCACGCCGACGATCAGCAGGTCCTTGCCGGCGTAGTCGCGGTCGACGGTCTCCGCCAGCTCCGCCAGCTTGGCGTCGATCTCGTCCTTGCTGATGAGCACCTTCGCAAGGTCGCTGCCCATGTCCTTCTCGTCCACCCGCGGTACGTCCTTACCCTCTGGAGTCTCAAGTGCTGGAGATCCGGTGTCTACCGCACCAACCTTGCCACACCCGTCACCGCTTACATGCGGCGGAAGGCCAGCCGGCCGGAGCGACGGCGCAGTTCCACGGCGCCGGGCAGGTGCAGCGGGCCCTGCCCGTGCCAGGCGGTGACCAGCTGGTCCATGGCCTCGACATGGCGGGCGAACAGGTCCCCGGCCGGGCTGCCGGCCCGCAGCGCGCCCCGGCGCAGCACCCGGCGGCGGACCGCGGGCGGGAGGGCGGCCAGCGCGGCGGCGTCCAGGCCCTCGTCGGTCATGGCGGCGGCCTCGGCCTGCGCGGCCCAGGCGTCCAGGGCGTCGGCGTCGTCTCGGAACAGCCGCGCGGTGCGGGCCAGCGCCTCGACCACGCCGCCGCCGAGGTGCTTCTCCAGCACCGGCAGCACCTCGTGGCGGACCCGGGAGCGGGTGTAGGCGGGGTCGACGTTGTGCGGGTCGTCCCAGACCGGCAGGTCCAGCACGGCGCAGGCCTGGCGGGTGATGCTGCGGTCCAGTTCCAGGAAGGGCCGGCGGTAGCGCCCGGTGGCGGCGGCCATGCCGGAGAGCGAGCGCGGCCCGGAGCCGCGGGCCAGGCCCAGCAGCACGGTCTCGGCCTGGTCGTCGCGGGTGTGGCCGAGCAGCACCACGCTGGCGCCGTGCCGCTCGGCGGCACTGTCCAGCGCGGCGTAGCGGGCGTCCCGGGCGGCCGCCTCAGGCCCTCCGGCCCGTCCCACCCGCACGCCGAGGGCGTCCACCGGGTCGAGCCCGAGCGCGCGCAGCCGCCCGGCGACCTCGACGGCGCGGCCGGTGGAGCCGTCCTGCAGGCCGTGGTCGACGGTGACCGCGCCGGCCCGCAGGCCCAGCTTGGCCGCCTCGAAGGCGGTGGCGGCGGCCAGCGCCATGGAGTCGGCCCCGCCGCTGCAGGCCACCAGGACCAGGGGGGCGTCCGGCGCGGGGCGGGGGCGGGGGGTGCGCAGCTCGGCATGGCGCGGATCGACGTCGCCGACCGGACGGAACACGGGGCGTGACGCCGTGCCGGGGCTGGGGTTGGGGATGGCGGCTGAGAAGGTGTCAGGAACCTGGGCGGCGACATCGTTGAGGACCCGGCGTACTGCCAGGCGTATCGCGGCCACTGCGGGGTGCGGACCCATGTGTTGATCACTCCTATGAGCGGACCGGAGCGGAGGGCTGATCGGCGGATCGTCCCACACTGTGATGGCTCACAGTGACGGGGCGACAACGCACTGTCGTAGGCCGATGGTCGCAGAAGTCTTCCGCGCCCAGGCCCACCCGCGTTCCCGCAACACCCATGGTCCCCCCGGAAGGGTGAATCCCCGCACCCTAATCAGGGGCGCGGGGAACTGCGCGAAGGGCAACCACCGCGGACGGCTACTTGTGCACCCGAGCAACCCACGCAGCAGGCTCGTGAATCTCCTCCTTGGTGGGCAGCGTGTTCGGCGAGGTCCACACCCGGTTGAACCCCTCCATCCCGACCGCGTCCACCACCCCGCGGACGAACACCGCACCGTCCGCGTACTGCCGCATCTTCGCGTCCAGCCCGAGCGCCTTCCGCAGCAGCTGGTCCAGCCGCCCGGTGCCCTTCGCCCGGCGCTTCTGGAACTTCTCCCGGATCTCCGCGACGCTCGGCACCACCTGCGGTCCAACGCCGTCCATCACCACGTCGGCGTGGCCCTCCAGCAGCGACATCACCGCGGTGAGCCGCCCGAGGATCTCCCGCTGGGCCGGCGTCTGCACGATGTCCATCAGACTGCCGGTGCCGCCGCCAGCGCCGCCCTCCTCCGGCTCCGACCCGCCGCCGAACCCCGGCAACGAACCGGCCGCGTCGCGCAGCCGCTCCAGCAGGGTCGCCGGGTCGATGTCGGTCTCGGCGAGGAACGCGTGGATCTCGCCCTCGATGTGGTCGCGCAGCCACGGCACCGCGGTGAACTGGGTGCGGTGGGTCTCCTCGTGCAGGCAGACCCAGAGCCGGAAGTCGTGCGGGTCCACGTCCAGCTCGCGCTCGACGGCGACGATGTTGGGGACCACCAGCAGCAGCCGGCCGGGCTGCACCGGGTGCTCGTCGTCCAGGGTCGAGAGGTCGGAGGGGATCTCCGCGGGGGCGAAGGTCTCGTACTGGCCGAGCACCTTGGAGGAGAGGAAGGCCAGCAGCATCCCCAGCTCGATGCCGGTGACCTTGCCGCCCACCGCGCCCAGCGCCCCGCTGCCCAGCACGCCGGCGCCCGGCAGCGAGGCCCGCCGCGCCTGCATCCGCTCCGCGAGCGGGGTGATGATGGTGCGGAAGCCGGCCACATTGGCCTTGATCCAGCCGGGACGGTCCACCACCAGCACCGGGGTGCCCGAGGCCCCCGGCGCCTGCATCCCGGTGAACGCCCGGACGTGCTGCTCGGCCTCGGCCGCGTGCAGCCGGAGCTCCTTCACCGCGGCGCGCGCCTCCTCCCGGGTGACCTCCGGTCCCGGACGCGCCAACCGGGTCGCGGTGGCCACCGCGAGATTCCAGTCGACCATGCCTGTCGCGTCTGCCGCGTCCGCCATATCCGCACCGCCGCTCTGGCTCGTCATGTCAGCAACCGTACGTGCTCCTGCCCGTCAGCGGCAGCCGCATACTGCGACGCGCCCGGCAAGACGGTCCAGGGCGTTGCGGGCGGCGGTCACGTCACCGCTCGCATTGGACATGAAGGAGAACGCCAGCAGCCTGCCGTCGCGGTCCATGACCAGCCCGGCAAGGGCGTTGACGGTGCTCAGCGATCCGGTCTTGGCCCGGACCAGGCCCAGTCCGGAGCTGCTGCCGTCGCCGTCGAAGCGGTCGGCGAGGGTGCCGGTGTAGCCGGCGATCGGCAGTCCGGTGACCACGGAGCGCAGCTCCGGGTGGGCCGAGGAGGAGGCGAGCAGCAGCAGCCTGGTGAGCACCGCGGCCGGGATGCCGTCCTGCGAGGAGAGGCCGCTGGCGTCGACCAGGTGGGTGCTTCCCAGCGGGACGCCGAGCCGGGTGAGGGTCTGCGTCACCGCGGCCGCGCCGCCGGCGAAGGTGGCGGGCCGGCCGGTGGCGATGGCCGCCTGGTGGCCGAGGTCCTCGGCGTAGTCGTTGTCGCTCTCGGTCAGCATCTGCTCGACCAGCTCGCTCAGCGGCTGCGACTGGACCTGGGCGAGCGGTGCGGCGGCCTTGGCCGCGGCGGACACGGTGGTCCGGGACGCCGTGCCCTGCTGGACCGTGATGCCGCGTTTGACGAGCAGGGCGGCGAACTGGGCGGCGGCGTTGGCCGCCGGGTCGCTGTAGCGGGGGGCGTTCTCGGTGCTGCCGGGGTCGGTCCGGCCCTCGTCCACGGTCAGCGCCTGGACCAGGGCGATGTTGTCGCCGACGTTGGCGGCCGGGGTCTGCGCGGGGCCGCCGAACAGCGAGATGTCGTACCCCAGCCGGACCGTGCTGACGCCGGTCGCCCTGAGCGCGGCGGCGGTGCGGTCGGCGAGGGTGGCCAGGCTGGCCCGGGGGTCGGCGCCGTGGGTGGCGGCCGCGGTGAGGCTGGGGTCGCCGCCGCCGACCAGGACGATCCGGCCGGGGGCGGTGCTGACCACCCGGGTGGTGAAGCGGTGCTCCGGGCCGAGCAGTGAGAGCGCGGCCACCGAGGTGGCGATCTTGTTGGTGGAGGCCGGGGCCTGCGCGGTGTCCTGGCCCTTGGCGTAGAGCGTGCGGCCGGTGGCGGCGTCCACCACCGAGGCGGTGAACTGCCCCAGGACCGGGGTGGACAGGGCCGAACCCAGGGCCGCGGCCAGACCCTTCGTGGTGGGGGCCGCTGCGTCCGCGCTGCCGGCGCCGGCGACGGTGCCGGCGACGACGGCCGGGGCCAGCACGGCCTGCGGCGCCAGCCAGCTCGGCGCGGGCACCGGCCTGGGGCGGACCCGCACCGCACCCCCCGCACCGTCCAGCAGCTCGCTGACCCTGCTCCGGTCGCGCTCGGCGACCCGCTTGCCGCCCTCCCAGGGGCCGGTGGCGGCGACGCTTCCGGCCGCCAGCGCGAGGCCCAGCGCCCCGGACACCACCGCGACCCTGCGCGTCGGCGCCAGCGCGTAGCCGCGCACCAGGCCGGCCCGCGTCGCAGACCCCCACCAAGAACCCATCCGGACCTGCCCCTTTCCCGAGCACCCCTTGCTGTAGGAGACACTATTGGCTGCGAACGACCGACTGCGCACATCTATAAGAAGCAATGGAGGAGCTGTGGAGTTCGACGTCACGATCGAGATTCCGAAGGGCTCGCGGAACAAGTACGAGGTCGACCACGAGACTGGTCGCATCTTCCTGGACCGGATGCTCTTCACCTCGACGCGTTACCCCGCCGACTACGGCTTCGTCGAGGGCACCCTCGGTGAGGACGGCGACCCGCTGGACGCCCTGGTCATCCTGGAGGAGCCCACCTTCCCCGGCTGCCTGATCAAGTGCCGGGCGATCGGCATGTTCCACATGACCGACGAGGCGGGCGGCGACGACAAGCTGCTCTGCGTCCCGGCCTCGGACCCGCGCTGGGAGCACCTGCGCGACATCCACCACGTGTCGGAGTTCGACCGCCTGGAGATCCAGCACTTCTTCGAGGTCTACAAGGACCTGGAGCCGGGCAAGTCGGTCGAGGGCGCCCACTGGGTCGGCCGCGTCGAGGCCGAGGAGGAGATCGTCAACTCCATCAAGCGCCTCGCGGACTCGGGCCAGTCGCACTGACCGGCCGGCAGCGCTGCACCGACGCCGCTTCGGCACCGCGGATCGCGGGGGCCGGGGCGGCGTTGTCGTGGCGGCTCGGCCGCGGGGCTCGGGCTCAGGTGAGGTCGACCCGGACGGTCAACAGCTGGGTGCCCAGGCCCTGGACCACGGCGCTGTTGTAGCGGGGCAGCGTCCTGAGCCGGGCGCGGACGTCGTCGTCCGGGAGCAGGTGCGCGGTGCCGGTGTGCCAGACGCCCTTGAGCCGGACCCGGACCTGCGGGTCGGCCTGGATGTTGCGCACGTAGTGGGACTTGTCGCCGTACTCGGAGACCAGCCAGAACGCGTCGCCGATGCGGCGGCCGCCGACCGGGGTCCGTCTGGGCAGCCCGGACTTCCGCCCGGTGGTCTCCAGCAGCACCTGACCCGGCATCCGGCGCGCGACCGGGTTGACGATCCTCCGCTGAAAGGCCGTCACAGTACGGAACTTGAGTTCGGTCACACTCACACCCTATCCATGCTCCGCGGCTGCGTCCTCAGCCGCGGCGGGCGAAGAGGACGGCTCCCGGGACCGCTGCGTCCGGGTCGATCAGCAGTTCGGCCTCGACCGCGAAGCCGGCCTCCCGGAGCCGGCCGCCCAGTTGGGCCGGGCGGCGGCGGTGGACCTGCACCCGCATCGGGTGGCCGCCGTAGCCCTCGGTCTTCAGCCGCGACCCCTCGCCCACGTGGAAGCCGATCAGCAGCGGTGCGCCGGGGCGCAGCACCCGCCGGAATCCGTCCAGGACCGCGGGGACCTCGTCGTCGGGGACGTGGATCAGCGACCAGAAGGCGAGCAGACCGGCGAGCGACCCGGCGGCGAGGTCCAGCGCCGTCATCGAGCCCACCTCGAACCGGAGTTCGGGGTGTTCGGCCCGGGCCACCGCGACCATGCCCGGGGAGAGGTCGATCCCGAACACGTCCACGCCCAGCCGGCCGAGGTGGGCGGTGACATGGCCGGGTCCGCAGCCGACGTCCGCCACCGGGCCGCCGCCGGCGCCCTGGACCAGGTCGGCGAACAGGGCCAGCGCCGCCCTGAGGTAGGGCTTGCCGTCCAGGCCCTCGCGCAACTGGTCGGCGTAGCTGACCGCGACCGTGTCGTAGGAGTTCCGGGTGTCCGCCAACCAGTCCGGGTTCATGGTCCGACACAGTAGTCAGGGAGTAGTCAGGGGCGGGCGTAGAAGTTCGGGGTTCCCATGATCCAGAGGCTGGCGACCTTGACCACGTCGCCGGTGCGGGGGGCCTCGATCATCTGGTCGTCACCGAGGTAGATGGCGACATGGTAGATGTCCTGCGGGGTCCCGTCGTGGGACCAGAAGACCAGGTCGCCGGGGTGGAGCCGGCTGTAGGAGAGCGGGGTGGACCGGGCGAACTGGTCGGCGGCGAAGTGCGGCAGGTCGACGCGGGCGCGCTGCCAGGAACGCATGGTCAGGCCCGAGCAGTCGTAGGTGTCCGGTCCGGCGCCGCCCCAGACGTAGGGGCGGCCGAGCTGGGCCCGGGCGAAGGCGACGGCCGCCGAGGCGTCACCGGGGCGGTACGGGGACGCTCCGTCCGGGGTCGTGTCGGAGGCCGTCAGTGCGGCCTTGCGGGCGACCTCGGCCGCTGCCCTGGCGGCGGCGTCGGCGAGGGCCTGCTGCCGGGCTGCGGCCAGCTCCACGGAGGTCTGCTGCGCGGCGGCGAGCTGCGCCAGCAGGGTGGTGCGCTCGGCTGCGAGCCGCGCCACCTCGGTCCGCTGGGCCGTCAGCTGGGCCTGCATCTGCTGCTGAGCCTGCGTCACCTCGATGGTGGCCGCGCGGGCGGCGGTCGCCGCCAGGGTCGCTGCGGCGGAGGCGGCACCGGCGTCCGCGGAGGCGGCGGAGGCGGTGTCCTCGACCCTGCGGGTCTCCTCGACGACGGACCGGACCGCCTCCCGCCGGACGCTCGCCGCGTGCAGGTCCCGCACCGAGAGCAGGCCCGCCAGACCGGCCAGACCGGGCCGTACGTCGCCGCGGTACTGGGCCGCGGCCAGGGCCGCGGCGGCGGTACGGGCCGCATCCGCGGTGGCGGCGGCGGTCGCCGCCGTGCGGCGGGCCTGGGCGGCCCGCGCCTCCGCCTGCTGCTGGTGCAGCACCGCGCCGTTGTGCCGCTCGACGGCCTGCTCGGCCCGGACGTCCAGGGCCTGGGCGGACGCCTGCGCGGCGGCGAGGGCCCGGGTGGCGGCCTCCGCCTCGCCCGAACGGCGGGCTGCCGTCTGCTGGGAGGCCTGCACCTGGGCGGCACTGGGGGTGTTCTCGTCCGCACGGGCCGCACCGACGGGAAGGAGTCCGAGCAGTACCGCGAGGGCTAGGGTTCGGCTGCGCAGGCGGGGACACCTCCGGGGCGGGTCAACTGACTACTCGTCACCAGTGTTGTCAGAGGCGCTGGAGGTTCGCAGGACAGGTGCGGCCAAGTGGGCGGCTGGTCGCGCAGTTCCCCGCGCCCCTAACCCCCTGGGGGCGCGGGGAACTGCGCGAACAGAAACCATGCAGCCCCGTGCACCTCACCCCCGACGTCGTGCCGGACCCCTGCGGGGCCTCCCCGCGGTGACGGTGCTGCGACGGGCCCTCGCGGCCCGGAGCCGACGGATGCGTTCGTCGTCGTGCGGGGGGCGAGCCGGGCGCTCCAACTTTGCGGCCATCCGTTCGGCGAGCAGATGGGCCCGGGTGGGCCTGGTCCCCGGCGGCGTCGGCTTGCCGGCGATCAGGTCGAAGAGCCACTGCCGGGCGGTGTCCGCGCGCCGGTGCCACCGGCCCTCCCGCCGCCGCGCCCTGGCGAACTTCCGCGGGTTGCCGGTGTAGCGCCAGCGGGCCCACGGGCTGTTCGGCCGGGCCAGCCGCACCGCGGCGATCCAGGAGACGCCCGGCACCATGATGCCGATCATCCCGCTCCAGAACTTCCCCTTCAGCAGCGTCGCCACGGTGAACAGCGCATTGGCGCAGATCACCCCGATCAGCCCCCAGCGGACGTTGCTGTCCGGGGTGACCCCCAGCGGCAGGTAGCCGACCAGCAGCAGCCCGGTGAAGAGGATGCCGACGATGACCGCGTCCACGGACTTGCGGCCCTGCTCGCTCCAGTAGACGTCCTCCAGGTGCAGCAGCAGGGCGAACTCGTCCAGCACCAGTCCGCAGCCGATGCCGAAGACCAGGCCGAAGACGTCCAGCCAGGGGTGGGTCCCGGCGGTGGCGAACGCGCCGATCCCGCCCAGCAGCAGGAAGAACATGCCGAAGACGACATGGTGGATGTGCAGGCCGCCGGGGGTGACGTTGCCCGGCCACCAGCGCACTCCGCGGCGGATCATGCGCACGCTGAAGCGGATGAAGAGGAAGGAGCCGATGAAGCCGACCAGCACCAGGAACAGCGGCTGCTTGCCCGGGTCCTGGATGTGGCGGGCGTAGAGCTCCCAGAAGTGCTGCCACACGGTCGTCGCTCCCCTCCCGGCCGGTCAGAAGCCGCGGGTGCGCTTGGCCGCGCGGCGCACCACTGCGGGCCCGTCGCCCTGGGGGACCTTCAGGAACAGCCGGGCCACCTCGCCGCCCAGGTTCACCCCGACGGCCAGGGCCAGGGCGATGGCCGCCGCCCGGCTGATCGAGACCAGGCCGGCGATCGGCTGGCCCTTGGCGAAGGCCAGCAGGCCCAGGTAGATCACCGAGCCCGGCATCAGCGGTCCGAGCGCGGCGGTGACGTACGGCAGCGAGGAGGCGTAACGGTAGCGCGAGGCCAGCTGGCCGAACAGGCCCACCGTCCCGGAGGCCAGCCCGGTGGCGATGATCGGGGAGAGCCTGCCCTCGACGGTGAGCACCCCGTACACCGCCCAGCCGATGCCGCCGAAGCAGGTGACGAAGGGCAGCACCTGGCGGGAGGTCTGCAGCAGCACCGCGAAGAACAGGGTCAGCGCCATCGCCGCCGGCAGTTGCAGCGCCGGGAAGGCATGGGTGGCGAAGGTCTGCTCGGGGTGCAGCGAGGCACTGACGTTGACGCCGACGTAGAGCACCAGCAGCACGCCCAGGACGATGCCGACGACCAGGTAGAGCACCTCCAGCAGCCGCGCCGCCGCGGTGATGTAGAAGCCGGTGAGGCCGTCGGCGACGGCGGCGACCAGGGCGCGGCCGGGCAGCAGCGCGAACAGGCCACCGGTGATCACCACCGAGCCGCGCAGCCCGGAGTCGCCCAGGGTGAGCACCACGCCCATCCCGGCGGCCGGCATTGCCGCGACCACGAACTGGTAGAACTCCGGCAGACCCTTCCTGGCCACGCCCCAGGCCAGCCGGTCGCCGATGACGGAGGCGACGAAGGCGGCGGCGAACACCAGCCAGGCCTGGGCGTCGCCCCGGCCGCCGACCAGCAGCGTCGCCGAGCCGGCCAGCAGCCCGGTGGCGAGCGACAGCACCCAGCCGGGGTAGGGGTGCCGGTTGCGGCGGATCTCGGCCAGCCTGCGGTAGGCGTCCTCGGTGCTGGCCTGCTCCCCGGTGATGTCGGCGACCAGCCGGTAGACCGCGCCGAGCCGGGTGCAGTCCGAGCCCCGGCGGCGCACCACCCGGGAGGCGGTGACCGGCGGCTCCACCAGCGAGGGCTGGTAGGAGATGGAGATCAGGGTGAAGGTGACCTGCGGCTCGCAGCGGTCCAGGCCGTAGGCGTGGCTGACGCCCAGCATGGCCGCCTCGACGTCCTCGGCGCTCTCGCCGCTGGCCAGCAGCAGTTCGCCGATACGGAGCGTCAGGTCCAGCACCCGAGGGACGTTCGGCCCGACCTCGGCCGGCTCGGGGGTGGTGCTGCGCTCGAAGGCGGGCCGTTCGTACATGGGGGTGCGCAGCAGGGCGCGCATCCGGTCCGGCCAGGGGGCGCCGCCGGGGCCGCCGACACCCAGCTTGGTGAGGGAGATGCCGGAGGGAGGGGTGTAGCCGAGCGCTATCCAGTCCTCGGCCGGGGGCTGCGCCGGGGCGGGAACGGGGCTCTGCTCCAGCGACGAGGGGGTGGTGCCGACCGGTTCGGCGTGCCCGAGCAGTCCGGGGGTAACGGTCCCCCATGTGTCGTCGTCCTGGTCAGGCTTGCTGCCCTCGGGCACCCTCGGCTCCTTGTAGTCGTCTCCGGGCTCAACTGTGCCTGATCAGCGAGGGTGACGCACACCCATATTTGTTACTTTCCTATCTGTATACGGACATACATCATGGCCATGGGCAGCGAACAGCCGATCCCCTTCCCGCCGCCCGAGGAGGGCGGGGCCAACGCGGAGAGCACAGCCACGGTCCTGGTCGCGGGCGCCGCCAACCTCGGCATCGCCGTCGCCAAGGCGGTCGGCGGGGTGATCAGCGGTTCCAGCGCGATGATGTCGGAGGCGGCGCACTCGCTGGCGGACACCGTCACCGAGGTCCTGCTGCTGACCGCGCTGAAACGGAGTGAGAAGCCGGCCGACGACGCCCACCCGCTGGGCTACGGGCGCGAGCGCTACATCTGGGCGATGTTCGCCTCGGTGGCCACCTTCGTCGGCGGCGCGGTGTTCTCGGTCACCGACGGGGTGCACACGCTGACCCACGGCGAGAAGCTGGGCTCGCCCTGGATCTCCTACCTGGTGCTCGCGGTGGCCTTCGCCCTGGAGGGCACCTCGCTGCTGAAGGGGATGCGGCAGTCCCGCGGCGAGGCCGCCCGGCACCGGGTCCGGACGCTGGACTACCTGCGGCACACGCCGGACACCACCGTGAAGGCGGTGGTGCTGGAGGACTCGGCGGCGCTGATCGGGCTGGTACTGGCGGCCGGCGGCCTGCTGGGCGGGCAGCTGACCGGCTCGGGGGTGTGGGACGGGATCTCGTCGCTCTGCATCGGCCTGCTGCTGGCCTGGGTCGCCTTCGTGCTGGGACGCGCCAACGCCACCATGCTGATCGGCCGCTCGATGCCGGCCTTCATGGAGGACGAGGTCGAACAGCTGCTGATGGACCAGCCCGACATCGAGGGCGTACTGGACCTGGTCACCATCCTGCAGGGACCGCACGATGTGATCGTCGCGGCGAAGGTCGACTTCCGGGACGCGGCGACCGCCACCGAGATCGAGACGGCCTGCGAGAACGCGGAGAAGGCGCTGCACGACCGCTTCCCCTCGATCGGCCGGGTCTTCCTGGACCCGACCCCGGGCGGCAGTTGACGCGGCGGCGGCCCAACGAAGGGGACGACCATCGGTCACTGACCCCATTCGGGGGACATGCACCGATCTGGATGGAACTTTATCGACTTGTTGGTGAATGCTGGGCACGCGACGTCAGGACCGACGGCAGGGGCCGGCCAACCCCCCGTCACCATCCACACCATGAACAGGGAGATCGCGTGTCCCGTTTGCGCACCTTCGCGGCGTTCACCGCGCTGGCAGCCTTCATGTGCCTCGGTATCGGCACGGCCGCCGCCGCGAGCAACGCCTCCGGCGCCTCGCAGCAGTCCAACAGCAGCATCGTCAGCAATGACGGCTCTGGCGGCCTCAGCGGCGGCGTCAAGGGCAACGCCGACGCGTCCCAGCAGACCGGCACCGGGGGCGGCGCCGCCAACGCGGCCAACACCGGCGGGGTGGCCGGCAACGCCGGCACGGTGGCCGCGGGCCAGTCCAACAGCAACTGGTCGGCGGTGGACGTCTACTACTAGCTACGTCGGCGCAGTGCGCGCCGCCCGTGCCCGGTACCACCCCGCTCCACCAGCGCCGGAGCGGGTGGGTGAGCGGGCCGGAGAGGGTCACCCGAGGCCGACAGCAGATGGGGCTGTCGGCCTCGTCCCGTCCCCGGAGCTCCTGTCCGGTGGCGCCGCTACGCCTGGTGGCGGACCACCACGAAGGCGTCCAGCGCCGGGTCGTAGTGGTCGTGGTGCTGCACACCCGAGGCCCGGGTCTCGGACCTGGCGCGGTCCCCCGCCAGGCGCGACGGACCGTCCCCCGAGTAGGTGGCCACGACGGTGCCCCCGCCCGGAGGGCAGAGGTGACAGGTCGCCGTCGCGAGGGCCGTGGTGTCGATCATGGTGGTCATGGCGTACTCCCGTTCTCGTGCCGTACGGGACGGTCGTACGGCCTCTCCTGGTTCCCTGCCCGTTAACCGCACAGATAGCCGAAAGAGGAGCGACGAGCCGTCCTGCACGTGCCACGCAGAGTACCCACAGGCACTGACAAAGCAACAGCACCCCTGGTGACAGCCGTCACTGAGCATGCCTCAGCGTGACCAGGCGTCAGCACAGCCCCGCCAGCACCGCCCCGTCAGCACCGCCCCGTCAGCGCACCCGGACCGCGACCACCGCCGAGGTGCGGTCGACCGTGTGGTGGTGCGGCCCGGTCAGCGCGACCAGCTGGGCCCGGAAGCGCAGGATGCCGCGGTGACGGGCCCTCAGCTTCAGCTGGAGCCGGTGGTTCTGCGGGCCGCAGGCCAGCTGCCGCCAGGCGCCCCGGCCGGTCCGCCCGTCGATGCAGATCCGGACGGCGGCGCCGCCGAAGTCGTCGGAGTCCCCCTCGGCCTGCACCCGGACCGTGCCGCCGAGGGCCACGGTGCGGCTGCCGACACCGACGGCCAGGTCGGACTTGGCCGAGGCCGCCGTCGAGCAGACGGCGAGACCCGCGGTCGCGACCGCGGTGGCCACGGCCAGGGTGCCGAGGCGGCGGGAGAGGCTCTGCATGGGACCGTCCTTGAACGAAGCGTTGCGTCCGGCTCCGCAGGGTAGCGACTGGACCCGCCCGCTGTCAGAACGCCACAGCCAGAACGCCGCAGCCAGAACACGCAGCCGCCAGGAGGCCGACGCTCAGGCCGCCACCGCGCGGAACGCCGGCCGCAGCGCCCCGCCGTCCTCGGTGACCTCCAGCCGGACCGGGGCCCCCGGCCACAGCCGGTGCGCCGGGACGGGCACCAGCCGAGCGCTCATCCGGAAGCCCTCGGCCAGCTCCACCACCGCGGTGCCGCCGGCCGCTCCCCCGCCGGTCGGCTCCGCCATGCGGTAGATCCGGCCCCGGCCACTGCTGCGCTCCCAGTCGAACTCGGTGCCGCCGCAGGTCGCGCACAGCAGCCGGAGCTGGGCGGAGCGGTCGGCGCACCAGCGGCAGCGGCAGCGCCGGTAGCGCAGTTCCCCGAGGGCGAGTCCGTCCCGGAAGACCTCGGCGGGGTCGTGTTCGCCGGGGTCGAGCTCGGCGGTCGGCATGGCGGATCACTCCCCGGCACGGGTCGGCAACTCGAACGATCGTTAAATTACGGATGCCGGAGGTTACTGTCCAGTCCCGTGCAGTGATGTGACGGACGCCATCCACCGGGTGCTTTCCGGCCGATCCCGGCTAGGATCTGAACGATCGATCTGTAGCCCCGCCCCCAGCAAGGACACCGCCGATGCGACCCTCCGGACAGGACGCGCTACTGGAGGCCGCCCGGCAGGAGTTCTCCGAGCAGGGCTTCGGCAGCGCCTCGATCCGCGCGATCGCCCAGCGCGCCGGGATGAGCCTCTCGGCGATGTACCACTACTACTCCGGCAAGCAGGAGCTGCTGCACGCCATCCTGGACGAGAGCCTGGACACCTACTTCGCCAGCTGCGCCCGCGCCCTGGCCCAGGTCGGCGAGGAGCCCGCGGACCGGCTGTCCGCCGTGGTGGCGGCCACCACCCGGTTCCGCGCCGAGCACCTGGCCAGGAGCAACATCCTGCTCTCCGAGGAGCGCAGCCTGGCCCCGGAGCGGCTGGCCAGCTACAGCAGCCGGCACGCCGAGGCCACCAACCTGTTCCGGCACGCCATCGACGCGGGAGTGGCGGCGGGGATCTTCCTGACCCCCTACCCGGACGAGTCCCGCAGGGCGGTCATCGCCATGTGCAACGCCGTCGCCCAGTGGTTCCGGCCGGACGGGCCGCTCAGCCTGGACGAACTGGTCGACCGCCATGTGGCGATCGCCCTGACCATCGTGGAGTACCGACCGCAGCGCTCCTGGTCGGCCGGTCGCGGCTGACCGGCGGGGCTGAGGAGGGGACTTTCAGCCTTCTTCGGCGGCCTTGGCGTCCTGGCCGGTCTCCCGGCGCACCTCGTCCATGTCCAGCGCCCTGGCCTGCTTGATCAGGTCCTCCAGCGCGGGGGCGGGAAGCGCGCCCGGCTGCGAGAAGACCACGGTGCGGTCACGGATGATCATCAGCGTGGGGATCGAGCGGATCTCGAACGCCGCGGCCAGCTCCTGCTGGGCCTCGGTGTCGACCTTGGCGAAGACCAGGTCGGGGTTGGCCTCCGACGCCTTGTCGTACACCGGTGCGAACATCCGGCAGGGGCCGCACCAGGACGCCCAGAAGTCGACCAGAACGAAGGGGCTCTGCTCCACGACCTCGTTGAAGTTGTCCTTGGTGAGCTCGAGCGTGCTCATCTGTGCTGCCCTGCTTCCTGCCGTGAGGGGAGTTGGCCGGTCGGCCCTTGGCCTGCTGCCGTCAACAGCAGGCCGGCAGTCACTATTCCAGGCCGATCGCCGCCGCCAGGCCCTCGGGACCGGTGCCGACCTTGCGGTAGACCGAGGCCAGCCGCTGGGCCACCACCGCCTGGCTGATGCCCAGCTCGGCGGCGATCCGCTGGGGCGGGACGCCCCGGGCGGAGCGCTCGGCCACCACCCGCTCCGGCTCGCTGAGCACCCGGGCGGCGATCGCGTGCAGCCGCTCCGAGCTGGCACCGGCCGCGGCCAGCTCGGACCGTGCCCGGATCACCAGCCCGTCCGCCCCGCACTGCGCCGCCAGCTGCACGCCCTGCCCCAGGGCGTCGCCGGCCTCGCGCGGACGTCCGGTCCGGCGCAGTGCCGACCCGTAGTCGACCAGCGCGAGCGCCAGCTCGTAGGCGGCCGGTGACTGCTCCAGGTGCTGCACGGCCTGTCGCAGCAGGCCGACCGCCTGCTGCGGCGGGTTCACCGCGGCGAGCCAGCGCATGGCGCTGCCCACCGCCGAGTTCACGCCGACCCGCATCGCCCGCTTGAGCGCCTCGGCCGCTATCGCCCTGGCCCGCTCCGGCTCCTCCTCGGCGACGGCCACGGCCAGCGGCCCGGCCCACGGCGCCCACAGCCCGTTGTGCCACTCCTTGTCCTCGAGACCGCGGCCGGACTCGGTGAGGATCTCCGCCGCCTCCTTGGCCCGGCCCTGCGCCAGCAGCAGCCTGCCGTACAGCGTGGCCGCGTCCGGGACCACCATGACCGGGGAGAAGGGCGGCTTGAAGGCGTACTCCTCGGCGAGGTCGACCGCCTGGTCGGTCCGGCCGCGCGCCATCAGGGTGTCGCAGAGCAGCGCGACCAGGTCCCACTGCAGCGGGGTGCCCCGGCCGAGCCGGTCGGAGCGCTTCAGGGTCTCCCGGAGGAACTTCTCGGCCTCCTCCAGCCGACCCCAGCGGAACAGCACCAGTCCGCGCATGAAGTTGGCGAAGGCCAGGTGGCCGCCGCTCCAGCCGGCCAGCTCGAACTCCTGGGCGGCCTGGTTGAAGAGGTCCGAGGCCAGGTCGAGGCGGTCGTTGTAGACGAAGGTGAGGCCCAGCAGCACCGGGATCTCGAAGCCCCAGACCTGGTTGGTCCAGTCGATCCCCTCGGCCAGCCGGCCCCGGTCGAAGGCCTGCTCGGCGAGGGCCAGGGCCTCCGCGGAGTCCTCGCCGCGCTGGGTGAGGTCGAAGGCCCGGAGCACCCGCACCGCCCGCGCCCCGGCGTCGGTTCCGGTCAGGCTGTCGGCGAGTTCGGCGAGCATCCGGGAGCGCTCGACCCCGTCCGGCTCCTCGCGCAGGAAGGCCCGCCACATGAAGTACGCGGCCTGCAGCCGGGTGCGGCTCAGTCCGGGATCGGTGCGCCTGCTCTCCGCGGCGGCGGCCTCGGCGGCCTCCTTGACCAGGTTGCTGTGCCCGAGGGCGGAGCTGAGGCGCAGCGTGGCCAGCTCGCGGCGCTGCGCGTTGAGGCCGGGGTTGGCGTCCAGCGACTGCCGCAGGTGGTTGATGGTCACGTCGGGCGCGGTGAGCAGGGTCGAGCAGCCGAGTTCGTAGAGCACGTCGGCGCGGTCCTCGTCGGCCGGGGGCTCGCGCAGGGCGCGTTCCAGGCAGCGCCGGGCCGCGTCCGGGGCGCCGACGGCCAGGTGCTGGTCGGCGGCCTTGCGCAGCAGCCTGACCACCTCCAGGTCGTCCTCCGGCAGCACCTCAAGCAGGTGCCTGGAGGCGGCCGCCTCGGTGCCGCCGGCCAGCAGCACCGCCTTGGCGGCCTGGCCGTGCATGGAGGTGCGGAAGGCGGTCAGCCGCATCGACTGGTAGATGGCGGTGCCGATGGTGGGGTGGCAGAACTCCAGCACCGTGTGCCCGGACACCGAGTGGTGGTCCTCCCGGAGGATCCCCTCCTCGCGCAGCTGCTCGACCGCGGTGCGGGCCGCCGCCGGGGAGACCACCGCGATACTGGCCGCCACATCCGGGTTGATCTCGTTGTCCAGCACCGCCGCGGCCAGCGCGAAGCGGTAGGTGTCGGCAGGCATCCGCTCCAGCGTCTCCACGATGGCGGGCCCGCGTCCGGCGGCCACCAGGTCGCGCAGCTGCGGGATGCTCTCGTCCACCGGGTTGAGCTGACGCTCCTTCATCTTGCTGACGACCAGGCTGAGGTCGTAAGGGTTGCCGCCGGTCAGCTCCCAGCACTGGCGGACGAACAGGTCGTCGTAGTCCTCGGGGCCGAACTCGCTCCTGAGCAGCTCCTCGACGGCGGGCGGGGTGAGGTTGCGCAGCTTCAGCAGATTGCCGCGGCTCGCCGCGTCCGGGATCGCCGCGCCCTCGGGCGGCAGCTCCTCCGGCCGGTAGGCGGCGGCCACCAGCAGCGGCAGGCCGGGGATGCGCGAGGTGAACGAGCTGAGCCAGGCCAGCGACTCCGAGTCGGCCCAGTGCAGGTCGTCCACGATCAGCAGCAACGGACCCTCGCGGACCGCGAGTTGGGTGACCACCCAGTTGAGCGCGTCCTGGACGCCCTGGGGGTCGTTGGACGCACCGGCCGCCGGCACCGCCAGGCCCAGCGCCGGCGCCGCCAGGTCGTAGTTGGACCCGTCCAGCAGCTCCCGGCGACCCTCGGGGGTCCGCTTGGCCAGCACCGGCTGGAGCAGCTGCCTGACGATGTTGAAGGGGACGTTGCGCTGCTGCTCGCCGCCGCGGGAGTAGAGCACCGTGCACTCCGGTTCGCGGGCCGCAGCCTGGCGGAGCCGGGCCAGCAGGCTGGTCTTCCCCTGCCCGGCCGATCCGCTGAAGAGGAGCAGGCTGCCCAGGCCGGTGAGCCCGGATCTGGCCCCTTCGCAGAGGTCCTGCAGAGCCTGCTCGGCCTGCCCTGTAGCCTCGTCGCGCTCGTACAGTTCGCGATCGGTCACCGCTTGTGCTCCGTCCATCGCCGTCTGCTCCGAGGCTATGCCAGTCGGACACCGGCGGGCGAGGACTCGGCAGAACAGACGGGGCTTTCTTGGCCAACTACGGTTGATACTTGAACATATGACCGATCAAAGCCTCACCGGAAAAGATCACATCCGGTAGCGTCACCCGAGCCGACTGCGCCTGACGAAGGGACTGGACGTGGACCTGCAGCTCCCCTTCCCCGAGCGGACCAACCCCCGCAGGGGCACTGCCGCACAGCGCAATCTCGAATGGCTCCGCGCGCACGACATGTTGCGGGGCCCGGAAGCCGCCGCGCTCTACGAGCGCTGGAACATAGCGGGGCTGGCCGCGGCCAGCTTCCCCGACCTGGAACTCGACGACCTGTGCCTCGCCGTGGACCAGTGCGCCTTCTACTTCCTCTTCGACGACCAGTTCGACAGCGACCTCGGGCTCGACCCCGCCGAGGTCGCCAGGGTCTGTGCGCCACTGATCGAACTGGCCCGCACCGGCCCCGGCGAGCAGCCCGCCACCGAGATCCCGGACACCCCGGTGAACTCGGCCTTCGCCGACCTGTGGCGGCGCGGCTGCCAGGGCATGTCGCCGCGGTGGCGGGCCCGCGCCTCGTACCACTGGGAGTGGTACTTCGCGGCCCACCCCAACGAGGCCCTGGGCCGCACCCTCGCGGCCGAGGCCGAGCGGGACGGCGGCGCCGCAGCGATCCCCACCCGGGACGCCTACATGCTGCTGCGGCGTGGCGCGTCCGGGGTGGAGACGGTGCTGGACATGATCGAGCGCTTCCACCGGGAAGTACCGGCCATCGCGTACCACAGCCCGGAGTTGCGCCAGATGCGGCTGCTGGCCGGGGACGCCCCGGCCATCAACAACGACGTCTGGTCCTACGACAAGGAGGCGCCGCGCGGCGACGTCTACAACCTGGTGGTGATCCTGCAGCACGAGCGGCAGTGCGGCCTCCAGGAGGCCCAGGCGGCGGTGCAGGCGCAGGCGCAGTGGATGGTGGACGAGTGGGTCCGGCTCTCCGAGGAACTGCCCCGGGTGTGCCGGCGGCTCGGCCTGGACCGGAGCGAACGGCAGGCGGTCGAGGAGTACCGGGACGGTATGGCCGGGTGGATGCGGGGCTACTTCGACTGGGAGCGGAGCACCGTCCGGTACCGGGCGGAGGGGCGGATGCCGGTTGACCGGCCGAACTTCGTGGAGCGGTTGCTCAGTCGACGGTGGTGAACATGTGCACGTAGCTGCATGGTTGCTGTTCGCGCAGTTCCCCGCGCCCCTAGATAGTGCAACTGAGCCAGTTGCAGCGCCTTAGGGGCGCGGGGAACTGCGCGACAAGCCACCCGCCGAACGGGAGACTCTGGCACCGAGCTCAGCCAGGTACTCCCTCAGCTCATCCGGCTCCTCGACGACGAACTCGCAACCAAGCATGGCCAACCGCACCGCCAGCCACTCCATCGCGTCGGCCCGCGTGTGCACCACGCAGCTGTGCTCGTCGATCGGCTCGACCCGGAGAACGCTGCTGCCGAGCTTCGCCGTGATCTGCTCCGCAGGAGCCTGCAGGGTCACCACCGCCTCGACGGACCGCTGCAGGCCCCTGAGCTTCTGCTGGACGAAGGCCGCCGGGTCGTCCCCCGGCAGCGCCCGCGGCGCGAACCTCGCGCCGGTGAGCTGCGGCTCGCTGATCCGGTCCACCCGGAACATCCGCCAGTCGGCGCGGTCGGCGTCGTAGGCGACCAGGTACCAGCGGCGTCCGGCCGTGACCAGCCGGTGCGGCTCCACCAGCCGGCGGCTCTCGGCCCGGTCCGCGGCCAGATAGCCGAAGCGCAGCTTCTCGTGCCCGGCGGTGCCGGCCGCCAGCACCGTCAGCACCTCGGGGTCGACCGTCGCGCCGGCCCAGCCCGCCAGTGAGACGGTGGCCGCGCTCAGTGACCCCACCCGGTGCCGCAGCCGGGCCGGCAGCACCTGCTGCAGTTTGGCCAGGGCCCGCATCGAGGCCTCCTCGATGCCGTCCACCGGGCTGCCCGCGGCGGCGCGCAGGCCCACCGCGATGGCCACCGCCTCCTCGTCGTCGAGCAGCAGCGGTGGCATCGCCTTTCCGGCCACCAGCCGGTACCCGCCGACCGCGCCCATGGTGGCCTCGACCGGGTAGCCCAGCTCGCGCAGCCGGTCGATGTCGCGGCGGATGGTCCGCGCGCTGACCTGCAGCCGCTCGGCCAGTTCGCTGCCGGGCCACTCGCGCGGGGTCTGCAGCAGGGACAGCAGGGTCAGCAGTCGTGCCGGTGTGTCCGTCATGGGTCCAAGGATGCCCGACAAGGCGGACAGGATCTGACCTACATGCCTCCTAGAGTCGGGGACGTACCGCAGCCGGACCAGTCGAAAGGCAATCTGATGACCGCTCAGGACGACTCAGCAGCAGCTCCGTTGGACCCCCGGAGGTGGCTGGCGCTCGCGGTGGTGCTGACCGCCAGCCTGATGGACATGATGGACGTGACCATCGTCAACATCGCCGTCCCCAGCATCCAGAGGGACACCGGGGCCTCCTTCAGCTCGGTCCAGTGGATCACCGCGGGCTATGCGCTGGCCTTCGCGATCGGCCTGATCACCGGCGGACGGCTGGGTGACATCGTCGGCCGCAAACGGATGTTCCTGGTCGGGATCGGCGGCTTCACCGTCGCCTCGGCGCTGTGCGGCCTGGCCGTGGGCCCGGAGATGCTGGTCTCCACCCGGCTGCTGCAGGGCGCGGCGGCGGCGATGATGGTGCCGCAGGTGCTGGCGATCGTGCACACCACCTTCCCGGCCGAGGAGCGCGGCAAGGTGTTCGGGATGTTCGGGGCGATGATCGGCCTGGGCGCCGTCAGCGGACCGCTGTTCGGCGCGCTGCTGACCCAGTGGAACCTGTTCGGGCTGCAGTGGCGGCCGATCTTCCTGATCAACCTGCCGCTGGGCGTCGCCGGGCTGGTCCTGGGCATCCGCTACATCACCGAGTCCAAGGCCCCGAAGGCGCTGCGGCTGGACCTGGTCGGCGTCGCGCTGGGCAGCCTCGGCCTGCTGATGCTGCTGTACCCGCTGATGCAGGGCCAGCAGTCGGGCTGGCCGCTGTGGGGCTTCGTCTCGATGGCTGCTAGCCTGCCGGTCTTCGCGGTGTTCGTCCGGTACGAGCGGGCCAAGACGGCGCGGGACGGCTCGCCGCTGGTGGAGCTGTCGCTGTTCCGGGTGAAGAGCTTCGCCGCCGGCATCGGCATCCAGCTGGCGCAGGGAGTCTTCTGCGGCATCTTCTTCCTGACCTGGACCCTCTACATGCAGCTCGGCCTCGGCTGGACCCCGCTGCACGCCGGCCTGACCGGGCTGCCGTTCGCCCTGGGCGTCTCCACCGCCGCCGGGCTCTCGGTCCAGCTGCTGGTGCCCCGGTTCGGCCGCAGGGTGCTGCAGGCGGGCGCCCTGGTGATGGCCCTGGGCACGGCGCTCTACGCCTGGGAGGTCGGGCGCTACGGCGGCGGGCTGCACTCCTGGCAGATGATCCTGCCGCTGCTGGTGATGGGTGCGGGCATGGGCCTGATCGTCGCCCCGCTGACCGACGCGGTGCTGTCCGAGGTCCCCAGGGAGCACGCCGGTTCGGCCTCCGGCCTGATCAACACCACCATGCAGCTGGGCGCGGCGCTGGGGATGGGACTGGTCTCGGTCTGCTTCCTGGGCGTGGTCGAGCACGCCGACCGGAGCCGGCACAGCACCGCGCAGATCTTCGGCGGAGCGTTCACCGAGTCGCTGTGGTGGGTCGCCGGCGGACTGCTGCTGGCCTTCGCGCTGATGTTCGGGCTGCCCCGCAGGGCCGTCCAGCACGACGTACCGGTGGCCTCGGGCACGCCCGCCGAGGCGGACGGGGCCGAACTCGCCCTGGTCCGCTGAGCCGACCTGCGGCGTAAGCGAAGGCGCCGTGCCGCCGGGAGTCTCCCGGTGGCACGGCGCCTTCACATTCCCCGGATTCCCTGACTCCAATTTTGCTGCGGGAGCGTCAAGTGGCGGACGTTGCAGGTGTTTTCAGCGGGTAGGGTGGGAGCTGCGTGGTCATACGATATTTTCTTCCGCTCGCCACGAGGAACTGATTGATGTCTGTCCAGATGTCCTCCCGTCCGCCGGATGTCCGCCGCAGGTCGAAGGCATGGTCCTGGCTCGTTCCCCCCCTGGCGGCGGTGCTGGCCGGGGCGGTCTGCGCCTGGGTGACCGCCAGGGCCGGCGCGGCGGACCGGGTCCCCGTCGCCTGCTTCGGCGCCGCCGCGGCCCTGCTCCTGGGCGCCGCCCTGACCCTGGCCCTGCTCCGCTCCCGCAGCTCCGCCGCCCACCGGGCCCGGCTGGAGACGGTGCGGGCCGAGGCCGAGCGCTCCGTCGCCGAGCAGGCCGCGCAGGTCGGCCAGGCCGCGAGCGACGCCCAGGCCGCCCGCCACGACGCCTGGAACGCCGACGCGGAGCGCCAGCGCGCCGCAGCGGCCGAGACCGCGATCCGCGCCGCCCTGGACGCCGAGAAGGCCAGGTCGGCGGCGCTGGAGGCGGAGATCGGCCAACTGGTGGCCCAGGTCGACCAGTTCGTCGGCGAGGCCGAGCAGCTCACCGGCCAGGCCATCCCGCAGGCGGTGAAGCAGCTGCGCGAGGGCGTCTCCATGGAGACCGTGCTCGCCGGCGCCCCCGGCCACCTCGACGAGACGCACCAGCAGGTGCTGCGGACCCTGGTCCAGGAGGTCGGCACCAGCGAGCGCCTGCGCGCCTCCGGCATGGCCGCCTGCGCCAACGCCGCCGGACGGGTCCAGGCGCTGGCCACCAGCATGCTCGCCGACCTGCGCGAGATGGAGAACCGGCACAACGAGGAGGTCCTCGGCGACCTGCTCCGGCTGGACCACGGCACCGCCCAGGCCGGCCGGCTCGCGGACAGCATCGCGGTGCTGACCGGGGCCCGCTCCGGGCGGCGCTGGACCAAGCCGATCGTGATGGAGAGCGTGCTGCGCGGCGCCATGGGCCGGATCAGCGCCTACCAGCGGGTCAGGCTGCACTCGGCGAGCACGGCCGCAGTGGCCGGCTACGCGGCGGAGGGCGTGATGCACGCCCTGGCCGAGCTGATGGACAACGCCACCAGCTTCTCCCCGCCCACCGAGGAGGTGCACGTCTACGTCCAGGAGATGCACTCCGGCGTGGTGGTCACCATCGAGGACGGCGGCCTGGTGATGCCGGCCGCCACCCTGGCCAAGGCCGAGCGGCTGGTCTCGGCGGAACCCCTGGACCTGATGACCCTGGGCGGCACCCGGCTCGGCCTGGCCGTGGTCGGCTGCCTGGCCCGCAAGCACGGCCTCACGGTCTCCTTCCGGCCGTCCTCGCGCGGCGGAACGGGCGTGGTGGTGCTGATCCCGCAGCAGCTGATCATGCGCGGCCCCGGCAACCGGCTCACCACCGCACGCGAGTCCGTCGCCGGCGGGACCTCACGACCGGCCTCGACCCCGGCCCCGGCCCGGGTCGCCACGGCGGCCCCGGCCACCACGTCCGCGCTGCCCGTCCCCGACGACTCCGCGCTGGAACTGCCCAAGCGGCCGCCGGGACGGACCCTCGCCGCGGCCCTGCGCAGCACTCCGGCGGTGGCTCCCACCGCCGCCGAGGACGTTCCCTCCCGCGCCGACGCGGGCGCCCGGTTCGGCGCCTTCCGCACGGCCGCCCGCGGCGGGTCCCAGGACGCCGCCCCCGCAGAGACCGAACCGACCGAGACCGACCGGACCGAAGAGGACACCGAGCGATGAGCACCACCGACCGCAGCCTCGACTGGCTGCTGGAGAACCTGCTGGAGAAGACCCCGGGGACCCGGCACGCCCTGGTGCTCTCGCGCGACGGCCTCAAGCTCTGCCTGTCCTCCGGTCTCACCGTGGACCAGGCCGACCAGCTGGCCGCCATCGCCTCGGGCATCCAGAGCCTGTCCCACGGCGCCTCCATCGAGTTCGGCGACGGCACCGGCGGCGTCCGGCAGTCCATGACCGAGTTCCACGGCGGCATCCTGTTCATCGTCGAGGCCGGCGTCGGCGCGCACCTCGCGGTGGTCGCCGGGGACGACGCCGACCCGGGCGTGGTCGGCCACAACATGAACGAGCTGGTGGAACAGATAGGCGTGCACCTGCGGGCCGAGCCGAGGCAGCACGCATGATCCGCCGTCCGGTCGACAGTGGCGACCCGGACCGTCTCTACACCGTCACCGGCGGCCGGACCAGGGCCGACGAGCAGGCTTTCGACCTGGTCACGCTGATCGTGCGGGAGAGCGGGCCGACGCCCGGAATGCAGTCCGAACTGGTCCGGATCCTGCAGCTGAGCGAACGCCCGGTCGCCGTCGTGGAGTTGGCGTCACTGCTGGACCTTCCCGTCGGGGTGGTGAAGATCCTGCTCTGCGACCTGCTCGACACCGGCCGGATCACCGCCCGCCATCCGCAGTCGTCCGGGCGCGGCAGGCAGCTACCGCCGCCCGAAACCCTGAAGAAGGTGCTCCTTGCCCTCCAGAACCTCTGACCCCGAAGACCCCGCCGCCCCTGCGGCCCCCGCGCTGTCGGGGCGGCCGCTCAGGGACACCGCCAGGGACGGTCTGAAGATCGTCGTCGTGGGCGGCTTCGGCGTGGGCAAGACCACCCTGGTCGGCTCCGTCAGCGAGATCCGCCCGCTGAGCACCGAGGAGGTGATGACCCAGGCCGGCGTCGGCATCGACGACCGCGAGGGGGTGCGCACCAAGACCACCACCACCGTCGCCTTCGACTTCGGCCGGATCACCCTCGACGACGAGATGGTGCTCTACCTCTTCGGCGCCCCAGGTCAGGAGCGGTTCTGGTTCCTCTGGGACCGGCTGTTCGCCGGCACCCTGGGCGCGGTGGTGCTGGTGGACACCCGCAGGCTGGCCGACTCCTGGTACGCCATCGACCGGCTGGAGCACCACGGCCTGCCGTTCGTGGTGGCCCGCAACAACTTCGACGAGCCCACGCACTCGCTGGAGCAGGTGCGCGCCGCCCTGTCGCTCAACCCGGACGTCCCGCTGCTGGACTGCGACGCGCGGAAGCGGGAGTCGAGCCGGGACGTCCTGGTCGCCCTCGTCCGACACCTGCACTCCCTCTCCCACGCCCTGGAGCCGACCCCGTGACGCCATCTCAGGAATCGACAGTTCAGGCAGTGTCAGTTCAGGCAGCGCCACCGCAGGAAGCCGCAGTCCAGCCGCCACCCGGCTGTCCCGCGCACGACCCCTCGGCGGCCGGGGAGAGCACCGGCCCGGGCGGCGCGGTGCGGATGCACTCGCCGCGCTTCCAGCGGGACCCGGCCGAGCTCTACCGGCTGCTGCGGCGCGAGCACGGCCCGGTCGCGCCGATCCTGCTGGACGACGACATCCCGGCCTGGCTGGTGCTGGGCTACCGCGAGGTCCACTACGTCACCAGCAACTCCGAACTGTTCGCCAGGGACTCGCGGCGCTGGCACGCCTGGGACGCCATCCCGGCCAACTGGCCGCTGATGCCCTACGTCACCTACACCCCCTCGGTGCTGTTCAAGGAGGGGGCCGAGCACCAGCGCCGGGCCGGGGTGATCACCGACGTGCTCTCCGCGGTGGACCAGTTCGAGCTGCACGCCACCAGCGAACGGGTCGCCGACGCGCTGATCGACGACTTCGCCGGCGCCGGGCAGGCCGACCTGATGGCCGACTACGCCGCCCAGGTCCCGCTGCGGGTGGTGGCCGGGCTCTTCGGCCTGGACCTGGACCAGATCTTCCAGCTGGAACGGGACATGGCCGGCTCGCTGGACGAGGGCCCCGGCGCCCTGGACGCCTACATGCGCATCCACGCCACCATGACCGGGCTGCTGGAGAAGGGCCGCAGCGCCCCGGGACCTGATGTTCCGTCACGGATGCTGGCGCACCCGGCCGGGCTGGAGGACGAGGAGATCATCCAGGACATGATCTCGATCATGGCGGCCGGCCAGCAGCCGACGGCCAACTGGATCGGCAACACGCTGCGGCTGATGCTCACCGACGACCGTTTCGCGGTCACCCTGTCCGGCGGCAGGCGCAGCGTCGGCCAGGCGCTCAACGAGGTGCTCTGGGCGGACACCCCGACCCAGAACTTCGTCGGGCGCTGGGCGGCGCGGGACACCCAGCTGGCGGGCGTGCGGATCCGCAAGGGCGACTGCCTGGTGCTGGGGCTCGCGGCGGCCAACACCGACCCGGAGGTGCAGCCGGACTTCAGTGCGGGCTCGGTGGGCAACCAGGCCCATCTGTCCTTCAGCCACGGCGAGCACCGCTGCCCGGTGCCGGCGCCGGAGATGGCCGAGGTGATCGCCCGGGCGGCGGTCGAGGTGCTGCTCGACCGCCTTCCCGACGTGATGCTGACCGTGCCGGCCGAGGAGGTCGAGTGGCGTCCGTCGATCTGGATGCGCGGCCCGGCCACCCTCCCGGTCGAGTTCACCTCGATCTGAGCGGGCGGCCGGATCCGGACGCTCAGCCCTTCGGCGTGAAGGTGACCCGGAGCGAGGCCGGGCCCCGGGTGAACAGTCCCTGCTCCTCGGCCGTCTCGCCCTCGGCCAGGGCCAGATCGGGCAGGGCGTCCAGGAGTTGGTTGACGCCCACCTCGATCTCGGCCTTGGCCAGCAGCGCGCCGACGCAGAAGTGCCGTCCCAGCGCGAAGGCGAGGTGGTCGGCGGCGGCCGAGAAGGCGTTGGCCGTGGTCAGGTCCTGGCGGAAGACGTCGAAGCGGTCCGCGTCCGCGTACCGCTCGCCGTCCCGGTTGGCGGAGCCGATCAGGCAGGTCACCGTCTTGCCCGCGGCCACCGTGCCACCGCTCAGCTCCACGTCGGCCGAGGGCTGACGCATGATCATGTGCACCGGCGGGGTGAACCGCAGGGTCTCCGCGAAGGCGGCCGGGACCAGCTCCCGGTCGGCCCGCACCGCGGCCAGCTGGTCCGGGTTGGCCAGCAGGTTGCGGAAGACCCCGGCTATCGCCTTGTCCGTGGTCTCGCCGCCGGCCGCCAGCAGCAGGCTGACGAACGCCTTGATGTCCTCGTCGCTCATGGTGGTGCCGTCGATCTCCGCCGTGCACAGGGCGGAGAGCAGGTCGTCGCCCGGGTTCGCACGGCGCTCCTGGATGACGGGGATCATGTAGGCGGCGAGTTCCTCGCGGGTGCGCAGCCCCGCGGCGGTGACCTCGGGGTCCTGGGTGAGGTTGCCGAGGAAGCCGATGATCGAGGTGTACCAGCCGTGGAAGCGGGCGTGGTCCTCGCGCGGCAGGCCGAGCATGTCGACGATCACGTTGATCGGGAACCAGGTCGCGAACTGGGCCACCAGGTCGGCGCTGCCGTCGGCCGCGAAGGCCTCGATCAGCTCCCTGGCGTTGCGCTCGATCACCGGCAGGAACTTCTCCTGCAGCTCCTTGCCGCGGAAGGCCGGGGCCACCAGCGCCCGGCGCACCGAGTGCTCCCGCCCGCCCATCTGCAGGATGGTCCTGCCGTGCACCGGCTCCAGCTGCCAGTCGTAGTTGTCGCTGGTGAACACCGGGTCCTTGAAGGCCTTCTCGACGTCCGCGTACCGGGAGACGATGTAGCTCTGCATGCCCTCGTGCCAGATCAGCGGGTACTGCTCGCGCATGACGCGGTAGGACGCGTACGGGTCGGCGGCGAAGGCCGGGGACAGGATGTCCGGTGCCTGCTGGGCAGTTGTCACGTCATGCTCCTCGATCAGTGGTCAACTGATCGAACAGACTACTGATCTGACGTTTCCACGGGTCCTGTCGCCCGGCCGCTCTGAGCCTGCTTTCAGCCAATCCGGTCCGGCTACGCCTGGTCCGCCGCAACGGCGTTGGGCGCGGGCGGGTGGGTCAGCATGTGCGCGCCCGCCGCGATGGCACCGCCCACCAGCGGGGCCACGATGAACAGCCACAGCTGCGACAGGGCCGCGCCGCCGGCGAAGATCGCCGGGCCCAGGCTGCGGGCCGGATTGACCGAGGTGCCGGTCAGCGGGATGCCGATGAGGTGGATGACGGCCAGTGAGAAGCCGATCGGCAGCCCGGCGAAGCCGGTCAGCGCCAGCTTGTGGGTGGCCGAGAGGACCACGAACACCAGCAGGAAGGTCAGCAGCACCTCCGCCAGGAACGCGCCGCCCATGTCGATGTGCACCTCGGAGCGCGCGCCCCAGCCGTTGCTGCCCATCTTGCCGTGGGTCCGCAGCCCGGGGACGTTCTTGGCCAGCCAGAACACCAGCGCGGCACCGGCGATCCCGCCGAGGAACTGGGCCACCCAGTAGGAGACCGCGGTGCGCACGTCGATCCGCTTGGCCAGCAGGAAGCCCAGGGTGACCGCCGGGTTCACATGGCAGCCGGAGATGGGGCCGAGCGAGTAGGCCAGCGCCAGCAGGGCGAACCCGAACGCCAGCGCCACACCGAGATTCCCGATCCACGCGCCGGCAAGGACGGCGGCTCCGACGCCCATCAGTACCAGCAGCGCGGTGCCCAAGAACTCGCAGATGATCGGTCGCCTGTCCATCGTTCCCTCCTTCGACCCTGCCCGGGGCGAACAGGGCGATACAGGACGATCATCAGGTACGGATCATCAAGCCGCATCTCAGGACGGACCCTGGCAAATCGGCTTTCGCCGCGCCGCCCGGCGGCTCCGCCCCTAGCCTGGCCTTGACCAGCTGGAAGGAGCCGTGATGGGCGTCGCGCCGGTGTCCCCGCGTCGGCTGGGCGACCTCGGCCGCCGGGAGCGGCGGCGGGCGATGGCGGCCAGCACCATCCGCTGCCTGCTCACCACCGCGGTGGTGGTGCTGGTCTACTACCTCCTCCCGCTCGACGGAGCGCCCGGGGACACCGGCGCCGTGGTCCGGCTGGTGCTGGGGGCGCTGGTCTTCGTCGTGGTGATGGGGCTGGAGCTGCACCGGATCCTCACCGCCCAACTGCCGCAGCTGCGCGCGGTCGAGGCCATGGCCGTGTCGCTGCCGCTGTTCGTGGTGGTGTTCGCCACCGCCTACGTGTCGCTGTCCAACGCCAGCCCCGCCGACTTCAGCGAGCGGCTGAACCGCACCGCGGGCCTGTACTTCGCCGTCGTCACCCTGGGCACCGTGGGCTACGGCGACATCGTGCCGAGGAGCGACGTGGCCCGTATCCTGGTCAGCCTGCAGATCCTGGTCGACCTGGCCTATGTCGCGCTGTTCCTGCGCTTCCTGGTCACCGTCACCCGGTTCAGCCTGCACCGCGGCGACACCTGAGGCGCCCCGGGATGTGGCATTCTCTGCTGCCATGACCGAAGCCGTGGACCGCGAACCGCCCGACGACGCACTGGAGGCGAGGGCGGTCGCCGCCGAACGGCTGACCTTCTTCAGCGACGCGGTGATCGCCATCGCGCTCACCCTGCTGGCGCTGGAGCTGCCGCTCCCTGAGGGGAGCACCAACTCCGCGCTGCTGCACGCGGCGTTCAAGGACCGGGAGGGGTACCTGGCGTTCGTCATCAGTTTCCTGGTGATCGGCTCGCACTGGCGCTCGCACCACACCCTGTTCCGCTACGTCACCGGGTTGAACCGGCGGCTGACCAACCTGACCCTGTACTGGCTGCTGATACTGGTGATCACCCCGTTCGCGACCAGGCTGCTCAGCAGCGACGGGGCGTTCCAGGCGCGGTTCTCCTTCTACGCCGCCGTGCAGTGCGCCGGCTGCGTGCTGTTCGTGCTGATGCTCCGGGAGGTCCGGCGCGACGGCCTGCTCCGGGAGGGCACCCCGCCGGAGCTGTTCCCCCGGACGGTCCAGCGGATCACCGTGATGGCGGTCGCCTTCCTGGTGTCGATCCCGGTCTCGTTCGCCGCCGGCCAGTACGCCTACCTGTGCTGGATCCTCGCACCGGCCGCCGGGCGGGCCGTTCACGACTGGAGCCTGCACGACCGGCCGCTCCAGCACCGACTGCGCCGCTGAGCTGCTCCGAGGCTTGCCCCGGACCCCCGGTCCGGTTAGCTTGCGGCGAGGTTCCCGCGCGGAACGCAGCACAAGGCGCAGCAGTGCCGACGAGTGGGACGGCGTCGCATGACAGCTCAGGACAGGGCGCACGTGGATGCGCAGTACGGTCTGCTGACGACCATCGCCGCCGAGGCGGAGGTGTCGCTCAGCACGGTGTCCAAGGTGGTGCACCGGCGCCGCGACGTCGCCGCGAGCACCCGGGCCCGGGTCGAGGAGCTGCTGGCGCGGTACGGCTACGTCCGGGTCTGGGAGCAGGACGCCTCGGCGCCGCGCCAGATCGTCGCGGTCTTCCGGGACCTGTCCGGACCGTTCACGCTGGAGGTCGTGCGCGGGATAGTCGACGCCGCAGGGGCGCTCGGCGTGGACGTGATCACCGGGACGACCAGCCGGCGGTCGATCTCCCAGTGGCTGGAGGAGTGCCTGGCGCTCCGCGCCAAGGGCATGATCATCGTCATCTCCATGCTGACCGAGGAGGACCAGCGCCGCATCGTCGAACAGCAGCTCCCGGTGGTGCTGATCGACCCGCTCAGCTCCCCCACCCTGGACATCCCCAGCATCGGGGTGACCAACTGGAGCGGGGCCAGGGACGCGGTGCAGCATCTGCTGGGGCTCGGGCACACCCGGATCGGCATGGTCGCGGGCCGCTCGCACTCGCTGGCCGGGGCGGCGCGGCTGCACGGCTACCGGGCCGCCCTGGAGGAGGCCGGGATCGCCTACGACCCCGCCATCGTCCGCTCGACCGACTTCGACTTCGACGAGGCGCTGGTCGCCAGCCTGCAGGTGATGGCCTCCACGGAGCCGCCCACGGCCTTCTTCGCGGCCAGTGATGCGCAGGCCCTGGGCGTGCTGGAGGCGGCCCGGCAGTACGGCCTGAGCGTCCCCAGGGACCTGGCGGTGATGTCCTTCGACGACACCCTGGTGGCCGCCATGGCCTGTCCCCCGCTGAGCGCGGTGCGGCAGCCCTTCGAGGAGCTGGGACACGAGGCCACCCGGGTGCTGCTGCAGCTGGCCGAGGGCCGTCCACCGGCCTCGCTGCGGGTCGAGCTGGCCACCGAACTGGTGCTGCGGACGTCCACCGCGACCCCCCGCCACCTCGCCCGGAAGTAACGGAACCCTTCCGAAAGTCTTTCGATTCGCACCGCCCGGCGACCCCGATCCGCCGTAAAGACCGCATGCGGAGTGCGTGCATGGCCGCCACCCACCGGCCCGACCGCCGAAAGTCTTTCGAAACCAAGAGCGTCCACTTTATTGCCGCCCCCGAATCTCGGCGCCTAACGTGACAACCCGCCGCTCCCCCACTGAGCGCGCACCAGGTCGTCCCACCGCCCACCGGGTGACAGCGAACCCCGGCGGGGCACCTCTCGGAGTCGAAAGAAGGCGTTCAATGAAGAACATCACCGCATCCAGAAAGCGGGCCTGCATCACCCTGGCGGTCAGCGCTGCGCTCGTGGTCACGGCGGCGGGCTGCGGATCGTCCTCCAGCACGGCCAAGTCCTCCACCGGCAGCGCCTCGCTCTGGATGCTCCAGGACCCCACCAACTCGGTGAGCCAGTCCGCCGTCGACGCCTACAACACCACCGGGCCCGGCAAGGTCAGCATGAACGTCATCGCCACCGACGGGTACAAGGACAAGCTCCGTACCGCGATGGGCTCCTCGGCGATGCCCGGGATCTTCTTCAACTGGGGCGGCGGCAGCCTCAGCGACTACGTCAAGGCCGGGAAGCTGGTCACCCTCGACTCGGACCTGATCTCCCACTTCCTCCCGTCCGCGCTGCAGGCCGGAACGGTCGACGGCAAGCTGGTCGGGGTCCCGAGCCGCGGCACCCAGCCGGTCTTCCTCTTCTACAACAAGAAGGTCTTCACCGACGCCGGCGTGACGCCCCCCAAGACCTGGACCGACCTGGTCAACCTGGTCCCGGTGTTCAAGGCCAAGGGCATCACCCCGTTCGCCGTCGCGGGCACCGCCACCGACTCGTGGACCGAGCTGATGTGGATCGAGTACCTGGTCGACCGCCTCGCCGGCCCCGACCTCTTCAGCAAGATCGCGGCCGGCGACTGGAACCTGTGGAGCGACCCCGCCATCCTCAAGACCGCGCAGATGGTCAAGCAGCTGGTGGACAGCGGCGCCTTCGGCAGCAACTTCGCCTCGGTCAGCTACGGCGCCGGCGGCACCTCGACCCTGCTGGACAAGGGCAAGGCCGCCATGGTCCTGATGGGGTCCTGGGAGTACGCCACCCAGCAGGCCGCCGACGCGACCTTCGCCAAGTCCGGGCTGGGCTACGTTCCGTTCCCGTCCGTCGAGGGCGGCAAGGGCAACCCGGCCGATGTGGTCGGCAACCCGACCAACTACCTCTCGGTGACCACCTCCGCTCCCAGCCAGACCGCAGAGGCGTTCCTCAAGACCACCTACAGCGACAGCTACGTCGCGGGCCTGGTCGCCAAGGGCGAGGTCCCGGTCACCACCAACGCCAAGGCCGCGCTGGCCAAGGCACCGGACCCGACCTACGCCATGTTCCAGTACAACCTGGTGGCGAACGCCCCCTCGTTCACCCAGTCCTGGGACCAGGCCCTCGGCCTGACCCTGGGCACGCCGCTGCTCACCGTGATCCAGAAGCTGTTCAACGGCCAGGACACCCCTGAGCAGTTCGTCAGCGGCGTGCTGGCGATCAAGCACTAGAAAGGCAAGGCACGTGGTCTCCGTTACGAGTTCCCGGCGTACGAGTTCCCGGCGACATCGGAGCGGTGAGGTGCGCTCGGCCGCTGCCGATCTGGCGCGGCCGGGCGCGGCCTGGGCGGTTCCCGGGCTGGTCTTCTTCTGCCTCTTCGCACTGGTGCCGATGGTGGGAGTGGTCTACCTCTCCCTCACCAGCTGGGACGGGCTCAGCGATCCGCAGTTCACCGGACTGCAGAACTGGTCCCGGTTCCTGGGCGACGGCCAGATGTGGCAGGACACCGTCGTCACGGCGGTGCTGCTGGTGGGCAACATCGTGGTGCAGGCGCCGATCAGCATCCTGTTGGGGGTCTGGTCGGCCGGCAAGCAGCGCAACCGCGCGGTGCTGTCGGCGATCTTCTTCCTGCCGCTGCTGTTCTCCACCGCGGCCACCGCGGTGATGTGGCGGCAGCTGCTGGACCCCAACTTCGGCATCCCGGCCAAGCTGTCCGGCCTCATCGGGGACACCAACCTGCTCGGCAGCCAGAGCGGCGCGGTCGCCTGCCTGGTCCTGGTGACCAGCTGGCAGTTCATCCCCTTCCACACCCTGCTCTACCAGGGCGCCGCCCGCACCGTCCCGGAGACCCTGTACCAGGCAGCGGCGATCGACGGGGCCGGAAGGGTGCGGCAGTTCTTCGCCATCACCCTTCCGCAGCTCCGCAACACCATCGTGACCTCGACCATCTTCATGGTGGTCGGCGGCCTCACCGCGTTTGACATCGTGCTGCTGCTCACCGACGGAGGGCCCGGTACAGACACCTCGATCCTGCCCTTCGCCATGTACCAGACCGGGTTCCAGACCTACGACTACGGATACGCCAGCGTGATCGCCAGCTTCCTGCTGCTGCTCGCCACCGGCGCCTCCTTCGTGATGGTGAAGCTCAGCGGCTACGACAAGATGACCAGCACCCTGGAGGGAATGTGAGAAGCCGCCCGAACTACCTGGCCGGCATCGCCGCGTTCGCCTGGCTGCTGATCATCGGCACCCCGCTCTACGCGCTGGTCAACAGCTCGTTGGAGTCGCAGTCCCAGTACAGCGACCGGGGGCCGCTGTCGCTCCCCTCCGGGATCACCTTCCACAACTTCGCCACCGTGGTGGACAGCGGATTCCTCGGCTACCTGTGGAACACCATCCTGGTCGCGGCCGCCACCGTCGCCATCGTGCTGCTGCTCGCCGTGCCGATCAGCTACGCCGTGGTGCGCGGGCGCAGCTGGCTCACCCGGGGCGTGTTCCGGCTGTTCCTGCTGGGCCTGGCGATCCCGGCCCAGGCCGTGATCATCCCGCTGTTCCTGATCATCAACCGGCTCGGCTTCTACGACACCCTGTGGGGCGTCATCCTGCCCACCGCGGCCTTCTCACTGCCGGTGAGCGTGCTGGTGATCAGCGGCGGCATGCGGGAGATCTCGGTCTCGCTCTACGAGGCCATGGCGCTGGACGGCGCCCGGCCCGCCCGGATCCTGTGGGACCTGGTGGTCCCGCTGTCGCGGTCCAGCATCGCCAGCGCCTCGGTGTTCGCGGCGCTGCAGGCGTGGAACGGCTTCCTGTTCCCGCTGATCATGACGCAGTCCAACTCCAACAAGCTGGTCACCCTCGGCCTGTACAACTTCGTCTCCTCGTACGGAGCCGACATCCCGGCCCTGCTGGCCGCGGTGCTGATGTCCGCGATCCCGATCCTCCTCGTCTACCTCTTCGCCCGCAGGGCCCTGGTGGCGGGACTCATGGGAGCCGGCGGCAAGTGATGAGGGGCCGGGGAATCCCCCCGGCCCTCAGCGCGCAACGCCCTTGCCTGCCCCGCACCCTGCTCGCTCTCCCCTTCTTGCCCGCGCGGGCCGCCTTTGGCATGCGCAGAAACGGACCTGTCTTGACGATCAGCGATGAGCGCCCCACGACCGGGCCCTGGAACGACCCCGCCCTTCCGGCACCCGTCCGCGCCAAGGCCCTGCTCGACTCCATGACCATCTCCGAGAAGGCCCGCCAGCTCGGCAGCTCCTGGCCGGGGCACGACGACGGCGGCGACGTCGCCCCGATGCAGGAGACCTTCCGGGACGCCGAGTCCTTCGAGGAGGCCCTCGTCGACGGCCTCGGGCAGCTGACCCGGGTCTTCGGCACCGGGCCGGTCAGCCCCGAGGCCGGCCGCGAGCGCCTGGCCGGGCTGCAGGCCCAGGTGGTGGCCGCCAACCGGTTCGGCATCCCGGCCGTCGCCCACGAGGAGTGCCTGACCGGGTTCACCACCTGGCAGGCCACCGTCTACCCGACCGCGCTGGCCTGGGCCGCCACCTGGAACCCCGAGCTGGTCCGGGCGATGGCCGCGGCCATCGGCTCGGACATGGCCGCCGTCGGCATCCACCAGGGCCTGTCCCCGGTCCTGGACGTGGTGCGCGACTACCGCTGGGGACGGGTCGAGGAGACCCTCGGCGAGGACCCCTACCTGGTCTCCGAGCTGGGCCTGGCCTACGTCCAGGGGCTGCAGTCGGCCGGGGTGGTCGCCACGCTGAAGCACTTCGCCGGCTACTCCACCTCCAGGGCCGCCCGCAACCACGCGCCGGCCGCCCTCGGCCCGCGGGAGTTCGCCGACGTCATCCTGCCGCCCTTCGAGAAGTCGGTGGTGCACGGCCGGGTCGGCTCGGTGATGAACGCCTACAACGACGTCGACGGCGTCCCCTGCGCCGCCAACGAGCGGCTGCTCACCGGTCTGCTCCGGGACACCTGGGGCTTCACCGGGACGGTGGTGTCCGACTACTGGTCGATCGCCTTCCTCGCCTCGATGCACCACATGGCCGACGGCATACCCGACGCGGCGCACCTCGCGCTGGCGGCGGGCCTGGACGTGGAGCTGCCGCACACCTCCGGCTACGGCGACCCGCTGCGGGCGATGGTGGAGGACGGCCGCGTTCCGGTCGAACTCCTGGACCGGGCCGTGCTGCGGGTGCTGACCCAGAAGGCCGAACTGGGCCTGCTCGACCCCGACTGGCACCCCGGGCAGTACACCGCGCCCGCGGACTTCGACTCGCCGGGCAACCGGGACATCGCCCGCCGGCTGGCGGAGGAGTCCGTGGTGCTGCTCGCCAACGGCTCCGGCCTGCTGCCGCTGGGCGGCCCGCTCGCCGACGCCCCGGCCGGCCCGCGGTCCATCGCGGTGGTCGGGCCCGCCGCCGACGACGCCCAGTGCCTGTTCGGCTGCTACTCCTTCCCCAACCACGTGCTGCCGCACCACCCCGAGCTCCCCCTCGGCGTCGAGGCGCCGACCGTGCTGGACGCGGTCCGGCGCGAGTTCCCGCAGGCGACGGTGGAGCATGTGACCGGCTGCGGGATCACCGGCGACGACCGCAGCGGCATCGAGGCAGCGGTGGCCGCGGCGACGGCCGCGGACCTGACCCTGCTGGTCGTGGGCGACCGCTCGGGCCTGTTCGGCCACGGGACCTCGGGCGAGGGCTGCGACGTCTCCACGCTGCAACTGCCGGGTGTGCAGGACGAGTTGGTGCAGGCCGTGCTGGCCGCCGGCGCCGACCGGACCGTCCTGGTGGTGGTCTCCGGCCGCCCGTACGCGGTCGGCCGCCACGCCGCCGCGGCGGGCGCCACCGTGCAGGCCTTCTTCCCCGGCCAGGAGGGCGCCGCGGCGATCGCCGGCGTGCTCTCCGGACGGGTCAACCCGTCCGGGCACCTGCCGGTGCAGATCCCCGGCGACAGGGCCGGCCAGCCCGGCACCTACCTGGCCGCCGCGCTGGCGCTGAAGAGCGACGGCGTGAGCAACATCGACCCGACCCCGGCCTTCCCCTTCGGGCACGGGCTGTCCTACACCGGCTTCGCCATCACCGACGTCCGGGCCTCCGGGAGCACGATGGCCGTCGACGGCTCGGTGACGGTCAGCGCCACGGTGACCAACACCGGCGACCGGGCCGGCACCGGGGTGCCGCAGCTCTACCTCACCGACCTGGTCGCCACGGTGACCCGCCCGGTCCGGCAGCTGATCGGGTTCACCCGGGTCGACCTGGAGCCGGGCCGGAGCCGGACCGTGCAGTTCGAGGTCCACGCCGACCTGACCAGCTTCACCGGCCAGGACCTGCGGCGCCGGGTCGAGCCCGGCCGGATCCTGCTGCGCCTCGGGCAGTCGGCCGCCGACCCCGGCGCGAGCCTGCTGGTCACCCTGGAGGGCGAGACCCGGATCGTCGACCACACCCGGGCCATGAGCGCCCCGGTGACGGTGGATCAGGACTGACGCCCGATCAGGACCGATGTCCCGCGAAGAAGCCCCAGGTCGGATATCCGACCTGGGGCTTCTTCGTGCTGTGCTCTCCTAACGACTACCCACGGCTCCAGATCTGGTTGGTGCTGCCGAGCGGCGTCCACAGCTCCACCGGCGAGCCGTTGGCCGTCGCCGCACCGGTGACATCGATCGCCAGCCCGTTGGAGCGGTTGACGATGGATCCGTTCAGCGTGGTCGACCACTGCTGGCTGGTCTTGCCGTTGCAGGTCCAGAGGATGACCTTGGTGCCCGCGGTGGTGCCGTCACCGTTGGCGGCCAGGCACGAGCCGGAGACCCGGAGCTCGCCGGCGGCGGTCGGGGTGATCTCCTGGTTGGCGTTGCCGGAGCAGTCGTAGATCTGCACCTGCACGCCCAGCGCGCCGTTCGGCACGTCGAGGCAGCGGCCGGAGGCACTGCCGACCAGGGTGTCGGCCACCCCGGTCGTCGTGGCGTCCGCGACCACCTGCCACTCCTGCGAGTAGCCCGCCGCCGCGCTGCTGGAGGTGTCGATCAGCGTGCCCAGGGTGACCGCGCCGCCCGCGGTCGCACCCGTCATATACATGGAGGTGTTGAGCACCGACTGGATCTTGTAGTACCCGTCGCTCTGGGCCACCATGTTCCACTGCTTGTCGCTGGCCCCGTCGTCGACCCACTGGGCCAACTGCTGCCCGGCCGTCGCGGTGCCGGTCCAGATCGCGACGGCGCGGCCGCCCGCCTTGTTGAGCAGGGTGACGCTGCTGCCCTTGGCGGTCAGGTGCCAGCGCTGCGAGGCGTCGGTGGCGTCCGCGGCCCGCGTGATCAGGTCGGCGACGTTCCCGGTCAGGCTGGCGTCCTGGGTCTTTCCGGCGGTGGGGCTGAGCACCTGCCCGGTCAGCCGGTTCACCAGGGTGTCGTAGGTGCCGTCGGAGTGGCCGAGGTCCACCTCGGCGTAGTGCACCGGTCCGACGCTGCCGCCGCTCCAGGCGGCCTGGAGGATGAGGATCCGTCCGGTCCCCTGGACGTACTGGAGGTCTCGGCTGTAGCCGGCCGCCATCGGGGTCTTGTACTCCTTCCAGGTCCCGGTGCTGGCCCCGGACTCGTTCACCCAGACGTCGCCGCTGCCGGCCGCGTTGTAGACGATCCGTCCGTCCGGCATCGCCTCCAGCACCGGACTGCCGCCGGTGGCCAGGGTGTTGCCGCCCGAGGGCACCGGCAGCGCGGTGATCGCGGCGTCGGTGGCCGAGAAGAACTTCAGCGGGTCACTGGAGATCCGGTAGCGGACGTTGGTGCCGCCGCCCCAGTACTCGTAGGTGAGCAGCCACTTGCCGTCGGTGGTGGGGACGATCGTCTCCATGCCCGGACGGCCGCCGCCGATCTCGGTCTTGGTGCTGCTCATGGTCACGGTGCTGCCCGGGACGTCGACCACCGGCGAGCTCCAGGCGTCGGCGCTGACGCCGTCCCAGGTCCGGTGCATCAGCACCTGGCCGCCCGAGTCGGTGGCGGTGGCGTTGTCCGGGTCGATCGTCAGCGCCCCGGTGGTGGCGTTGTAGCCGGTGTAGTCGTCCTCGTCGGAGTAGTAGGCGATCAACTGGCCGTTGTGGGCCATCAGGTAGGGCTCCCAGACCGCGTCGGCCTGGGCGTAGGTGTTGGCGGTGGAGACCCGGCCGAGGTCACCGGCGCTGCCGCCCTGCCAGCCGCCGGCAGCGATGATGTTGACGATGTTCCAGGTCACGCCGTTGTCGGTGCTGTCGTACAGCGCGAGTGCGACGTTCTGCCGGTCGCCGTCGCCGGACGGGGTCCAGGCGGAGTTGGCGGCCTTCTGCTCCTCGTAGTACTGGTCGTCACCCGAGACGATGCTGGCCAGCATCAGCGTGCCGGCGCTCAGCGAGCCGACCGCCTGCGGCAGCACATAGAGGTACGGGTTGGTCCAGTTGCTGGTGTAGGCCGCGTACTTGGAGTCGCTGGAGAGGTAGGCGGGGGCCTTGACGTCGGACAGCTTGGTCCAGGTGGTGCCGTCGTCGTCGCTCGCGTTGATGGGGATCGTCTGCCCCACCGGGGCGGTCTCGCTGTCCTCGAACGCCGACACCAGTCGGCCGTCCGGCAGCTGCGCCGACTTCGGGTAGAGCACACAGGGACTCTTGTTGCAGGCAGCGGAATTGGTCGCCACATACAGGTTGGACGAGACCGGCTGATAGGCCGACGCACTCGTCGCCGAGGCGATGGCGAATACCACGCCGATGCAGAAGGCGGTCGCCGCTGCGACCGCCTTCCGTATCAAATTCTGTACCATTGCGGTTCCTCTGGACGTACGCCTGGCAGCCGTCGGAGCAGGGAAGAACCACTCCGCGGCTGGGTGGGGGAAATCATTCCGGCCCCTCGCCGCCGCCATCGGGTGGAAGGCCGCGCGAATTGCGCTCATTGCGGCGAGGAACCGGTTGGGGACAGTATTGGCGCGCGACGCCGACATGTCACCGGCGCGCATCCGAAAGGCTTTCGAAATCCTGCCGTCACCGGGTGTTGACGGAGCGGCAACACCCGGAAGCGGCTGCGGACGGGGGTCCGCGGCGCGACCGGAACCGATGAGAACCTTCCTCTCGATTTCGAGAACCAGACTGGCTAACATCACTGCATGAAGTTCGCGCTGCGCTTCGACTTCCGCAACCCCGACCTGTCCGGCACCACCATGGCCGACCGCTACGCGGCCGCCGTCGACATGGCCGCCTGGGCCGACCGCCTCGGCTGCACCAGGATCACGGTCTCCGAGCACCACGGCTCGCCGGACGGGTACCTGCCCAGCCCGATCCCGATGCTGGCGGCGATGGCCGCCCGCACCACCGACGTCCGCTTCCTCATCGCCGCGCTGATCGTTCCGTTCCACGACCCGCTGCGGCTGGCCGAGGACCTGATCGTGCTGGACAACCTCAGCCGGGGGCGGGTCGACCTGATCGCCGCCGGCGGTTACGTACGCGAGGAGTTCGCCCTGTTCGACGTCCCGATGGGCGAGCGGGCGGCACGTGTCACCGAGGCGGTGCGCACCCTGAAGGCGGCCTTCACCGGCGAGCCGTTCGACTACCGGGGCCGCACGGTGCGACTGACGCCGGCGCCGTACCGGCCGGGTGGACCGGGCGTCCTGCTGGGCGGCAGCAGCGAGCCGGCCGCGCGGCGGGCCGCCCGCATCGCGGACGGGTTCGTCCCCTCGGTGCCGGAGGTGTGGGAGTTCTACCGGGACGAGGTCCAGCGGCTCGGCCGGCCCGACCCCGGCCCCAGCCCGGTCGGCGAGAACCGCGTGGTGGCGCTCGCCGAGGACCCGGAGAAGGGCTGGGAGCAGATGGCGCGCTTCTTCCTGCACGAGACCAACGCCTACGGCGCCTGGCAGGCCCAGGACGGCGTCGCCGGCCCCTACCGCACCGTCGCCGACGCCGAGGCGCTTCGGGCCACCGGCCGGTACCGGGTGCTGACGCCGGAACAGTTCGTGACCGAGCAGCAGGAGTCGGCGTCCCCGTTCGTGCAGTTCCACCCGCTGTGCGGGGGGATGCCGATCGAGTCGGCCTGGTCGAGCCTGCGGCTGTTCGAGCACGAGGTGCTGCCGGCGTTCGCCGCTGACCGAGGAGGACCCCATGTCTGAGGAACACATGACGGACCGTGATCACGCGCCGGACACCGCCTTCGCCGAGCGCTACGGCCCGTGGGCGCTGGTGGCCGGCGCCTCGGAGGGGGTCGGTGCCGCCTATGCCCGGGCGATGGCCGAACGCGGCGTCCATGTGGTGCTGCTGGCCCGGCGCCAGGCCGTGCTCGACGAGACCGCCGCGGCCATCCGCGCGGACACCGGCGTGCAGACCCGGACCGTCGCCGTCGACCTCTCCCGTGACGGGGCGATGGAGACGATCGTGGCGGCCACCGCCGGGCTCGACATCGGCACGGTGATGTACTGCGCCGGCGCCGACCCCGACTTCCGGCCCTTCCTGGCCGGCCCGGTGGACACCGCGCTGGCCATGGTGCAGCGCAACTGCCTGGTGCCGCTGCAGGTCTGCCACCACTTCGCCGCGCCGATGCAGGCCCGGGGCAGCGGCGCCGTCGTGCTGGTCTCCTCGGCGGCCGGGCTCTACGGCTCCGCCAACATGGTGGCCTACGGCGCCTCCAAGGCCTTTGACACCGTGATGGCCGAGGCGCTCTGGGCGGAGCTGCACGGCGACGGCGTGGACGTCCTGGCCCTGGTGCTGGGGGCCACCGACACCCCCGCGCTGCGTCGGCTGCTGGCCGCCCGAGGCAGCCTCCGCGCCCCGGACGACGCCGCCCTGCCCCCCGTCCCGATCCCCGGCGCGATGACCCCGGAGGAGGTGGTGGCCGAGGCGATCGCCAACCTGTCCAACGGCCCGACCTGGTTCGCCGGCAGCCGTCTTCGGGAAAGCGCCCGGCAGTTGGGGGCGCTCACCCGCAGCGACGCGGTCAGGGCGATGCTGCGGCACAGCAGCGGCGGGGTGATGGCCGGGGGTTCCCGGCGGGAGGCCGCCCGATGACCGTCCACTCCACCGACCGGGAGCTGCAGCAGGACGTGGCCGAGCTGCTGGTGCGCTACGCCACCGGCGTCGACCGGCGCGACTGGGAGCTGTTCCGCAGCTGCTTCACCGACGACTGCCGGGCCGACTACGGCGACATCGGCGCCTGGAGCGACGCCGATTCCTTCACCGCCTGGATGGACCGGGCCCACCGACGGGCCGGCCCCTCGCTGCACCGGGTCACCAACCAGACCGTCACCCGGTCCGGCGACGACGGGACCACCGCCACCGCCCGCTGCTACCTCGACGCCGTCGTCATGACCGCCGACGGCCGGGCCGCCGTGCAGACCGTCGGCTACTGCGACGACGACCTGGTGCGCACCGACGACGGCTGGCGGATCGCCCGCCGCCGCTACACCAGGCTGCTCTCACGGACGGAGCACGGCGCGGACGGTCCCGTGGGGTGACCGTCCGCGCCGTGCCGGAGCAGTGCTCCCGTCGCCTTGCCGCTAGTCCTCGCGTTGCCGCTAGTCCGTCGCGATGGCCTTCAGCACGTTCATCCGCCCGGCCCGGAAGGCCGGAAAGAGCGCGGCCAGCAGGCCCACCACGGCGGAGCCGAGGAAGACGACGCCGATGGTGGTCCACGGGATGCTGAGCACCCCCAGCCCGGCCAGGGCCAGCAGCTTCTGCGCCGCGATGCCCCAGCCCATGCCCAGGGCGACCCCCAGCACCGCGCCGAACAGGGCGATGACCACCGACTCCAGCCGGACCATCCGGCGCAGCTGGCGCCGGGAGAGCCCGATGGCGCGCATCAGCCCGATCTCCCGGGTGCGTTCGACGACCGAGAGGGCGAGGGTGTTCACCACGCCGAGGACGGCGACCACGATGGCGAGCGCCAGCAGGGCGTAGATCATGTTCAGCAGCTGGTCCAACTGCTGCTTGATCATGGCCTTGTAGTCGGCCTGGTCGCGGACCTTGACCTGCGGGTAGTCGGCGGTGGCCGCCTTCAGCGCCGCTGCCGCCTGGCTCTGCTGGCCGGGGGACGCGGCGGCGAACATCATGTCGTTCAGCGGGAACTCGGCGGCCGGGAGGTACTTCTTCGCGTCGGCGATGTTCATGTACATCGCGCCCTTGTCGAAGACGGTGTCGTCGGAGGTGATCGCCCTGACCGTGAGCTGCGCCGTGCTGCCGCTGGTGAAGGCGACCTTGAGCCGGTCGCCGAGGACGACCTTGTGGGTCTTGGCCCAGCCCTCGGGCACCGACATGGCGCCGGCGGCGTAGGCGTCGATCAGCCGTCCCTGCACGGTCTTGGCCTGCAGGTCGTCGGTGTAGGACGGGGTGGCCGCGGCGATCTGCGTCTTGTCCCTGCTGCCGTCGGGGGCGATGACCGTGGCCGCGACGTCGGTGCGGTCGGTGACATGCGCCAGGTGTCCGGCCGCGTGGATCGCCTGGGCCGCGGCCGGGCTGATCGGGTTGCCGTTGCCCGACTGGATGATGAAGTCGGCGCCGACGGACTTGTCCATCTGGTTGGTCGCCGAGGCCACCATGGAGTTGCCGACCACCGACAGGCTGGCGACCAGCGCCAGACCCACCATCAGCGCGGCGGCGGTGGCACCGGTGCGGCGCGGGTTGCGCAGCGCGTTGCGCTCGGCGAGACGGCCCACCGGGCCGAACATCCGCAGCGTGACCGCGCCCAGGATCCGCACCACCAGCCCGGCCAGCAGCGGGCCGACGACCACGAAGCCGACCAGCGTCAACAGCACACCGATGGCGAGCAGCCCGGAACCGGCCGAGGTGGTGGACGAGGACGCGGCCATCGCGAGCGCGGTGCCGCCGGCGGCAGTGAGCAGCACACCGAAGGCGGCGCGGACCCGTCCGGCGCGGGCGTCGGCGGGGGTACCGGCGTCGCGCATGGCGGCCATCGGCGAGATCGCGCCGGCCCGGTGGGCGGGCAGCATCGCGGACACCACGGTCACCACCACACCGACGGTCAGACCGATCAGCGGGGTGGCCGCCTTGATGGTCAGGTCCGCGGTGTTCAGGTGCATCCCCAGCGCGCCCATCAGCTTGATCAGGCCGACGGCGAGGCCGATGCCCGCGCCGATCCCGGCCAGCGAGCCGACGACTCCGAGCAGCACCGCCTCCACCAGCACCGAGCGGTTGACCTGCCGGCGGCTGGAACCGATGGCCCGCATCAGCCCGATCTCCCGGGTGCGCTGGGCGACCAGCATGGAGAAGGTGTTGACGATCAGGAAGACGCCCACCAGTACGGCGATGCCGGCGAAGCCCAGCAGCACGTACTTCATGGGGTTGAGGAAGGAGCCGATGTCCTGCTGGTTCTGGGCCGTCAGTTCGGCGGCGGTCTGCACCTGGTAGCCGTGCCCGCCGAGCGCGGCGACGACCTGCGCCTTGAGCTGGTCGTTGCTGACGCCGGGGGCGGCGTCCAGGGCGAAGTCGGTGTAGGCGGTGCGGGAGCCGAGGAGCACCTGCTGGGCGGTGGGGGTGTCGAGGTAGACGACGGCCGCGCCCGGGTTGGTGGTCCGGAAGGTGGCGATGCCGGTGATGGTCACCTTGGTGTCGCCGGGTCCGGCGATCACCCGCAGGGTGTCGCCGATGGCGAGGTGGTGCTTGGCCGCGGTGTCGGTGTCCAGTACCGCGTCGCCGGGGGCCTGCGGGGTGTGGCCGGAGGTGATGTCGACGGCCTTGGTCTGGGTCGGGTTCCAGTTGCCGACGATGGTCGGCGCGCCGGTGCTGGAGCCGATGTCCTGGTTGCGGCTGTCGGCGACGGTGGCCTGCTGGCTGCTGACCTCGGGCACGACCCGGGCCACGCCGGACACCTTGGCCAACTGGGCCTGCAGGGAGGCGGGGAGCGTGTCCGGGGTCCCGGTCTGCTGGGCGTTGTCGACCTTCGGCGGGCTGACGGTGACGTCGGACGAGGTGGTCGCGAAGAGCTTGTCGAAGGTCGCGTTCATGGTGTCGGTGAACACCAGCGTCCCGCAGACGAAGGCCACCGACAGCAGCACGGCCACCGCGGAGAGGGCCATCCGGCCCTTGTGGGCGAGGAAGTTGCGCAGGGAGGTCCGCAGCACGGTCATGACGTCCTGCCCCGGGAGTCGAAGGACTTCATCCGCTCCAGCACGGCGTCGGCCGTCGGTGTGTGCATCTCGTCGACGATCCGTCCGTCGGCGAGGTAGAGGACCCGGTCGGCGTAGGAGGCGGCCACCGGGTCGTGGGTCACCATGACGATGGTCTGGCCGAGTTGGTCCACCGAGTGGCGCAGGAAGCCGAGGATCTCGGCGCCGGCCCGGGAGTCCAGGTTCCCGGTCGGCTCGTCCCCGAAGATGATCTCGGGGCGGGCGGCCAGGGCCCGGGCCACGGCGACCCGCTGCTGCTGGCCGCCGGACAGCTGCGACGGGCGGTGCTTGAGCCGTCCGGCCAGCCCCACCGTCTCCACGACCAGGTCCAGCCAGACCCGGTCGGGGGTGCGGCCGGCGATGTCCATCGGCAGGGTGATGTTCTCCAGCGCGGTCAGCGTCGGCAGCAGGTTGAACGCCTGGAAGATGAAGCCGATGTTGTCCCGGCGCAGCCGGGTCAGCCGCTTGTCCCTGAGCCTGGTGATCTCGGTCCCGCCGACCCAGATCTTGCCGCTGGAGGCGGTGTCGAGACCGGCCAGGCAGTGCATCAGCGTGGACTTGCCGGAGCCCGACGGACCCATGATCGCGGTGAACTGCCCGCGGGGAATGTCGACGTCCACCGCGTCGAGCGCGACCACCCGGGTCTCGCCGCTGCCGTACGCCTTGGTCAGTCCCCGCGCACGGGCAGCGTACGACGAGTGCGCTGTGCTGCCCTCAGCCTGGTGACTCGATACGGACGTGGTCACTGGAGTTCTCCTGAATGCTCGACACGGGCGTGCGTCCTTGTGTCTCAAGCCTCCTGGAGCGGGCATGGCGCAACCATGGGGCACGTCACCGGGTCTGGGGTGGGGGTAACCCCACCCCACCCGGCTGCGCGGTACGGCACGGCCTGGCGGCTACGGGCGGACGACGGCGTGCATCAGACCCCGTGCCCGCTCCGCCGCCGTGTCGTCGTCCAGCAACTGGATCTCCTGGTTGGCGGCCATGGCGATGCCGATCAGCCCCGACACCAGGCCGTCGGCGTCGACCCCGGCGCCGATGTCCCCCGCGGCCTGCGCGACGACGATCTGCTCACGCAGGAAGGCCCGCCAGCGGAGCACCGTCTCGCGCAGGTAGCTGCGCAGCTCACCCGGCCGACCGTCCAACTCGCAGGAGGCCGCCGTGACGAAGCAGCCGTTGGGGAACGGGCTGTCGGCGAGGTAGTCGCACCACCTGTCGATCACGGCGTTCAGTCGGGCGGCGCCGGGATCGGCCCCGAGGCCCGGCGTCACCACGGCCTCGATGAACATGTCCACCGCCCGCGTCAGTGCGGCAAGTTGAAGCTCCGCCCGGGAGCCGAACGGACCCACCACTCCGGCCTTGCTCATGCCGAGCGCCTCGGCGAGCGAGCCGATGGTCAGGCCCGAGAGCCCCGTGCTCGACGCCTGCATCACGGCCGTGCTGACGATGCGGTCGCGGGTACGGCGGGCCTCGTCGACGGATTTCCTCATGCCCGCAGCTTACCGAACGCCCGTGTGCTAATTTTTGCCGAACGAGCGTACGCCAAAGTGGAGGGGATCCCGATGCGCGTCCGATGGCTGGGCTGGGCCGGAGTGGAACTCGAAGCACAGGGCGAGAGCCTGGTCATCGACCTGCTCGGCCGCCCCGAGGGAGTCCTGGAGGGCACCCCGCTCTCGGCTCCGCTGCCCAGGGTCACCCCGCCGAGCACCGAAGGGGACGTGCTCGCCGGGCTCTGCACCCATCTGCACCGGGACCACACCGACGCCGGAGCACTCGCCCGCGCCCTGCGCCCCGGCGGCCAGGTGCTGCACCCCCAGCCCTTCGGCGGCGACGCCCACGAGAACCTCTGGCTACTCAAGGCCGACGGCGAACTCACCGAACGGAAGCTGCCCAGACGGCCCATGGCGCTGTGGGAGACCACCAGGATCGGACCCTTCACGATCGCAGCCGTCCCCGCCGTCGACGCCCTCGGAGACCCCCAGGTCTCCTGGGCCGTCGAAGCCGGCGGCAAACGCGTGATCCACCTGGGCGACAGCATGTTCCACGGCTACTGGTGGCGAGCCGCCCACCGGTACGGCCCCTTCGACGCGGTACTGACCCCGATCAACGGCCCGACCCTCTGCTTCCCGCACTGCCAACCACCGAGCCCCTACCCCGCAGCCCTCGACGCCGAACACGCGGCAGTGGCCGCACGCCTGCTGGGCGCCAAGGTCGCACTACCCATCCACTACGACGGCTTCCACATCAACGGCGTCTACACCACCCAGCCGGAGGAACTCCCCCGCTTCCTCGACGCCGCCTCCACCGAGACCTACCAGGCCCTCACCCCGAAACAGGGCGAAGCCCTGACGCTCTGAACAGCAGCCGGCCCCAAAACAGCCCTCCGGCCAGCGGCTGCCGGGTGCCGAGTGCTGGGTGCCGTCGAATTCAGACCAGGTCGGACACACTCGCCCCGACGGGGCTGCTCCGCCGTCCAGTTCAGACACTCCGCGCGAGAGCGCGAGAACGTAGCTGACAGCCCGTCCGGCCTACGAAGTCCCTCTCAGCAGCCTTCGTCGTCAGCGAACCCAATCCTTCAACGGCTCGGTGTCCAGAGTGATCCCGACCGGACCGGGCAGTTCGACGGTCTTCCCGAACGGGCGTCGCGTGAGCGTTGTGTACGCGCCGTCCTCGGGCTCGCTGTACACCAGGGACTCGCAGGAATCCCGGTCGATCAGCAGGTACACGGGGATGCCGGTCTGCGCGTAGGCGCGCGGCTTCTCATCCCGGTCGCGCCTGTCGGTGTCGGTGTCGTAGGACGTCACCTCGACCACCATCTGCACCCGGTCAGCGTTCGCCCACTCCCCCTGCCCGGCAAAGCTTCCCTTGGGTGCCAGTGCCCCGTCAGGTTTCGCATGGCCTTTTCGACAGGTCTCGACCTTCAGACCACGTTCCGGATAGAGCCACAGGTCCGGACGCTGTTGCATACAGTGCTCCATCACCCAGCGGACGATCTCATCATGATCCCCGTCCGGCACAGCCTTGACCCCCAGCTTCCCGTGGACGAACTCCAGCCGAACGCCCTCACGCTCAGCGGCAGCGGCAATGCGTTCGAACTCCTCCGCCAGCATCTGCGGCCGATCCTCTGTGACAGTCACCGCACACCTCCGCTCTCCGCGCACACCCTGGACACACCGCACAGTCAGTCCAGGGATTCCACCGCCAACAGGACGGAGCGACGACGGACCGACAGCCACGAAAGCCCCGGTCGGAGTGGTCCGACCGGGGCTTTGGGGTGAGCCGCCTTCGGGATTCGAACCCGAGACCTACGCATTACGAGTTTTGGCCGAGCAGGCCCCTGACCTGCGCAAATGCAGCCGCCATCTCGTCTGACCTGCATAAATCCCTCTCAGTGGCTCTCAACGTTTCTCGTGAATTCTCGTCCTCATGCGGACTGAATCCGTACTCCAACGTGCGAGCTCCTGGCCTCCAGTTCACGCCGCCGAGGGCCCTGCAGGCCAGCGCAATCGGAGCCTCACAGCGCCCTCCGCGCACCATGATTTTCGCACCAGGAGCCACGGGAGTCGACGGGTTCAGCATTCGCAGGCCAGCTGCTCCACTCTCCCTATCGCTACGCAGTGTGCCCACCCAACGGCCTCCAGTCGCTCCTCTGGCCGCGCGGCGGCACCAGGGTTCCGGTCTTGTGATCCGGACGGCGGGGCTAACTCGAATTCTTGTGGCCCGGAAGGCTGCGAGGATGCCGGCGTGGTGGACATGGAGGAGTGGAATCGCGTTCGCGGGGGCCTGCGCTTCGGGCAGCGGCTCTCGGGGAGGGTGGTCCGGGTGCCGAGGCCGGGGGCGATGGGGATCTTCATCGACGTCGGCCTGCCCGTTGGTGGCTTCGTGGACGTGCTCCTGCTGCCGGTCGATGCGGACCGGTGGCCGCGGGAGGGCTCTGTCGTCGAGTTCGAGGTCTGGTGGGCCGACGAGCGACCGCAACTGCGACTCAAGCCGGTCGACCCCTGCTTCCTGCGAGACGACTTCGATCGGTGGCAGGCGAGAATGCGACCGGCCTGGGCCGCTGAGCGGGGACAGCCAGTACCCGTCAGCACGTCGTCGGCAGCAACGCAGGCCCGGGTCCACGCCTGGGTGGACGCGACGGCAACGCCCTTGGCAGAAGCGGACGTGGTGACCGGGTTCTCCATCGAAACCGAGGAAGCCTTGCGCGCGGCCGGATGGTGGCCCAGCCGGCGCGTGTCCGTTGATCCGTGGCGCGACGCCCTGGAAGAGGACGGCCTGGTGCACCTGCATGAAGCAGCCGAACGGTTCCTGGCCGAGTTCGGGGGCCTGAGCGTGTCACTGAGCGGGCCGGGCATCACCTGCGCCAAGACCCCCTTCGAGTTCGATCCCGAGCTCTGCGTCGGCGAGGGAGACCGGTTCGCCGACTGGGGTGAAACGATCGGGCGCGACCTCTTCCCTATCGGGGAGCTCGACCAGGGCCGGTTCTTCCTGGGCATCGACGAGCACAGCGAGATCTACCTCGTCGCAGACTGGATCGCGACGTTCGGCCCCCTCAAGGACGCCCTGGAGAAACTCGTCCTGGGCGTCCTTCCGCAGACCATCGCAACGTCATGAGCGCGTTCCACGTCGTGCAGATCGGGCCGTTGCAGCAGCCCGGCGAACTCCTGATCGACTGCAAGAGCAACTGGGCTCGGACACTCGCCAGTTGCCGACTAGCACAGCTCCTATCCGGGGGATCGAGAGACGGATCCGACTTCGCGTCGGCCCTACTTCAGCGATCTACACGGTCAGGCCGTCCCCGACCAAGAGGAAGACACCACCACGGAAGCCCGCCGGATCGGCGGAAGAGGATCGCTCTGCCTGAGTGTCCTGCGCAGAGGAGCCCAGCCAGCGGTCATCTGGCCGGGCCCCAGCATGTGGATGCCGCGCTCTACATGGCCCCCTCGACGGCGGTGGACACGTCGTCGACGAGAACATCCACGGTCAGTTCCGCGTAGGTCCAACCGAAGTGCTCGCCCAAGCGGAGTATGGGGTGCAGGCAGGCATCGATCGTGGTCTGTACGGCAGACCGGATCGCGTCCGGGGCAGGCGCGGGAAGCGAGACCGTCTGTCCCGCGCCATTGACGATCTCCTTGCGACCTTGGAGCACCCGCCACAGTTCGACGTGTGCGCCGCCAGAGAAAGGAGCTACCCCCAATCAAGTTCAGTATCAGTGGCGGCGCCATTTGTGTCTTCTGCGGTGCCTCGCCATTGGGCCAGGTCGTTGCGGGTGGCCAGCGTGTCCTTGTGATCTGGCCCAAGGGCGCGTAGCCGATCCGCGAGCAGTTCCTCATACGCGTTCACAGTGTTACCGGGACCGGCGGCCCCTGCCTGCCAGCGGATCAGCTCGCTGCGGGTGGTGAGTGATTGCGGATGATCGGGGCCAAGAATGCGCAGTCGATCTGCGAGGACACCTTCAAGGCTGCGTGCGGCGTTAGTGCTGTCGCCGGCCTCCCCGCACCGTTGCGCCAGGCTGTGACGTGTGGTGAGCGTGTCGGGGTGATCTGGTCCCTGGACGCGGAGCCGGTCCAGGAGTAGCTCCTGGTAGCCGGCGGCGGCACCAGCTGGATCCCCGACTTCTGCCTGCCAGCGAAGGAGCTCGCTGCGTGCGTTGAGGGTGTGCGGGTGATCGGGACCCAGGACGCGCTGCCTGTCGGCCACGATGGGTCCGAATGCGGCGAACGCGCCAGCCGCGTCACCGGATTCACCGCTGAAGCGGGCGAGGTTATGGCGCGTGACCAGGGTCAGCCGATGGTTGGGGCCGAGGACACGAAGACGGTCATCAAGCAGCACTTTCAAGGAACGGACGGCTGCGGATGGATCACCTGCGGAGCCGCGTGAGCACGCGAGGCAGTTTCGCGTGTTCATAGTGTCGGGGTCATCTGGGCCCAATGCCTGAACCTGGTCGGAGAGCAGGGCCTCATAGGTCGTGACGGCACCAGCGACATCTCCGGCGTGGGCTTGCCAGTAACCGAAGTTGTGGCGCGCCTTGAAGGCAGCGGGGTGGGTGGGCCCAAGAGTGTCCAGCACCTCTGCCAGGAGCGCTTTGAACGAGGCAGTTGCTCCGGCCGCGTCTCCTGAGCGCCCACGCCACCATGCGAGATTGTTGCGCGTCGAGATAGTGTCGAGGTCAGAGGCCCCCAGAACGCGAGTCTGGTCGGACAGCAGATGTTCGTAGGCCGCAACGGTGCCTGACGCGTCGCCCGCTTGGCCTTGCCACAGGGCGAGGAAATGGCGACAAGCGAGTACGTCCCGATGGTCTTGCCCCAGCGTGCGGGCTCCGATTTCCATCATGTGCTGGTGGTAAGCAACAGCAGCTGAGGGCTGTCCGCTCTCGCCGAGGCTGTGCCCGGTGCGGAAAAGCAGGTGGTGTGCACCGAACTGCCAGAGCAGTTCCCCGCTGTGGTCCGTAAGGACCTGGGAGTTGGCACGGAACCCCTGGGCGAGATCGGTGTCGCGTTCGATGCCGGGCCAGCTGTCGATGAGGGCGTCAGCTGCGGTCCGAGCCAGAAGGGAGCGGTATGCCGAGTCCATGCGGTCCCGGGCGGACCGCTGGATGAGCTGATGGACACGCACCGCGCGGTGCGGTGTGGCGGGAGTGTGGTCGATCAGGCCCAAGCGGTCGAGTGCTCGCAGTGCAGCCACCGCATCGTCTGCCGATACCTCCGAGATCGATCCGCTACTGTCAGTTGCAGCGGCCCTGCGCTGGAACGCGAGGAAGTCTCTGGCTGGCTTGCTGGTCAGGATCCGCTCGGGAATGCCGTTGGGATCAAGCATCGCAACGAGATCGAGCATGGCTCGGGCAAGGTTCTGAGGATGCAGCAGGTCGGCACGGTTCAGTGACAAGGTCCAGGCCGCCGCCACGGTGAGCGTCTGGTCATCCGGCAGCTGCCCGCCCCGGGGAAGGAGGTTTGGCAACCGTCTGGCCTGATCAGCGAGAAGGTCGCGATAGATGCCGACGTCCAGGGCGGCATCTACGAGGTAGGCGGCAGCCTGAGACAGGGCCAGAGGAAGGTAGCCAAGGTCTGCTGCCAAACCAGCCAGCTCGGCAGTGGAGTGGCCACGTCCCCCAGTTGCCAACGCTTCGGAGAGATAAGTGACCGCTTGAGCCTGTGTGAACAGTTCCACCCGCACGATGCTACGGCCACGCAGCAAAGAGTCGTCTCGTCGGCGTGTGGTGATCAGAGTGCGGCCCAGAGGGCTGTCAGGAGGCCACAGCCCCTTGATATCTTGGGGATCCGCTACGTCATCAAGGACCATCAACCAGCGGCAAGGACCAGAAGCACGCTTGGGCTGCAACCAGGCCAGAAACTGCTGTGCTGCTTGTTCGCGGTCAGCAGGCACCGACCCCAGGACGGCGCCAGCAACGCCAGCGTAAGCATCGACGATCGCCGCGCGCGTCCCTGCTGTCACCCATACCAATAAGTCAAGAGAATCAGTGTCCCAGGCCCGGCGGGCGAAATGCGCCGCAAGTTGCGTCTTGCCGACCCCGCCCATCCCCGACAGCACCGGACCAACCACCGCAGTACCGCCCCCTGCGACCATCCGTTCCAGTTGGGCAACCTCCTCTCGAAACTGGAAATATGCTGCGGGTCGGGGAAGGACGCCAACCTGATACGGAAAGCTGACGGGCTGCCGTTCCAACTGCACGAGCGTCAAGTTGTGGACGTAGCCAGTGACAGCAACACCACCTGCGATGGCTGTCGCAGAAGCCGTGTCCGAGACTGACACCTGTCCCACAGCCAATACCCCCGGGCTGGAGGGCGACTGCTGTGAGGACACCCCATTGTCACCACTGGGACCAACCAGCTTGGAGCACACACCCGGTTCACCCGCTGTGCCCGGCCCTTCTCCAGCAACAGGCTCGGCACCTGTGGCAGAGGGTGCATATTTTTCCCTTTTGCCCACTTCGCCTGACCCTCCCGTCAATTACGTCGTAGCAAGGCTGTGGCCCGGCCAGCCGTACTCGACACCCGTAATCGCGCGACTGCCCGCACCCTCTGCCGTGGCGTACCCCGTGTTCTCTGCAGTCGCTGAGCCCTCCCCCGCTCCGCCGGGGCGAACGATCCCTGTGCTCGCGCTGCCGCCGCCGCTGGCCTTCGCGGTGCCGGTGTAGCGAGCGACGTCTACCGGTCCAGCCACCTGCACCCCAGCCACCGCATGCAGCAGGGCCTGCGCGAAGGCCGTGTCGCGCTCGGCCACCTCGTCCAGCGCATCGACCAACCGTCGACGCGTGCGCGCGCTCAGCTCACCCTGGCCTGACTGCGCCTCCTCCTGAGCCCGCTTCAGTGCCGGATCCGGGCCCAGCCTCGCACTGACGAGCTCGTGAAGCCGGTCCATGCCCGCGTCCAACACCCGGTCAGTCTCCGTATCGGCCGGCCCCGCTACGCGCTTAGCCTTGCGGACCAACCACGCGAACACATACCCGACTGCGATTTCCACGCCCGTCAACACGGCCCCCAATCAGCTCCTGCGGAACGACGGTACTCGCGAACCGATTCCTCAGTGCACGTAATGGCTTGCGCGGGCCCGAGGCGATTCCGTGGCCGCCCCCAGACCGACAGTACGCAGCCGCGTACGCAGGCGTAACCAGGAAACGGTCAGTGGCCGAGGAGTCGGAGTATGCCTACAGGCCGCAGGCGTCAGCGAAGCGGTGGCAATCGTCTCCAATCTCAGCCAGGGCCCGGGTGCCGAGCTGGATGCCTAGCCCGGGGAGGCGCAGATTTACCTCCGCGTTCGGATGCGGAGGAAACGCCTCCTGCCCCGCCTCGAACAGCTCTTCTGCGGCCTGGCAGGCCGCCTCCAGCTGCTGCGGCTGGGCCAGTATCTGCCTGCCCAGCGCGTCTTCGGCCGGCTGCAGCTGGTCGGCGTACTCGCCCTGCAGCCCACCGAGAGCCGCCCGGCCCCGTCTGCGGTCCGTTCGCCGGTGCGGGCGGTCAGGTGAGTGGGCGCCTGCCAGTTGGTGATGACCCTCCTTGAAAGCGGTTCTGACCGTACTTCCGTGAATGATCTTCAGGATCCTGGCCCTCGGCTCCCCGGACGGCTTCTCTCGGCCAGCAGAGCTGCGGCGCACAGCGAGGCGTAGTCGGGTGCGCAAAGGTCGTGTCACCAGCTCCCGCTTAATCACGGAGAGGTGCCTTGGGACGGCATCAGAAATTGACTTCCCTGCTTGCCCTCCGCCATCTTACGAGGTTGCGCCGGTTGGCCAGGGTTTCGGGGTGGTCAGCGCCCAGCACCGTCAGCATGTCTTCCAGTAACTCGGCCGTCGCGGCTGCGGCTCCGGCCGCATCCCCGGCCTGCCCCCGCCAGTAAGCCTGGTTACCCCGCGCGACCAGGGTGTGGGGGTGGTCGGCACCCAGCACCCGCAGCTGGTCCTCCAGCAGGTCGGTGAACGCGGTCGCTGCTCCGGCCGCATCCCCCGCCTGCCCTCGCCAGTGGGCGAGGGTATGTCGGGTGGCCAGGGTGTCGGGGTGGTCGGCACCCAGCACCCGCAGCATGTCTTCCAGCAGGTCGGCGGTCGCGGTCGCTGCTCCGGCCGCATCCCCTGTCTCCCCCCGCCAGTGGGCGAGGTGGTGTCGGGTGGTCAAGGTGTCGCGGTGGTCGGCACCCAGCACCCGCAGCATGTCTTCCAGCAGGTCGGTGAACGCGGTCGCTGCTCCGGTCACATCCCCTGCCTCCCCCCGCCAGCGGGCGAGGTCGTGCCGAGCGGCCAGGGTATCGCGGTGGTCGGCACCCAGTACCCGCAGCATGTCTTCCAGCAGGTCGGTGAACGCGGTCGCTGCTCCGGCCGCATCCCCTGTCTCGCCCCGCCAGTGGGCGAGGTGGTGTCGGGTGGCCAGGGTGTCGCGGTGGTCGGCACCCAGCACTCGCAGCCGGTCCTCCAGCAGGTCGGTGAACGCGGTCGCTGCTCCGGTCACATCCCCTGTCTCCCCCCGCCAGTAGGCGAGGTCGTGCCGGGCGGACAGGGTGTCGCGGTGGTCGGCACCCAGGTGGTGGTTGGAAGTTTCGGTGAGGAGCTGGAAATAGTGACGTGCGGCGGTGGCCTGCCCGGCTTCGCCGAGACTTCTGCCTGTGCGGTGCAGCACCGGGTGTGTGTCGGGTTGGTGCAGGGCTCTTCCGGCGTGGCGAGTGAGGATTTGGGTGTTGGCGCGCAGGGCCTGGGCCAGGGCGGTGTCGGACTCGATGGCGGGCCAGGCGGCGTTCAGGGCGTCGGCTGCGCTGCGTGCGCAGTGGTCGTACCGCTCGAGGGTGAGGGGGTCGCGGGTGGCACGTTGGATGAGCTGGTGGACGCGGACGGCGTGGTGGGGGGTGGTGGGTGTGTGGTCGATCAGATGGAGGCGGTGCAGGGCACGCAGTGCACCGGCTGCCTCTTCCGCGGTGGCCTTCCGGAAGATGGAACCGTCACCCTCCGTAGCGGTGCGGTGGTTGGCGAGGTGGGCCAGGGCGGGCGGACTGGTCAGGACGGTGTGCGGGATGCCGTTGGGATCGAGCATCGCGGCCAGTTGCAGCATGGGCCGAGCCAGGCCGTAAGGGCGGAGCTGATCGGCACGTTCCACGGAGAGTGTCCAGGCGGCGGCGACGGTGGTGGCCTGGTCATCGGGTAGGGTTCCGGGTTCGGGCAACAGGTCGGACAGTTGGCGCGTGCGGTTCGCCAGCAGGGCACGGTAGGTCGTGACGTCCAGGGCGGTGTCGGTGAGGTAGGCGGCGGCTTGGGACAGGGCCAGCGGCAGATATCCCAGGTCCCGGGCCAGGTCGGCGAGAGCGTCGGCGGGTTCTTGACGATGGATGCTGGCAAGTGCAGTGGCCAGGTAGGCGGTGGCCTCAGCCTCGGTGAACAGGCCTACCGGTACCAGGGTGCCATGGGTGCCGAGGGAGCTGTCGCGGCGGCGGGTGGTGACCAGGGTGCTGCCGTGGGGATGGGCAGGTGGCCACAGGCCGCGCAGGTCGGCGGGGTCAGCGAGGTCGTCCAGGACGATCAGCCAGCGCGGCTGCTGGCCCGGTTTGGGCTCCAGCCACGCCAGGAACGCCCGCGCGGCCTGCTCGGGGTCGGCCAGGTCGATACCGAGCAAGTCTGCGCCGGCATGGGCGTAGGCGTCCACCACCGCCGGCCTGGTGCTGGCGGTGACCCACACCAGCAGGTCCACGCCGCCTTGCTGCCAGGTGTGCCGGGCGTAGTGGGCGGCAAGTTGGGTCTTGCCGACCCCGCCCATCCCCGCCAGCACCTGGCACACCACCGCCGTCCCACCCCCGACGACAGCCTCCTCCAGTGCACCGAGTGCGTCACGGTCCTGGAAATGCCCGGCTCGCGCTGGCAGCACACCGACCTGGTGCGGAAACACCACTGGGACCCGTACCGGCTGCACCACCGTGAGACGGCCCACTATCCCCGAGACCGCCACCCCGCCCCGGTCCGCACGAGCAACCCCCGTGTTCACCGCTGCCATCGACCGGGGGGCCGCTGGAGCGTGCCCCTGGGGGGTTGATTCGGGCACGCCTCCCACACCAGCTCCGTCAGGATCTGTTGCCGCCACTACCGCCCCCTCTACGGAGCCAAGCTCTGCTGTATCCATACGGGCGCGAGGCACGGGTTGTGTACATAACTTGGCCCGTTCAAAACCCGCCGCCACGTCACCAGCGGCCTACACCGCTACTGGCCTCAGCTGTAGTCGATGCCAGTGCTGGCGCTGCTGCCGGGGCCGGCCGCGGTGGCGTCGCCGGTGTTCTCCGCAGTGGCCGACCCGCCGCCGGCACCGCCTGGGCGCACGACCCCAGTGCTCGCACGGCCGCCATCACTGGCGTTCGCGGCACCGGTGTAGCGGGCGATGTCGACAGGCCCGGCTCCCTGGACGGCGGCTACCGCCTGCTCCAGGCTCTGGGCGAAGCCCGCATCGCGCTCGCTGGCCTCCTCCAACGCGTCCACCAGACGCCGCTGCGTACGCTCGCTGAGCTCACCCGTACTTGCGGCCTCCTCCTGGGCCACCCTCAGTGCTGGATCCGGCCCCAGCTTCGCCCCCACCAGGCCGTGCAAACGCTCGATCCCTGAATCCAGTACCCGGTCCACTTCAGCATCCGCCGACCCCGCAATCCGCCTGGCCTTGCGCACCAGGTAGGCGAACACGTACCCGACCGCGATCTCCACACCCGTCACTACAACCCCCTCGTACAACTCCCCGAAAGTAGAAACGACGCTACCCGGGAACAGCACCCAGCGGAGCAATACTCACGGCCCTACAGGCACCAACCCGTGTAGATCACCACGCGTTGATGGCGCATGATGGATCCGGCTCTGCCCGGATTTCCGTGAAGCAAGTGGAACGACGAGCGGTTATCAGTCGCGCTCCCCGTGCCCTCGGCGCAGGTCGGCCAGCACGTCGTGCGGTGACCTGCTGTCAGTGCCGCGGGCTCCTCCTTAGCGGTGTTACTCCCGAGGCCGACTTCCGGGGAGGTGGGGGAAGTCGGTTCGATCCACGCTGTGTTACCGGAACCCATGGGCTTATGGCAGACCATGGGCCCAGTACCCCCATAGCCACCAGCGCCCAGGCGCATCCCCTCCGCAGAGGGCTCCAGGCACACAGGCACCTCAACCGGTGAACGCTCGCCCACCACCGCCTGACCTCGTGCCCCAGCCGACACAGTCCTTGATCAATTCTGATGCGGACCGAATGCGGACTGCACTCGCCCAAAGCGAAGTCGCTACATCCCAAACCCCGCGTGATTCAGACGAGTTGGCCCCAGCCACGCTGGTGACCTGCGCACTGAGGTTCGCAGGTCACTGCCTAGCCAGAATCACGCCCGACAAGCCCCTGACCTGCGACATTGTGGCTATGCGCCGCACTGGCGTCCGCGACCTACGAATTTCTGCGGCGTAGGTCATGCCACGGGAGCAACCGTCTGACCTGCACCTTTACGGAAACGACAGTCGGCGGGCAGTCAGCCTTGACCACCGAGGGCCCGAAGAAAAAGCCCCGTATGTCCGATTTAAATCGGACATACGGGGCCAAAGTGAGCCGCCTTCGGGATTCGAACCCGAGACCTACGCATTACGAGTGCGTTGCTCTGGCCAACTGAGCTAAGGCGGCGATGTCGGCGGTCTGTGACCGGCAACGGGGGTTAGTCTACACAGTCCGCAGGGGTGATCCTTACGGGGTTTTCGGGTGCTGCGGGTGGTGGGACGGGTCAGCCGGTGGAGGCGGTGGCCAGCTTGGCGGCGAATCCTATGAAGAGGGCGGCGACGCCGGTGGTGAGCGCAGCGGAGAGGCGGCGCCGGCGGCGGAAGGCGTTGGCCAGGGCGGTGCCGGCGAGTATCAGCGTGGTGAGGTAGAGCACGCTGCAGAGCTGGAGGGTCGCGCCCAGGATCGTGAACGAGAGCGCGGGCCGACCGTAGCCGGGGTCGACGAACTGCACGAAGAAGGACAGCAGGAAGAGGATCGCCTTGGGGTTGAGCAGGCTGATCACCAGGGCCCGGCGGAACGGGCGCTCGCGCTCGTCCACGGGGGCGGCGGGCTCCTGGACGTCGGGGTCGGCCCTGCGTTCGCGCCACATCTGGCGGGCCGCCTTGAGCATGCCGTAGCCGATGTAGACCAGGTAGGCGGCGCCGACCAGCTTCACCGCGTCGAAGACGATCGGGGTGGCCTTGAGCAGCGAGGCGGCGCCGAGCGAGGTGAGCACGATCAGGGTGGTGTCGCCGAGGAACACCCCGCAGGCCGAGCGGAAGCCGGTGCGGACGCCGCGGCGGGCGGCCACCGAGAGCACGTACATCGAGTTGGGCCCGGGGAGCAGGACGATCAGCAGGGCGCCGACCGCGTAGGTGCTGTAGTGGACAACTCCGAACATGCCTGCCGCCTCATCCTTTCATCGCACCACCGCCTGGTGCGATGAAAGGATTGTGGCATTGATTGGGTCCTTACTTGTACCCGTTTAGTTGCACATGGTCCCCTTCGCCGGGGTGCGGCCGGTCAGCAGGTAGGTGTTGACGTCGCTGTCCACGCACGAGCTGCCGCGCTCGTAGGCAGTGTGGCCGTCGCCGTTGAAGGAGAGCAGCGTTCCCGAGTCGAGCTGGGCCGCCAGCGCCTGAGCCCAGGCGTAGGGGGTGGCCGGGTCGCGGGTGGTGCCGACGACCAGGATCGGTGCGGCGCCCTTGGCCGGGATGGTGTGCGGCTCGCCGGTGGGCTTGACCGGCCAGGAGGCGCAGGACAGGCCGGACCAGGCCAGCGTCGTGCCGAAGTGCGGCGAGGCCTTGCGGTAGGTCGGGAGCTGCTGCTCCACCTCCTGCGGCGTGGTCGCCGCCGGGGCCAGGTCCAGGCAGTTGACCGCGGCGTTGGCGGCCATCAGGTTCTGGTACTGGCCCGAGGCGGACCGCTCGTAGTACTCGTCGGACAGCGCCAGCAGACCGCTGCCGTTGCCGGCGACGGCCTGGTTGAGCGCCGCGCGCAGGGTCGGCCACTCGCCCTGGTCGTACATGGCGGAGATCACACCGGTGGTGCCCAGCGCCTCGTCCAGGGGCCGGGACGGGGAGTCCGTACTGAGCGGGTGCTTGTCCCAGGCGGCGAACAGGGCGTCCAGCCTGGTCCCGGCCTGCTGGGTGGTCGAGCCGAGCGGGCAGCTGCTCTGCTTGACGCAGTCGGCCGCGAAGGCGTTGAACGCCGTCTCGAAGCCGCCGGCCTGCTGGCTGTCCAGCTGCAGCGCGTCCAGCGAGGGGTTCATGGCGCCGTCCAGCACCAGGTGGCCCACCCGGGAGGGGAACAGCCCGGCGTAGGTGGCGCCGAGGAAGGTCCCGTAGGACTTGCCCAGGTAGTTCAGCTTGGCGTCGCCGAGCAGGGCGCGCAGGACGTCCATGTCCTTCGCCGCCTCCACCGTGCTGACGTGGCCGAGCAGGGCGCCGGAGCGCTGTTCGCAGCCCTGGGCGAAGGTCTTGTCGGCCGCCAGCAGGGTGTTGATCTCGGCCGATGAGTCGGGGGTGGTGTCGGTGGCCGCGAAGGTGTCCATCTGCTGGTTCGTCAGACAGGTCACCGGGGTGCTCCGGTTGACCCCGCGCGGGTCCATCCCGACGATGTCGTAGGCGTTCCGGATCACCGACGGGAAGCTGGTCGCCGCGTACTCGGCGTAGTCGATCGCGGAACCGCCCGGGCCACCGGGGTTGACCAGCAGCGATCCCAGGTGCTGGGAGCCCTGGCCGGACGATGTGCGGCGGACCACCGCCAGCGAGATGTCGTCGGAGCCCGACCCCGGGTTCGCGTAGTCCAGCGGGACCTTCATGGTGGTGCACTGGAAGCCCGCGTCGCAGCCGGCGCTGGTCCAGGTCAGCTTCTGGCTGTAGTAGCGCTGCAGGTCGGCCGGGATCGCGGCGGGCAGCGGCTCCAGCACCGGTGCCGCGGCCGTGGAGGCCCCGGCCGACGCGGAGGCCGAAGCCGTGGAAGCGGCGGCGGACGACGCCGCGTCCGAGCCGGAACCGGTGCTGCGGGGAGGAGCAGGTGCGGGCGAACTGCACCCGGCCACCACGACCAGGCTCGCGGACAGCACCGTCGCTGTGGCGAACCGCCGTACTACGTTCATCCGGACCTCAACTCTCTCTGCACGCAGAGGGTACCGTTCGACGCTGACAGTCACTGCCCGGTCGCCCGCACGGATGGTGCAGCGGACGCCGGCCCGGTCGGCTGCGCAGACCCCTGCGCGGCCAGAAGCTCCGTCAGATAACCGGCGGCCTGGCGGACCAGGCGGAAGCGCTCCCGGTCCGGGCTGAAGTCCTGGGCGGTCGCGGCGGTCCGCAGGTCGGTGCGCGGACGGGCGGCGAGGGCGGTGCGCAGCCGCGCCGTCGACTGCTGTCCGGCCGTGTCCGCGGCGGTGTCGGCGACCAGCAGATGGGCGGTCCCGGGTGCGGCGGCGTTCGCCCCCCGCAGCGGGAGCAGTGCCTCGTAGCGTCCCGACAGTCCGGCCGCAGCGGTGAAGAGCGGCGGGTGCGCCAACTCCTCGGCCACCGCACAGGGTGCGCCCGCGCCCAGCCCCAGCAGGGCCCAGCCCTGGGCGTCCTTGCGTACGTGGAAGCGGGCGGCCATGGCCCGGCGCAGCGCATCGGCCGGCAGTTGGGCGGTGGGGTCACAGCCCGCCAGCGGCACCACGGCGACGAAGGGATTGGCCCGGCTCAGCTCGGCGGCACTCTGCAGACCGTCGAAGACCGACCCGAGCTGGGCGGCGTCGGCCCGCACCAGCAGCACCTGGAGCGGCGTGGCGCGGCCCTGGTACTGCTTCGGCAGCCACACCCGGTACCGGCCGGGGACTCCGGGGAGCGTGCCCTCCAGCAGCTGGCCGCTGGAGGGGTGACCGACCGTCAGCAGCCCGATCGAGGACGGGGACGAGGACGGGGCGCTGGCAGCAGGACCGGTGTGCCTGGCGGCAGGTGTCCGGGCCGGCCCCTGCGGACGGGCCGAGGCCGCCGCGGCCCGGAGCGGGCGCGCGGCCGCCGCCCCGGAGCCGGTGCCGGGGTGCGGCGACAGCCCCACCGCGACTCCGCTCGCGCAGACGCAGCCGACCGCCACCACCGCTGCCGCACCGCGCAGCGCCGTGCCCCGGTAACAGGGCGTCAACTCGTACACCAGTCCGGCCCGCTGCTCGCGCCAGGCGGCCAGGGCGCTTCCGCCCGCCCATACCGCGGCCACCACTCCGAACAGCGCGAGTCCCACCCACCACAAGATCATCCAGAGGCCATCCCCCGCCTCCTCCGGCAACTCTCACCGGGGGCACCAAGTGTCACCCGAAGGAAGCAGCGTGCGGCCGTTCGCCGACTGCGCCCCCTGGACCGCGCCCACGGACCCCGCCCTCGGACCGCGCGCCATCAGAGCCGGACTGCTACCCCGCTCGCAGTGCGACGGCCATGGCCTCGACCGCCAGCAGCGGGGCGACATTGCGCTCCAGCGCCGTACGGCAGGCCAGTACGGCCTCGATCCTGCGCAGCGTCCCCTCCGGGCGCGACTCCCCGGCGACCCGCTCCACGGCCGCGCGCATCTCCTCGTTGGAGAGTTCGCCCGCGGCGCCGAACTGCACCGCCAGCACATCGCGGTAGAAGGAGGAGAGGTCGATCAGTGCGCGGTCCAGGCTGTCCCGCTGGGTGCGGGTGGCCCGGCGCTTCTGCCGGTCCTCCAGCTCCTTCATCGCCCCCGCCGTACCGCGCGGCATCCGGCCGCCGACACCGGCCGCGGCGCCCAGCGCGGCCCGCAGGTCCTCGGTCTCCTTGGCGTCGACCTCCTCGGCGACCTGCTTGGCGTCCGCGGCCGCCGCGTCGACCAGGCTCTGCGCACCGGCCAGGCAGGCGCCAAGGTCGGCGACGCGCAGCGGCAGCTTCAGCACCTCTGCCCGGCGCTCGCGCGCCCCCGCGTCCAGCGCCAGCCGGCGGGCCCGTCCGATGTGGCCCTGGGCGGCGCGGGCGGCGAAGGCCGCCATCTCCGGCTCGATGCCGTCCCTGCGCACCAGGACGTCAGCCACCGCCGCCACCGGCGGGGTGCGCAGCACCAGCAGCCGGCAGCGGGAGCGGATCGTCGGCAGCGCGTCCTCCACCGAGGGGGCGCAGAGCAGCCACACGGTCCGCTGGGCCGGCTCCTCGATGGCCTTGAGCAGGACGTTGGCGGCGCCCTCGGTGAGCCGGTCGGAGTCCTCCAGGATGATCACCTGCCAGCGTCCGCCGGCCGGGGACATCGACGCGCTGCGGACCAGTTCTCTGGTCTCCTTCACCCCGATGCTGAGCACATCGGTGCGCACCGACTCCACATCGGCGTGGCTGCCGATCAGCGCGGTGTGGCAGCCCTCGCAGAAGCCGCAGCCGGGCACCCCGCCGAGTTCCAGGTCCGGCGAGGTGCACTGGAGCGCGGCGGCGAAGGCCCGGGCGGCGGTGGCCATGCCGGAGCCGGGCGGCCCGGTGAACAGCCAGGCGTGCGTCATTCCGGTGGTGCCGGCCGCGGCGGGAGCGGCCTGCTCCTCCGCGCCGCTGCTCCGGCCGCCCTCCAGGACCGCCCGCGCCGACCTGGCGGCGGCGACCAGCTGCTCCACCACCTGTTCCTGGCCGACCAGGTCGTCCCACACGCTCACGATGTCTCCGGTCCGGTCGTGCCCCTACTGCTGTGGGACGAGCCTAACGGGCGGCACCGACAGCCCCGCTCCGTCCGTTCAGCCCTTGCCCTTGCCCGGGCCGTCCTCGGGGCCGCCGGGCCGGCCCTCGGCTTCGCGGCCGTCCCACTGGGACCACTCGTCGCGGGAGCCGAGCAGTTCGTCGGTGAGGCTGGGCAGGTCGTCCAGCGGGGTGTCCTCGGCCCAGTCGTAGCGACCGTGCTGGGGCGCCGGCGCGTCGGGGTCGACGACGGGCAGCTGACGGGTCCGCTCCACCGGCGAGACCGGCGGCTGCGGCGATCCGCCGTCCTGCGGGCGGAACAGCCACTCCGGGACCTTGTCCTGGACGCTCTCGTCGCTGCGCGGCCTGGCCGCCCGCCAGGACCTGGGCAGCTGGCGGGTCCGGTCGGGATCCTCCGGCTGCGGCAGGACTGCCGTCGGCTCGTCGGGAGAGGCCGGGTCCTGCGGGGCGGCCGGCTTCACGGCGGCACGCCCGCGGCGCGGCTTCGGGTCGTCGGTGATCCGGGGCAGCTTGGTGGTCTCGTCGGCGGCGGAGGTGGAGGCGGTCGTGGAGGACGCAGAAGCCGTCGGCGGGGTCGCCGGGGGCGTGGACGGCTTCGGCGGAGCCGCCTCGGCAGCGGCCGCAGCCGCGCGCTCGGCGTCGATCGCCTCGGCGCGACGGACCGCTTCGGCGCGCTCCTCCTCGCTGATGACCTGGGTGGGCTCCTCCGGCTCAACCGCAGCAGGCTTGGTGGCAGCGGGCTTAGCGGCAGCGGGCTTGGCGGCAACCGGCTGGGCCGCAGCGGGCGCGGCCTTCTCGGGCGCCGTGGCCTCGTCGGTCGCGGTGCCGGGCGTGGTGCCCTTGACGACCGGCATCCTGGTCGTCGCATCGCCGGACCCGGCGGTCGCAGCAGGCTTGGCGCCGCTGCCGGCACCGGCCGCCTCCGCCAGCGGGATCTCCCGGGTCTCCGCCTCCCGCGCCTCGGCGGCGGCGAGCCTGGCCTCCTCCGCACGGCGCAGCGCGTCCTCCGCACGGCGGCGCTCCTCGGCGCGCCGGACCTCGCGCTGCCGCTCCAGCTCGGCCAGTCGGGCCGCCTCGGCCTCGACCCTGCGGCGCTCCCTGGCCTCGGCCCCGCGGCGCTCCGCGTCCTCGGCCGCCCTGCGCGCCGCCTCCGCCTCGGCCTGCTTGCGGGCCTCCTCGGCGGCGAGGCGGGCGGCCTCGGCGGCCTTGCGGTCCTCCTCGGCCTGCCGGGCCTTCTCCTTCTCCTCTTCCTCCAGGCGCAGCCGCTCCAGCAGCGCCTGCTTCTCCCGCTCAGCCTTCTCGGCCTCGGCCTTCAGCCGGGCCTCCTCGGCGAGCCTGCGCTCCTCGGCCTCCCGGGCCAACCGTTCCTGCTCGGCGCGGGCGGCCCGCTCCTGCCCGGACAGCGGCAGCTCCCGGTCCAGCCGGTGCCGGATCGCGGTGCTGACGGCGGCGGGCGGCTGCGCGGCGTTGACGACCAGGTAGCGCACCGGGTCGGCGGCGGCCAGCGCCAGGAAGCCGGCGCGCACCCGGGCGTGGAAGTCCTCGGGCTCGGACTCCAGCCGGTCCAGCGCCTCGGTGAAGCGCTCGCGCGCCACGGCCGGGTCCAGGTCCAGCAGTACCGTCAGGTCGGGGACCAGTCCGTCGGTGGCCCAGCGCGAGATCCTGGCGACCTCGGCAGCCGCCAGGTCGCGTCCGGCGCCCTGGTAGGCGACCGAGGAGTCCAGGTAGCGGTCGGTGATGACGACGGCACCGCGCTCCAGCGCCGGACGGATCACCGTGTCCACGTGCTCGGCCCGGTCCGCCGCGTACAGCAGGGCCTCGGCGCGGTGCGAGATGCCGGTGTTGCCGACGTCCAGCAGCATCGCGCGGAGCCGCTGGCCGATGGCGCTGCCGCCGGGCTCGCGGGTGACCACGACCTCGTGGCCCTTGCTGCGGATCCACTCGGCCAGGGCCTGCGCCTGGGTGGACTTGCCGGAGCCGTCGCCGCCCTCCAGGGCGATGAAGTAGCCGGTGCCGGCCCGGTGCGGGACCGTCACCGGGCCGCCGCGCAGCCCGTCCCAGACGTCCCGGCTGAGCGACGCGGTGGCCCGGCGGTCGTCGGTGCGCAGGAACAGGACGACCGCGAAGACCAGCAGCAGCAGGCCGACGACCGCGAGCGAGAGGCCCGCGCCACCGTGGTCGAAGTCGACCGAACCGGCGGTCTGCCGGCCGAAGGCCGCGGCCAGCAGCGGCGCCGCCAGCAGGCCCGCCGCCGCGGCGACCCTGACCATCGACCGCAGGTGCTCGGCCACCAGCGGCTGCCGGGCCTCCTCGGTCTCCAGGTCCAGCAGCACCCGTCCGGTGCGGACGGCGACCCCGGCGGCCAGGCCCGCGACGCCCACCAGCACCAGCGCCAGCACGAAGTCCGGGACCAGCCCGGCCAACAGCAGCGCCAGCGCGGTGGTGCCCAGCGCCAGCGGCAGCAGCCGGCGGCGTCCCAGCACCGGCAGCACCGAAGCGGCGAGGTGCGCGCCCAGCGCGGGCATCGCCCCGGCGGCGAGGACCAGCAGTCCGAAGCCGACCGGCCCAGCGGCGAGGTCGTAGGCGTGCGGCAGGGCGACGCCGACGACCGACGCCATCGCGGCGACGGCCCCGGCGACCGCGAAGCTGAACATGACCGAACTGCCGGTACGACCCCGCGGCCCTTGCGCGGAGGCGGCCCCGCCGGACTGCACGTCAGCGGGGGCCCGCAGCGCCGCCAGCGGGGAGCGCGGGGCACTCGAACCCGCCGGGACGCCGGGCAGTTCCTCGAGGTAGAGCAGCACCGCAGCGGCGACCAGGAAGCCGGCCGCGCCGAACGCCGAGACGGTGCCGACGTGGTGGGCGAGCCAGTCGCCGCCCGAGGCGAGGCCGTTCTCGATCAGGCTGAACCCGGCCAGCGCCGCGGCGGCCAGCGGCAGCGCCGCATAGCCGGTCCGCCGGTCGATGTGGCGCAGCACCGGGGCCTGGTCGGCAACGGGCACACCGGGCGCCGACGACGGCAGCAGCCGGGCCGCCACGGCCTCGCGGGCGATCGCGCCGATCCGCTCGGCCGCCCCCAGCACAAAGGCGCTGACGACCAGCCAGATCGCGGCGGTGGAGTGGACCCACACCGTCCAGAACGGGGCCACCCCGATCAGCACGGCGGCCAGCACGTCCGTCCCGAACAGGCTCCAGCGGCGGTCCGCCTTATCCAGCAGCCGGTGCACCGGCCCCAGCAGCAGCACCCCAACCACCAGGGACGCGAGCAGTCGGGCGGCCAGCACGGCGGCGATCCCCAGCAGCGCGTGCCGGTAGATCTGCGCGGAGGACGACCCGGTCACCGCGACCTGGACCACCAGCACCACCAGCACCAGTAGCGCCAACCGGTCACCGACCGCGCCCAACAGCTGGGTGCGCCACAGCTTCTGGTACGAGCGCACGCGGAGCAGCGCGCCGGCCCGCTCCGGCAGGCTCCCGCCGGGGACGACGGTGAGCGGCGCTGTCGCGACAGGTTCGATGGGCTGCTCCGCACTGGTCATGTGCGCCAGCCTATCCGGAGGGCCGGACACCGAACGGACGTCCACCGTAAGTGCACGGGGTCATGACACATCTGTGACCCCAGTGCGACGCGGACGAGGCGACGCGGAGGGGGCGACGCGGAGGGGGCGACGCGCGAGGGCGGCCGCGTCCTCAGGGACGGGGCCGCCCTCGGGCGCCGGTGCGGTTACTCCACCACTCCGCTACTCCGCCGAAGCGGAGGCCTTCTCGGCGACGGCCTTCTTCGCCGGAGCCTTCTTGGCGGCAGTCGCCGTGGTGGTCTTGGCGGCCGTCTTGGCCGCCGTCTTCTTCGCGGCGGTCTTCTTGACCGTGGTGGTCTTCTTGGCCGCCGTCTTCTTCGCCGGGGCCTTCTTCGCGGGAGCCTTCTTGGCGGTCTTCTTCACCGGGCCCTTGGCGCGCTTCTCGGCCAGCAGCTCGTAGCCGCGCTCCGGGGTGATCTCCTCGACGCTGTCGTCGCGGCGCAGCGTCGCGTTGGTCTCCCCGTCGGTGACGTAGGCGCCGAAGCGGCCGTCCTTGACCACCACCGGACGCTCGCTGACCGGGTCCACGCCCAGTTCCTTCAGCGGCGGCTTGGCGGCGGCGCGTCCGCGCGCCTTGGGCTGGGCGTAGATCGCCAGCGCCTCGTCCAGGGTCACCGTGAACATCTGCTCCTCGTTCTCCAGGGAGCGCGAGTCGGTGCCCTTCTTGAGGTACGGGCCGTAGCGGCCGTTCTGCGCGGTGATCTCCACGCCCTCGGCGTCCGTGCCGACCACCCGGGGCAGGCCGAAGACCTTGAGCGCGTCCTCCAGGGTGACGGTGTCCAGGTTCATCGTGGACAGCAGCGACTGGGTCCGCGGCTTGACCGCGTTCTTGCCGGTCTTCGGCGTGCCCTCGGGCAGCACCTCGGTGAAGTACGGGCCGTAGCGGCCGTCCTTCGCCACGATCTCGTTGCCGCTGACCGGATCCTGGCCCAGCTCGCGCACGCCGCTGGGCTTGGCCAGCAGTTCCTCGGCCAGTTCGACGGTGAGCTCGTCGGGGGCCAACTCGTCCGGGACGTCGGCACGCTGCTCGCCGCGCTCCACGTACGGGCCGTAGCGGCCGACGCGGAGCATGATGCCGCTGTCCTCGATCGGGAAGGAGCTGATCTCCCTGGCGTCGATCGCGCCCAGGTCGGTGACCAGTTCCTTGAGCCCGCCGAGGTGGTCGCCGTCGCCGTTGCCGGCGTCGGCGGCGGAGGAGGCCGCGGCGCCCTCGGCGGCCTCGCCGTAGTAGAAGCGGCGCAGCCAGGGCACCGACTCGCCCTCGCCGCGGGCGATGCCGTCGAGGTCGTTCTCCATCTTCGCGGTGAAGTCGTAGTCGACCAGCCGGCCGAAGTGCTCCTCCAGCAGCCGGACCACGGCCAGCGCCAGGAACGACGGCACCAGCGCCGTCCCCTTCTTGAAGACGTAGCGGCGGGCCACGATGGTGTCGATGATCGCGGCGTAGGTGGAGGGACGGCCGATCTCGCGGTCCTCCAGCTCCTTGATCAGCGAGGCCTCGGTGAAGCGGGCCGGGGGCTTGGTGGCGTGGCCGTCGAGGTCGATCTCCTCGGCGCTGAGGGCGTCGCCCTCGGCGACCGGCGGCAGCCGGCGCTCGCGGTCGTCCAGCTCGGCGTCCGGGTCGTCGCGGCCCTCGACGTAGGCCTTGAGGAAGCCGTGGAAGGTGATGATCTTGCCGGTGGCGGAGAACTCCGCGTCCCGGCCGTCGGACGAGGTACCGGCGACCTTGACGGTGACGGACTGGCCGACCGCGTCCTTCATCTGCGAGGCGACGGTGCGCATCCAGATCAGCTCGTAGAGCCGGAACTCGTCGCCGCGCAGCCCGGTCTCGGCCGGGGTGCGGAAGCGGTCGCCGGAGGGGCGGATCGCCTCGTGCGCCTCCTGGGCGTTCTTGACCTTGGCGCTGTAGACCCGGGGCACGTCCGGCAGGTACTCGCGGCCGTAGAGCTGCTCGACCTGGGCCCGGGCGGCGCCGATCGCCGTCTCCGACAGCGTGGTCGAGTCGGTACGCATATAGGTGATGAAGCCGTTCTCGTACAGCTTCTGCGCCACGTCCATGGCCCGCTTGGCACCGAAGCCCAGCTTGCGCCCGGCCTCCTGCTGCATGGTCGTGGTGCGGAACGGCGCGTACGGGGAGCGGCGGTAGGGCTTGGCCTCGACGCTGCGGACCCGGAAGGCGGTGTCCGTCAGGGCTGCGGCCAGCGCGCGGGCGTTCTCCTCGTCCAGGTGCAGCACCTGGGCCTGGGCGGAGGCGGCCTTCAGCTGCCCCAGCGAGTCGAAGTCGCGGCCGGAGGCGACCCGGCGGCCGTCCACGGCGGAGAGCCGGGCACCGAAGGTGCCGGGGTCGCCGCCCTGGGTGCCCTTACCCGACTCGAACACCGCAGTCAGGTCCCAGTAGGAGGCCGAGCGGAAGGCGATCCGCTCCCGCTCGCGCTCGACCACCAGGCGGGTCGCCACGGACTGGACCCGGCCCGCCGAGAGCTTCGGCATGACCTTCTTCCAGAGCACCGGGGAGACCTCGTAGCCGTAGAGGCGGTCCAGGATGCGGCGCGTCTCCTGGGCGTCGACCAGGCGCTGGTTCAGCTCGCGGGGGTTGTTGACGGCGGCCTGGATGGCGTCCTTGGTGATCTCGTGGAACACCATGCGGTGCACCGGCACCTTGGGGCGCAGCACCTCCTGGAGGTGCCAGGCGATGGCCTCCCCCTCGCGGTCCTCATCGGTGGCGAGGAAGAGTTCGTCGGCGTCCTTCAGCAGCGACTTGAGCTTGGCGACCTGGGACTTCTTGTCGGCGTTGACGACATAGATGGGCTCGAAGTCGTGTTCGACGTCGATGCCGAGCCGGCGCACCTCGCCGGTGTAGCCGTCCGGCACCTCGGCGGCCGTGCCGGGGAGGTCGCGGATATGCCCGACGCTCGCCTCGACCACATATCCGGGGCCGAGATAGCCCTTGATCGTCTTCGCCTTGGCCGGCGACTCGACGATCACGAGTCGCTGACCTTCGCGTGCGGTCTCGCTGGTCGGGGACACCTTCGCTCTTCTCTCCCGGTCGAGTGGGGATGGTGGGGCCGCTCGCGTCGATGAAGCCCTGAGAGCGGAGTGTGACCGCACTCAGGTCCCCCTTGTCAAACGGACGAATCCCGATTTGTTGCCTGCGCCGTCCGACCGACGCCCCTCGAACGGTAACCCGACGGCAAGGGTTCCTGCCGTGCAGATCACCGCCAAAGGCTGGCCGAAAGCGGCCTGCGGCAGCTCACCGGCGGTTCAGAACGCCTGGTCGGAGCCGTTCCGGCGGCCCGGCGGCGCTGTCGGCGAACCACCCGCAGGTGACCGTCGACGGACAGACCGGACAAGCCGGATGATAGGACTGCGTCACCTCGGCGTGTCGGACAGGGGTCCACCTTCGGCGTGTTCTGCGGCCATCCGGCTGCACGCGAACCGATCGGTCTGGTACTCCGCCCCCAGGGCAGACCGGCGCAGCCCGGAGCAGCCCGGGCGCGGTGCTAGAACGCGCCGACGAACAGCGCCACCCCGGAGCCGGCGAACGCCAGTCCCAGCAGCAGCCAGAAGACGTCGCTGCGGGACTGCCCGCCGCCCTCCACCGCCACCTGCTCCGGGGCGGCCGGGTCGTAGAAGACCGGGACCAGGGAGTCGACGGTCAGCCCGCTGGTCCGGCGGATGGTGGTCCAGCCGCGCGGGCGCGCCACCACCTCGCCGTGGCCGTCGACCAGGTAGCCGAGCACCGGGGCGGTGTCGGCATGGTCCGTGAGCCCGTCCGGATCGGGCAGCACCCTGGCCATCCCGGAGACACCGCTGCGCCGCAGCCGGCGGCGGATCCGGACCTCGCCGGCGCACCAGACCAGGACCCCGGCGCCGAACAGGGCGAACCACACCCCGGTGAACACGCTCAATGGAGTACCCACGCTGCTTCCCCGCCCCGCCCGTTCCAAGCTCAGTGGTCAATTCATACGAACGTCACACTGGCAGCGGTCCAGCAACGCCCGGCGCCCTACCGGCGTACGCCGGGCGGCGTGAGGGTGAACGGAGGCTCGGAGAACGGTGGGCTCGGAGAATGGTGGCTCCGAGAACGGTCGCTCGGAGAACGGGGTGGCGGGTCAGCCCCGCGGATCCGGCTCGGCGGTGAGCGGCTCCAGGAAGCCCTGTTCGACCAGCATCCGGATCTGCTCCGGGGTGCGGTCCCGCAGCAGCACCGGGTCCTCCTCGATCAGGGCGGCGATGGCGTCCAGGATCTCCCCGGCCGTCAGCTCGCCGTCGCACACGCCGACGAAGCCGGCCCCGACCGTGTCGACCTTGGTGGCCCGGCGCATCCCCCGGTTCTGACGCAGGATCACATGCTCGGGGTGCTCCGCGCCCGGGGTGCCGACCTGCTCCTGGACCACCTCCTCGGTGAGCCGGTAGCGGGTCGCCAGCAGGGCGGCGTCGTCGTGGCCGCGCAGGAAGTCCTGGCGGGCGAACCAGCCCTCGATGTGCGGGCCGAGCGGCTGCTCCACGGTGTGCGGCCACTCCTCCAGGTGCAGCACCGGGGTGCGGCCGGGCCCGGCGTCCCCGGCCGCGACCGGCTTGCGCAGGGTGATCCAGCCGAAGCCGACGCCCTCGACCTTGGCCGCCTCGAAGGCGTCCAGCCACTCCCCGTAGCGCCGGTCGTAGCTCTCCCGCGACTCGCGGTGGTCGCCGCCGTCGCGCAGCCACAGCTCGGCGTACTGGGTGACGTCCTGGACCTCGCGCTGCACCACCCAGGCGTCGCAGCCGGTGCCGGCGATCCAGCCGGACACCCGCTCGCGCCAGTCCTCGCCGCGCACGTGCTGCCAGTTGGCGAGCAGCTGGCAGTAGCCGCCCGGTTCCAGGTACCGCCCGGCCCCGGCGACCAGGCTGCGGCACAGCTCGTCGCCGGCCATGCCGCCGTCGCGGTAGGTGAAACGACCGGACGGGGAGATCACGAACGGCGGGTTGGAGACGATCAGGTCGAAGGTCTCGCCGTCCCCCACCGGCTCGAACAGGCTGCCCCGGCGGGTCTCCACCTGGGTCAGCCCGGACAGCGCCATGGTCAGCGCGGTGAAGTGCAGCGCACGCGGGTTGACGTCGGTGGCGACCACCTCGGCGCTGTGGCGGGCGGCGTGCAGGGCCTGCACGCCGGAGCCGGTGCCCAGGTCCAGCACCCGGCGCACGGGGCGGCGCACGGTGATGTTGGCCAGCGTGGTGGACGCGCCGCCCACCCCCAGCACCAGCTCCGAGCGGGGCACGTCGCCCTGCTCGGCGCCGGCCCCGATACCGCCGGCCCCGCCGACGGCGCAGCCCAGGTCCGAGACGATCCAGGCGTCCGCGCCGCCGGCGTCGGTCCGCCCCGCGATCTCGGCGGCGTACGGGCGCACGTCCACCGTGGCGCCGACCTCCTCGCCGCTGCGTACCAGCCAGCCCCCGGCGAGGCAGTCCTCGACCGGCAGTGCCGCCGCCGCGGCCGCGTACGGCACCGGGCGCTGCAGCAGGAACAGCCGCAGCAGGGTCTCCCGGGGGCTGCCGCCGCCGGTGGCCCGGAGCGCGGGCACGGTCTCGCTGCGGGCGAGCGCGGAGTACGCGGCCGCGCCGAGCAGGTCCAGGCAGCCGTCGGCGGTGAAGTCCGCGGCGAGGAACGCCGCGCGGAGCCGACCCGCGAGCTCGGGGTCGTACGCCGGGCGCGGGGCGGCGGTGCTGGTGCTCGTGCTGGCACTGTTGCTGGTCGTCACGGGGCCATTGTCCCCCGCTGCGGGGTCAGTGGGCCGACGCTGAGGCCGACGGTTCGGCGGAGGACGAGGCGGAGGCAGAGGCGGACTTCGAGGCGGAGGCAGAGGAGGATGCCTTGGCGCCGGCCGACGCTCCGGCCGCGGCGCTGCCGCTGGGGCTCGCCGAGGCCGTGGACGACGCTCCGCCTGTCGCCGTGCCCGCGCCCGCGGACGTCGCCGACGTCGCCCCCGCTGTCGCGCTCACGCTCTTGCAGCCCGGCTGCTTGGCGAGCGCGGTCCCCAGATCACCGGTCTGCAGCTTCTGCAGCGCCGCCGTGGACAGCTCGGCGAGCTGCTGCACCTGGTCGCTCACCCCCTTCAGCCCGGCCGCGAACTTGGCCTGGTCACCGGACGGCAGGGACTGCACGGTCTGCTGCACCTTGGTGTAGCCGCCGGCCGCCTGGTTCAGCTCGGTGACCGCGTCCGCCTGCGTCTGGGCGCCGTTGTCCGTCGCGGGCGCGCCGGCCTGCTGCACGGCCTGGGCGATCCCGGTGTTGGCGGTGGCGAGCGAGCCGAAGTCGGAGGCCAGCCGGGCCTGCAGGGCCTTGGGCGTCTCCCCGCTCTTGACCGCCCCGGTGTCGGCGAGCGCGGTGTTGGACTGCTGCACCGGGGCCTGCAGCCCGCCGCAGACCGTCTTCGCCCAGGCGTCCAGCTTGGCCCCGTTGCCGCTGCTGCAGGCGGTGGCGCCCAACGCGAGCAGGGCGGCGGGGGCCGCGAGCCTCAGCCACTTCTTCGTCACCACGGGGTCCTCTCCATCACACGGGTCCTTGGGAACCTACACGGCGGGCGGGTGCGGACTGCCGGGAGGAGGTGATTTGTGGAGGTTCGGTGGGGAGTTGGGAGTCGCGGGCGGGGGAAACGGGAAGGCTCCCGGCGTCGTCCCCCTGTCCTCCCGCCGTGGGCCCGACTACCGTACCGACCAGTCGGTCTGCCATATCCATATGCCAACCCTTCGGAGGTCGGACCCATGCCCCGTACCGCTGCCAACACCCAGGGCGTCGAGCTCGAGTACGACTGCTTCGGCTCCCCCGACGACCCGGTCCTGCTGCTGGTCATGGGCCTGGGCGCGCAGATGACGGCCTGGCCGGAGGGGCTGTGCGCGGCCATCGCCGCACGCGGCTTCCGGGTGGTCCGCTTCGACAACAGGGACGCCGGGCTGTCCACCTTCATGGACGCGGGTCGCCAGCCCGACCTGGGGGCGATCCTGCACGGCGACCCCTCCAGCGCGCCCTACCTGCTCGGCGACATGGCCCTGGACGCGGTGTCGCTGCTGGACGCGCTGGGGGTGGACCGGGCCCACATCGTCGGCGCCTCGATGGGCGGCATGATCGTGCAGCAGCTGGCGATCGACCGTCCGGAGCGGGTGCTCAGCCTCTGCTCGATCATGTCGCTCCCCGGCGACCGGGTCAGCGGAGGGTCCACCCCCGAGGCCGGCGCCGTGCTGATGCGGGCCCGGCCGGAGAACCGGGAGGAGGCGATAGCCGTGGGGGTGTCGGCGTCACAGGTGATCGGCTCGCCCGGCTACCCGGAGGACCCCGAGGAACTGCGCGAGCGGATCGCCGCCGCGCTGGAGCGGCAGAGCCGCTCGGACGGCTTCGGACGGCAGTTCGCGGCGATAGTGGCCTCGCCGGACCGCACACCGGGACTGCGCGAACTGGACCTGCCGACGCTGGTCATCCACGGCGCGGACGACCCGCTGGTCGACCGCAGCGGCGGCGAGGCCACGGCCAAGGCCGTGCCCGGCGCGGAACTGCTGCTGGTGCCCGGAATGGGGCACAACCTGCCGGAGCCGCTCTGGCCGGAGGTGGTCGACGCCATCGCCGCGAACGCCGGGCGGGCCAAGGCCCTGGCGTAGGCGGCGACGGCGTCCGGACCCGCGTCCTCGACCGAGCGACCGAGGGACCGTCAGGCGACGGCGGAGGGGGTGTGCGTGCTCTCCCCGTCGCCGTCCCCCTGCTTGACCACGGTGGCGACGGCCTCCGTCGGCTCCGCGCCGACGGCGATGCCGCGCCGCTTGGAGATCCACACCGCGGTGACGATCACCACGATGCAGAGCACCCCGATGCCGACCCGCAGGCCCACATTGGCGTCCTTGCCGAAGCTGAACTTCACGATGGCCGGGGCGACCAGCAGCGAGACCAGGTTCATCACCTTGAGCAGCGGGTTGATGGCCGGGCCCGCGGTGTCCTTGAACGGGTCGCCCACCGTGTCACCGATGATGGTGGCCTCGTGGGCGGAGCTGCCCTTGCCGCCGTGGTTGCCCTCCTCCACCAGCTTCTTGGCGTTGTCCCAGGCACCGCCGGAGTTGGCCAGGAAGATCGCCATCAGCGTGCCCGCGCCGATCGCCCCGGCCAGGTAGGAGCCGAGCGAGCCGACGCCGAGCAGGAAGCCCACCGCGATCGGGGCCAGCACCGCCAGCAGGCCGGGGGTGGCCAGCTCGCGCAGGGCGTCCCGGGTGCAGATGTCCACCACCCGCCCGTAGTCCGGGAGTTCGGTTCCCTCCATGATCCCGGGCTTGGTGCGGAACTGCTCCCGCACCTCAAACACCACCGAACCGGCCGAACGCGAGACCGCGTTGATGGCCAGACCGGAGAAGAGGAACACCACAGCCGCCCCGAGCAGCAGCCCGACCAGGTTGTTGGGCTGGGAGATGTCCAGGCTGAGGCTCAGGCCGTGGGCCGCCGGCCCCACCTGCGCCTCGGCGGTGGATATCGCGTCGGTGTAGGACCCGAACAGGGCCGTGGCCGCCAGGACCGCGGTGGCGATGGCGATGCCCTTGGTGATGGCCTTGGTGGTGTTGCCGACCGCGTCCAGCTCGGTCAGCACCTGGGCGCCCGCGCCGGTCACGTCGCCCGACATCTCGGCGATGCCCTGGGCGTTGTCCGAGACCGGGCCGAAGGTGTCCATGGCGACGATCACGCCGACGGTGGTCAGCAGTCCGGTTCCGGCCAGGGCGACCGCGAACAGCGCCAGGATCAGCGAGCCGCCGCCGAGCAGGTAGGCCCCGTACACGGCCGCGCCGATGACGACGGCGGAGTAGACGGCGGACTCCAGGCCGAGCGAGACACCGGCCAGGACGACGGTGGCGGGGCCGGTGAGCGAGCTCTTGCCGACATCGGTGACCGGCCGCCGGTTGGTCTCGGTGAAGTAGCCGGTGAGCTGCTGGATCACCGCGGCCAGGACGATGCCGATGGCGACAGCGGCGAGCGCGAAGACCCGCGGGTTGCCGCTGTGCTGGCTGATCGCCTCGGGGACGCCCTTGAGGTCGCTGAAGCGGCCCGGCAGGAAGGCGAAGACCGCCGCCACCACCAGGACCAGGGAGAACGCCGCGGAGATGAAGAAGCCCCGGTTGATCGCGGTCATCCCGCTGCGGTCCCGGCTGCGCGGGGAGACCGCGAAGATGCCCAGGACCGCGGTGATCACCCCGATGGCCGGGACGACCAGCGGGAAGGTGAGACCGTCGTCGCCGAAGGCGGCCTTCCCCAGGATCAGCGCGGCGACCAGGGTGACCGCGTAGGACTCGAAGAGGTCCGCGGCCATGCCGGCGCAGTCGCCGACGTTGTCGCCCACGTTGTCGGCGATGGTGGCGGCGTTGCGGGGGTCGTCCTCGGGGATGCCCTGCTCGACCTTGCCGACCAGGTCGGCGCCGACGTCGGCGGCCTTGGTGAAGATGCCGCCGCCGACACGCATGAACATCGCCAGCAGGGCGGCGCCGAAGCCGAAGCCCTCCAGCACCTTGGCGGCGTTGTCCTTGTAGATCAGGACCACCAGGGCGGCCCCGAACAGGCCGAGCCCCACGGTGATCATGCCGACCACGCCGCCGGTGCGGAAGGCGATCCGCATGCCCTGGTGTGAGACGGCCCGGATGTCGGGCTCCTGCCCGGCGCCGGCGGGACTGTCGGGATCAGGGGTGGCGGCGCGGGCGGCGGCGGCGACCCGGACGTTGCTGCGTACCGCGAGCCGCATGCCGATGTAGCCGGTCAGGGCCGAGAACCCGGCTCCGACCAGGAAGAAGATGGAGCGTCCGATCCGCTGCGACCAGTTGTCGGCGGGCAGCAGGAGCAGCAGGAAGACCACCGCTGCGGCGAACACCCCCAGGGTGCGGAACTGCCGTGCCAGGTAGGCGTTGGCGCCCTCCTGCACGGCAGCGGCGATGCGCTTCATGGACTCGGTGCCCTGGTCGGCGGCGAGGACCTGACGGACCAGCAGCCAGGCCACCCCGAGGGCGGCCAGGGCGATGACGGCGACGACGATCACGATGGTGCGGCCGCCGCCGGTGAGCACGGCCGAGACCGGCGCAGGGGCGGCGGATAGTGCGCTCGATGGAGCACCGGAGAAGATGAGCCCGGCCATTCGTCCTCCTTGACGTCTGGCTCGTGCGCCGGGCAGGGCTGTGGAGACGGTTGGGTCCACTCGGCGCGCGGGCGAGGTGGGGCCGTGTCTCTCCGACGGTGTTTCCCTGATGCCTGGTGTGACTTGTTGCAGACACGGCAGGCCGCGATTCTAGGAATCGCGGCCTGATCAAAACAGGGTGTGCGCAGCAATCAACGCGGAATGGTGCGGGAGTTGTCTCGTGGGACTCCTGAGGCAGCGTCAGGGAGGTGTGCGGGGCCGGACGTCAGGGCAGCGCGTCGCAGCGCGGTGCGTATCGGGCGGTGCGTATGTATCGGGCGGTGCGTCTCGGGCGGTGCGTCAGGGCAGCACCGGGTGGACGGCGACCGGCCAGCTCATCCTGACCACACCGCCGTTCTCGTCGCTGCCGATGTCCAGGTCGTCGACCAGACCGCTGATGACGGCCAGGCCCATCGCGGCCTCGGCCGCGTCCTCGCCGGCCGACCCGTCGATGGCGTGCGAGCCGGCTTCGGCCCCGGTGGCGCCGGGGACCCCGTCGCCCACCTCGATCAGGAACCGCTTCTCCTGCTCGACGAGTTTCACCCGGACGGCGTCGTCGATCCCGCTGCGCCGGTGCAGTCCGACCGCACGCGAGCAGGCTTCGCCCACGGCGAGGCGGACCTCGTCGAGGACGGACTCGTCCACTCCGGCCCGGCGGGCTACGGCGGCGGCAACCAGCCGCGCGGTCCGTACATGCTCCGGCAGGGCACTGAATCGGAGTTCGACGGTGGCCATGGCTGTATCCCCCTCGAAGAATCGTGTCGGCCTCGGAGAGCCGTGTCGGCGTGTTGTCGACACTGGTCCTGTCCGGGCCGGCCCGGGGTCCGGTCAGGGACCCCGGGAAGTCGCGACGAACCAGACCGCTCACGGCCTGTCACCAACGGCGGGAACCGGTGGATCAGTCGGTCGCGGCTACGGCCTCGTCCACGGAACTGTGGATGGGGAACACCTTGGTGAGCCCGGTGATACGGAAAATCTTGAGGATGCGCTCCTGGTTGCAGACCAGACGGAGCGAACCCTCATGGGCGCGTACCCGCTTGAGCCCTCCGACGAGGACACCCAGCCCGGTCGAGTCCAGGAAGTCCACGCCTTCCATGTCCACGATCAGGTGGTAGTGACCCTCGTTGACGAGCTCGACGAGCTGCTCACGCAGCTTCGGCGCGGTGTACACATCGATCTCGCCCCCCACCTCGACGACCGTTCGGTCGCCAACGGTACGGGTCGACAGGGACAGGTCCACGGAACCTCCAGCACCTTGCTCTCACAGCATCACGCCCCCCGGGACGGGAGACGCACTGCAGCGATGGCATCGTTGCGATTCTTGGCCGACGGAGGGGCAGACGCCCCGATGCACGGCCGCGATGGCATTCAACCACTTACGACCAGCGCAGCACGACGCCTTGAGGCGAATCTCCACCGGTGTGATGACAGACTGACTGCCGATGAAGCCGCTTCCGGACCCGCCCGCGGCCGTTCTCGACAGGCTCACGGGAGCCCGAGGACGGCAAGATCGGCTCACTCATACGGAGCACCTGCCCGCCCGTCCCGCCCGCTATGCGGACTGGCCGCAAGAAATTCGTCCGGAAATCGCCGTTGCCGTCGAGGGCATCGGAATCGCCCGCCCCTGGACACATCAGGCAGAAGCGGCGAGTCTGGCCATCAGCGGACAAAATGTGGTAATCGCCACAGGAACCGCCTCGGGCAAGTCGCTCGGCTACCTCGCCCCGGTCCTCAGCACCCTGCTGGACGGCACCGAGGCGCCCAACGGGCGCGGGGCCACCTGCCTCTACCTCTCCCCGACCAAGGCACTGGCCGCCGACCAGCTGCGCCGTCTGGGCGAGTTGCGCAAGGCCGGGGCCGGCGGTCTCGACCTGGTCCGCGCCGCCGCCTACGACGGGGACACCCCGTTCCAGGAGCGGGAGTGGGTGCGCCAGTACGCCTCGCTGGTGCTGACCAACCCGGACATGCTGCACCGGGGCATACTCCCGGCCCACACCCGCTGGGCCTCCTTCCTGCGGGCACTGCGCTATGTCGTCATCGACGAGTGCCACACCTACCGCGGGGTCTTCGGCTCCCACGTCGCCCAGGTGCTGCGCAGGCTGCGCCGACTGTGCGCCCGGTACGGCAGCGAACCGGTGTTCCTGCTGGCCTCCGCCACCGCGGCCGACCCCGGACGCACCGCCGGACGGCTGACCGGACTGCCGGTGGCCGAGGTCACCGAGGACGGCTCGCCGCGCGGCGAGACCGTCTTCGCCCTCTGGGAGCCGCCGCTGACCGAGCTCCAGGGCGAGCAGGGCGCACCGGTCCGCCGCTCGGCCACCGCCGAGGCCGCCGACCTGCTCACCGACCTGGTCCTGGACCAGGTCCGCAGCGTGGTGTTCGTCCGCTCGCGCCGGGGGCCGAGCTGGTGTCGGTGATCGCCCAGGAACGGCTGGCCGAGGCCGCCGGGTACACCACCGCCCGCCGGGTGGCCGCCTACCGGGGCGGCTACCTGCCGGAGGAGCGCCGGGCCCTGGAGCGGGCCCTGCACTCCGGCCAGCTGCTCGGCCTGGCCGCCACCAGCGCCCTGGAGCTGGGCGTGGACGTGGCCGGGCTCGACGCCGTGCTGCTGGCCGGCTACCCGGGCACCAGGGCCTCGCTGTGGCAGCAGGCCGGACGGGCCGGACGGTCCGGCCAGGGCGCGCTGGCCGTCCTGATCGCCCGCGACGACCCGCTGGACACCTACCTGGTGCACCATCCCGACTCCCTCTTCCGCCAGCCGGTCGAGTCGACCGTGCTGGACCCCGACAATCCGCACGTGCTCGCCCCGCACCTGTGCGCGGCCGCCGCCGAGCTCCCGCTGACCGACTCCGACCTGGAGCTCTTCGGCCCCTCCACCGCGCCGCTGCTGCCGCAGCTGGAGCGGCGCGGGCTGCTGCGGCAGCGCCCCGGCGGCTACTTCTGGACCCGCCGGGAGCGGGCCGCGGACGCGGTGGACATCCGGGGCGGCGGCGGGGACCCGGTGCGGATCGTGGAGGCCGACACCGGACGCCTGCTCGGCACCGTGGACGCCGGGTCCGCGCACACCTCGGTGCACACCGGGGCGGTCCATCTGCACCAGGGCCGGACCTACCGGGTCCGCGAGCTGGACCTGGAGGACTCGGTCGCCCTGGTCGACGAGGCCGACCCGCCGTACAGCACCGTCGCCAGGGACACCACGTCCATCCGGGTGCTCGACACCGACCGTGAGGTGGCCTGGGGCGAGGCCACGCTCTGCTTCGGCTCGGTCGAGGTCACCAACCAGGTGGTCTCCTTCCTGAAGCGCCGACTGATCACCGGCGAGGTGCTCGGCGAGACCAAGCTCGACCTGCCGCCGCGCACCCTGCGCACCCGGGCCGTGTGGTGGTGCGTGACGGACGGTCAACTGGAGGACGCGGGACTGCTGCCGGAGGAGCTGCCCGGGGCGGCCCATGCCGCCGAGCACGCCTCCATCGGCCTGCTGCCGCTGTTCGCCACCTGCGACCGCTGGGACATCGGCGGCGTCTCGGTGCCGCTGCACCCCGACACCGGGCTGCCCACGGTCTTCGTCTACGACGGCCACCCGGGCGGCGCGGGCTTCGCCGAGCGCGGTTTCCAGCGGGCCGAGGAGTGGCTCGGCGCCACCCTGGCCGCCATCACCGCCTGCGAGTGCGAGCGCGGCTGCCCCTCCTGCATCCAGTCCCCGAAGTGCGGCAACGGCAACGAACCGCTGGACAAGGGCGGAGCGATCCGGCTGCTGCGGCTGCTGCTGGCCGGGAGCACGGCACCGGGGGCCGAGTCGATGTAGACCGGTCCGGCCCGGGCCCGGCCCCGGGCCGGCGGCAGCCCCGGGAAGAGGTTCCCCGCCATCGGGACCTCGACGGAGACCTCGACCGCGTCCTCGCCGCCGTCGGCCTGCACCGCGCAGCTCAGCATCCGGGCGTGCTGGGCCCCGGCGATCCTGGCCGCCTCGGCGCAGGCGCCCTCCGGCTGCCAGAGCAGCTTCCCGGCCGCCGCCAGCGCCGCCAGATCGGCCGCCGCCCCGGCCCGGTGCCGCGCGGTGACGGCCGCGCCGAGCCCCAGCGCGGCAACCAGGACACAGCCACCGAGGGTGAGCAGCGCGACCAGCCAGATCGAGGCCGACCCGGCGTCAGAACGCCTGCGCCGAGGGGCGATGGCACGGAGCAACCCAGCGGCCATCACCGGTCACCCCCGCCCGTGGTCCCCGGCTCGCGCACCGCCGAGGCCGTCGCCGCGACGTCGATCGCCAGCAGCCCGCCGAGCCCGCCCGGCGCCCGGGAGGTGGCCGAGACCCGGACGCTGACGGTGTCCCCGCCCTCGCTGACCGAGACCGTCGCGCCCCGGGGCCCGGCGTTGCGGGCGGCGTCCAGCACCCGCCCCTGCGGATCGCCGCGAGCCGCGGCCCGCGCCCCCTCCCGGGCCGCGTCCACGCAGCGCAGCTGCGCCGCCCCGACCAGCACCCCCCACACCAGCACCCCGGTGAGCAGCACCAGGACCGGCAGGGCCACCGCGGTCTCCGCCGTCACGAAGCCCTCGTCCCGGGCCTCCGCCGCCGGTTCAGACCGCACCGAGGGCTCGCCTGATCAGGCCCTGCAAGGCCGACGAGACCGCTCCGCTCGTCACGACCTTGTAGAGCAGCGCGGCGAAGCCGCAGGCCGCGACGGTTCCCACGGCGTACTCCGCCGTGGTCATCCCGGCGTCGGGGCCCCGCCGGGCCGCCCGTTGCCGGAGCCGGTGGACCCCGCAGAGCAGCCAGGCCTGGGCCACCGCCACGGCGAGCAGCAGCAGCGCCCGGACCCGGCGGAGGCAGTACCCGGCGACGGGCACGAACGGCGCCCCGGGCGCGGTGAAGGTCTCGTCGAACACCGTGTCGAAGCGGTGTCCGGGTGCGGCGAGGACGGCGGTGTCACTCATGAGTGGTTCTCCTTGCATGGGTCGGTCTGCATGGGTCGGTCTGCATGGGTCGGTCTGCATCGGTTGGTCTGCATCGGTTGGTCTGCATGGGTCGGTCTGCATGGGTCGGTTGGAATGTCTCTGCTGTTTGACGTCGTGTCAGCAGCCGCTCAGATCCGCAGCAGGAAGCTGCCGGCCAGGCCGGTCACCACCGGCACCACCCCGACCAGCACGAAGGCCGGCAGGAAGCACAGCCCGAGCGGGGCCGCGGCCAGCACCCCGGCCCTGCGCACCCGGCCCTGCGCAGCGGTGGCAGCCGCCGCCCGGCTTCCCTCGGCGAGCCTGGCCAGGCCGGCTGCCGGGGGTGCGCCGCTGGCGGCCGCCCGGGCCAGGCAGCGGGCCAGCGGCGCCAGCGCGGGCTCCGCGCCGAAGCGCCCCCAGCTCTCCTCCGCGTCCGCGCCGGTGCGGATCTCCGCGGCGACCGTGGCCAGCCGGCCCGCCATCGGCTCGCCGACCGCTTCGGCCACCGCCTCCGCCGCCTCGGCCGGGGCGCACCAGGAGGCCAGGCAGCCGGCCAGCAGATCGGCGGTGAGCGGTACCTGCGCGCACAGCGCGGCCCGTTCACGCCGTCGCAGGCGCTGCTGCGGCGAGGACGGCTCCGGCAGGTAGCGGTGTCCGGCCGCCCCGGCCAGCACCCCGAGCAGCAGCCCGGTCAGCCCGGCCACCGAGAGCGCCAGGGCCGCCCCCAGCAGCAGCGCGGTGCCCGTCCTGAGCTGTCCCGGTGTGGGGCGCCGCCGCGGACCCGCACGGGCCCGTCCAGGCCGTTCCAGCGGCACCCCGGCCGCACTCGCCCTGCCCCGGCACCGCCGGAGGGCCCGGCTCCGCCGAGCCCCCAGCAGGGCCGCCGTCCCCCCGCTCAGCAGTGCGGCCGCGATCTCGATCCCCTGTGCTCCCACCGTTGCTGACCTCCTCCGCTCGACTACGCCGGTACGGCTTCCGCGCCGCCGGCGATCCGCGCCGTCCAGGCCAGCCCGGCCCACTCCAGCAGCGCTCCGCCGAACAGGCAGACCAGCCCGCCGGGGGTGTGCAGCAGCATCCGCAGCGGATCGGCACCCAGGGCGATGCCGAGCAGCAGGCCGAACAGCGGCAGCGCCGCCAGCAGCCCGGCCGTGGACCGGGGCCCGGCCAGCTCCGCCCTGATGCTCTCGGCCAGCGACCGCTCGGCACGCAGCCCCTCGGCGACCCGGTCCAGGCCGTCCGCCAACCCCGCGCCGCTGGACGAGGACACCTGCCAGCAGGCAGCGATCCCGGCCGCCCCTTCGGCCCCGGGGAGTTCGGCCAGCGCCTGGAACGCCTCCGGGACGCTCCCGCCGTAGCGCACAGCGGCCAGTAGCACGGTGCAGTCGAGCGCCTGCGCCTCCGGGACGGTGCCGTCCGACACTGCCGTCTCCACCGCCTGGTTCGGTGTCGCCCCGGTGCGCAACTCCCCCGCCAGCGCGGCGCACAACCCCACCACCGCCCGTCGGCGGCGCTCCTCCAGTCGTGCCCCCCGCCGTCGGCGGCGCAGCCGTATCGCCGGGACGACCGCGCCCGCCGCCACCACCGCCACCAGCGGCGAGTGCGTCGGCCAGGCCGCCAGCAGCCCGAGCGGGAGCAGCAGCAGTTCCGGCGGCGGGCGCGTCCCTCCGCGCGGCTTCATCCCCAGCCTGTGGACGAGCCCGCGCTCCGACCTAGGGGACTGCTGCGAGCGGGGGAACAACCACCCCTGCCGCCGCCGGGTGACATCGCGCTCGGCCAGACGCCAGGCGCCCCAGCCCAGCAGGCAGAGCAGCGCTCCGGCCGCGGTGGCCCGCAGCACCGGCGCCGGCAGCCCGAGCACCGCCGCGGCCGCACCGGTCCACTCCGCCGTCGCTCCCGACCCGTATTCGAGTCCGTATCCGAGTCCGAGTCCGAATCCGCTCATGACACCGTCCCTCCATCGATCCCGCTGTTGATCCCGCCGCCTCCGGCGCACATCCGGGCCAGCCGCGCCCAGGCGGGGCCCTCGCGCATCCGGCCGTCCGGGCCGAACACCGCCGCGGTCTCGGTGCCGACCAGCCCCTCCGGGCCCCGGGTGAACAGCCCGATCTCGGCCACCCTGCGCCGCCCGTCCGGGCCGCGGACCAGATGGACGACCGCGTCCAGGGCGGCGCCGAGCCTGCTGTGCAGCCCGGCGCGGTCCAGGCCGGCCCCGGCCGCCAGCGCCTCCAGCCGGGCCGGGACATCGGCCACGGAGTTGGCGTGAAGCGTTCCGCTACCGCCCTCATGACCCGTGTTCAGGGCGGCCAGCAGCTCCAGGATCTCGACGCCGCGGACCTCGCCCACCACCAGCCGGTCCGGCCGCATCCGCAGCGCCTGCCGGACCAGGTCGCGGAGGTCGACCGCGCCGGCGCCCTCCTGGTTGGGCAGCCGGGCCTCCAGCCGGACAACATGCGGATGGTCCGGTCGCAGCTCGGCCGAGTCCTCGACGACGACCAGCCGCTCGGCCGGCCCCACCAGCCCGAGCAGCGCCGCGAGCAGCGTGGTCTTGCCGCTGCCGGTACTCCCGCTGACCAGGTAGGACAGCCGGGCCTGGACCATGCCCCGGAGCAGCGCCGCCCCCTGTTCGGTGACCGTTCCTGCGCCGACCAGCTCGGGCAGGGTGAACGCCCTGGACCTGCTGGTGCGCAGCGAGATGTGGGTGCAGCCGACCGCGACCGGCGGCAGCACGGCGTGGAACCTGGTCCCGCCGGGCAACCTGGCGTCGGCCCAGGGCCTGGCGTCGTCCAGCCGCCGACCCGCCGCGGTGGCCAGCCGCTGGGCCAGCCTGCGCACCGCCTGCCGGTCCGCGAAGCGGATGCCGGGTACCGGTTCCAGGCCCGCACCCCGGTCCACCCAGACCTCGTCCGGGCCGTTCACCAGGACGTCGGTGACCCTGGGGTCACCGAGCAGCCGGTCCAGCGGGCCCGCGCCGACCATGTCCGAGCGCAGCTGCCGCACCAGTTCCAGCACCTCGGCGTCCCCGTAGGGCCGCCCCTGGGCCCGCAGTGCCTCGGCCACCCGGCTGGTGGTGGGCTCGGCGCCGGCCTCGGCGAGCCTCAGCCGGACCGCGTCCAGCAGCCCGGCCGTCCGGGCGTACGGCGAGTCCGCGGCCCTCGCCCCGCCCCCACTGACCGGCCTCCCCGAGCTCATGCGGCCGACCCGCTGCCGGCCAGAGCCTCCGTCAGGAAGGCGGAGCAGAACCGGCCGAGCGGCCCTCTGGCCCGCAGGCCGGGCGGTCGTCCGCGCTCCAGGTCGGCGACCAGGCCCGGCTCGGCGGCGAGCTCGCCGGCGAGCGGCAGCCGCAACCCCCGGGCGATCTCGGCGCCGTCCATCCCGCTGGGGGCGGGGCCGCGGACCACCGCCCGGAGGTCGGACAGCCGCATCCGCGCGGCCGCCGCGACCCGTCCCGACGCCGCCATCGCCCGCAGCTCCGCCGGGATCACCAGCAGCCCCAGATCGGTCTGGTCCAGGGCCTCGCCGGCCGAGTCGTCGATCCGGCGGGGAAGGTCCAGCACCACCACCCCGCCGCGTCTGCGGGCCGCGCCGAGCACCGTCCGCATCGCCTCGGGCGGGATGGTGAGCGCGTCGCCGCGGTCCCAACTGAGCGCGGACAAGGCGTGCAGCCTGGGCAGCGAACGCTCCAGCTCCACCGCGTTCACCCGGCCCCGGGAGCCGGCCAGGTCGGGCCAGCGGAGCCCGACCGCCGCCTCACCGCCGAGCAGGACGTCGAGTCCGCCGCCCAGCGGGTCGCCGTCGATGAGCACCGCCCGCATCCCCTCCCGGGCGGCGGTCACCGCCAGGGCGCAGGCCAGGGTGGAGGCACCGGCGCCGCCCCGGCCGCCGAGCACCGCGACGGTGAGCGCCTGCACGCCCACCCCCTCGGCGGCGTCGGCGATCCGGTCCAGCAGCCAGGACTCCGCGTCCGGCAGGAAGACCACCTGCCGGGCGCCGATCACCACGGCCCGGCGCCAGACGTCGACATCGTCCAGGTCGTCCCCGACCAGCAGGACGTCGGACCGGCGGCTGAGGCCGGCCATCCGGTCCGCGACATCGTCGCCGACCACCACCAGCGGGGCGGACTCCCACAGCTGACGCGGCGGCGGGGCACCGCAGACCAGCTGCGGCTCGGCGCCGGCGGCCGCGCAGATCCGCAGCAACTGCTCGATCAGGCGCTCGTTCTCGGTGACCAGCAGCGGCCCCGGGGCGAGCCCCTCGGTCCGGCTCGCGGGCCCCGTCTCCCCCGTCGGTGGTTCCGCGGATGACGTCCCGGCCATGACAGCCTCCCCGTGTTCTGGAGCGGTGCGCCGCGCGGGGTGTCCGGCCGCGCGGATTGCTTCGTGACAGCAACGGTGCCGCTTTTACGGAAGGGGGCCGGACAAAGTGCCGTGAACTGTGGAGAACTCGGAGGGTGTGGAAAATCCGACCACTCCGGCGAATGACTTATGCGGCGTCAGATTGACATAACAGCCGGAAAGGGCCCACTGCGGCGGCCATCAGCAGCACTATCGGGAAGCCCCTCGGGACCACCATCTGAAAAGGTGCCCGGACATGCGACGACCCCCGCCGGGGGGGAGAGCGGGGGTCGTCCTCCACAGCCTGACTCGGGGGGGAGGAGCCAGACCGGGGCAGCACGGTCGCGAACGAGCCGTGACTTCCATGGTGTACCCGAGCCCCTTCTCAAGCAAACCCACGCGCCTGCCCTTGGGCCGAATGGTGGGCGCATATCCTCGTCCTTGTGGACAACCACCGGCAGCCCTCGCCCACGCCCTCGTTCCAGCCGCCCAGGCCGCTGCGGACCGCCGCGTTCTTCGACCTCGACAAGACCGTGATCGCCAAGTCCAGCGCACTCGCTTTCAGCCGCCCGCTGTACCGCGGCGGCCTGATCAACCGTCGCGCCGTCCTCAAGAGCGCCTACGCCCAGTTCGTGTTCCTGGCCGGCGGCGCCGACCACGACCAGATGGAGAAGATGCGCGAGTACCTCTCCTCGCTGAGCCGCGGCTGGAACGTCCAACTGGTCCGGGAGATCGTCGCGGAGACCCTGCACGACCTGATCGACCCGCTGATCTACGACGAGGCGGCCTCGCTCATCGAGGAGCACCACCTGGCCGGCCGCGACGTGGTCATCGTCAGCAGCTCGGGCTCCGAACTGGTCGAGCCCATCGGGGAGATGCTCGGCGCCGACCATGTCATCGCGACCCGGATGGCCGAGGCCGACGGCTGCTACACCGGCGAGATCGACTTCTACGCCTACGCCGGGAACAAGGCGAGCGCGATCCGCGAGCTGGCCGCCGTCGAGGGCTACGACCTGGAGCACAGCTACGCCTACAGCGACTCGATCACCGACCTGCCGCTGCTGGAGGCCGTGGGCCACCCCTTCGCGGTCAACCCGGACCGGTCGCTGCGCCGCGAGGCGACGGCCAGGGAGTGGCCGGTGCTGGTGTTCGACCGCCCGGTCCAGCTGAAGCAGCGGAGCCCCGGCCTGCGGGTCAGCAGCCGCCCGGTGCTCGCCGCAGCCGCGGTGGGCGCGGCCGCCACCGCCGCGGGCATCGTCTGGTACGCGGCCCGCCGCCGCAGCGCGACCGCCTGACCCGGCCGGCCCCCCGACCCGGCAGACCCCCCGATCCGGCAGACCAGGCCGACCTTCTGACCAGGCTGTTTCCAGGAAAAAAGAGCCCCCGAGTTCCGCTTTCCCCGAAACAGGACTACAAAGGAAGGAGACGGCCCGCGAGACCGGATGGACCAGCAGCCAGGATCCATCGGAGTATCAGGCCCCACGGACCGAGCACAACGACTCAGCACCCACGTGCAGCCGACCCGCGATCGGGCCGCCGCACCCGGCCGACGGACATGGTTCCAGCCGGATGCGCAAAGAAATGGCGCACGCATGGTCACTGGGAAGCTGTGCCAGCGGCGGCACCGGTACGCAGGTGCCGCCGCACTCCTGTGTTCAGGCCATCCCGCGCTGCATCGCCTCGCACACCGCCGTGCTCTCCCGCACCCCGAGCCGCAGCGCGGCCCCGCAGTGGGTGATCCACAGCGCCATCCCCTCCGCCGTCCCCGAGGCGTAGCCGCCCAGCGCGTTGCGGTAGGCCTCGGTGCCCAGCTCGGCCAGCCCGACCTCGACCGGGCAGATCGCCTGCGGGTCCATCCCCTCGGCGATCAGCACGATCCGCTGCGCGGCGCGGGCGACCAGCCCGCTGTGCCGGGCGAAGGGCTGCAGGGTCATCAGCTCGCCGTGCACCACGGCGGCCACCACCAGTGCCGGGGCGGTGCGCTCATTGGGGTTCTTCTTGCCGCCCCGGGCGGCGAGCAGTTGCGCCAGTCCCTCCAGCCGCGCCACGGCCTCCTCGGCCGGTGGCGGCGGAGCGAGGTCGAAGACCGGCACCGGGGCCGGGGGTTCGGCGGCCGGGTCGGCCGGCTCGTCGGCCAGGGCGAGCGGCAGCAGCTTGCCGAAGCGCTCGGCGGCCGGCTCGCCGGCCCGGCGCGGGCGGCCCGCCGCGGCGTCGTCGTCGCCGCAGGCCAGCAGGTGCAGCCGGGCCAGCACCTGGAGCGGCGAGTGCCGCCAGGTGCCCAGCAGCTGCCCGGCCTCGGCGTTGACCCGCAGCGCGCCGCCGACCGTACGGGCCTCCGGGTCGGTGCCGAAGTCGCTGCGCCGGCGGACCTCCTCCAGCGGCCAGTCGGCGTCCTCCAGCGCGGCGGAGGCGCGGGCCCCGCGCAGCGCCGACTCGGAGGTGACCTCGGCGGCCCGGCGGCGCATCACCCGGTGTCCGTAGAGGCGGTCGACGGCGCGGCGGGCCTCGGCGACCGCCTCGGGCACGCCGGGCAGCAGCCCGAGCGGGGCCAGGGGGTCGTCGGACGGCTGGGCCGGGGTTGGTGTGCTCACGGGACCGAGGGTACGTAACTCGCGAGTAAGGGCGCTCCCCGGGTCGCTCTCACCCGAAAGAGTCAACAGTGCACAAAAGCCGATCACCAGAGGGTCCGGAGTCGCTAGCATGACCGCATTCGGTGACGATAACGATTACCAATAAGCGCGCCGACCGGTGCGCCCCTTCGCATGGAGCACCCCATGAAGATCGCCTTCGTCGGCAAGGGTGGGAGCGGCAAGACAACGCTGTCCTCCCTCTTCGTCCGACACCTCGCCCGGACCGGCGCCCCGGTACTGGCCGTGGACGCCGACATCAACCAGCACCTGGGCACGGCGATCGGGCTGAGCGAGCAGGAGGCGGCGGCGCTGCCGTCGATGGGGGCGCACCTGCCGGAGATCAAGGAGTACCTGCGCGGCAGCAATCCCCGGATCGCCGACGCCGAGTCGATGATCAAGACCACCCCGCCCGGCAGTGGCTCGCGGCTGCTGCGGATCGCCGAGGACAACCCGGTGTACGCGCTGTGCGCCCGCGAGTTCCAGGTGGACGGGGCGCCGCTGCGGCTGATGGCCACCGGCGCCTTCACCGAGGAGGACCTCGGGGTGGCCTGCTACCACTCCAAGGTCGGCGCGGTAGAACTCTGCCTCAACCATCTGGCGGACGGCCCCGGGGAGTACCTGGCCGTCGACATGACCGCGGGCTCCGACTCCTTCGCCTCCGGCCTGTTCACCCGTTTCGACATCACCTTCCTGGTGGCCGAGCCGACCCGCAAGGGCGTCTCGGTCTACCGGCAGTACAAGGACTACGCCGCCGACTACGACGTGAACCTGCGGGTGGTCGGCAACAAGGTGCAGGGCCAGGAGGACGTGGACTACCTGCGCGACGCCGTCGGCGCGGACCTGCTCACGGTCTTCGGCCAGTCCGACTGGGTGCGGCGCACCGAGCAGGGCCGCGCGCCCCGGCTGGACACCCTGGAGCCGGAGAACCAGCGGGCACTGGACGCCCTACTGCGGGCCGTGGACGCCTCGTACCCGCTGCGGGACTGGGACCGCTACACCCGGCAGATGGTGAGCTTCCACCTGCGCAACGCCGAGAGCTGGGGGAACGCCAGGACCGGAGCGGATCTCGCGGGCCAGGTCGACCCCGGCTTCGTGCTCGGGGAGGCCGTACCGATGACCGCCTGACACCCGGGCCGACACCCGGCCCGGCACCCGGGCCTGACACTCGGTCGGGTGAAGTTCGGGGTTTACGCCTCTCCTTCAGGTAAAGGATTCATTACTCTTCATTTACCTGATCTTGGGAGGCGCGATGATCCACGACCACCTGCGCGGGGTGCGGGACTTCCAGCAGTTCACCGCTCCCGGGCTGCGCCCCGAACTGGCCCGGCTGGCCCGGGAGGGCCAGTCGCCCTCCCAGCTGTTCATCACCTGCGCCGACTCCCGGCTGGTGCCCAACGTGATCACCAGCAGCGGGCCCGGCGACCTCTTCACGGTCCGCAACGTCGGCAACCTGGTGTCCCAACCCGGCGCCTCCCAGCCCGACGACTCGGCGGCCGCCGCCATCGAGTACGCGGTGGACGTCCTGGAGGTGAGCACCGTCGTGGTCTGCGGCCACTCCGGCTGCGGGGCGATGCAGTCGCTGCTGCGCGGGGCGCACCGGCGCGAGGGCCAGGCGGGCACGCCGCTGACCCGCTGGCTTCGGCACGGCCAGGACTCGCTGCAGCGGGTGCGCCACGCCCCGGCCCGGATCCGCGGCTCCGCGCTGTCCGAGGACCCGCTGGAGCGGCTCTGCCTCACCAATGTGGCGCAGCAGTTGGACAACCTGCGGGCGCACGCCTCGGTGCGCCGGGCGCTGGACTCCGGCAGGCTGCGGCTGACCGGGCTCTACTTCGACTTCGCCACGGCACAGGCGTACCGTCTCGCTCGCAACGGGCGCACCTTCAGCCCCGTCCGACCGCGACTGGCCCCAGCCGCTTGACCTGCCCGGATGCCCGCCGCTCGGCAGAATCCAAATAGGTCTACACCAATTTTCCGAGGCCCCTTGTCAGCGCGCCCTCATCCTGGTGAGCTAGGTCACGACATAACGGGTCGGCGGGGATGATCGGGACGCCCGCACCCAGATCTTGATGAGGAGTGCGCGTTGAGCAGCAATGAGAGCCTGGCCAACCTGCTCAAGGAAGAGCGTCGATTCGCCCCGCCTGCTGAGCTCGCCGCCGCCGCGAATGTGACCGCCGAGGCGTATGCCGAGGCCAAGGAGGACCGGCTGGCCTTCTGGGCGAAGCAGGCCCGCCGGCTGAGCTGGGCCACCGAGCCCACCGAGACCCTGGACTGGTCCAACCCGCCGTTCGCCAAGTGGTTCGCCGACGGCGAGCTCAACGTCGCCTACAACTGCGTCGACCGCCACGTCGAGGCAGGCCACGGCGACCGGGTCGCCATCCACTTCGAGGGCGAGCCCGGCGACAGCCGCGCCATCACCTACGCCGAGCTCAAGGACGAGGTCTCCAAGGCCGCCAACGCCCTCACCGAGCTGGGCGTGCAGAAGGGCGACCGGGTCGCCGTCTACCTGCCGATGATCCCCGAGGCGGCGGTGGCGATGCTCGCCTGCGCCCGGATCGGTGCCGCGCACTCCGTGGTCTTCGGCGGCTTCTCCGCCGAGGCCGTCGCCTCCCGGGTGCAGGACGCCGACGCCAAGCTGATCATCACCGCGGACGGCGGCTACCGCCGCGGCAAGCCCACCGCGCTCAAGCCGGCCATCGACGAGGCCGTGCTCAGCTGCCCCACCGTCGAGCACGTCCTGGTGGTCCGCCGCACCGGCCAGGACACCGCCTGGGACGACAGCAAGGACGTCTGGTGGCACGAGATCACGGACCGTCAGTCCACCGAGCACACGCCCCAGCCGATGAACGCCGAGCACCCGCTGTTCATCCTCTACACCTCGGGGACCACGGGTAAGCCCAAGGGCATCCTGCACACCACCGGCGGCTACCTCACCCAGGCCAGCTACACCCACCACGCGGTCTTCGACCTCAAGCCGGAGACCGACGTCTACTGGTGCACCGCCGACATCGGCTGGGTCACCGGGCACTCCTACATCGTCTACGGGCCGCTGGCCAACGGCGCCACCCAGGTGATGTACGAGGGCACCCCGGACACCCCGCACCAGGGCCGGTTCTGGGAGATCATCCAGAAGTACGGGGTGACCCTCCTCTACACCGCGCCGACCGCCATCCGCACGTTCATGAAGTGGGGCGACGACATCCCCGCCAAGTTCGACCTGTCCTCGCTGCGCATCCTGGGCAGCGTCGGCGAGCCGATCAACCCCGAGGCGTGGATCTGGTACCGCGAGCACATCGGCGGCGACCGCACCCCCATCGTGGACACCTGGTGGCAGACCGAGACCGGCGCCATGATGATCAGCCCGCTGCCCGGCGTCACCGCCGCCAAGCCCGGCTCGGCGCAGACCCCGCTGCCCGGCATCGCCGCCACCGTGGTCGACGACGAGGGCCACGAGGTGCCCAACGGCGGGGGCGGCTACCTGATCCTGACCGAGCCGTGGCCGTCGATGCTGCGCACCATCTGGGGCGACGACCAGCGCTACCTGGACACCTACTGGTCCCGCTTCGGCGCCGGTCACGACGCCGCCGAGACCGACTGGCGCTACTTCGCCGGCGACGGCGCCAAGAAGGACGAGGACGGCGACCTCTGGCTGCTCGGCCGGGTGGACGACGTGATGCTGGTGTCCGGGCACAACATCTCGACCACCGAGGTCGAGTCGGCGCTGGTGTCGCACCCCAAGGTCGCCGAGGCGGCCGTGGTCGGCGCGACCGACGCCACCACCGGGCAGGCCATCGCGGCCTTCGTGATCCTGCGCGGCACCGCCCACGACGACGCGGAGCTGGTCACCGACCTGCGCAACCACGTCGCCAAGGTGCTCGGCCCGATCGCCAAGCCCAAGATGATCAAGGTGGTCAGCGAGCTGCCGAAGACCCGCTCCGGCAAGATCATGCGTCGGCTGCTGCGCGACATCGCCGAGGGCCGGGCGGTGGGCGACACCACCACCCTGGCCGACTCCACGGTGATGGACCTGATCCAGAGCCAGCTGCCGGCGGCCGGCGAGGAGGACTGACCCTCCGCCAGTACGCCTAAGAGGCCGTCCCCGCGTCCGCGCGGGGACGGCCTCTTCCCTGCTCGCCGGTTAGCATCGGACAAATGTGACAATCCGTCCGTCAGCTTCCGGAGGAGCCAGCGCGTGAGTGACAGCCCCACGCCCCGCCGCCCGTTCCTGGGCCGGCTCCCGCTCCCCGAACGGAAGTTCCTCGCGGACGCGCTGCGCGCCGAGACCGTCGGCGGCATCCTGCTGCTCGGCGCGGCCGTGGTGGCACTCGTCTGGGCGAACGCCTGGCCGGCCGGATACCAGAGCGTGCTGGACACCACCGTCGGCCCCTCCTCGCCGCTGCACCTGGACCTCTCGCTGGACGCCTGGGCCAAGGACGGGCTGCTCGCGGTCTTCTTCTTCGTGGCCGGGATCGAGCTCAAGCGCGAACTGGTCGCCGGGGAACTGCGCGACCCCAGAGCAGCCGCGCTGCCGGTGGTCGCGGCCGTCTGCGGGGTCGCCGTGCCCGCCGCCGTCTACGCCGTCGTCAACAGCGGTCCGGGCGGCCACCTGGCGGGCTGGGCCATCCCCACCGCCACCGACATCGCCTTCGCCCTGGGCGTGCTGGCCGTCGTCGGCTCGCACCTGCCCTCCGCACTGCGGGCCTTCCTACTCACCCTGGCTGTGGTGGACGACCTGATCGCGATCCTGATCATCGCGATCTTCTACAGCACCGGCATCAAGCTCTGGGCGCTGGGCCTCTCCCTGCTGGGGCTGGTCCTGTTCTACGCACTGCACCGGATGCGGGTGCGCGGCTGGTACCTCTACGTCCCGCTGGCCGTGGTGGTCTGGGCGCTGATGCACGAGAGCGGCATCCACGCCACGGTGGCCGGCGTCGCCATGGGCCTGCTGCTGCGCTGCACCAAGGACCCGGGCGAGGAGCACTCCCCCGCCGAGCACATCGAGCACCTGGTGCGGCCGTTCTCGGCCGGGTTCTGCGTTCCGGTTTTCGCCCTGTTCGCGGCCGGGGTGTCGGTCAGCCCCCGGGCCCTGGGCGAGGTGTTCACCCAGGCCTCGCCGCTGGGCGTGGTGCTCGGCCTGGTGGTCGGCAAGTGCCTGGGCATCTTCGGCGGCACCTGGCTCGCGGCGCGGTTCACCCGGGCCGAACTCAACCCGGAGCTGGAGTGGGGCGACCTGTTCGCCGTCTCGGTGCTGGCCGGGATCGGCTTCACCGTCTCGCTGCTGATCGCCGAGCTGGCCTTCGCCGACGACCACGGGCTGTCCGAGCGCGACAAGGCCGCGGTGCTGGCCGGCTCGGTGATCTGCGCGGTGGTCGCCTCGGTGCTGCTGCGGCTGCGCAACCGCAAGTACCGGCAACTCTACGAGGCCGAGCTGGCCGAGGAACGGGCAGCGGCGGTATGACGCACCGTAAGACGAGTCGAGTGGTGCGCTACCGCAGGCACGAGGCATGATCTGAGACAGTGACATGATGCCGTGGACCCATACACGCGAGGAGACCCCCGATGTCAGCTGCTGACAGGTACGAGGCCAGCCCCACGAACGGCGGAGCCGACCGTACGGTGGGCCAGCTGTTCGCCGCAGCGACCGCCGACCTGTCCGCACTGGTGCACGACGAGATCGCGCTGGCCAGGGCCGAGATCACCAAGGACGTCAAGCGGGGCCTCATGGGGGGTGTGGCCGGGGGCGTGGCCGCTGTGATCGCCCTGGCCTCCATCCCGGTGTTCAGCTTCGCCGCGGCGTACGGGATCCACGACCTGCTCGGCTCGTCCGGTGTCACCTTCGGCTGGTCGCTGGCCATCGTGGGCGTCCTGTTCCTGTTGCTCGCGGCACTCGCGGCCCTCTTCGCCGTGCGCGCGTTCAAGAAGATCTCGCCGCCGGAGCGGACCATCGCCTCCACCAAGGCCACCGTCGACGTGCTCAAGGGCACCAAGCCGCACCCGGCCGCGCCGATCACCGCCGACGGTCACAAGGTCCTCACCCGGTGACCGACTCCGGAAACCTGATCAAGGCTCGGATGTGACACGCTCTCCCCATGTCGTCTGACAGAACCCCCGGTGGAGCCCACAGATCCACCGACTCCTTCGATCCGCGCATCGAGGGACCCTGGAACCACCGCGACGTGTCCGCCAACGGCGGGCGCTTCCACATCGCCGAACTGGGCGAGGGACCGCTGGTGCTGCTGGTGCATGGCTGGCCGCAGTTCTGGTGGACCTGGCGGCACCAGCTGACCGCGCTCGCCGAGGCCGGCTTCCGCGCCGTCGCCGTGGACCTGCGCGGCGTCGGCGGCAGCGACCGCACCCCCCGCGGGTACGACCCCTCCAACATGGCCCTGGACCTGACCGGGATCATCCGCTCGCTCGGCGCCCCCAACGCCGCCCTGGTCGGCCACGACCTCGGCGGCTTCCTGGCCTGGACCGCCGCCGTGATGCGCCCGGCCCTGGTCCGCCGGCTGGCCGTGGCCTCCAGCGCGCACCCGCGGCGCTACCGCCGGGCGCTGATGACCGACCGCAAGCAGATCACCGCGGCGGAGCACCTGCTCGGCTTCCAGCGCCCCTGGGTACCGGAGCGGCAGCTGGTCGCCGACGACGCCGCCCTGGTCGGCGAGTTCCTGACGGACTGGACCGCCCCCGGGCACCACCCCGACGAGAAGGCACTGCTGACCTACCGTCACGCCATGCAGCTGTCCAACACCAGGCACTGCTCGATCGAGCCCTACCGCTGGCTGATGCGCTCCATGGGCCGTCCGGACGGCCTGCAGTACTCGCGCCGGATGCGCCGACCGGTACGGGTGCCCACGCTGCACCTGCACGGCGCGGCGGACCCGGTGCTGCTCGCCAGGACGGCCGCAGGGTCGGGCGAGTACGTGGAGGCCCCGTACCGCTGGCGGCTGCTGGAGGGGATCGGGCACTTCCCCCAGGAGGAGGACCCGGAGGGGTTCTCCCGGGAGCTGGTGAACTGGCTCCGCGACCCCGAACCGGACCGTCGCTGAGCCCTTCGCCGGACCGCCGCCGATCCCGCCACCGGGCCGCCGCTGACTGTTCGTCATGACGCTGTCATAAGCGGAATCCGGTGAAGTGAAAATATGCCAGAAACGGGCCGATTGGCCGCCCCGCACGGGATTACACCCGGTCCCGTGCGGGCAGTCCTCTACCTATGAGCTGGATGCACGACCGCGCTTTCGCGCCACGTACCCGTCGCCGCCCGCCTCAGCAGACAGCGGCCACGAGCTCGTTCAACGGCACCACCGGCGCCGCCCCCGAAGCCCCCGCGAGCAGCGGGGACCTCCTGGTCCATGTAGGGATACCGCACATCATCACCCGCCGGGCGCGCTGGGTCACCTCAAGACTCCGCCAGCGCTGAACCCCGGCCCCGAACCGCCCGCCCTCAGAACGTGTTGGGCGAGAGCGCGGTGAACCACAGCAGGACGACGGTCGCTATTCCCATGATCGGGACCAGTATCTCCGTCTCCAGCTTGTTGCCGCTGCTCTTGATCACCACGATCTCGTAGCGGGTGCGGATCGGCCACAGCCACGGTGCGCCCTGCTTGGTGATCGAGTCGCCGAGCAGGTGCGCCAGGCAGCCCAGGCCGACCGCGTACGGCAGCCAGCCCGGCGCCGACGGGATGAACTTGTCGATGATGCCTGTCCCGAGCAGGGCCATCGCCACGATGGTGCCCCAGGCCGAGAAGCCGTGCCCGGGCGGGCACAGGTTGAGCGCCCGCACGGCCATGGCCAGCAGGAAGAAGGTCAGGCCCAGGGTGAACCAGCGGCCGACGTAGCTCACCCCTGCCCAGGTCCCCGCCGTCATGAAGGCGATGAAGAAGATCGAGTGGGTGGCGTGCCGGTGCCCGCCGGAGATCCAGGCGACGAACCGGCACAGCAGTTTGGACACCGGGCCCAGGAAGTTGGCGATCGTCCCGTCGTGGTGGTCCAGGTCGGGCAGCAGTGCGGCGCCCGCGCACAGCACCGTGCCCATCAGGATCTCCTGCGGGCTGAGGTGATGGTGCATCACCAGCGGTGGCAGGTACGGCGCGGTGGCTGCGAAGAGCAGCGCCCCGCTGACCGCGTGCGAGTGACCCATCATGGCGTGGACGTCCTCCCCCTCGTGATGACGGCACCGTCAAGATCCGTCCGACTGAAGCGTCCCAGACGGTACCAGCAGATACCGACACCTCCCGACGGAGGCTCAACTACTGGGGACCTGCTGCCGGGGAGGGTGCCGGCGGGACTCAGAGCGCGCAGGACTCGCTGTCGACCTTCTGGGTCGCGTTCGCACCCTGCTCGGCGTCCGACCGCACCTCGGCGGCGGTGAGCGCGTACCCGGTCTGGGCGTCGTCAAGCGACTTGGCGAAGACCACCCCGTAGACGTCGCCGTCGGGGTTGAGCAGCGGGCCGCCGGAGTTGCCCTGGCGCACCGTGGAGCGCAGCGAGTAGACGTCGCGGCTGACGGTGCCGCGGTGGTAGATGTCGGGGCCGCTGGCCTGCAGCCGGCCCCGGATCCGGGCCGCCTGGACGTTGAACGGGCCGTTCTCCGGGAAGCCGGCCACGATCGCGTCGGCGCTGGTCTTCGCGTCGCCCGCGAACACCAGCGGGGTGGCGTTCAGGCCGGGGACGTCCAGCACCGCGATGTCCCGCTTCCAGTCGTACAGCACCACCTTGGCGGCGTAGATCCGGCCGCCGAGGTTGACCGTGGGCGCGGAGACACCGCCGACGACATGGGCGTTGGTCATCACCCGCTGCGGCGCGTAGACGAAGCCGCTGCCCTCGATGACCTTGCCGCAACTGGGGGCGGTGCCGACCACCTTGACGATGCTCTTGTGCGCCTGGACCACGGCGTCACTGCTGGCCAGCGCCGGGTCCGGGGCCGGGACGTCGGTGATCGGCTCGCTCTGGAACGGGTTGAACACCTGCGGGAAGCCGTTGCGGGCCAGCACCGAGGTGAAGTCGGAGAACCACTCGGGCGCGTCCGCGGGCAGTGCCTTCTGCACGTCGCCGAGCACCTTGGAGGTGCGGACCTCATGGGCGATGGTGGGCAGCGAGGTGCCCGCCAGGGCCGTCCCGATCAGCCAGGCGACCAGCAGCATCGACACCACGTTGACGATCGCGCCGCCGGCCGCGTCCCAGATCCGGGCCCGGCTGCGGTCGATCGGGCCGCGCAGCTTCCAGCCCCAGTGGGTGGTGAAGGCCTGCCCGACCGAGGCGAAGACGATCACGACCACCACGGCGATCACCGAGGACATCGTCCCCGGCGAGAGGTGGTTCAGCAGCAGCGGCAGGAGCTGGACCGCTATCAGGCCGCCGCCGAGGAAGCCGACCAGGGAGAGCGCACCGACGACGAAACCCTGCCGGTAGCCGGAGACGGCGAATCCGACAGCGGCGGCGACAAGCAGGATGTCGAGGACGTTCACGGCGGCTTCCTGGTGGTGAAGGGCGACGGTCTACCATCCCACGCCGGGACTGCAGGAACGTGCCTCCTAGGGAGGACCTTGCCTCCTTCTCACGCCGGCCGACCCGAAATGGTTCCTTCGCCCGCCCCGGCCGGGTCGGCTCCGGTACGTTGCTGCGCCCGGGCGCGGTCCTCGGCGGCGACCACCACCGCGTCCTCGGACAGCTCGATCTCCCGGCTGGTGTCCCAGGGCCGCTCCAGACCGGAGTGGTGCAGCAGCCGGTCGATCACCCCGGCGGTGAAGCCCCAGACCAGGCGTCCCTCCACCAGGAAGGCCGGCCCGCGGAAGCCGCTGGGATGGCGCAGCCTGGCCCGGCGGTCGGGGTCGACCAGTTCGTCCACCGGGACCCGGAACACCGCCGCGACCTCCGCCGGGTCCACCGGACCCACCGGGCTCGGACTGCGCCACCAGCCCAGCACCGGGGTGACCACGAAGTCGCTGACCGGGATGTAGAGGTCGGGCAGCACCCCGAACACCTGTACCCCGGACGGGTCCAGGCCGGTCTCCTCCCGGGCCTCGCGCAGGGCGGCGTTGACCGGCCCTGGGCCGCGCGGATCGCCGTCCTCCGGGTCCAGCGCGCCGCCGGGGAAGGAGGGTTGTCCCGCGTGCGAGCGCAGCGAGCGGGCCCGCTCGATCAGCAGCAGGTCGGGACGGCCGTCGGCGCCGGTCCCGAAGAGCACCAGCACCGCGGAGCGCCGGCCGCCCTCGGCCGGCGGCAGGAACCGGCTGAGCTGCCTGGGCTCGATCCGCTCGGCGGCGTCCCGCACCGGCATCAGCCACTGCGGCAGGCCGTCCCGCCGCACCTGGTGCGCCCCCGCCGGTTCCGCCGCCTCCTGCGTCACCTCCTGCGTCGGCTCCGGTTCCGCCATCAGGCCGCCCCGCCCGCCGCGGGGGCGGGCTTGCCGGGGTAGTCCGGCGGGGGGCTGAGCCGCTGTCCCGGCTGGCCGCCCTTCTCGTACTTGAGCAGCTTCTCCGCCTTCACCGGGTCGATCTCGCCCTCCCCGTAGGAGGGGCACAGCTCCGCGATCGGGCAGGCACCGCAGGCGGGACGGCGGGCATGGCAGATCCGCCGCCCGTGGAACACCACCCGGTGCGACAGCATGGTCCACTCGCTCTTCGGGATCAGCTCGCCGACCTCGTGCTCGACCTTCACCGGATCGTCGGACCCGGTCCACCCGAACCGGCGGGCGAGCCGCCCGAAGTGGGTGTCCACGGTGATCCCGGGCACGCCGAAGGCATTGCCGAGGACCACGTTGGCGGTCTTGCGACCCACCCCCGGCAGCGTCACCAGATCCTCCAGCCGCCCGGGCACCTCGCCGTCGAACCGGTCCCGCAGCGCCGCGGACAGGCCCAGCACCGACTTCGCCTTGGCCCGGAAGAACCCGGTCGGTCGCAGGATCTCCTCCAACTCCTCGGGGTTCGCCGCCGCCATCGCCTCCGGCGTGGGGAACTTCGCGAACAGCGCGGGCGTGGTCTGGTTCACCCGCAGGTCGGTGGTCTGCGCCGACAGCACGGTCGCGACCAGCAGTTCGAACGGGTTCCTGAAGTCCAGCTCCGGATGCGCGTACGGGTAGACCTCCGCCAGCGCCCGGTTGATCTTCCGCGCCTGCCGCACCAGCCCGGTATGCGTCGTCGGGACCTTCGCCTTCTTGAACGCCGGTCGCCCCGCAGCCTCACCCACGCCACTCTTCGCCATACGGATCAGCCTACGGGCCACCACCGACAGCCAACGGGGGATCCACGGGTTCGGCACCCGACCGGGTTCGACTACTGCTGCAATACATTGCAGATATTTTCTGAAAATTATTGCCCAAGGAGCACCGATGAGCGCCGAGAGAGCTGAGACAGCGGAGACAGCTGGGACGGACGTCCTGGTCCTGGGTGGTGCGGGCGTCGACACCATCGTGTACGTCCCCGAGCTGCCGCTTCCGTACGCGGACAGCTACATGGTGCCCAGGGTCGAGACGCGGGCCGGGCAGACCGGGAACTTCGTCGCCCTGGGTCTGCACGCGCTGGGGCTGCGCACCCACCACCTCGACATGATCGGTGACGACGACGCGGGCGACCTGGTCCGCGCGCTGTGCGCGGAGCGCGGCGTGGCGTTCACCGAGGTGCACCAGTCGGGCGGTACCAAGCGGGCGGTGAACCTGGTCGGACCGGACGGGCGGCGGCTGTCGCTGTACGACAACAGCCGCTCCCTGCCGGAGGACCGGCTGCCGGAGGCGACGGTCCGGGAGCTGGCGGCGGTGAGCCGGCACGCCCATGTCTCCATCACCCATCCATGCGGCTACGCACTGCCGGTGCTGCGTGCGGCCGGGGTGACCGTCTCGACGGACCTGCACAACTGGGACGGCGAGCAGGAGTACCACGAGACCTTCGCCCACCAGGCCGACCTCGTCTTCCTGTCCACCACCGCCCTGGCGGACCCGGAGCGCACCATGCGCCGTGTGGTCGAGCGGGGCCGGGCGACGGTGGTGGTCGCCACCGCCGGGGCCGAGGGTTCGTACCTGCTGGTCGAGGACCGGCTGACCCATGTGCCCGCCGTCGCGCCGCCGACCGCGGTGGTCGACTCCAACGGCGCCGGGGACGCCTACGCGGCCGGCTTCCTCTTCGGGTGGCTGGCCGGGGAGCCGCCACTGCGGTGCGCCCGGTACGGCGCGATCGCCGGTGCCTTCGCCTGCACCGTGCCGGCCACCGCGAGCGACTCCATCGGCCGCGACGAACTGCTGGCCCGGGCGGCGGAGCTGGAAACCGCCTGAACCGACACCTGGCCGGGGTCATCCCGATGTGCGTACCGGTCGGCGGATCGCGGGCAGCAGGAGCAGCACGACGACGGCTCCGAGCAGCCAGAGCGATCCGCCGGCCAGTACCGGACCGGCGCCGACCACGGCGGCGACCGGTCCGGCAGCGGCCAGGCCGAGTGGGCCGAGGCCGAAGGCCCCGAGGGTGCCGTAGGCCGCGACGCGGCCCCGGAACTCGACCGGGATCACCTGCTGTTCCAGGGTGTCGATCAGCGTCCCGTAGAGGGACGAGCCGATGCCCGCGACCAGCGCACCCGCGCAGACGCAGACCAGCGGCAGCCCGACAGCCAGCGCCCCGGTGGGGAAGGCCCAGCCCAGCGAGGCGACCACGGCCACGAACAGGGGACGGGAGGGCCTGCGTCCCAACAGGACGAATCCGCCGGTGATGGCGCCGCAGCCGTAGCAGGCCATGATCGCGCCCCAGGCGCCCGCTCCGCCGAGCCGGGTGGCCGAGACCACCGGGCCGAGCACCAGGAACGGCCCCCAGACCAGCAGGTTGAACAGGCAGATGTGCAGCGTGGTGACCCACAGCCAGGTCTGCGAGCGGAACAGCGACCAGCCGGCCCTGAGGTCGACGAGCAGCGAACCTCGCCCGGCCGACGCAGCCGGCCCAGGGGCGCCGGCGCCGGCGGGAGGCAGGCTGAAGACGACCAGGACGCTCACCGCGTAGCTGGCCGCGTCCAGCGCCAGCACCAGCGCGGGTCCGCCGGTCGCCACCAGCACCCCCGCGAGCGCCGGCCCGGCCACGGTCGCGCCCGAACGGGCGATCTGCAGGAGGGAGTTGGCCTGGGTGAGCCCGTCCCGGGGCGACAGCCGGGGAATGAGGGCGGACAGCGACGGACCGAACAGGCCCTCGCCGATCCCGGCCAGCGCGGACAGCACCAGCATCACCCACAGGTCCGGACGGCCCGTCAGCAGCAGTACCGCGAAGGTGGCCTGGGCACCGCAGCGGAGCACGTCCGCGACGATCATCACGATCCGGCTGCCGAACCGGTCCGCAGCCACTCCGCCGAAGAGCAGCAGGAGCACCAGCGGCAGGATCCTGGCCGTCATCACCGCCCCGAGCGCAGAACCGCCGCCACCGGTCGCGAGGACGGCGAAGGCCACCGCCACCCCGGCCATGGACGAGCCGAGGAGCGAGGTGGTGTAGCCGACGAAGAACCGGCGGAAGTCGCGTTCGCCGAGCACCAGCAGGCGCCGGCGCAGCCCGAGGAGAGGGCCAGGGCGGCCCCGGAGGTCGGTGGTCATGTGAAGCAGACTGCCTCGGCCGGCGCGGGTTCTACAAGGCTTTCCGAGGCTAAAGTTGAGTCAATCAGAGGCAATTGTTTGAAGGGCGACATCTGCCGCAGTAAATTGTCTGTGGTACGGCTCTGACATTGCGTTTTACTGCGCCAGTGTTGAACGTCCAGGCCGGATTTTTACTGCGGAGGATTGATGGTTGAGCCGGTCGAGTACGCGGTCGCGGTGGCACGACGGCTGGAGGCAGCGGGGCTGTCCGAGGGCTCGCGGCGGATCTACCGGATCGCCCTGGTCTCCTGGGCCTGGCCGATGGTCGGCCGGACCACGCCCACCGGTGCCGCACGGCGCGGCGCCAGCCCGCCGGTGGTACCGCTGAACCTGCTGGACGACCCCGCGTGCGCGGCCCGGCTGCGCGCTGCCTGCGCGCAACGCGCGACGGTGACCGATCCGCGCACCCTCAACCGCGAGTTGTCCATCCTGCGCGGCGCACTGCGCTGGTGGCGCGAGCAGGGCTGGATCAGCACCGATCCGCTCGCCGCGGCCGAACCCCCGCCGCCCGGCGCGCCTGCTGCGGCAGCGGCCCGGCTCGGCGGCGACCAGGTCCGCGCAGTGCTCGCACTCCGCGCGCCGCTGCGCGAGCAGGCCCTGTGGCATCTGCTGCACGACAGCGGAGCGTCCATCGAAAGGGTGCTCGCACTGAACATCGTCGACCTGGACCTGAACCGCCGTCGGGGCAGGACGGGCAGCGGCACGGGCCGTGCCGAACTGCACTGGGGGCCGCGCACCGGACGGCTGCTGTCCCTGCTGCTGCTCAGCCGGACGGCGGGGCCGGTCTTCCTCACCGACCGCCGCGCCCCGGCCGGCACCCCGGCCGCGGACCGCTGCCCGCTGACCGGGCGGGCCCGGCTCTCCTACCGCCGGGCCGCCGAGGTGTTCACCGACGCCACCCGCGCCCTCGATCCGTCCGGGTCGGGGTGGACGTTGCGTCAGCTCCGCGCCGGATGACTGCGGTCGCGGCGGCACCGGCCGCCATCAGGCCCAGGGTCGAACGCCAGGACAGGACCGACCACCGCGACTGGGCGGACAGCAGCGATCCCACGCTCAGCCAGGAGCCCACCGAGAGCAGCGACGCCGCGCTCCCGACCGATCCGACCGAGAGCACCGACCCCACGGAGCCGATGGACAGCACGGATCCGGTCGAGCCGATGGAGAGCACGGAGTCCCGGGACCACAGGGACAGCGGCGAGTCGGAGGAGTGCGGACGCGTCAGCGCTGTGCGCGGATTGGCCATGGCGCCATCCTCCCCCGGGGCCGGGGTCCCGGCACCGCGTGTCAGCTGTGGGCGAAGCCGTCGGCGTGCGCCGCCGCCCACTGCGCGAAGGTGCGCGGCGCCTGCCCGGTGACCTCCTGCACGGTCGGCCGCACCTCGGACTCGTCCAGGGTCCCGTCCACGTAGAAGCGGAAGAAGGCGTCGACGTAGTCGGCCGGCATGGTGCCGCTCATCTCGGCCCTGGCCTCCTCGTCGGACTGCGGCACGCACTCCAGCTTCCGGCCGAGGACCTCCCCCAGCGTCCTGATCTGCTCCTCCGGGAGGAGCGACTGCGGCCCGGTGGGGTAGTACACCAGCCCTTCGTGACCATCCGTCAGCAGCGCACGTGCGGCGACCCGGCCGATGTCGTAGGGGTCGACGGTCGCGGTGCGCACCGTGGCGAAGGGGACCCGGACGACGTCGCCGGCGTCGAGCTGGGGCAGCCAGCGGAAGGCGTTGGACATGAACGCCGCCGGGCGCAGGATCGTCCACGGCAGGCCGGAGTCCCGTACCGCGATCTCCGAGAGGATCATGTAGCGGGAGACCGCGTTGGTCATGTCGCCGTCCCCGGCCGAGCCCCCGGAGAGCAGTACCACCCGCTCCACCCCGGCCCGCGCCGCCTCGGCCAGCAGGCCGGGCATGTCACGGTAGCCGGGCAGCAGGAACAGTCCGCCGACGCCCGCAAGCGCGGGCGCGAGGCTCTCGGGCTCGTTGAGGTCCCCCACCACGCCCTCGGCCCCGGCGGGCGCGGGCCGGTCCGCAGTCCTGACCAGCGCCCGGACCCGCTCCCCCACCTCGGACAGCGCCCGGACGACCTCCGCTCCGACGTTCCCGTTCGCACCCGTCACCAGAATCATGCGGTCCCCCTCCCGTTCGACGCCGCCCCCGCGGCACCGCCGCGCTTCACGCTACGGCACGACGGGAGCCGGAAAGCCACACTTTCGGAGCAGAGTGATCGTCAGGGCTCCGGCGCGCCGCGATTACTGACAAATCGTCATAACTTAGGCTCTATTCCATGTCGCAGCGCCGTCTGGCACCTATCGCCTGTCTCGCGATCGCGATGCTGACGGTAGCCCTGCCAGTGATCGCGCTGCTGATCCACGCCCCGGACCTGCGGGAGGCGGCCGCCTGGCGGTCGTCGCACGGCGACGCGGTCACAGCCGGGGAGGCACCAACCGCGGGGGCCTCAGCCGGCCCGGGGGTCGGCGTGAGCGCGAGCGCTGGGAGCAGCGCGGGGGCCGGGGGGAGCCCGAGCGCAGGAGTGAGCGCGAGCGCGGGGGGCAGTACGAGCGCGGGGGCGAGCTCTGCAGTGAGCGCCAGCGCGGGGGCGGGAGCGGGGGCTAGCGCGGGGGCTAGCGCCGGGATCAGTGCGAGTTCGAGCGCCGGCGCCGGTCCGTCCGCTGGGGCGGTACCGAGTGCGACGGCTGCCGGTGCGAGTCCCAGCGCGGGCTCGGGCCAGGGCGGCACGGTGCCTGTCGCGGGGGTGAGTCCCAGCGGTGCGGCGGCCCCCAGTGTGGTGCCCAGCCCGGGACCTGGGCCGAGTGTGCCGGGGCCCGCGCCGAGCGTGGGTTCCAGCGTCGGTCCGGTGCCCAGCGCGAGCGGGGTGCCCAGCGCTGCGCCCAGCCCTGGCCCGATCCCGACACCGAGCCTTCCGGCCGTGCCCACTGCCAGCCCCTCACCGGCGCCGTCACCGGCCGCCTCCGTGTCAGCCTCCGGATCCGCCGTACCGTCGCCATCGGCCTCCCCATCGCCGTCCCCGTCCCCGTCCCCGTCCCCGTCCCCGTCGCCCTCGCCCTCGCCCTCGCCCTCGCCCTCGCCCTCGCCCTCGCCGAGCGTCCCCGCTGCGCCGGAGCCGATCGTGCTGCCCTCGCACCCCGTGCCGTTCGGGGCGTTCCTCGGTTCGGACCAGTCGAACGACCGGATCAACGAGTTCTCCAGCTGGCTGAACCACGCCGAGATCCAGGTCGGCCACACCTATCTCCCCGGCAACCACTGGGAGGACATCGAGGGCAGCGTCACCCTGCTGGCCCCCTGGGCGGCCTGGCGGACCGCCGCGCCCGACCGGATGCTGATCCTCGGCGTCCCGATGCAGCAGGCCAACGAGGGCGACCTCGACGACGACAGCGTGCGCTACCTGCTCGCCCAGGGCGCGGCGGGGGCCTTCGACGGCCACTTCCTGGAGCTGGCCCGGCGCCTGGTCGCGCTGGGCGTCCCCGACACCGTCATCACCCTCGGCTGGGAGATGAACGGCACCACGTACAGCAGCCGCTGCCATCCGGACCCGGCCGACTGGCGGACCTACTGGCGCCGCATCGTCACCACCATGCGCAGCATCCCCGGCCAGAGGTTCCGTTTCGACTTCGACCCGACCCGCGGACCCGACGACAACCCCTGGACCGAGTGCTACCCCGGCGACGACGTCACCGACGTGATCGGGATGGACAGCTACGACATGGAGCCGGGGAGCACCTTCCAGGACTTCGTGACCGAGCCGTACGGACTCCAGCAGCAGGTGACCTTCGCCGCCGCCCACCACAAGCCGGTCTCGTACCCCGAGTGGGGCCTCTACCACTACGGCGACGACCCCGACTACGTGCGGCAGATGCTGGCCTGGATGGCCACCCACGACACGCTCTACCAGACGGTCACGGACTACTGCCCGCACGGCGTCTGGGAGTGCGACGCCAATCCCGGGTCGAGCGAGGCCTACCGCGATTTCCTCTCGGCAGTAGCCAGCCCCAGCCCCAGTCCCAGCCCGAGCCCTTCGCCGAGCCCCAGCCCCAGCCCCAGTCCCAGTCCCAGTCCTTCGGCTGCCCCCAGCCCGTCCCCGAGCCCGTCCCCCACTGCGAGCCCGTCCCCGACACCCTCTCCGCGCCCCTTCCCGTCACCTCCCGCTCACCCGGTACCCCTGCCGGAGAGCCCGAGCACCGCCCCCGCACCCGTCACAACCCCCACCCCGGCCGCGCCGGCCGCCCCGGCGACGCCGACCCCCGCCCCGGCCACCCCCGCGCGCTTCCGTCCCGTCCACGACCGTCTCTAGGAGTCCGGGCAAAGTCCGGCGACATCGAGCCACCATGCCCGATCATGGCTGAAGGGCACTCCGACGAGCACCCCCGTGCAAATCGCCGGTATCCATACGCCACACTTGTTGTGATTGATCGCACTGTTTCCCGGTCGGGCATGATGGGGATCGCACCTCAAGCCTGCACGGCCGACAAGGAGGACCGAGTGGACGACGTTCTGCGGCGCGCCCCGCTCTTCACTGCTCTGGACGACGAGCAGGCTGCCGAGCTGCGCGCCTCCATGACGGAGACCACGCTCGCGCGCGGCGAATCCCTGTTCCACGAGGGCGACCCGGGCGACCGGCTGTACGTCATCGTCGAGGGCAAGGTGAAGCTGCACCGCACCTCGGCGGACGGGCGCGAGAACATGCTGGCCGTGGTCGGCCCCAGCGAGATGATCGGCGAGCTGTCGCTGTTCGACCCCGGACCGCGTACGGCCACGGCCTCCGCGTTGACCGAGGTCAAGCTGCTGGGCCTGGGCCACGGTGACCTGCAGCCCTGGCTGACGACCCGTCCCGAGGTCGCCATCTCGCTGCTCCGGGCCATCGCCCGCCGCCTGCGGCGCACCAACGACGTCATGTCGGACCTGGTCTTCTCGGACGTCCCCGGGCGTGTCGCCAAGGCGCTGCTGGACCTGTCGCGCCGCTTCGGCGTCCAGTCCGACGAGGGCATCCACGTGGTCCACGACCTGACCCAGGAGGAGCTGGCGCAGCTCGTCGGCGCCTCCCGGGAGACCGTCAACAAGGCCCTCGCCGACTTCGCCGGTCGCGGCTGGCTGCGGCTGGAGGCCCGCGCGGTGATCCTGCTGGACGTGGAGCGGCTGGCCCGGCGCTCGCGCTGACGCCGGGAACAGCTGACGACGCCAGGAACGCAGAAGGGGTGCGGCCACTCGGCCGCACCCCTTCACCTGTTCGAGTAGTTCCTCGTACTGTCGGACCAGGCCGTCGCTCCGGGTCAGATCAGCCCGTGCTCCCTGAGGTACTCCAGCTGTGCCCGGACCGACCACTCCGCCGCCGGCCACAGCGCACGGTCCACGTCCGCGTACACCCGGGCGACGACCTCCGCCGGGGTCCGCAGGCCGGCCTCGACCGCGGTCTCCACCTGGGCCAGCCGTGCCGCCCGGTGGGCCAGGTAGTACTCCACCGTCCCCAGCGCGTCGGCCAGCACCGGACCGTGTCCGGGCAGCACCGTGGCCACCCCGTGCTCGGCCGCGAGGGTGCGCAGCCGCCGCAGCGAGTCCAGGTAGTCGCCGAGGCGCCCGTCCGGGTGGGCCACCACCGTCGTCCCGCGGCCCAGGACGGTGTCGCCGGTCAGCACCGCCCGGTCCGCCGGGAGCTGGAAGCACAGCGAGTCCGAGGTGTGGCCCGGCGTGCCCACGATCCGCAGCTCCAGGCCGCCGACCTCCAGCACCTCGCCGTCCCGCAGCCCCTCGTCGCCGAGCCGCAGCGCCGGGTCGAGGGCCCGTACCCCGCTGCCGGTCAGCTCGGCGAAGCGGGCGGCGCCCTCGGCGTGGTCCGGATGGCCGTGGGTGAGCAGGGTGGCCGCCACCCGGCGACCGCTCTGCTCGACGCGGTCCAGGACGGCCCGCAGATGGCCCTCGTCCAGCGGCCCGGGGTCGACCACGACGGCCAGCTCGGAGCCGGGCTCGGCGAGGATCCAGGTGTTGGTGCCGTCCAGGGTCATCGGCGAGGCGTTTGGGGCCAGCACGCAGTACGCCCGCTCGGTGGCCTGACCTGCGATGCCGCCCGCGATCTCGCTCACTTCCCGGCCCCCGTCCCCGCGTGCACGGTCAGCTCCGGGTACCCGGGCCAGCGCAACGTCACCCCGCCGTCCTCCCGCAACGCCGCCTCGGCCATCACCGCCTCGACCCGTCGCCGGCCCGCGGCCGCCAGCGCGGCGCCGGCATCGGCGTACGGGGACAGCTCGCGCAGCGTGGTGACGGTGGGCGGCAGCATCCGGTAGGCGCCGCTCTCCACCCGGCGCACCGCCTCGCCCGGGGCCAGCCACTCCACCCGGTCGGCCTCCCCCGGCACCTCCGCGGTCCGCTGCCCCTCGGGCACCGCGGCGACGAAGAACCAGGTGTCGTAGCGGCGCTCCTCGAACTCCGGGGTCACCCAGCGGGCCCAGGCGCCCAGCAGGTCGCTGCGCAGCACCAGCCGCCGGCGGGTCAGGAACTCGGCGAAGGTCAGCCGGTGCGCCTCCAGCGCCGCCCGGTCCTCGCGCCACCGGTCGCCGCTGACGTCGGCGACCACCGACGTGGAGTCCGCGCCGGCCAGCAGCACCCCGGACTCCTCGAAGGTCTCCCGTACCGCGGCGCAGACGATGGCACGCGCGGTCTGCGGCGCGCAGCCCAGCCGCGCGCCCCACTCCTCGGCGGTCGGCCCGGCCCAGCCGAGGTCCGACGCACCGTCATGCAGGTCGACGCCCCCGCCGGGGAACGCGTACATCCCGCCCGCGAAGGCCATCGACGTCCGACGCCGGAGCAGGTACCCCTCCGCGCCGGAGGCGCCGTCGCGCAGCAGCACCACCGTCGCCGCGGGCCTGGGCGGCACCGGCTCCAGCTCCCCACGTCCCAACGCGGCAATCCGCTCGGCCCAGCCCGAAGGCAGCTCAGCACTCATGGGCGGATCGTACGGGGCCGCTGCCCGCGCCCCCATAGGGGCGCGGGGAACTGCGCAACAGCAACCCACCACCAACGTGGCGCCCTACTCCGAAACCCGAACCTGAATCTCCACCTCGACGGGCGCGTCCAGGGGCAGGACCGCCACCCCCACCGCGGACCGCGCGTGCACGCCCGCGGCGCCCAGCACCTCGCCGAGCAGCTCGCTCGCCCCGTTGACGACGCCCGGCTGCCCGGTGAAGTCCGTCGCCGAGGCGACGAAGCCGACCACCTTGACGACCTGCTCGATCCGGTCCAGATCGCCGACCACGGACTTCACCGCGGCCAGCGCGTTCAGCGCGCAGATCCGGGCCTGTGCCTTGGCCTCCTCCGCGGTGACCTCGGCGCCGACCTTCCCGGTCAACGCGAGCTTGCCTTCCACCATGGGCAGCTGCCCCGAGGTGAAGACGAACTCCCCCGCCCGCACGGCGGGGACGTACGCGGCCAGCGGCGGCACCACCTGCGGCAGCTCCAGCCCGAGCTCGGCGAGCTTGGCCTCGACCTTTCCGGCCATCAGGACTTCCCCTGCTTCTCTCGCTTGAGGTAGGCGACGAGCTGCTCGGGGTTGGGCCCGGGCACGACCTGGACGAGCTCGTAGCCGTCCTCGCCCCAGGTGTCCAGAATCTGCTTCGTCGCATGCACCAGCAGCGGCACGGTCACGTATTCCCACTTGGTCATGAGGGGACTCTAACCGGTCGCCGCCCCTGCGATGTCCCTGTGATCTGCGACACAAAGAGGTGCAAACGTCTCACCGTGGCAAGGCGTCTCCCGACGGCCGGGACGGCTCCTGGTTACGCTCGCCAGAAGACGCACAGCACGACGGCCACCGAACAGCCACCGATTGCCCATGAACCGATTGCCCAAGAACAGCCAGCGGACGGAGACGCACATGCCGGACTGGGAAGGGGTACGGCTGCATGTCGTCAGCGGTAAGGGCGGAACGGGCAAGACCACCGTCGCCGCCGCACTGGCCATGGCCCTGGCCGCCGACGGCAAGCGCACCCTGCTGATCGAGGTCGAGGAGCGGCAGGGCATCGCCGAACTGTTCGGCATCTCCGCGCTCCCCTACGAGGAACGCCGGGTCGCGAGCGTCGGCCCCGGAGCCCTGGGACGGAGCGGGGCCCGCACAGGCTCGGCGAAGGGCGGACGTGAAGGCGGGCGCGAGGGCGAGGTCTTCGCGCTGGCCATCGACATCGAACAGGCCCTGCTGGAGTACCTGGAGATGTTCTACAAGCTCGGCCGGGCCGGGAAGGCCCTGCGCAAGGTCGGCTTCATCGACTTCGCCACCACCATCGCGCCCGGGCTGCGTGACGTCCTGCTCACCGGCAAGGCCTGCGAGGCGGTCCGCCGCAAGGGCCCGGACGGGAAACGGCACTACGACGCGGTGGTGATGGACGCGCCGCCGACCGGGCGGGTCAGCCGCTTCCTGAACATCAACACCGAGGTCGCCGGGCTGGCCAGGTTCGGGCCGATCTTCACCCAGTCGCAGGCGGTGATGCGGGTGATCCGCTCCCCGGAGACCGCCGTCCACCTGGTGACGCTGCTGGAGGAGATGCCGGTCCAGGAGACCGTGGACGGCGTCGCGGAACTGCGCGCGGCCGGGCTGCCGGTCGGCGGGGTGTTCGTCAACATGGTGCGCCCCCCGATGCTGGACGAGGCCGCGATACTCGCTGCCGACGGGGACCATCGCGAGGAGCTGGGGATGGCTCTTGCCGACGCAGGGGTCGGCGCCCGTCCCGGCGGCGGGGCCAGGAAGACCGTCCCCGCCGCGACGAAGAAGCTGGTGGAGCCGCTGCTGGCGCAGGGCCGCGAGCACGCGGCCCGGGTGCTGCTGGAGCGCGAGCAGCGCGCCGATGTCCAGGCGCTGAAACTGCCCACCTACGAACTCCCGCTGCTGAGCGGCGGGGTGGACCTCGGCGGGCTCTACCGGTTGGCAGCAGCGTTGAAGGAGGAGGGGGCGGCATGACGGCAGCGACGACACCGACGGCACCGACGGCAGCGACCGGAAAGCAGACCGCTGGGCGGCAGCAGAGCGCTGACCCGCTGGCGGGCATGGCGCTGGACGTGGACGCGCTGATCGACGACCCCGCGACGGCGATCGTGGTCTGCTGCGGCTCGGGCGGCGTGGGCAAGACCACGACCGCCGCCGCGCTGGGGCTGCGCGCCGCCGAGCGCGGCCGCAAGGTCGTGGTGCTGACGATCGACCCGGCCCGCAGACTGGCCCAGTCGATGGGGCTGACCGAGCTGGACAACACCCCACGGGTCGTCAAGGACGTCGCCGGACCGGGCGAGTTGCAGGCCATGATGCTGGACATGAAGCGGACCTTCGACGAGGTCGTGCTCGCCCACGCCGACCCCGAGCGGGCCCGGCAGATCATGGAGAACCCCTTCTACCAGTCGCTCTCCTCCGGCTTCGCCGGCACCCAGGAGTACATGGCGATGGAGAAGCTGGGCCAGCTCCAGGCCACCGGCAGCTGGGACCTGATCGTCGTGGACACCCCGCCGAGCCGCTCGGCGCTGGACTTCCTGGACGCGCCCAACCGGCTCGGCTCCTTCCTGGACGGCAAGCTGATCCGGGTGCTGATGGCGCCGGCGAAGGTCGGCGGCCGCAGCGCGATGAAGTTCCTCAACGTCGGGATGACCATGTTCACCGGCGTGCTCGGCAAGATCCTCGGCGCCAATGTGCTGCAGGACGTGTCGACCTTCGTCGCCGCGATGGACTCGATGTTCGGCGGCTTCCGCGAGCGTGCCGACCGTACCTACCAACTGCTCCAGGCGCCGGGCACGGCCTTCCTGGTGGTGGCCGCCCCCGAGCGGGACGCGCTGCGCGAGGCGGCGTACTTCGTGGACCGGCTGGAGACGGACCGGATGCCGCTGGCCGGGCTGGTGCTGAACCGGGTGCACCGGACCGGCGCACCCCAGCTCACTGCGGAGCGGGCGCTGGCGGCCGCGGAGACCCTGGAGGGGGACGCGGACACCGACTCCTCCGACGGTGGCGAGGCAGGGGGGAGTGCCTTCGCGCAGGAGTCGGAGGTGCTGGCCGCCGGGCTGCTCAGACTGCACGCGGACCGGGTCAGGACCATCACGCACGAGCGCCGGATGCGGGACCGCTTCGTCTCGATCTACCCGGACGTGCCGCTGGTCGAGGTGCCCGCCCTGGCCGGTGACGTGCACGACCTGGAGGGCCTGCGGGAGATCGGCGAGCGCCTGGCAGCGGGCTGACCCTCGGCCCGGCGGTGGCCGGCCAGGGTCCGAACCAGCTCCGGGTTCGACCAGGTCCGGTTCCGAACGTGACGGCACGACTCCGCCGCCCGTGGCCCGGCCCGTTGCGGCCGGACACGGGGCGTGGAGTAGCCGTGCGGGACTGCGCGTGCTCGGACCGCCGCGGCGGCAGAGCCCGGCTCAGCCTGCTTCGGCGTAGTCCGGATCTCCGATGGAGAAGGTCTGCTCGTACTCGGTACGAGCCGTCTCCAGCAACCTTCGCCAGGAGATCACCGTTGGTCTGCGGCGCAGCAGAGCCCTGCGCTCGCGCTCCGTCATTCCCCCCCACACGCCGAACTCGACGCGATTGTCGAGGGCATCCGCCAGGCACTCGGTGCGGACCGGGCAACCGGTGCACACCGCCTTGGCGCGGTTCTGTGCCGCCCCCTGAACGAACAGTTCGTCCGGATCACTGGTGCGGCAGGCTGCCTGCGCACTCCAGTCGTCAACCCAGCCCATGCTGGTGCCGTCCTCTCCCGAATCGAGGCTCCCCCACGGCGGCAACGGCATATTCGCTGTTGCCAGTTGAGGACGTTACGGAAGAAGAGCAGGTTGCAACAGCCCCTTGGGGCCCAATCCTGTATGGCCCGTTCGGACTATGCGTGCGGAATAGATCACCCACTGGAGTGAGTGCAGGTTGGAGGGCCGTACAGGCTTCGGGGACCTGGACGACACTGCCCTTCCTGGCTCAGTTCCTGGCATATGACCGCGATCCGGACAGATCTCATCACCCACAAGAGTGAAGTGAGTGAGCGCTCGGGAACTTGTCGCAAGCTTGTGACAAGAGTAGGCGAACAGATGCCCGCCTGTCCGGCTAACGCGTCGTAAGGTGCTGCCCATGGCGAAGCGCTCTCGATCTCCGTTGTACAAGGTGGGTCTCGGTCTGAACCTGGTCGGCGCGAGTGTGCTGGCCGGAACGCTGGTCGCCGGACTGGCCCTGCCCGCCGTGGGCGCCCTCGGGTTCGGCGCGAAGTCGGCGACGACCTCCTTCAACGAGATCCCGGCGGAGTTCACCGCACCGACCCTGTCGCAGGCGTCGACCATCTACGACGCCAACGGCGGAGTGATCGCCAAGGTCTACGCCCGCGACCGCACCGTGGTGCCGATCAGCAAGATCGCCCCGGTGATGCGGCAGGCGCTGGTCGACATCGAGGACAACCGCTACTACCAGCACGGTGCGATCGACCTCCAGGGCACCCTGCGCGCGCTGACCAAGAACGCCTCCTCCGGCGCCTCCCAGGGCGGGTCCACGCTGACCCAGCAGCTGGTGAAGAACATGAACGTGGAGCTGGCCGGCAACGACCCGACCAAGGTCCGCGAGGCCCAGGCGCAGACCATCGGGCGCAAGATCTCCGAGCTGAAGGTCGCCATCAAGCTGGAGGAGACGCTCACCAAGGACCAGATCCTCACCGACTACCTCAACATCACCTTCTGGGGCGAGCAGGCCTACGGCATCGAGGCCGCCTCCGAGCGCTACTTCAGCGTCCACGCCAGCCAGCTGACCGTCCCCCAGGCCGCCATGCTGGCCGGCATGGTGCAGTCGCCCAGCAACTACGACCCGCTGCTCTACGCCCCCGCGGCCACCACGCGCCGCAACGAGGTGCTGGACGCGATGGCGAAGTACGGCTCCATCACCGCGGCCCAGGCCGCGGTCTACAAGGCCAAGCCGCTGGGGCTGAAGGTGAGCCGTCCCAAGGAGGGCTGCATCACCGCCAGGAACGGCGAGCAGTTCTTCTGCGACTACGTCGAGCACATCTTCCTGAGCAACCCGGTCTTCGGTCAGACGGCGCAGGCCCGGCAGGCGCTGTGGGACCGCGGCGGGCTGGACATCCACACCACGATCGACCCCAAGGTGCAGACGGCCCTGCAGAAGTCGGTCACCTCGCACGTCCACGCCGACGAGAAGGCCGCCACGGCGATGACCATCATCCAGCCGGGCACCGGCAAGATCATGGGCATGGGGCAGAGCCGCCCGTACGGCAACGGGTCCAGCGCCGGCGTCACCACGCTGAACTACAACGTGGACCGCACCATGGGCGGCGGCGGGGGCTTCCCGACCGGGTCGACCGTCAAGCCGATCACCGCGGCCGCCGCGCTGGAGAACGGCATCGGCATGGACCAGACCTACGACGCCCCGTTCACCGAGCCGTACCCGGCGATGACCGACTGCAAGGGCAACCACCTGCGCGAGGTGACCAACCCGCCGGACATGAACGACTCCACCACCCTGGTCGGCCCGTTCAACATGCCCACGGCGATGGCCAAGTCGGTGAACACCTACTTCGTGCCGCTGGAGAAGGACGCCGGCCTCTGCAACGTCGTCGCCGACGCCATCACCACCATGCTCAAGGGCGTGGTCGAGGACGGCACCGGCGCGGCCGACGGCTTCACCGACGGCCGCCCCAGCGCGGGCAAGACCGGCACCACCAATGAGCACCTTCAGGTCTGGTTCGTCGGCTTCACCCCCCAGCTCTCCGGCGCCACCGTCGTCAGCGACACCGGCGCCAAGCTCACCCCGCTCTACGACGGCCAGACCATCGGCGGCACCTCCTACGGCAAGGATGAGGTCTTCGGCAGCACGATCGCCGGTCCGATATGGCACGACGCCATGGACGACGCGCTGCGCGGCGTCGGGTTCAGGTACTTCCACACCGTCAGCCTCCCTGCGCCGGTCAAGACCAAGGCCCAGCAGGCCAAGGACAAGAACAAGAACAAGACCGGCGGGACCACCGCGGGCACCACCACCGGGACCACGGCGGGAACCACCGGAACCACGACCGCCGGCACCACCGGGACCACGGGCACCACCGGCACGAACCTGATCGGCGGGCTCACCGGGGGCACCGGAGTAACCGGCCGCTGAGGCTCCGCCCACAGGCCCGCGCAGCAACGCTGAGGGGCGCCCGGTCAACTCCCGGGCGCCCCTCAGCGCGTCGTCATACTGTGCCGGCGGTCTGCGCTCCGGCGGCTCTGCAGTCGTGCCGTGCCGCCGGCGCTCGGCGCGCCGCCTCAGCCCGCCAGGGCCTGCCGCACCGCCGCGGCCACCCGGCCGCCCTCGGCCAGCCCGGCCACCTTCGGGTTCACCAGCTTCATCACCGCACCCATCGCACGGGGCCCCTCGGCGCCCGCGGCCCTGGCCTCGGCGACGGCGGTGGCGACGATCTCGTCCAGCTCATCGTCCGTCAGCTGCTTGGGCAGGTACGCGGCCAGCAGCTCACCCTCGGCCCGCTCGCGCGCCGCCGACTCCGGACGTCCGCCGGCCTCGAAGGCCTCGGCCGCCTCACGGCGCTTCTTCGCCTCACGGGTGATCACCTTGAGCACCTCCTCGTCGGAGAGCTCGCGCGCCACCTTCCCGGCCACCTCCTCGGTGGTGATGGCGGACAGGGTGAGCCGGATCGTGCCGGAGCGCAGCTCGTCCCTGGCCCGGATCGAGGCCGTGAGGTCCTCCTGCAGCTGCTTCTTGAGCGTCGTGGTCATGTACGCAAGTCTCGCATCCCCGACAAGGCGACGCGCTGCCAATTAACACCGCCGCCCCGAGCCGCCGACCCGGCCGACGCGCCGTGTCGCCGACCCCCGCCGCCGACCCCCGCCGCGCCACACCGGTGCTCGCCGTACGGACGCACTCTGCGACCATGGACGGATGCGACCGCTCTACGCCGTACCCCTGGGAATCGCCGCCACCGGCGCGGCCTGCGTGGCCTACGCCGCCGGTTACGAAGTGCGCTCGTTCCGGCTGCGCCGGGTGACCGTACCCGTGCTGCCGGCCGGAGCGCCGCCGCTACGCGTGCTGCAGCTGTCGGACATCCACATGGTCAACGGGCAGGGCAAGAAGCAGCGCTGGCTGCGTGAGCTGGCCTCGCTCAAACCGGACCTGGTGGTGAACACCGGCGACAACCTCTCCGACCCGGAGGCGATCCCGCAGACCCTGGACGCCCTCGGCCCGCTGATGGACTTCCCGGGCGTATACGTCTTCGGCTCCAACGACTACTACGGGCCGGTCCCGAAGAGCCCGACCCGCTATCTGGGCGCGATGCTGAGCGGCGACCACGGCATGAACGGGGCGGACGGCACCCCCCGCCGCGGCATCGTCGGCGCGGTCCACAACCCGTGGGAGGACCTGCGGGACGGCTTCGACCGGGCCGGCTGGCTGAACCTGACCAACACCCGCGGCCGGCTCAAGATCGAGGGGCTGGACCTGGAGTTCACCGGCCTGGACGACCCGCACATCCGCCGGGACCGCTACGCCCGGGTCGCCGGCGGTCCAGACGCCGACGCCGACCTCTCCATCGGCCTCGTGCACGCCCCGTACCTGCGCGCCCTGGACGCCTTCACCGCCGACGGCTATCCGCTGGTCCTGGCCGGGCACACCCACGGCGGGCAGCTGTGCGTGCCCTTCTACGGCGCCCTGGTCACCAACTGCGACCTGGACCGGGGACGGGTCAAGGGCCTGTCCCGGCACTCCGCGGGGGGCCACGAGTCCTATCTGCACGTGTCGGCGGGCTGCGGCACCAACCGCTACACCCCGGTGCGCTTCGCCTGCCCGCCCGAGGCCACCCTGCTGACCCTGACGGCCGGCCCCGCCGCCTGAGCCGTCGGACCGCTGAGTCCTCGGCCCGCGGGCCCGCCTGCCGCGGGGCCGTGGGCCGCGGCCGTCGCAGCTGTCGCGAGCGCCGCCGCCGGGTAGCGCGGCCGCCGTGGCCGGCTAGACCGGCGGCTGCAGCCACCCCTGCTGGCGGGCGGTGTCCGCGGCCACCTTCAGCAGCCGCTCGATCGCGGGCGAGCGGTTCGGTCCCCGGGTGATCAGGTGGACCTCCACCGTCGTCGCGGGGACCAGCGGCAGCCACAGCAGCCCGGCCGGCAGCCCCACCCGCCCGGTCTCGCCCACGATGGTGACCGCGGCGCCGGAGGCGACCGGGGTGTAGGAGGCGTCGAAGTCCAGCCCGCGCACCAGCACCTCGGGCTTGGCCCCGGCCTTGGCGCAGATGTCCATGATCTGGTCGTAGTGGCCCGGATTGTGGTCCCTGGCGTGCAGCAGCAACTTGACGCCGTCCAGCTCGGCCGGGTCCACGCCGCCCGCAGCCCCGCCCTGGGCCAGCGGGTGGTCCCGGCTGACGATCAGCCCCTGCCGCTCCAGCCGCAGCAGGGTCAGCACCAGCTCCTGCTGCGGCGGCGCGCAACGCACCAGGCCGACGTCCAGGGTGCCGGCCGCGACTCCGGCCACGATGTCGGCGAAGGACATCACCCGGGCCGACACCTCGATGCCCGGCGCCTCCTCGCTCATCGCGAGCAGCAGCTGCGGCGCGGTCTCGTACCCGGCGCTCATGCCGTAGCCCAGGCTGATGCTGCCCAGGCTGCCGTCCGCGAAGCCGCGGACCCCGCGCCACAGGCTGTCGGCGGCGTCCAGCAGCGCGGGACCGCGCTCCAGCAGCATCAGACCGGCCTCGGTCGGCTCCACCTTGTGCGTGGTTCTGCTGAGCAGTTCCACACCCAACTCCCGCTCCAATTCCCGTACTTGACGACTCAGTGCCGGCTGGGCGATATGCAGTCGCTCGGCGGCGCGGGTGAAGTTCCGCTCCTCCGCGACAGCGAGGAAGTAACGCAAGCGACGCAGTTCGGACATGCACCCATCCTAGGCGTGCGGTCATGCCGTGTCGGCATGGACCGATGGAAAACAAGTCTTTCCCTACCCCGGGAGCCGCTCAGTAGATTCGAGTCAACAGCAGCGAGAAGGAATTGCGAAGGAGTGGAAATGAACACGAACACCACCGAAATCAGCCGGAACGTCGTCGAGGCCTATATCGAGGCGCTGAGCTCCGGGCGGATCGACGACGCGAAGGCGATGTTCGCCGAGGACGCCACCTGGACGCTCGGCGGCGACCTGCCGATGTCGGGGACCTGGCACGGTCGCAAGGGGATCTTCGAGGACTTCCTCGGACTCGCCTTCGGACGCCTCGACGCCACCACCGTCGCCCTGAACACCACCAACCTGGTCGCCGTCGGCGACACCGTGGTGGTCGAGTGGACCTCCGACGCCACCGCCCGCGACGGCGGCCACTACCACCAGCAGTGCGCCGGCTTCTTCATCGTGCGGGACGGACTCATCGCCGCGGTCCGCGAGTACTTCGACACCGACCACGCCCGCCGCGTCCTTTTCGCCGCCTGACAAGACATCGCAACAACACATCGCACCGGAACAGAGAGGGGGATACAACACCATGAAGGCCGTGATTCCCACCGGGGACATTTCCAACGCCGTGGAATTCGGCGAGGTCCCGGAGCCCGAACCGCGTGCGGACGAGGCCGTGGTCGCCGTCGAGGCGTACTCGGTCAACCGCGGCGAGACCTTCCTGCTGGAGCACCCGCGGCACGGCTGGCGTCCCGGCAAGGACATCGCCGGGAGGGTGGTCCGCGCCGCCGCCGACGGCAGCGGACCGGCTGAAGGGTCCAGGGTGGTGGGCCACCCCGCCGCCGCCGGCTGGGCCGAGCGGGTCGCCGTACCCGTCCACAGCCTGGCCGCCCTCCCGGACCGGGTGGACAGCACCACCGCGGCCGCACTGCCGCTGGCCGGGCTGACCGCGCTGCGCCTGCTGCGCGCGGCCGGCCCGGTCGCCGGCCGGCGGGTACTGCTCACCGGCGCGAGCGGCGGCGTCGGCCACTACCTCACCGAGCTCGCCTCCGGCAGCGGCGCGCAGATCACCGCGGTCAGCGCGAGCCAGGAGCGCGGCGTCCGCCTGCTGGAGCTCGGCGCGACCGAGGTCGTCACGGACGTGGAGAAGGCGACCGGCCCCTTCGACATCGTGCTGGAGTCCGTCGGCGGCACCTCGCTCCCGGCCGGCCTGGCCCGGCTCGCCCCCGAGGGCCTGCTGGTCTGGTTCGGCCAGGCCAGCCGCACCCCGGTCACCCTCAACTTCTTCGACTTCTTCAAGACCGCGGTCGGCGGCTCCATCCGCCACTTCGACTACACCCGCAGCGACCGCAGCTACGCCGACGACCTGGCCGTCCTGGTCCGCCTCGTCGCCACCGGCCGGCTCCACCCCGAGATCGGCCTCCGCCAGGACTGGTCCCACACCGCCCCGGCCATCACCGCCCTCCGCACCCGCAACATCCGCGGCAACGCCGTCCTGGTCACCTCCTGACCTGCACGGTCGCCGCCCCCCGAAGAAACGCGATTTCGTCCCACGCCCCGGGTCCGCTAGAGTAATCCTCGTTGCACCGGGGTGTGGCGCAGCTTGGTAGCGCGCTTCGTTCGGGACGAAGAGGCCGTGGGTTCAAATCCCGCCACCCCGACTGGTGAAACAGCAGGTCAGGGCCGGTTTTCCCTTGGGGGAGACCGGCCCTGATCCGTTTCTTCGGGGGCCTTGGGAGAAAATTGGGAGAAGATCTTGGAATCGCTCTCCCGGGGTCCGGTTTCTGAGGCGGTTTCAGCAGCTCGTCCAGGGCTGCGACCGGGGAGCCCGGGGCCATCTTCCGCCGGAGCGCGAGGGCTTCCTCCCACTGCTCGGTGAGGGCCTCCATCAGCCGGCGCCGCATCGCCGGGGTGACGTGGGAGTACCGCGACTGGACCGAGCCGTCCTCGTGGCCGAGGCGCTCGTCCATGAGCTTCGGCGGGGTGCCCATCTCCTCCATGATCGACTTGTGGGTGTGCCGCAGCCCGTGCGGCGTGAGCCCCGGAGCTATCGGCACCCAGCACGCCTCGGCCCGCTGGGACGCTCCCCGACCGCGCGCCGGCAGGCCCGGCCACGGCTCGGCGAGCAGCGGCACCGGGTGCGCGTCGTAGGGGGCGCGCCTCGGGTAGAGGCCGGTGGTGGCGGGGTGGAACAGCCAGGAGCCGAAGCCGCTCCGCCGCCAGTGGTCCGCTTCCTTCCCGATCGCGCCGTTGCGGACGTACCCGAGCTCGGCGACGGCCGCCTCGACCTTGAGGCGGGTCGCCTCCGGCACGGTGTCCGGGCGGTTGAGCACGTTGGAGACGGTGCCGGTGGAGACCCCCGCGCGACGGGCCACATCGGCGAGCTTCGCGCCGGGTCGGCGCAGTGCCCCGTTGGCGGTGCCGTGGCCGCTGAAGGCGTAGGTCAGGCCGTGGCAGGAGCAGGGCTCGGCCTTCTTGCGGGAGACATGGCGGGCCAGGAGCACGGAGAGCCACTCCGGGGTGTCGATGGTGCGGTAGGAGTCGTCCTTGGGCGGGCAGCGGTGCAGCTCACCGGTGTCCAGTTCGTAGAGCTGCCACTCCACGCGGACAGCGGCGGACCGTATGAACTGCGTCTCCAGGCCGACGACTTCGCCCCAGCGCATGCCGGTGTAGCCCTTGGCGACGCAGGCCACGAACTCGTCGTCGCGCCCGGACAGCAGAGCGGCCCGTTCGCCGATCAACAGGATGCCGAGCGCGTCGGTGATCACCTTCTCCGGCCCGCGGTTGCGCGAGCGGCCAGCCCTCTTGCCCCGGCCTCGGCGCTTGGCGGCCGGGTTGACCTCGCGCAGCCCCTCCTCGACCGCGTCGCCGAGGATCAGGTGCAGGGTGCTGCGCCAGGTCTTGATGCTGGACGGCGCATAGCCGCGCTCGCGCTCCAGCTTCACCCAGGCGTCAACGTCGAGCTTGGTGATCGCGCCGACCTCAGCGTCGTTGAACTGCGGGAGCAGGTGCTCCTCTATGTGGCGGCGGTAGTTCTGCATGGTCGAGGCGGCCAGGTCCTGGCCGGCGTACCAGCGGCTGGCGTACTCGCCGAAGGTGATCTGGCCGCCGGACGGGTCGTGCCACCGGCCGCCGCGGACCTTGGCTTCCTCCTCTTCAGCGGCCTGCTCGGCAGCGCGCTTGGTACGGAAGCGCACGGTGTCGCCGTTCTCGTCCGCGAGGGTGCCGTACTTCCCGGGAGCGATCTTGTATCGAGCGCGCCAGTAGTCGCCGCGCTTCTCGCCGTATCCCAACTCTTACTACTCCTTCTGCGCTGTCGCCGCTCTCGGCGGCCTTGGGGGTCGGGGACTTCTTGGAGCGTGCCCGGCTCGGAGGCCGGGCCTTGAGGCGGCCCTCCACTACGACCGTCGGCGACCTGCGCGGGGCGGCCCTGGCGGAGGGAAGGAGGTCAGACGTCGTATCGGGAGTCGGCCGCTCTTCGAAGATGCGGATGATCTCCGCCACGTGTTCGGCGGTGAAGCGGTAGCTGCCTCCGAGGCGGGTGAAGGGGACTCGTCGCCTCCTGGCCTGCTCTTTGACCCACCACTCCGAGCAGCCGAGGATGGCGGCGACCTGGGCGGAGCAGTAGAGGACAGGCAGTCCGGGAGGGCTGGCCGGGGCGCCGGGGTCGCGCCCAGCTGCGGTAGGGGGCAAAGGGTGTGCGTCCTTAGCTCCAGCGCGCCGAGCCGAGTCGGCTGCGGCGGCTGGTCTCGTGGGTGGTGGCGCGTCACATCACCGGGCAGGAGGTGACGGCAGATGCGGAAGGTGAGCATCGCGCGACGCGCCGATGATCTCGAACCATGCGGACGGCATGGCGAGTTGGTGGAACTCTCTCCGACGGGTGGACGGCAGAGCACGCGGGAGGGAGGGATCGAGCCGTCAGAAGGCTCTGGCGGAAGACCGGTTGTCCGGGCCCGGGTGGACGTCCGGGTGAGGCTCTGCCGCTTCCGATGATCGCCGGGAGTGGTCGCTGGCGATCGATGACGTGCAGCGATGGCCGCCTGGGCTGCGGCCGGGGCGGTTGGGCAGCTCCTCGCGTATGGAGTGGGAGCCGTGCTTGCGGCTGGCCGGCTTCAGGCAGGCTTTGCCGAACGGGTTGCCGGCGCGGATGTCGCGGCAGTAGCAGCGGCGGTAGGTGGAACCCTTCATGCAGTCTCCTCTTGTCTTGGTGGTCGGTGCGGGCGGATCAGGTGTCGTAGACGTCCGGGTCCAGTGGCAGTAGGCCCTCGGCCTGCAGTTCCGCCCTGTCGGAGGCAAGGAGGGCAGTGATCTTGTCCCGGCGCTTCTGGAGCCGGGCAATGTTGTCCTGGAGCTTCCTGCGCTCGCTGAAGTGGACGCAGTTCCGCAGCGATGCTTGGAGTTCTGGGAGGTCGTAGTCGATTTCCGCCAGAGCCCGTTGCTGCTTGGCGTGATCGCGGTAGATGAAGAGCCAGTTGTCCTCCTCGCCGCGGCCCAGTCCGGAGAACCAGTTCGCAGCGGTGAGCGCGGGCCGGGGTCCGCCCGGCAGCGGGTGGACGGTTTCCCGGCGGCCGACGGGGAAGAGCAGGGCCACCGGGACGCAGTCCAGTGCCTTCGCCAGGACGAGGAGCTCAACGATCTGCAGGGAATGGCGCCTGCCGCTCTCCAGGTTGGCGAGCACGTTTCGGGGGACGGGATAACCGACGTCACCGCACCGCGCGGCGAGTTCGTGCTGGCTCAGGCCCAGTTCGGTGCGCCGGCGGCAGACCTCGGCCGCCACCGTGGCGACCACGGCCTTGGACCATTCCTCCCCCCATTTGTCTCCGAACAGTGCGGCGTGCTCGTCAAAGGCTTCGTCCTCGCTCTCGTCAGTGACCCCCTCCCATTCCTCGTCCTCCCACTCCTCGTCGTCCCGTTGGCCGTCTCCTCCAGTATCCGGAGAGCGCTGTGTCATAGCGACACAGTATCTGCTGCCAGGCTTGTGAACAGGTCGGGAGTCCCACGTGTTCCCGAGTGTTCAGCCTGTCTGGAGGAATCCTTGGATACAGCCCGCCCTGCGCGCCTGCCTGGCTCGGTCCGAACTGCTCGCTCTACCCGTCTCCGTGGGCCTGGAGATGGCGAAGCGGGCGATCAGCCAGGGCCGGAGCAAGGGGTCCGGCCTGGCAGGCCGCGATGCCTACCCGTGCCGGGTGCTGCGCTTGGGGAAGTGCTACCGCGTGATCACCGAAGACCTGCTCCGGGTGCTGGGGATCACGGAGCTGGGGAGTCAACCTGATGTGTGATCAGGGTCTCTGGGGCGTACCGGAGTTGCGCCGCTTGTTCGTGGTACGTTCCGTGGTCCACGAACTGAATAGGCGACCCCGGCAGCGCTCGAACGCTCCGGGGTCCGGCACCAGGAGCACTCAACTCCCCATGCTGATCCATCGTAGCGCGCACACGCGCGCGTTCATCGTCCTGCCCAACGCCCTGCTGCAGGACCGCAGGCTGTCCTACACCGCCCGCGGCCTGCTCGCAGACCTCCTCTCGCGCCCGGACGGCTGGCGCGAGGACGGCCGGCAGATGGCCGACTCCAGCCCGCAGGGCCGTACTGCGGTCTACAAGGCGCTCCGGGAGCTGGCCGGGGCCGGGTACTACCGGGTGGTGCGGGTCCGCCGCGCCGACGGGACCTTCCACAACGAGTCCCACGTCTACGACACCCCGCAGACCGGCCAGCCGCCGGGGGGACGGGCCGGGGAGAGCACCGCTCCGGGTGCCGTCGGTCCGGAGTCCGGTAGCGCGGCTGTCGATCCTGCTGGCTCCAACCCCGTAAAGGACCTGGAGAAAGAACCCTCCCTCCCCGAACGCCGCCAACGGGCCGACGGGGAGGGCGGGCGGGAAGCCGCCGATCCCACCACCACACCCCAGGAATCTGATGCGGCAGCCCCCGCCGCAGAGGGCCCTGTTAGGCGGGCGGCGCAGACGCTGCTGCGTGCGCTGGGCGCCGAGCCGCGCCTGCGGCTCGGCATCCTCGAGGCCGTGGCCTTGGCACCCCAGGTACTGCCGTGGCTGGAGCGCGGGTGCAGCGAGCGCGACCTGCGCGACGCGCTGCTGAGCGGGCTGCCGGACCGGGTCCACAGCGCGAGCGCGCTGCTGCGCGACCGCCTGGAGCGCAAGCTGCCACCCGCACCAGCCCAGGTGACCGCGTCCGGACCTGCCAGCACCCCGCTGAAGGAGTGCCCGACCTGCGGCGACCCGGTACGACAGGCGGGCAACTGCCGCACCTGCGCCGGGCTCGGCCCACACAGGGTCGCCGTCGGCACGGGCGCAGCCGCCTCCCGGCGCGGAGCCGCCCTGGTCCGCGCCGCCATGCGACCCGCCAGCCGCCAACCCGCCCTCAGCGGAACCTGACCTACCAGTACTGGTCCAGTGCGATCCTCCCCGCCGCGCCCGTTCCACGGCTTGGTGGTCTGATCCCCATGGCCAGTCCTGTCCCCGATCCTGGTCCGTCCGCGGTCTTGGTCCCGATCGCGGTCCTGGTCCCCGCTTTTGGTCCGGTCCCCACGGCCGGTCCTGGTCCCGGGCCGGAGAGCGTCCTGATCTGGTCCGCGCAGTTGGTCCCGTCCCCGTCCCCGTCCCCGTCCCCGTCCCCGTCCCCGTCCCCGTCCCCGTCCCCGTCCCCGGTCATGATCCCGGTCCGGTCCGTGCAGCTGGTCCCAGTCCGGTCAGCTGGTCCGGGACCAGGTCCGCGGCGTCGGTCGTGGTCCGGGACCAGGTCCGCGGCGTCGTGGTCCGGGACCAGGTCCGCGGCGTCGTGGTCCGGGACCAGGTCCGCGGCGTCGTGGTCCGGAATGACTTCCGGACCACCTCCGCCCCACCCGTGCGACCCGCTGGCCTGCCCAGTCCATCCGCCTCGCGGTGGCCCGGACACCCCACCGTGGACCGGGTGCCGCGTCCGCACGCACCAGCCGCCTGTACACCGAACCCTGGAGCCGCCCATGAATGACCGACCCGAACACCGCCCGTCCGCCATCGCATCCGAGGCAACTAAGCTGGTCAGCAGTGATGCTGATGGCTCGTGCGCGACAGGCGGAGCAAGCTGGAGCAATCTCCACATCGCCGGGGGCGATGCGGGGATTGCGCTTGACCCCGCCCCGGCGGGGGCGGGGTCCGGCCGGGCCCAGCGGGGCACGGTCGGGGGAGGGGAGGCCGAGCGCGGCTTCCTCCCAGGGCGGGATCAGCCCACTGAACACCCTGTGCGTTTCGCGCCGACCGTGACCGACGACGAGTTCGTGCAGCACGGCATCGCCGCCCTCGACACCCCCGTACTGCCCATCACCACCGACCGGCTCGTCACCAGCCGACGGCCGTTGAGCGAGATCCTCTACCGGCCGCGCAGCGGTACCCGGCGCGACATCCAGCTGACCGCCTCCGCCGAACCGGCCGAGAAGGCGTTCATCGACCTCGCCGCCAAAGCGGCCAAGCGCTCCCGCTCGGCCTACCTCATGGACGCCGCCCTGACGTTCGCCCACGCCTACCTCAGCGACCAGCGCCCCGACGGTGTCCCGGCGCTGCCCTCACCCCGGGCGCTCCAGGACCTGGCCGTGCTGTTCGGGAAGCTGCTGCGTGAACTGCACCGGGTGGGAGTGAACCTCAACCAGCTCACCCGCGCCGTGAACATGGGCGTCCTGCCCGACCGAGCCGAGGAGGTCCTGGACGAGGTCAGTGCCCTGGCCCGCGCCGGGCACCTCGCCCTGGAACACGTGGTGGCGGGGTGCCGCCATGGTGCCTGACGTCTCCACCGGCGACCGCACCCGCGGCCTCCTCTCCTATTTGTTCGGCCCAGGGAGGCGCGACGAGCACACCGACCCCCACATCGTCGGCGCCTTCGCCACCCCCGGCCTGCCCGACCCCGGCCGCGCACCCATCGACCAGCACCACCAACTCCTCTCGGAACTCGCCCACTACCTCGACCAGCCCGTACGCGTACGCGAGCAGCGCACCGGCACCAAGGTGCCCCAGCACGTGTGGCACTGCCCGGTGCGCACCGCACCGGGCGACCGGTACCTGACCGACGAGGAATGGGCCCAAGTCGCACGGCGCATCGTGCACGCCACCGGCATCGCCCCCGACGGCGACGACGCCGGCTGCCGGTGGATCGCGGTACGGCACGCCGAGGACCACATCCACATCATGGCCACCAGCGTGCGCGAGGACGGCCGCCGCCCGCGCACCAACCGCGACGGCCAACGCGCCCAGGCCGAATGCCGCAGGATCGAGAAGGAACTCGGCCTGCGCCGCCTCAAATCCGGCGACTTCACCGCCGCCCCCACGCCCACCAGCGCCGAACAGGCCAAAACGCAACGAGCAGGCAAGACCGAGACGGCGCGCAAGTGGCTGCGCGAGCAGGCGTACGCCGCAGCCGCAGCCGCCCGCGACGAAGCCGACTACTTCTCCACCCTGGGCGCCCTCGGCATCAAGGTCAAGTACCGGCTCGGGCCGCAGAGCGGCGAGGTCACCGGCTACAGCCTCGCCGCGCCCCAGGACACCAACGGCCAGGACCAGCCCGTCTACTTCAGCGGCTCCGCCCTGGCCCCCGACCTGTCCCTCAACCGCCTGCGCGAGCGCCTGGCCGCCCACGACCTCGCCGACCAGCCCACCGCCCGCACCACCGGCCCCAGCCCCTGGCACCGCGCCGACACCGCCCTGCGCGACCTCCATACCGACCTCCTCGATCAGGAACCCGCCGACGGCACTGGCACTGGCACCGAGCAGGACGTCGTCGTCCAGGCCCAGGCCGCCGCGTTCAGCGAACTCCTCCACAACGCTGCCGCCACCGCACCCGACCACCTGCGGGCCGAACTGCGGTCAGCGGCAGCCGCGTTCAACCGCGCCAACCGCTCCGCCATCCGCGCCCAACACGCGAGCGCCACCGCGGTGCGCACCGCCGCCAAGGAACTGCTCCACATCCGGGCCCCAAACCAGGACGGCGAGGCGGCCGCCTCGCTGCTGTGCACCGCCGTGTTCGTCCTGATCGCCCTGGCCCGCTGGCACCAGGCCCGCGACCACCAGCAGCAAACGGCGGCAGCCCGCCGAGCCCTGGCCCACCTCCAGGCCGCCTACCAGCGCAGCGCCAGGCCCGTCCTGGCCGACCTCGCCGCCCGCACTCCCAGCCCACAGGCCACCACGCGCCTGGTCGCCGACCTGCGCGCCGCCGTCCCCGAGCATGCCGACCGCATCCTCGCCGACCCCGTCTGGCCCGCCCTGGCCACCACCCTCGCCAAAGCCGAAAGCGCCGGCCACAATCCCCGCCGCACCCTGGCGACAGCCGCCCAACTGCGCGAACTCGACACCGCCGACCACCCCGCCGAAGTCCTCAACTGGCGCATCCACCACCACGCCACCGAACACCGAGCCGCACGAGTCCGGGCCGCCACCGCACGACCCCACCGCCACACAACCCCAGCCACAGGCTCCGCAGACGCCACCGGAAGCACACCAACGCGAAGCACACCAGCCGACCAGCAAGCATCCACAAAGCGTCGCTGACACAACATCAGCCGGACACCCCAACCACGATCAGTTTCTGATTCCCTGCACGATCAGCTTCTGATCGACGCAGGAATCAGAAACTGATCGCCCCCGCACCCACCCGAAGCGGTGCAGGAGGCAGGCTGCTGAGCCGACCAGCCGTTCAGTCCCTGATCATGAGCGACGTTCAGTTTCTAATCGCCGCAGGAATCAGAGACTGAACGGCAGTCCATCGGTCGAACCGGCAAACGGACCAGGCTGCGGAGCGGCATCAAGTCCCGGAGCTACGACGGACGACGGTCTCGTGCTGCCCGAGGCCCCGAACAGCACGCACCGCCGGCGTTGCTCTCGGCAGGAGTCGGGCCACCGGTGTCGTTTCGATGTCGTCTTCGCAATTGGGGAACTTTTCGGCACCCAGGGTCCTTGTGTCGCTGCTCCAGCACCCGCCCCAGCAGGAGGACCATGTGACCGACCCGCACCAGGCCGACGACCAGCCCACCCCGCACATCCCCGACTACCCGATCGAACTGCCCCCGCTGCTGCCCGGCCAGGTGCTCGCCCGCACCATCCCCCACGGCGGCGAACTGCGCCCCCGCGGCTTCCTGATCACCTGCGCCTACTGCGACGCCACCCGCGACTGGCTCATCGTCGAGGTCCTCAGCAAGGTCTACATCCGGTGCCGCTGCACCCATGAATGGCTCGAACCCGACCTCGACTTGGACGCCTTCAACGACCTCTTCGGCGAAGTGATCCGCGTCTGGGACAGCTTCCCTGAGGTTGTCGCCGGGCTCGGCTTCGACGGCACCTTCGCGGGAACCTACCTGGACTAACGGGTCGAATTGCATCTGCAGCAACAATTCGACATGCGACGATCAGGCGGCTGACGGGCAGCTCAGCCGGGGTTTGGGCCTCCAACTCATGCTCCGGCTGAAACCGTTGACCTGCGCCGCGTAACCGATGCAACGATGTTGCGTCGGATGCAACAGTCGGGGGTAGGCCAGTGGATCTCCCCGGCGGGGCGTACCTGGTGCTGGCTGCGGGGGGCATCCACCCTGCTCCCGCAGTCGGGTGAACAGTGACGCCTCCTGCGCTCCGCCGCAGTACCACCCGCATCACCGCCATCGTGAAGGCAGTCCTCGCACTCCACCTTGCCACGTCAGCCTGAGAGTGGAAAACGCTGACCAACGGATCGTCGCGAAACATCGGGGTTGCGTTGCGTGGCCGGTTTGGCTGACGTGGCAGCAGGCTGACTGGAACGATCAGTCGCCATGGACTACTTCACGCTCGCGGCCGACTTACGCGACCCGGGCCAGGCAGCAGTCGCGGCGGCGCTGCGATGTTCCTGGAAATCCAAGGAGGAGCGGTGGCACGGCTGACCCCGGTGCGTCCGGCTGTACGAGTGGCAGTTATCGGAGCCGCGGCCACAGTAGTGGCGGCTCTCATCGCCGCTATCGCCCTGTTTGCCACCTCTGGGGGGAGCAAGGAGCAGGATCACAGTTTCAATTGCGGCAACGGATCCACCTGCTCCCAAACGAACGGCGAGCAGCCACCTTCGCCTCAACCGCAGCCAGCCATCACTCTGCGGGCAACAACAACGACAAGCGACGGGATTCCCCCGGAATCCGAAGCCCCCGTCGATGCAGACCCGCACCGTGACCCGCCCGTAGGGTGGCACGACTTCAGTTGTTTCAACAATACGCCAGGGCGCGTGAAGCCCCATAGGCTGCAGGCAACATCGGTATTCGCTGACGTTCAGGGCAAGCGAGTCAAAGTAGGGATCTTTGTAGTGTTTCAGAACTTGGCGCCGGGTTGTGGAATGGTCTGGGCTGAGTTCTGGACCGACAACTCTGGAATGCCATTTCGAAAGTACCTGAAGCAGCTCACGATCAGCATCGACTGCGACAACGACGGAACCCCGCACTCCGCATTGTGGGATCCGGATCTGGATCACTCGAAGCCACAGAGCGACATTTGGACGCCTAGCTACCAGTACAAGATTGGGAACTACTACGAGGCGGTTGTTCAGCTGTCGACGTAGGTGATGCACCGCGAGATCCGTCAAGGCGGCGTCCGATGCGGACCCGCCTCTCCATCGGACACCCTGGCGGGAGCGAGTCGCGAACGGTCACTTCGGGCAGTCGACTCCTTCGACAATGTTCCAATTTAGGTCGTACTCCGCTGTCGCCCATGTGAACGTGGCCATTGACGCGGTGTGCTCGCAGGATCTTGCGGTGCCATTGATCACGGGGGCGGCACTCCAATCCCACCAGCACGGATTGTGGATCGTATAGTGATATCCATCCCGAGTACATCCTGCCGATCGATCGCCCGGCCCTGTCCGCGCTCCGCATACCCCGCGTCTCCACCTGACATTTGCGACGGCAGCACCGCAGAGGCAACGCTGATGGGCTGCCCGATCGAGGTCGGGCAGCCCATCAACGCTGAAGATCAGCTGGAGCGTCGGCGCAGGAGGAGCGCCAGGGTCCGTCGGGCGTCGCGGCGTCGCTGCGGGTTCCGGGCGAGGACGGACAGCGCCGCGAGCGAGAGCACTGCGGCGCACTGGACGGTGCGGGTGATGCCGGCGAGAGCGGCACCAGAGGCGAGCAGAGTGGGTAGCGTGGTCACGGCCACGATCTCCTTTGCTGAGGCACACCTGCGCTTGTTCGCCGGTGTGTGGTTGAACCCTCTGGCGTCCGGTGGGTTTCCGGCGATCTCCTACTGCTGGTTAGGCTGATGACTACGCTGGTCAGCGCGACGTTGCGGACTTTCCGGAGGGTTCCGGTCGCGGTTTAGGGGTGGAGGAGGGGATGGTGGCCGGTTCGGCCGTGGAGGCGCTCGGCGAGGCGTTGACGGCGTTGTGGGAGGCGGCCGGCCGCCCCGTGCGCAACGGCTTGCTCCGGATCCCGGGGATGAAGGACGTTGTTAAGCGCTCGACGCTGAGCGACTGGATGCGTGGGAAGAGCGCGCCGTCGAAGGGGAACAGCAAGGCGTTTTTCGCCCTGATCGACTACCTCAACGGACGGGTCGCACCGCCGAAGGGTCCCACCCCCGCAGGGTTGCTTCGGAGCCGGTGGAAGAAGCTGCTGGAGGACGCACAGGCCGAGAAGCAGAACAACCGCGGCGGCCGGCCGCCACAAGCTGCCAAGGCTGACGAACGCGTTCCGACCTACCCCGCAGCGCACCTGGAGGGCGTGAGGGAGGACGACCGTGCTCTCCGTGAGCATGACCTGTGGGTTAGGGAGAACGTCCTTTCCGATGTGCTGATCGGCCGCGAGGAGGAGTTGGCGGAGCTTCTGGCGTTCTGCACCGCGGCCGAGGGCGGCGCCGGGTCGGGGTACGCGTGGTGGCAGGCGGGGCCGTGGGCCGGGAAGACGGCCTTGTTGGCGGACTTCGTGGTGCGCGGCAAGCCGTCGGACTCGGTGGAGGTCGTGAGCTACTTCATCGGCCGCCGCCTTGCGAACAACGACCGGAGCGCGTTTCTGGACGGGGTCGCGAGGCAGCTGGCCGTGGTGGCCGGGTTGAAGATGACAAGGGAGATGCGTCGGCCCGCGGCGTTTCCCGGTCTGTGCGCCGACGCAGCGGCGGCCTGCCGCGCGCGGGGCCGGAGCCTGCTTCTGGTCGTCGACGGCCTGGACGAGGGTGTCGTGGAAACCGGGCGGAGCATCGCCGGAGTGCTGCCGAAGAGGCTCCCGCGCGGCATGCTCGTCCTGGTCTCGGGCCGGCCGAACCCGCGGATCCCGGACGAGGTCGCAGTTGACCATCCGCTCCGGTACCCGGAGATCGTCCGCCTGCTCGCGTCGTCGGCCGACGCGAAGGTCATCAGGTCCATGGCGACGCAGGATCTTGAGGAGCTCCTGGACGACCGGGTCGGGAGCGCGCTATTGAGCCTCCTCACGGTCGCTCAGGGCGGGCTTTCCGGTGCGGACCTGGCGTGCCTGACTGGCGTGAGGCCACGCGACATCGACGTGAAGCTGCACCGCATCACCGGGCGCAACTTCGTGGCTGAGAAGAGCAGCTACCGTCCTGGGCCGGATCTGGACGCCGATGCGCGCACCTATGTCCTGGGGCATGACGAGCTGTACCGGACTGCTCTGGCTGGGCTGGGCGAGGGTGCCGTAAGCGAGGCCGTGCAGCTGCTGCACAACTGGGCTGAGGAGTACCGGGAAGCGGGCTGGCCGACGGATACTCCGGCCTATCTCCTGTACTCGTACCCGGCGCTGCTCGACCGCACGGACGAGGTAGGGCGGCTGGCTGACGTCGTCCTGGATCCGCGTCGGCAGGTCGAATTGCTCCGGCGGTCGTCCGCTGATGCCGCCGTCGGCCAGCTGGAGCTGACGCGCCAACGTCTCCGCCAACGCGGTGAGGTCGACCTCGGGACACTGGCGGCGCTCGGGGTCTCGTGGGACGTGCTCACCGAGGGCGCGGGTGCGCTGCCGCCGAGCCTGGCCGAGGCTCTCGCTCGCCTGGGCCATGTCCAGCGCGCGCTGGAGGTGGCGCGCGCGGCCGCTCACCCGGCTGACCGCGCCCAGCGTCTTGCCGAGCTAGCGTGTGTTCTGGCGGAGGTCGACCCGTCGACCGCGGTCGAGGCGGCCCAGGAGGCCGCGGCGCTGGCACGCCGGGCCCGACTCGAAGCAGACATCGGGGAAGAGTTCGAGGCGGACGTTGCCGCAGGCGACGCCGCGGTGGCCTTGCTGACGGTCGGCCAGGATGACGAGGGACTCGAGCTTCTGGCGGTACTCCGACCTTGGGCGGCGCCCAAAGGCAATCTGTGTGTGGTGTTCTCCAGGGCTTCGCTCGCCGTCCGGCCTCGGTCGGTCGCGCTTGCAGAGGAACTGCTCGAGCGCGCGCAGAGGATCGCCGGGGAGGTGCAGGTCGAGCGGCTCCCGGATCCTGCTGCACCGATCACGGCGTGGGCGGCGATCGCAAGCGCCGCCACCCCGGCGCGGGAGGCCGAGATGTACGCGAAGATCAGCGAATACGCTGGCTCCCTTCCGTTGCGGGGGCTCCCCTCCTCCTACGTCCGCGCCTGCGCTGCGAAAGCTCTGTGCAGTACGCGGCCCGAACGAGCTGTGGAGCTCGCGCTGCAGTCGGCGCAGCAAATCGAGGACGCCGTGTCGGGCCCTGATGCCTCGACGCGTGATGAACCTCTCGACCGTGTCGACCTGGAGATCGCCGTGGGGACTTCGGTCGACGCGCTCGCCGCAGTGGGGGAGGTGGAAAGAGCCCGTGCTTTGGCCGCGGGTGTGCCCGCGGAACTGCGGGTTGGTGTGTTCGGTTCGGTGATCCGGTCAAGTGCCTTCGACGGGCTCGTTGGTTCGAATGCCGGGCCGGCGGAGTCGGCGGCGCGGCAGGCCGTCCAGCTCGCACGGGAGGGCGTGAGAGAGGAGGCGGAGCGGCTGCTCGGCGAGGCGACCGCCGAGCAGGATTCGCCGGTATGGCACCGATGGGAGACCGACCTGGACAGGCTCGCCCAGCCGTTGGCCGCCGTGGGTCGGTTTGCCGATGCCGAAGTGCTCGCCGTGAGCCTGGTCGATCCGCTGCGGAGAGTGCTGGCGCTGGCGGCGGTCGCGATCGAAGCGGCTGCGGCGGGAAACCTGCCCGACACGCATCGGCTGGCGCTCGAGGCAGCGGAAATCTCGCGCGGACTGGACGGCGCAGGCAACTTCAGCATCTTCGCAGGCTCCCCAGGTGATGACGTGATCACGGCGCAGGCGGCGGCAGCTCAGGCGCTCGCCCGCGCCGGCGACCGAGAGGCCGCCTTGGCCCTCGTCGAGGAGATCGCCCTCGCCAAGCCAGCGGCGGCCGCCCGAGCGACCACCGCGGTAGCGGCAGCCCTCCGGTTCACCGATCTGGAGGGCGCGGTCCGCCTCGTGGACACGCAGCGCGAACGTCTGATGACCGGGGACGAGAAGCCCGGAGGGAAGATCTGCGAACTGGTCCTGCTGCTGGTCTCCATCGCGGACGCCGACGAACAGTGCGCAGAGCGGATCGAACAAGCCATCGATGAGACATGGTCGTCGAATGGCATCGCCGCCCTTGAGAACGAGGACCAGTTGGCCGTCGCAATCCTGGAATCGCACCGGCAACGGGAGCCGGCCCTGCAACTGCTCGACCGAGTGGAACGGTCCCTGCAGAACGTCCCTCCGGAACATCGGGACTGTGGGGCCTTGGCGATCGCGCGCGCCGCGTTCGGGGACATTGAGGGAGCCCGCCGCGCAGCACTCGATACCCCCGTCCCATTCGGCCGGGCCGTCGCACTCGCTGCTGTGGCCGGCTACCTGAGCCGGGCAGAGATGGGCTTTCGATCGATGTCGTATTCGGCCCAGAGCGAGCTGCAGAAGCTCCTCCACCCTCTCGCCCTCCTGGTCGCACCACCTGACGCTGACGGGTCTCTGGATACTGCGGCCGGTTTCGCTCGATCAGCGCTCGAAGAGGGCGGCTGGCGCGCTGCTCTCCCGGCGCTGGCACACGTGGCCCCGCAGGCCGTAGAGCGGGTCCGCGACATCGTCTTCACCTATCAAGGCATCAGCCGTCGGCGGCCGTGATAGTCGTCCTACAGCTGTTCGGGGGCGGTGATGCCCAGAAGGTTCATGCCGCTGGTCAGGGTCTGTCCAGCCAGTCGGCAGAACAGGAGCCTGTTCTCGGTGACCTCCTGGCTGGGGGCCTTGAGCACCGGGCATTTCTCGTAGAAGGTCGCGAAGGTCGAGGCCACCGCGTAGAGGTAGGCGCACAGGCGGTGCGGTTCGTAGACCTCGGCAGCCTGGGCGAGAGTCTCGCCGAACTCGTCCAGCAGCAGGCCCAGGGCGCGCTCGGCCGGCTCCAGGGCGATCTCGGCGTGCGCAGCGGGCGTGACGCCCTCGGGTGCCTTGCGCAGGATCGACTGGATGCGGGCGTTGGCGTACTGAAGGTAGGTGCCGGTGTCGCCGGAGAGGGAGACCATGCGGTCCGCGTCGAAGATGTAGTCGCGGGTCCGCGATGTCGACAGGTCCGCGTACTTGACCGCGCCGATGCCGACCTGGCGGGCGCGCACCTCCAGCTCTTCCGCCCCGAGGTGGGGGCTCTTCTCGGCAACGACGGCTCGGGCGCGGTCGACAGCTTCGTCGAGGAGGTCCATCAGACGCACGGTGTCGCCCGAGCGGGTCTTGAACGGCTTCCCGTCCTTGCCCAGGACGGTGCCGAACGGCAGGTGCAGTGCCTCCACCCGATCGGGCAGCCATCCGGCCCGGCGGGCGGCGGCGAAGACCATCCGGAAGTGCAGTGCCTGGCGGGCGTCCACGACGTAAAGCATCCGGTCCGCGCCCAGGACGTTCACCCGGTCGCGGATCGCGGCAAGGTCGGTGGTCGCGTAGCCGTAGCCGCCGTCGCTCTTCTGGACGATCAGGGGCAGCGGCTTGCCCTCGGGGTCCTTGATGTCGTCGAAGAAGACACACAGCGCGCCTTCGGAGCGCACGGCGACACCGGAGGACTCCAGGTCCTCGCACACCTTGGCGAGTACCGGGTTGTAGGCGCTCTCGCCGACCGCGTCGGCGTCCTCCAGCAGAACGTCCAAGCGCGCGTAGACGGCTTCGAAGTAGCGCTTGGACTCCTCCACCATCTCCTGCCAGACGGCCAGGGTCTGAGGATCGCCGGCCTGGAGGGCGACCAGGCGCTCGCGCGCCCGGTCGGCGAACTCCTCGTCGCTGTCGAACTTGGCACGCGAAGCGCGGTAGATCCGGTTGAGCCGGGACATCGACGGGCCGTCCGTGCCGGCGTCGGCAGCCGTCTCGTCCTGCTCGTCAGGGTGCTCGACGAGGAACTGGATGAGCATGCCGAACTGCGTGCCCCAGTCTCCGATGTGGTTGCGGCGGATGACCTTCTCGCCGCCGAACTCCAGGATCCGGGCGAGCGCGTCGCCGATGACAGTCGAGCGCAGGTGCCCGACGTGCATCTCCTTGGCGACGTTGGGCTGGCTGTAGTCGATGACCGTGGTACCGGACCGCTCCACGGCAGGCGTGCCGAGACGGGGGTCGGCCGAGCGGACGGCGACCCGGGCGGTGATCGCGGGGTCGGCGATCGTCAGGTTCAGGAACCCGGGCCCGGACAGCTCGCTTGAGGCGATCACATCGTCGTCGTGCAGGTGCTCCAGGACGAGGGCGCCGAGCTCACGCGGATTACCCTTGCGCTGCTTGGCCAGCCCGAGGATGCCGTTGGCCTGGAAGTCCGCTCGGTCGCTTCGTCGCAGCTGGGGGTCCACGGACGCCGGAACCTCTCCCTCGGGAAGAGCGGCGAGGATGGCGTCGGCGACGCGCCGGCGGACAGCTGCAGCGAGCGAGGGAACCGTGGGCATGGGCTGCTTGGCCGCTTCCATGAGAAGACATGACTGAGTGTGGGTCGGCGGAGCCGCTCTCTGGGCAAAAGCCCTGGCCTTGGTCAGTGGCCCGCACCCCCACCGCCCACAGGTTAGGGCGGATGACTCCTCCGGCTCCACCGATATGTCCCCTGCCTCGGCACACAGTGGTGGCTCTGGCCTGCCGAACTGGATCAACCTTGCCGATGTCGGTCCTGGGGCCGAGTAGCGTGTCGATCCCGTCGGACTGGATGACCCGGCCCCTCCCCCGCCGGACAAGACACGGAACGCCGTGGGTCGCCGGCTCGTGAGATTCGATGAATGACCGTCAGATATTGGCCTGCTGGGGCCGATCACGGTGTGCGATCATGTCGCGCATGAGGGGGAAATGGATCGTGATAGCAGGTGTGATCACGGTGGCGGTAGCGGGCACCATCGTGTGGACGGAGCAGGGCGAAGGGACTGAATTCCCGTTCACCGGGAGGCTGATGGCGTTCGGGATGGTCCCCAATGGGCACGGCGGATGCGAGGGCACGCCGGTCAATGGTTCGGGCGATGTTGTGCCCGGGGCGCCGGTGAAGGTTTTCGACGTCAGCGGCAAGCTGCTGGGCACCGGGAAGCTCAGCACGGGCGACCCTGAGTCCTCGGACCTGACCACGGGTGCATGCAATTTCGCATTCAAAGTTCCCAACGTGCCACTGGGGCAGAGCACTTACGGTCTTCTGTTCCCGGATCAGGATCAGGTCATGGTCCCCGCCAGGACCGCCGAATCGGGGATGACCCTGGTCGGCTACAACGCGTCGCTCCAAGGGCGGAACAACCGGCTCGAGAGTCCCTGACGGGCAGCGCCACGCGCCGCCCGCAGGCGTTCGACCAGCCCGCCGGAATCCTTCGTGTTCACGACACATTGAGGCGGGCGCCAGCTCCGTCTCTCCCGACGTACGACCGGGTGGTGTGTCGTGATGGCCGTTCACAATCTCCAGCAGTGAGGGTGACATGGCTGATTTCTCGCGTAGGCGGATCCTGCAATCCACGCTCGGTGTCGGCGGCGCCGCGGCGGCGGCGACGTTGCTTCCGCCGAACCTGCAGCGGGCGATGGCGGAGTCGGCCAAGAGTCCGGGCCCCGGGTCCATCGACGACATCGAGCACGTCGTGATCCTGATGCTGGAGAACCGCTCGTTCGACCATTACTTCGGCACCCTGCGCGGGGTCCGCGGTTTCGACGACCCGGACGCGGTGACGCTGTCCACCGGACGGTCGGTGTTCTACCAGCCGGACACGGTCAACCCGGACGGCTACCTGCTGCCGTTCCACCTCGACACCAAGAGCACCAGCTCGCAGGCGATCCCGTCGACCAGCCACGCCTGGGCGGTGCAGCACGCGGCGGTCAACGGCGGCCGGATGGACCAGTGGCTGCCCGCCCACCGGGCGGCCGACGGGCAGGCCAACGGCCCGTACACGATGGGCTACTACAAGCGCGACGACATCCCGTTCCACTTCGCGCTGGCCGAGTCGTTCACCGTCTGCGACGCGTACTTCTGCTCGCTCCTCGGTCCGACCTGGCCCAACCGCCTGTACCACTGGACCGGCACCATCGACCCCAACGGTCTGGCCGGCGGCCCGGTGACCAGCAACGTGATCCCCTCCCCGTTCCGCTGGACGACCTACCCGGAGCGCCTCACCCAGGCGGGTGTCTCCTGGCACGTCTACCAGCAGGAGGACGACTACGCGACCAACCCGCTGGAGTGGTTCCAGTCCTTCCAGGACTCCAAGCCCGGCGACGCGCTCTACGAGCACGGCCTGACCATCGGCCCGGCCGACCAGTTCGCCCGGGACGCGGTCAACGACCGCCTGCCGACCGTCTCGTGGATCATCCCGACCTCGGGCCAGAGCGAGCACCCCGACTACACCCCGGCGGCCGGCGCCGACTTCCTGGCCCGCCAGCTGGACGCGATCGCGGCCAACCCCGAGGTGTGGCGCAAGACCGTCTTCATCATCAACTACGACGAGAACGACGGCCTGTTCGACCACATGGTCCCGCCGATGCCGCCGGCCGGTACGCCGGACGAGTTCGTCGGCGGGGTGCCAATCGGCGCCGGCGTCCGGGTTCCCTGCCTGATCGTCTCGCCCTGGACCCAGGGCGGCTACGTCGCCGGCGAGCCGTTCGACCACACCTCGGTGCTGCGCTTCCTGGAGCGGATCACCGGGGTGCGCGAGCCCAACATCAGCGACTGGCGCCGGAAGACCTTCGGCGACCTCACCTCGGCCCTCGGCTTCGCCAAGCCCCGTCCGTTCCCGAAGCTGCCGAACACCAAAGCGCAGTTCTGGGCCGCCGAGCACGAGGTCGCCACGCTCCCGCCGACCACGATCCCCGGCGCCGACCAGACTCCCCCGCACCAGGACACCACCGGTGCCAAGGCCGTGCCGGTCCCCGCAGCGGCACCCGCCACCGAGCCCAAGGCGCTCGCCGGCACCCGCCCGTACGCCGTCAGCCGCATCGTCGAGAACGCCACGACGCACCGCTCGGACTTCCCGAACGGCACCGCGGGCACCGTCTTCCCGGGTATCCAGGAAGCCGTCCCCAGCACCGGGCCCACCAGCGGCACCCACGTCTACACCGTCGGTGTGGTCAGCTTCACCCTCGCGGTGATCGACGCGGCCACCCGGCAGCTGGTGGCCAGCATCAGGGCCGGGGTGAGCCCCTACGGCCTCGCGAAGACGGCCGACGGCGGCAAGCTCTACATCAGCAACTCGGGCGAGAACGCGGTCACCGTCTACGACACCGCCAAGGGCGCGATCACCGAGAGCATCGCGGTCGGCCCCTACCCGCACGGCCTGGCGACCTCCCCGGACGGCAGCAGCGTCTACGTCGCCAACACCGGACCGGACACCGGCTTCGGCGGCTCGCAGACCCTCTCGGTCATCGACACCGCCTCCGACAAGGTCACCGCCACCTGGACGACCGGGGACACCCCGCATTCCATCGCGCCGAGCACGGACGGCAGGACCCTCTACGTCTCGTGCTACGACGGCCTGTCCGTGCTGGACACCGGCACCGGCAAGCAGCGCACCCTGCTCGCCGACCAGGGGGAGTCCAACGGCGTCGCGGTGCACCCGGACGGCACCCGGCTGTACGTGGTCAACACCTGGCACAACACCCTGTCGGTGATCAGCACCCGCACCCACCGGGTGCTGAACCGCGTCCGGGTCGGCCGCACCCCGTGGCAGGTCGCCGTCAGCCCCGACGGTTCGCGGGTGTACGTCACCAACTCCAAGGACGACACCGTCTCGGTGATCGACGCGGCCCACGACCGGGTGATCGCCACCGTCGGCGTCAAGCACGTCCCGACGACGGTCACCGCGACCGCCTCCACCATCTGGGTCGCCACCAACGCCTCGGCCACGATCGACGCGATCGACGCCAAGTCCCTGGAGTTCCTGGGCAGCACAGCCCTGGGGCTGACCACCGGCCCGACCGGCCTGATCGTCGCCTAGCCCCCACGCTCCCACTTCCGGAAGCCCGGAGGCTCAGAGGCCCGGCCGAGATCGTCTACGGCCGGGCCTCCGCGCTTCCACGAATCGGTAGGCTTCCGCCATGTCTGCCGCTCCCGTCCGCGTTCGCTTCGCCCCTTCCCCGACCGGCATGTTCCACGTCGGCGGAGCCCGTTCGGCCCTGTACAACTGGGCGGTGGCACGACAGTCCGGCGGAACCTTCGTGCTGCGGATCGAGGACACGGACGCGGCGCGCAACCGGCCGGAGTGGATCGACGGGATCATCGGAGCGCTCGCGGCGATCGGCATCAGCGACGCGGACCCGGCCTTCGAGGGGCCCTACTACCAGTCCGAGAACGCCGGACGGCACCGCGAGGCCGGGCTTCAACTGCTGGCGGCCGGTCGCGCGTACTACTGCGACTGCACCCGCGAGCAGCTCGCCGAGCGCACCGGCTCCGCCCAGCTCGGGTACGACGGCTTCTGCCGCGACCGCGGCCTGGCGTACGAGGCCGGACGGGCGCTGCGGTTCCGGACGCCCGACGAGGGCAGCACGGTCGTGGTGGACCTGATCCGGGGCGAGCCCGCCTTCCCCAATGCCGCGATCGAGGACTTCGTCATCGCGCGGGGCGACGGCTCACCGGTGTTCCTGATCGCGAACGTGGTCGACGACCTCGACGAGGGCATCACCGCGGTGATCCGCGGCGAGGAGCACCTGTCGAACACCCCCAAGCAGCAGTTGCTGTGGCAGGCCCTGGGGGCGGAGCCGCCGGTCTGGGCGCATCTTCCGGTGATCGTGAACGAGAAGCGGCAGAAGCTGTCCAAGCGCCGCGACAAGGTCGCGCTGGAGGACTACCTGGCCGAGGGGTACCTGCCTGCGGCGATGGTCAACTACCTGATGCTGCTGGGCTGGGGGCCGGGCGAGGACCGCGAGATCCGCCCCTACCCCGAGCTTGAGCAGCTGTTCGACATCAAGGCCGTCAACGGGTCCTCGGCCTTCTTCGACGTCAGGAAGCTGGCGGCGTTCAACGCCGAGTACATCCGTGCCCTGGCCCCGGCCGAATTCGCGGCGGCCTGCGCGCCCTGGCTCAGGGCCCCGTACGCGCCGTGGTCGCCGGAGGCGTTCGACCAGGCGGTCTTCGATACGGTCGCACCGCTCGCACATACCCGCATCACGGTGCTCTCGGAGATCACCGCGTACGTCGACTTCCTCTTCCTGGACCAGCCGGTGCACGACGAGGCCGCGTGGGCGAAGGCGATGAAGCCGGGCGCGGCCGACATCCTGCGTGGCGCGCGGGAGGCGCTGGAGAGCACGACGTGGCAGGCCGAGAAGATCAAGGACGAGCTGACGGCCGTCAGCGAGACCAACGGCCTGAGGCTGGGCAAGGCCCAGGCCCCGATCCGCGTCGCAACCACCGGCCGCACCGTCGGACTCCCCCTGTTCGAGTCACTTGAGGCACTCGGTCGCGAGCGGGTCCTCGCCCGGATCGACGCAGCCCTGGGACGTCTGGCCGCCTAGGGAATCCCTGCGCCCGACGGGTCAGCCGATGGCGATGACGGGGTGGGCCGTGGGCTTGATCCATTGGATGATCTCGGTCATGACGGTCGCCGGGAGGGCGACGCAGCCGCCGGTGGGGCCGGCCTGGGGGCCGAGGTCGTGGAGGAAGATGCCGGCGCCGCGGCCCTTGACGGCGGGGTTCATGTTGAAGTTGATGACCAGGGCGTTGTGGTACTGGGTGGGGTACTCGATCAGGTGCTCGCTGCCGTCGGCGCCGGACTGGGTGAGGTGGAAGCCGCCCAGGGTGTCGGTGCGCATCTGGTTGTAGTAGGCCGAGGTCGGGTCCTCGACCCACCAGTCGTGGGTGTTGACCTGGTGGTAGGGCATGGCGGTGCCGGGGTTGGCGCCGACGCCGAAGCCCTGGGTGATGGTGTACGTCCCGGTGGGGGTGGTGTTGGTGTTCTGCACCCGGGTCGCGCCGTTGGTGATGCCGTTCGCGCCGATGCGTGCACCGCTGGTGGAGTAGACGGCCTGCCAGGCGTTGTTGCTCAACTGCCAGGCGGTCACGGTCGCGTGGGAACCGCTGGCCTTGACCGTGATCACCTCGGTGGCACTGCCGACCGTGACCGCGACCGGGAACGGCAGCACCGGTGGCCGCAGCGGGGCGAGCGGGTACGAGGTCACGGGTACGGGGGCAGCCAGGGCCGGCACCGTGGCCGCCTGCGCCATGGTGCCGCCGAACAGTGCGCAGGTGAGGCCGGCCAGCGAGGTGGCGGCCGCGACCGCGACCGTCCGGTACCGGAAGGGCGTGCGGGGGCGGAGACGGCGGCCGGACTGTGCGGACATCGAGCGGTACTCCTTCGCTGGGGCGGAAGTTGATGCCTCGGGGGCCGGACGCGGGACGCAGATCGTCAGGGCACACCGTTGCTGACCGACGCTCGGAGGCCGACCCGCGGTTCCCCTGCTCGCGGCGGAGTTCAGCCGAGGTCGAGCAGTTCCTCGTAGAAGCCGCCGAAGCCCCGTTCCAGGTCGACCAGGTGGATCTCCAGGATCCAGTGGCAGCGCCGGCCGGCGCGGTCGACGCGGCGCAGCGGCGTGTCGTTCGCCGGGGCGATGTGCGCCTCGGCGTCAGCCCACTCGTCGTTCTCGGGCGGGAACTCGCCCACCAGGTGGCCTGCGTGCCAACCGCCCAGCCCCCAACCGGCCTGCGCCGCCAGCTGTTCCACCACGGCGTACAGCTGCTTGCCGGTGGTGTCCGGATCGGCTTCGAAGGCGCGGCGGCCGGCGGCGAAGACCTCCGGCAGGTCGTTCCTGAGCCGGTGCTTGACCGGGTCGTCGCCGAGGACGAAGGTCCGCCCGAAGTCGGCCTCGAACTCCTCGAAGATCGGTCCGAAGTCGGCGAAGGCGATGTCGTCGGCAGCGATGACGCGGTCCGGTGGATTCTCCTTGTACGGCAGGAGGGTGTTGGCCCCGGATCGCACGATCCGCTTGTGCCAGTAGTGCGTCGTGCCGAACATCTCGTTGGCGAGGTCACGGATGCGGTCGCTCACCTCGCGTTCGCCCCGGCCCGCCGCGACCAGACCGCGCTTCTCGATCTCGGCGAACAGGTCGGCTGCCTTGGCCTGGGCGTCCAGCAGCCGCGCCACGCGCGTGGATTCATCCGACATACGGGCGACCCTATGTGCCCCGCCTACGTCCCGGCAACGGGGTTCGGGAGCGGGTTGCGGGGCTGTTGTCCCAGGTCAGGCCAGTAGGGTCGGCGATCGGGAAATGGATTCGCCCGGGTGGCACAACCGGGGCAGAGTGCGTGCATGACTGCTGAAGGGCTGGACGAGGACGGATTCATCGCCCGGGAGGGCTCCCTCGGGCGCGTGCAGGAGGAGTTCGCGCCGGTGGTGCACTACGCGCGCACGCTGATCGGCGAGGTCTTCGGCGGTGGCGGCCCCGACAGCGACCGGCAGCTGCACAGCGCCTACCTCTACGGCAGCATTCCGCGCGGCACCGCGGCCCCCGGCGTGTCCGACCTCGACCTGCTGATCGCGCTGCGCCGCGAGCCCGGCAAGGACGACCGGTCCGCGGCGGACGAGCTCGAAGCCGCCATCGACAGTGCGTTTCCGCAGGTCAACGGGGTCGGCGTGCTGCTCTTCAGCGCCAGCACGCTGCTGAGCGAGCTGGAGCGCCATGACCTGGGCTGGTTCGTCGCCTGCCTGTGCACCCCCCTGCTCGGCGACGATCTCGCCGACCACCTGCCCCGCTACCGCCCCACCGCCCTGCTGGCCCGCGAGACCAACGGCGACCTGGGCCTCGCGCTCCCCGGCTGGCGCCAACGGCGGGACGCCGCCGGCACGGACGGCGACCGGCTCCGGGCGCTCGGCCGAGGCGTCTCCCGTCGCATCGTCCGCAGCGGGCTCACCCTGGTGATGCCCCGTTGGGGCGGGTGGACCAGCGACCTCGCCCGCTCCGCCGAGGTCTTCGGCCGCTACTACCCGGAGCGCGCCGAGCAGATGCGTCTGGCGGCGGCCACCGCCCGCACACCCACCGCCGACCCGGCCGTGCTGGCCCTGTTGATCGACGACCTCGGCCCCTGGCTGGCGGCCGAGTACGCAGCTGTCCACGGAATGAAGACAACTCGGGGTTGAGCTGAGCCGGGGCCGGTGAACTCAGTGCCCCATTCGTCAATTTGACGCTTAGTCATACTCACGTTTGTTCGATGGCGACCGACCCGGATTGTGAGCTATCGTCCGAGATCTCACCATGAATTGGTGACCCCGGCGGTGCGCCAACACCCCGGGGTCCGGCACCAGGAGCACAACCTCCCATGCACATTCATCGTAGCCGTCCCGCGCACGGCTTCACCGTTCTCCCCAACGCGTTCCTCCAGGATCGGCGGCTGAGCTACACCGCCCGGGGCCTGCTCGCGGACCTGCTCTCGCGGCCGGACGGCTGGCGCGAGGACGGACGGCAGATGGCCGACCGCAGCCCGCAGGGGCGCGGGGCGGTCGCCAGAGCGCTCAAGGAACTGACGGAGTTCGGCTACTACCGGGTCGAGAAGGTCCGCCAGGAGGGCGGGACGATCCTCAGCGTGGCGCACGCCTGGGACACCCCTCAGCAGGTCGGACCGGCTCCCACCCGTCCGGGTCCCGGTTCGGCGGGCACCGGAATCCCTGACGCCCTCCCTGAAAAGAACCGTCAGAAAGAACCCGCCCTCCCGGCGCAGGCTGCTCCGCGACCAAAAAAGCCGCAGCAACCGCAGCGCGGTGGCGCGGAGCCGTCCGCCGTCGCACTTCTGTTCCGGGTGGTACGCGCCGAACCACGGCTGCGGCTCGGCGTTCCTGAGGCGGCGTCACTCGCACCGCTGGTGGCACAGTGGCTGGAACGCGGCTGCACCCAGCAGGACCTGGCCCAGGCCCTGCTGCCGGGCCTGCCGGCGCAGGTGCACTCCGCCGTCGCCCTGCTGCGCGACCGGCTGGTCCGGAAGCTGCCACCCGCGCCACCGCCGGTACCGCCGCCGGACACGGTGGTGGCCCGACGGTACGAGTGCGGCAGGTGCAGCGATCCGGTCCCCCGGGCCGGAATCTGCCGTCCCTGCGCGGGCCTCGGCCCCCGGGTGGTGGCCGTCGGCGGGGGCGCGGCCGCGACAGCGCGCGGGGCGGCCAGGGTCAGAGCGGCGCTGCGCCCGGCGGCGACTCCGATAACCGTGTAGAAGGCGCAGCGCGGCCCCTCGGCTTCACCGGGAAGCCAAGGGTCCGGGAGCGGGTCGGATCAGCGCCTGCGGCGGGCTGCCGTCCGGGTGCCGGCGACGACCAGTGCACCGGCGCCGGTCAAGCCCAGGGCCAGCGCCAGGCCGAGGCCGTCCTCGTTCGCGCCGGACGCGGCCAGGCTCGGACGGGGCTTCGCCGGAGGCTTGGGGATCTTGACGGTCACCTTGACGAACACCGGCTTGCCGGTCTTCCTGCTCTTCGCCTTGTAGATGAAGGAGTCGGTACCGGAGGCGCCCTTCTTGGGCACGTAGATGAGGAATTCCGGATTCGTCGGGTCCTCGGTCACCGTCCCCAGCACCGGCGGCTCAGTGATGATGACCGGCGGCTCGACGGTGGGGAGGATCGGGATGACGACGCGCTGGCTGATCCGCATGATCGGGATCTCGGGCTCGATGACCGGCGCGCAGTTCAGTTCGAAGTCGGCATTGCTGACGTCCCCGGCGGTGGCGTCGGCGTTCACCGTGGTCGAGGTGGCCGTGAAGCCGTCGGGGACCTGGACCGCCACCCGGTAGGAGCCGGCGGCCAGGTCGGAGAAGCCGTAGACGCCGTCAGGGCGCGACATCGCGGTGATGGGCTGACCCGCCGAGTCCAGGACCGGGTCGCCGTTGCTGTCGAGCAGTCGCACCTGGGTCCGTCCCGGCTGCCCGCACGGGGAGGTGATCCTGCCGCTGATGTCGACCGTCTTGGTGGCGACCCAGACCTGGTAGATCGGGATGCCGCTCTGCACGCTGAAGGTGAGCGTCAGCGACTTGACCGGCACGGTGGGTCGCAGCCACCCCGAGGCGCCGCTGGTGTCACCGGTGTTGCTGCCGATGAGCGTCGTGGTCGCGGCGTCCCAGTGCGGCAGGTCGGTGAAGGGACCGCTGCCGGTGCAGGTGGACGGCCTCGGGGAGCCCTGGCAGTAGTTGAAGGTCCCCTGCCAGCCGAGCTGCGCGGCCGTCAGCGGGGCGCCGTCGGCCCCGGTGGCCTCGACCTTCACATGGTCCGCATCCACGTCGCCCAGGGCGAAGCCCCAGCCCACCGGGGTGGCATGGGCGAAGTCGAGGGTGGTCACCGACGGCTGGAGCCCGGCGGCGGTGCGCAGGGCGATGTAGTTGTGGTTCCGAGAACTGCCGTACTCGGCACCGAACGGCGTGTCCTGGTTGAGGTACGTGCTGGCGCCGGACGGGATGAGCGTGTTGCTGCTCGTGGTCGTCACCGTCGCGGCCGGGAAGCCCCGGGCCGGTACGGTGAGGGAACCGGTTGCCCATTCACCGTAGGAGGACCCCGAGGCGAAGGCGGGCGATGCCGCCATCGGCACCAGTACTGCTGCAAGCACCGCAGCAGCAAGGCTGCTGACTCCTCGTCGGATGGTGAAGGGCAAGGTGATCAGTCCGTTCCGGCATCAGGTGGGTCTTCAGTCCCTCCCTGCCTAGCCGACGATCCGATCAGCGGCCCGCAGGACATGACGACGTCACCCGTACGGGCGGCCCGGGATTACCGCGAACGGCCCTACCCCAGTCAACCGCCCTGGGCCCGGTGCCAGGCGCTCACTCCGATTTTCCCGGTGTTGCCCAGGTCGATGGTGTAGCCAGGGGTGAAGGTCTGAGCGGGGCGTCCGGGGGCCGGGGTGATCTCCACGGAGGCGCCGTCGGCGGCGACCACGGTGGCGTCGGTCACCGTGTTGCGCCAGATCAGCCCGAACTCGGCGCGTTCGCCCGGCTGCAGGGTCAGCGGCTCGGCGGGCCGGTCGAAGCTGTCGACGCGGGAGATCGCCTCCGAGCCGTGGCTGACCGCGACGGTGAGCGGGCTTCCGTCCTGGTCCAGTACCCGGATGCCGGGGTAGCCGTCGAGCTTGTAGGGGCGGGTGCCGCAGTCGACCAGGCGGATCGTCACCGCCCGCAGGCCCATCGCGGCGTCGGGTTCCCCGGTCTCGAAGCGGATGCCGGAGGCCGGGCAGACCGGCGTCGCCGTGACGCTCGGCGACGCAGACACGACCCCGTACTGGCCCGAGGTCGGCAGCGGGGAGGTGTCGGGGGCCGAGAATCCTCCGGCTGCATCGGCGGATCCGGGCGTACCCGCCGCGCCGGCGCAGGCGGAGAGCAGAGCGGTCACCGCGAGCGTGAGGACAGCGGTCGCGAGGGCAACAGGCCTAGGGGCAGCAGGCCTGAGGGCACCAGTCGTGAGGGCACCAGGCGTAGCGGCGGGGGCGCGGGCAGGGCGGCGCACGATCATCCGGTGATCATCGCACGGTATCGACAGCGGATGAGTCTGGGGCAGAACACATCGCTCTACGAATATGTCTGTCACCGATATAAGCTGGATCCATGACTCCTCCCGGGCCGACCCCATGACCAGCGGCAGCCATCTCAGCCCGCTGCCCCCGGGGCCGATACCCCGGGGCTGGGACCTGCTCACCCAGGAGCGCCCGCGCCCGGACCGGCTCAGGAACCGGCCCTGGGCCTGGCGCCTCGCCGTGGCGACCGTCTGCTTCGGCGCCTTCATGGGCCAGCTCGACGCCAGCATCGTCACCCTCACCTACCAGTCGCTGGGCCACCAGTTCCACGCCGGACCCGCCGCCGTCGAGTGGGTCTCGCTCGCCTATCTGCTGGCGCTGGTCGCGCTGCTGGTCCCGGCCGGCCGGTTCTCCGACGCCCACGGCCGCAAGCTGATGTACCTGTACGGCTTCGCGGTGTTCACCGCGGCCTCCGCGGCCTGCGGGCTGGCGCCCGGCCTCGCCGCCCTGGTCGCGTTCCGGGTGGTCCAGGCCCTCGGCGCCGCGTTGATGCAGGCCAACAGCGTGGCCCTGGTCACCACCAGCGCCCCGCCCGGACGGATGCGCTCGGCGCTCGGCATGCAGGCCGCGGGGCAGGCGGTCGGCCTGGCCCTCGGACCCACCGTGGGCGGGGCACTGGTCGCCACCATCGGCTGGCGCTGGGTGTTCCTGGTCAATGTGCCGGTCGGGGTGTTCGCCCTGCTCGCCGGACACTTCCTGCTGCCGCGCACCCGGCAGCGTTCGGGCGGCGCCGGTGGCCCCGATGACCCCGGCAACCCCGGCCGCACCAGCCACCCCAACCGCACCGGCGGTTCGGGCGTGGACGGCTACAGCGTGCTGCTGCTCGCCGCCGCCAGCACCGCCGCACTGCTCGCCCTGTCCGTCGGCTCCGGGCTCGGGCTGCCGCTGTGGACCGCCGCCGTGCTGTTCGCGGCGGCCGTGTGGTCCGGCCGGGCCTTCGTCCAGCGCCAGTCCGGCCTCGCGGCGCCGCTGCTGGACCTGCGGCTGCTGCGCCCCGGCGGGATCGCCCCGGGCCTGTTCAGCGGGCTCTGCGGCTACCTCGTGCTGTTCGGCCCGCTGGTGCTGGTGCCGGTGGAGCTCGGCCGCCGGGGGGATTCCGCCCTGTTCGCGGGGCTGGTGCTGACGGCGCTGCCGCTGGGCTTCGCGCTCGCCGCCACGCTGTCCGAACGGCTGCTGCCGTCGAGCTGGGACGACCGGGTCCGGTCCGCGGTCGGGATCTCCGGGTGCGTGGCCGCGCTGGCGCTGATGGCCGTACTGCCGGCGACCGCAGCGGTCCTCCCGCTGCCGCTGGGCCTGCTCGGGCTCTCCCTCGGGGTCTTCACCCCCGCCAACAACACCCTGGTCATGCGGGCGATCCCGCAGTCCGCGGCCGGCACCGGCGGCGGCATGGTCAATATGGGCCGGAGCGTCGGAACCGCCCTCGGCGTGGCCGCGGTCACGCTGACCCTGCACCTGGTCCCCGGCCCGGACGGAACCCGCGCTGCGGTGCTGGTGCTGCTGGGCTTCGCCCTGCTGGCGCTGGCGTCCTGCGTCAGGCCCCGGCGAGGCCGAGGGCGCGGTCCCGGGCCAGCTCCAGTTCCCGGCGCGCGAAGCGGGCCCACATGAAGACCACGAACCCGGCGAAGACGAACCACTGGCAGGTGTAGCCGAGGTTCTGGAACGCCTGCAGGGTCAGTCCGTTGCCCCCGGAGGGCTGGTACGTCGGGACCGCCGTGAGCCCGTCGGTGCCGTCCGCGGCGCCGTTGCCGCCCTTGCCCGGGTCCAGGGCGATCCAGCCGTCGTAGACCGAGTAGGGCAGCAGGTTGACCAGGGTGGACGGGCTGATCATGCCCACCTGTCCGGCCGGCAGGTTGCCGCTGCTGATGACCTCGGGCGTGCTCGCGTCCTCCGAGGTCTGCAGCCGTCCGCGCAGGTCGACCAGCCCGGTGGGCGCGGCCGGAACCGAGAGGGCGCTCGCCGTCCACCCGCGGACGACCGCGACCGGCAGGCCGCCGCCCTGCGGACGCAGCGGGGTGAGCACGTAGTAGCCGCTCTTCCCGTCGACCGTGCGCTGCGGAACCAGCAGCTGGTGCGCGGTGTCGTAGGTCCCGGTGAAGGTGATCTCCCGGCCCACGTCGCTGGCGATCACGGTCTGCGCGTCCGCGCCCTTCAGCAGCGGAGCCAGCGGCACGGACCGGTCCGCCGCGGCGAGCGCGGCGGCGCTGCGGTGCTCGCCCGCGTGGGTGCGCTGCTCGAAACGGCCCAGCTGCCAGACGCCGAGCCAGATGCACGCCGGAATCGCCACCAGGGCGAACAGGTTGATGCCCAGCCAGCGGGGGGTAAGCAGGAATCCCATCGTTCGTTGTTGCAGCACCACACCACGGTAACCAGAGCGGCCGCGGCCGCTCCGACCGGCCCCCGACTGTGCGCTCAGCCCGCTGTGGCCAGCTGCGCCGTCCGGTAGACCGTGCCGGCGCAGGCGTTCGGCACGACCACCGACACTGCGCTGCCCCCGACGCCGGGGGTGTGCCCGAGCACCACCGACGGCTGCCCGGTGGTGCCGGTGGGGTCGTTCGACTGCGAACCCGTGCCCAGCGCTGCGGTGTCACCGCTGGTGGTCCCGGCGGTCGAAGCCGAGGCGCTGGGACTGGCGGTGGCACAGCTCGGCGCGCCCGCACCGGTCGTCGGCACCCAGGCGAAGCCGACCGCGTACGACTTCCCCGGGGCCAGCAGCACCGGCGCCGGGGTGGGGTCCGGGGCGGGCAGGCCGCCGGCCGGGTCAGTCGCGGTGTGCTGGGTGACGGTGATCCAGGACGGGTCGGTGCCGCTGACCGACAGCACCGCGACCGTGCCCGGCTGCGAGACCACGCAGGTCTTCGCGGAGACATTGGTGACCAGGAAGGTGCCGTAGACGATCCCGGAGGAGTCCGCGGCGCCGACGGTCGCGGAGCCCGACCCGAGCTGGGACTGGAGGCACTCGGGGGTGGCGGCGGCCGAGGCCGAGGCCGCCAGCGACGAGGCGCCGGTGAGGGTGGGGGACGGCGGCAGGGTCGGGGCGCCGGGGGAGGGGGCGGTGACGGAGCCCCGGTTGCCCGAGGCCTGGCCGGACGGCTGCAGCCGTCCGCTGCCCGGGGAGCCCGGTACCGGGGAGACGGCGTTGGTGCTGCCGATCCCCGAGGTGCCGCCGCCGAGCGATCCGCCGGAGCCCAGGCTCGGGGGCAGCAGCGACGAGTAGCTGGGGCTGGAACTGATCCCGGCTCCGCCAGAGGCGGTGTGGTCGTTGGCGGTGTTCCCGTAGCTCTGTGCGGTCTCCGGACCCGACACGGACAGCACCGAGCCGACCGCCGAGTGCAGCGCCAGACCACCGATCAGGCAGACCGCCGCGGTCAGGGCGGCCGAACCGTACATCCGCCGACGGCGCTGCCGCCGCCGGGGCACGGCCCGGCGCAGCTGCTCCAGCGCGCCGGGAGCGGGCTGGAGCCCGCCGACCGCACGGTGCAGCAGCTCGCGCACCTCGCGCTCGTCGGGGGCCAGATGCGGATCCGGATCGAGGGCGTCGCGGGAGGCCCCCGAGCGGAGGCCGGTGCCGGCGGAACCTGCCCGCCCGGGACCAGCTGCCGACGATCCCGCTGCTGCGGGTCCTGATGCCGACTGACCCGCAGCCGGACCGGTTGCCGCCGGACCGGCCGCGGTGGCCGGGTCCAGCCAGGGCGGGAGCGCGGTGGGGGGTGCGACCGGCATCGGCGGGGCCCCGGCGATGCCCCCACCGGGACGGACCACCCGGACCCGGGCGTGGGGCTCGGGGCTGCTGCTCTGGGGCGAAGTGCCCTGGGGCGGAATGCCCTGCGACGGAATGTTCTGGGGCGAAATGCTCCGTGGCTGCTCGTCCGTACCGGACTCCGGGCCCTCGCGGTCCCCGTTCGCGTCCCCGTTCCGGTCCCTGATGGTGCTCATGACGTGCTCTCCATCGCGATCCGCAGCGCCGCCAGGCCCCGCGAACCGTATGCCTTCACTGATCCGATCGAAATGCCGAGGCTGTCCGCGACCTGGGCCTCCGTCATATCGGCCAGGTAGCGCAGCACCAGCACCTCCCGCTGCCGACGCTGCAGCCCTCGCAGCGCCTTCCGCAACTGGTCGCGCTCCAGGGCGTCGTACGCCCCCTCCTCCGCGCTGGCCATGTCCGGCATCGGCTTCGGCAGCAGCCGCAGCCCCATGATCCGGCGGCGCAGCGTGGACCTGGACAGGTTGACGACGGTCTGCCGCAGGTAGGCCAGGGTCTTCTCGGGGTCGCGCACCCGGCGGCGGGCGGCGTGCACGCGGATGAAGGCCTCCTGGACCACGTCCTCGCAGGAGGCCGTGTCGTCGAGCAGCATCGCGGCCAGGCCCAGCAGCGAACGGTAGTGGGCCTGGTAGGTCTCGGTGAGCTGGTCGACGCTGGTGCCCTCGGCGGCCACCGCCGCGGCGGCCTGCCCGGCCCGGTCGACGGCGCTCTCGACCACCTGCTCGACCGTGCGGCGGACATTGGGAAACGGCGCGGTCATGAGGCCGCCCCGGACCGTGAGTACATTCCCCGTTGTTTGCGCCACGACAGTTGGACGTACAACTTCTCTGGATGGTTGTACGGGCTGTGCCGGTTGTGGCCGTTCTGCTTGCAAAAGGGCAGCAGCCCACTCATCCCGCTGCCCTCCCCGGCGTCGTTGCTCATGGCGTCCCGTGCCGTTCCAACGGCTCGGTCCAACGGTACGGGGCGGTGGCGGTCGCGTCAGCGCCTACTCCCAACCGACACAAAGCCCGCCCCTGGTCTGTGGATCAGAGTCCGTGGATCAGGAGCGGGCCGGTGCTGCTCGTCGGTACTGCCCGCCGGTGCTGCGGGCGGCTGCCTCAGCGGCCGGTGCCGCCGTAGACGACCGCCTCGTCGCTCTCGCTGTCCAGGCCGAACGCCGAGTGCACGGCGCGGACCGCCTCGTTGACGTCGTCGGCCCGGGTCACCACCGAGATCCTGATCTCCGAGGTGGAGATCAGCTCGATGTTGACGCTCGCCGCCGACAGCGCCTCGAAGAAGGTCGCGGTGACCCCCGGGTTGGACCGCATCCCGGCGCCGACCAGCGAGATCTTGCCGATCTGGTCGTCGTAGCGGAGCGACTCGAAGCCGATGCCCTCCTGCACCCGCTCCAGCGCCTCGATGGCCTTGCGGCCCTCGGTCTTGGGCGCGGTGAAGGAGATGTCGGTCAGCCCGGTGGACGCGGCGGAGACGTTCTGCACCACCATGTCGATGTTGATCTCGGCATCGGCGATGGCACGGAAGATCCGCGCCGCCTCGCCCGGCTTGTCGGGCACGCCGACGACGGTGACCTTGGCCTCCGACGTGTCGTGGGCGACCCCGGAGATGATGGCGTGCTCCATTTCGCCCCCTTCTGTGGGCTTGTTACGGACCCACGTGCCGACGTGCCCCGAGAAGGACGACCGCACGTGGATGGGCATGTTGTACCGGCGGGCGTACTCGACGCAACGGGCGAGCAGCACCTTGGAGCCGGACGAGGCCAGCTCCAGCATGTCCTCGTAGCCGATCTCATCGATCTTGCGGGCACGCTTGACCACCCTGGGGTCGGCGGTGAAGACGCCGTCCACGTCCGTGTAGATCTCGCAGACCTCGGCGTTCAGCGCGGCCGCCAGGGCGACGGCGGTGGTGTCGGAGCCGCCGCGGCCCAGGGTGGTGATGTCCTTGCTGTCCAGGGACACCCCCTGGAAGCCGGCCACGATCGCGATGTTGCCGCCGTCCAGCGCGGTCCGGATCCGGCCCGGCGTCACATCGATGATGCGCGCCTTGTTGTGGACAGAGTCGGTGATGACCCCGGCCTGGCTCCCGGTGAACGACTGGGCCTCGTGGCCGAGGGATTTGATCGCCATCGCCAGCAGGGCCATGGAGATGCGCTCTCCGGAGGTCAGCAGCATGTCGAGCTCGCGGCCGGCAGGGAAGGGTGACACCTGCTCCGCGAGATCGATGAGCTCGTCCGTCGTGTCACCCATCGCGGACACCACGACGACGACCTCATGGCCGGCCTTCTTGGTGTCGACGATCCGCCTGGCGACGCGCTTGATGCCCTCGGCATCAGCGACGGAGGAGCCGCCGTACTTCTGCACGACAAGGCCCACGTGCGCTCCTCGAATCTTCCGGTACTGCGACATATGTCTGGTGGCATACGTCTGCTACTGCGCGGTCAGCTCAGTCTAACGAGCAGTAGGAAAGCCCCCCAGGTATTCCAAATGGTGGGATTTGATGCTCACCTGCCGAGATCACCACGGTTTCTGCGGCCCGGGACCACGGGCACCGCAGATCCGGCGACGACTGCAGCCGCGACTACGAGAGATCCTTGACGCCCAGCTCGGCGGCCATCAGCTCGCCCGCCTGCTGTTCCAGCTGCTCGTCCGTCAGGCCGTCGTCGTCCGTGTCGGCGCCGTCGACCGGAGCGCCGATCGGGCTGTCCAGGCGGACGTGGGCGACCAGGGACTGCAGGGCCCGCAGCACGGCGGTGGTGTTGGAGCCCCAGTTGGCCAGGTAGGAGAACTGCCACCACCAGAGCGCCTCGGAGACCCGGCCGGCCCGGTAGTGCACCAGCCCGTGCTGGAGGTCGGTGACCACACCGGCGATGTCGTCGGAGATCCGGCACGGAACCGGCTTGTCCGCAGGACCGTAGGGGTCGAAGACCTCGTGGTAGACGTCGATCGGGGCGAGCAGCGCGGCCAGCTTCTGGCGCAGCTCGTCCTCGTCCGCGTCCGGCCCCGTGTCGGGCTCGTAGCGGTCCTCGGGCAGGACGTCCTCGATCGCACCCAGGCGGCCGCCCGCGAGCAGCAGCTGCGAGACCTCCAGCAGCAGCAGGGAGATGGCGCTGCCCGGCTCGTCGCCCTTGGCGATCTCGTGCACGGACAGCACGAAGCTGTTGATCGAGTCCGCGATCTGCACCGCGAAGTCGTCGGGTTCCTCGGATCGTTGGGCCGCCGTGGCGGTGGTGGTGTCAGACATCGAGAAGTCGTCTCCCTTCAAAGGCCCGTCCGAGGGTGACCTCGTCGGCGTACTCCAGGTCTCCCCCGACCGGCAGGCCACTGGCCAGGCGGGTCACTCGCAGGCCCATCGGCTTGAGCAGCCGGGCCAGGTAGGTCGCGGTCGCCTCCCCCTCGAGGTTGGGGTCGGTGGCCAGGATCAGCTCGGTGACCACACCGTCGGCGAGACGGGTCATCAACTCCCTGATCCGCAGGTCGTCGGGGCCGACGCCCTCGATCGGACTGATCGCCCCGCCGAGCACGTGGTACCGGCCGCGGAACTCGCGGGTGCGCTCCACCGCGACCACGTCCTTGGGCTCCTCGACGACGCAGATCACCGCGGGGTCCCGGCGCGGGTCCAGGCAGACCCGGCAGCGCTCCGACTCGGAGACGTTGCCGCAGACCACGCAGAAGCGGACCTTCTCCTTGACCTCGTTGAGCGCGTGCGCGAGGCGGCGCACGTCCACCGGATCGGACTGCAGGATGTGGAAGGCGATCCGCTGCGCGCTCTTGGGACCGACGCCGGGCAGCCTGCCCAACTCGTCGATGAGGTCCTGGACCACGCCTTCGTACACGCTTCCGCTCCTGTCCTTTCGGTGTCATGGCCGTTCCCGTTACGGGTGCCATCATCCTCTGGCCGGGGTCTGCTCCACAGCCTCACGACACACCCGACGTTATTCACGCCGGGGGCGTACGGAGGTCCTGGGGCGCCCGCCGGGGTTGGTTCCCGGTGCTTCCCGATGCTTCCCAGTGCTTCTCGGTGCTTTCCCCGGTGCGGCGGACCTCAGAACGGCAGACCGGGGATCCCGCCGCCGCCGAGGCCCTGTGCCAGCGGGCCGAGCCGCTCGGCCGCGAGCTTCTGCGCGGCGGCGTTGCCGTCCCGCACGGCCGCGAGGATCAGGTCGGCGAGGGTCTCGGTGTCGTCCGGATCCACCGCCTTGGGGTCGATGACCAGGGCCTTCAGCTCACCGGTGCCGCTGACGGTGGCCTGCACCAGGCCGCCGCCCGCGGTGCCCTGCACCGTCGTCTCGGCCAGCTCGGCCTGGGTCCGGGCAAGCTGCTGCTGCATCTGCTGGGCCTGCTGGAGCAGGGCCTGCATGTCGGGCTGTCCGCCACCGGGGAACATGGTTCGCTCCTGTCTGAGGTGCTGCCGGGTCACTGCTTGATCACTGCCGGGTCGGCCCACTCGATCCAGCGGGCCGCTCCCCCGCTGAGCCTACGTGTTCGACTCCCGGCGGGTTCACCGATCGTGCTCGATCTCCTGGATGACGGTCGCACCCAGCTCCTTCATGATCAGCTCCGGGCCCGAGACCATGCCCTGGCCGTAGCCGGCCTCCTCCTCGGGGATCGTCTCGTCGTCCGGCGAGAGCGGGTGCGGGTGCGGGTCCGGCGCGGGTGCCGAGGGCTGCGGCGAAGACGACGGTTGCGCAGGCGCTTGCGCAGGCGCCGAGGGCTGCGGGACGGGAGGTGCGGACTGCGTCATCTGCGTCGGCGGCGGCGCGAACTGCTGGGTCGGCGGCGCCTGGTACTGCTGCTGCGGCTGCTGCGGCGCGCCCTGCTGCATCGGCTGTGGTGCCGCCTGCCCGGGGCCCGAACCCGGCGCCGGACCGCGCCCCACCGACGGATCGATGATGCAGTCGATCCGCCAGGACATCCCGAAGGAGTCCTGGAGCGCCTGCCGCAGGATCTCGTCATGGCCGCCGTTGACGAATCCGTCCCGGGTGCCGGCGTGCTCGAACGAGAGCTGGAGCGTACTGCCGTCGAAGCCGGCCACCTGGGCCTGCTGGACCAGCATCCAGGTGACCCGGCGGCGACCCTTCACCGCGTCCAGGATCTGCGGCCACATCTGCCTGATCTGACCGGCGCCGCCCTGCTGGGCCTGCGGCTGCGGGGCCTGGACCTGGGCCTGCGGAGGGGCGGGCTGCTGCTGCGGAGCGGCCTGCTGTGGGGGCGCGGGCTGCGCGGCGGGCGCGGGCGCCGGTGCCGTTGGCGGAGCGGAGTCCGCCGCGGGCGCGCCCCCTGCCGCGGGGAAGCTGCGCGGCACCGGCCAGGCCCCGCGCGGCGCGGCGCCCCCAGGTGCCGGCGCCGCTGCGGGCTGCTGAGCAGGCGCGGGAGCCGAAGCGGGAGCCGACGGTGCAGGTGCTGCGGCCTGCGCCGGCGCAGCAGCTGCCTGCTGCTGCAGCGGCTGATGCCGCACCGGTGCCGCCTCCAGCACCGGCGCCGGGGCGGACGCGATCGTCACCGGCGGAGCCGTCACCTCGTGCCCGCCCGCGAAGGCCCCACGCCGCTCCAGCCGGTCCAACCGGGCCTGGGTGGACCGCTCGTCGTCGTAGGCACCGGGCAGCATCACCCGGGCGCAGATCAGTTCGAGCTGCAGCCGGGGCGAGGTCGCCCCCCGCATCTCGGTCAGTCCGGTGTTCACGATGTCGGCGGCACGGCTGAGCTCGGCGGGGCCGAACTTCGCGGCCTGCTGCTCCATCAGCGCGATCCGGTCGGCGGGCGCGTCGATGATGCCCTTCTCCCCCGCGTCCGGCACGGCGGAGAGGATCACCAGGTCACGCAGCCGCTCCAGCAGGTCGGCAACGAAGCGGCGCGGGTCGTGGCCGCCCTCGATGACCCGGTCCACGATGCCGAACACCGTCGCGCCGTCCTGCGCGGCGAAGGCGTCCACCACCTCGTCCAGCAGCCCGGCGTCGGTGTAGCCGAGCAGCGAGGTCGCCATGGCGTAGGTCACACCCTGGTCGGCGGCGCCGGCCAGCAGTTGGTCCATCACCGACATCGAGTCGCGCACCGAGCCGGCGCCGGCGCGGACCACCAGCGGGTACACGGTGTCCTCGACCCGGATTTCCTCCCGGCCGCAGACCTCGGCCAGGTAGTCGCGCAGGGTCCCCGGCGGAACCAGCCGAAAGGGGTAGTGGTGGGTCCGCGAGCGGATCGTCCCGATGACCTTCTCGGGCTCGGTGGTGGCGAAGATGAACTTGAGGTGCTCCGGCGGCTCCTCCACCACCTTCAGCAGCGCGTTGAAGCCGGCCGTCGAGACCATGTGGGCCTCGTCGATGATGTAGATCTTGTAGCGGCTGGAGGCAGGCGCGAAGAACGCCTTCTCCCGCAGGTCACGGGTGTCGTCGACACCACCGTGCGAGGCGGCGTCGATCTCGATGACGTCGATCGACCCGGGCCCGCCGCGGGCCAGGTCGGTACAGGACTGGCACACCCCGCAGGGGGTGGGCGTCGGCCCCTGCTCGCAGTTCAGACAGCGCGCGAGAATGCGCGCACTGGTCGTCTTGCCGCAGCCGCGGGGACCGCTGAACAGGTACGCGTGATTGACCCGGTTGTTGCGCAGCGCCTGCTGGAGCGGACCGGTGACGTGCTCCTGACCGATGACCTCGGCGAAGGTCTCGGGGCGATAGCGGCGATAGAGAGCGAGCGACACGTCACTGACCATAACGGTCCCCACTGACATACGCCCCACGACCGATCCCCAGGTCAGCCCAGCGAAACGTGTGCACGAGCACCCCCAAACATCTAGTAAGCTCTCCCACGGAGGATTCGCCTAGTGGCCTAGGGCGCACGCTTGGAAAGCGTGTTGGGGGCAACCCCTCACGAGTTCGAATCTCGTATCCTCCGCAGGTCAGATGGCCCGCACCGTTCGTCGGTGCGGGCCATCTGCGTTTTCGTCTCAATTTCCTTCTCGCCGGCCCGCATTGGACCTGCTCGGACCGTGCATCAGAGCGGAAGGTCGTCGGGCAGGAGCCGGAACGCCTTGTGGTGGCTGAGAGGGCGCAGGGCGCGGAAGTCACGGCGGTCGAGAGTGAGGACGGCATCGGTGTCGTAGTCGGATGCCAGGGCGACGTTCACGGCGTCGGCGAGGTCGAGGTTGAGCGCGGCGTGACGCGCCCGCATGGACTGGGCGGCGCCGAGATGGTCCTCGGTGATCTCAGGGACGACGACGCGGCCTCTCCCCATCCAGCGTCGAATGTCGTCGACAGCGCTGATCGCCGCTTCGCGGCCGAGCTCACGGGTGGCCACGTGATCGAGCTCAGCGAGCAGGAGTGGAGACATGACGAGGAGCCCGGCAGCCATGATCGCTTCATTGGCCGAACCGTGCTCGGGGTGGGTGGAGTCGAGCGCGGCCAGCAGGCCGGAGGTGTCGGCGACGACAATGATCACGTGGCGGTCCCGGGGTCCGGCTCACGTCGAACGGCATCAGCCACAGCGCTGCGCACATCCTCCTTGGTCGGAGTGCGACCGGAGCCTTCAAAGGTGCGTGAGAACAGCGGCTCGTCCCAGACCCGGTTCGCCATGGCTGCCAGATGAATGCCCTGGCGAATGATCTCGGCCTCGCTTATCCCCCGACGCCGGGCCGCCTCCTTGATGATGGCGAGATCCTCGGGGTCGGCATAGACATTCGTGCGCTTCATGGACATGTACCAAGCCTAGCCCATGTACCAGATTGGTACATGGGCTCAGATCACGCGTGAGGGCCTGCGAGTTCGGCCGGGTTCGGAGCAGCTTCTCACTCTGGTCTGTACCAATCTGGGTGAGTGGTCTTGACCAATCCGTTCACCGGCCGTACAAAGTGAGTCACCTTGTCGGTCCACTGACAAGGTGCGATGTGCGATCGCCAAGCTCCTCTCCCCCTTGGAGGGTTCATGCGGGTCGGAAGACGGATTCTTCACTCAGCACTCATAGCCGGTTCGGCCTTCGGGCTGGCGATCGGTGGATCGGTCATCGCGGTGGTCTCGGCGCCCGCCGCGCAGGCGGCGGTCACCTGCGCGACGGCGTGGAGCTCCTCCACCGTCTACACCGCCGGCCAGCAGGCCAGCGAGAACGGGGTCGAGTACACCGCCAACTACTGGACCCAGGGCAACGATCCGGCCACCAACAACGGCGGTACCGGTTCCGGGCAGCCGTGGACGTCCAACGGCGCGTGTACCGGCGGATCGACCGGGGGCGGCGGAGGGGGCGGGGGGACCGGGACCGGAACGGGCTCGGTGAGCGGTCTGCTCTTCAGCCCGTACAAGGACGTCACCATCAACATGAACTGGAACACCTACCAGATGCAGTCGGCCGCGTCCGGCTCCGTGCTGCCGGTAGTGGGTTCCGGGAGCCTGGTGTCGCAGTACGTCCCGAAGCTGCCCGCGCTCACGCTCGCGTTCGCCACCGGCGCCTGCGGCAGCGAGACCTGGGGAGGTGTCTCGGGTGCCAACTTCGCCACGGAGAACGTGGCCCAACTCCACACCGCCAACCTGAACTACGTCGTCTCGACCGGCGGTGCGGCGGGGACCTTCACCTGTGCCTCGACGGCCGGCATGGAATCCTTCATCGCCCGCTACGCGAGCACGAACCTGGTCGGCATCGACTTCGACATCGAGGGCGGCCAGAGCCAGTCGGACATCCAGAACCTGGTCGCCGCCGCGGCGGGGGCGCAGGCGCAGTACCCGAAGCTGCAGTTCTCCTTCACGCTCGCCACGCTGGGCGCATCCGACGGCAGCTACGGCGGGGTGAACTCGCTCGGCAGCGAGGTCGTCCAGGCGGTGAAGGGCTCCAGCCTGACGAACTACGTCATCAACCTGATGACCATGGACTACGGCAGCGCGTCCAGCAGCGTGTGCGTCGTCACCTCCGGCAGCTGCGAGATGGCGCAGTCGGCGATCCAGGCGGTGAAGAACCTGGAACACACCTACGGAATCGCGGCGAGCAAGATCGCCGTCACGCCGATGATCGGCATGAACGACGCCACCAGTGAGACCTTCACCACCGCGGACGTGAGCACGCTGTCGTCGTACGCAAGCAGCAACGGCCTGGCCGGGCTGCACTTCTGGTCGCTGGACCGGGACACGCCCTGCTCCTACACGTACGCGTCCCCCACCTGCGACTCCGTCCCCAGCACGTCGCCGCTGGGATACACCAAGGCGTTCCTGAGCGCCCTCGGGTACTGACCGGGAACCCAGGGCGGGCCGCGCACGAGGCACCGTGCGCGGCCCGCTGCGCTGTCGCTGAACCGCTGAACCGCTGGACCTAGTCCACTCCCGGCAGCGGCCCCGCCCCCGGGAGTGGCTTGAGTTCGGTCAGCCAGCGGGCCGACGGGTCGTAGGCCGCGAAGAAGGGGCGGCCGACCAGGTCGGGGTCGCGGGCCTGGACGTAGTGCAGGACGAAGGCCTGCTGGCCGCCGACCTCGGCGACGCCGTCGACCTGGACCTTGCCAGGGGTGGCCGACATGATCGGCCCGCGTACCGTCCGGGCGAGGCCGGAGACCTGGGCGTACGCGTCCCGGAAGATCTCGTGGGCGCGGGCCAGCGGGACCGCGAAGTAGTCCTGCGGGCCGGTGTCGCGCTCGACGAAGAGGTAGTAGGGCACCGCGCCCTGGGCGACCAGGCGCCGCCACAGCACCGCCCAGTCCTCGGCCCGGTCGTTGATCCCCCGGATCAGCGGCGCCTGGGCGCGGATCACCGCCCCCGTCCCGCGGATCCGGTCCACCGCCCGCCGGGCCGACTCCGGTTCCAGCTCCCGCGGATGCGAGTAGTGGGCCATGAAGGCGAGCGTGCGCCCGCTGCTCCCGACCCGCTCGAACAGCCGCAGCAGGTCGTCGGCGTCCGGGTCGGTGAGCACACGGTGCGGCCAGTAGGAGAGTGCCTTGGTGCCGATCCGGATCGACTCCAGGTGCGGCACGTCCAGCAGCGGCTCGACATAGCGGGCCAGCACCGCGCTGCTCATGATCAGCGGGTCGCCACCGGTGATCAGGACGCTGGTGACCTCCGGATGGGCCAGCAGGTAGACGCGCAGGGTGTCCGCGTCGCTGCTGGCCATGCGCAGGTCGGGCTCGCCCACGAACTGCGGCCAGCGGAAGCAGTAGGTGCAGTAGGCGTGGCAGGTCTGGCCCTGCTGCGGGAAGAACAGCACCGTCTCGGGGTACTTGTGCTGCATCCCGTGGACCGGCTCGCCGTTCAACCGCGGGGTGTTCAGCGACAGCTGCTCGCCCGGGTGCGGGTTCAGCCGCATCCTGACCGCGTGCGCGGCGGCCTGCAGTTCGCCGGGCGCGGCGCCCGCGCTCAGCAGGCGGGCGATACGGTTGACGTCCGCGGCCGGGAGCATGTCCGGCTGCGGGAAGACCAGCCGGTAGATCGGGTCGTCCGGGGCCGCGTCCCAGTCGATCAGCTCGTCCACCACATAGGAGTTGGTGCGGAAGGGCAGCACGGTGGCGACCGCACGTGCTCTCAGCTGATCCGCGGGATCGAGCCCGGCGCGGGCGAGCAGCCCGGCCAGTTGCGGCATGGTGACCGCTTTGAAGGTCGGTCCGGTACGGTCGCGCGAGGTCGGCACAGTGGCAACGCTATAGCCCCACTGGCCGCAGCCTCACGAAGACGTCGTCGACCGGCGTTCCGTACTTCTCCTCGAAGTCCGCGCCCAGCGACGCCAGCAGCGACTCGTCCGCGTCGTCCACCAGCTCCAACTCGTAGACCTCGTCGTCCCTTCCGTCGATCTGGGCCCGGGGCGGTCGGGGTCGGCGCCGGGCGAGTTCGACCACGACCCGTTGGTCGCTGATGTAGACGTGGCCGTCCTGGCGCCGGACGTACTCCAGTTGCAGCGCGCTGCGCCCGCCCTCGTCGTGCAGCAGCACCAGACGCTGCGTCATCACCTCGGCCATCGGGCGGGCGTTGGCCCACAGGTCGGCGAAGCGCTCGGCGACGAACGAGCCGAGCGGGGTGGAGACGCGCACCTCCAACTGCTGCCCCTCCCCGGAGAGTCGGTCGACCGGGTAGAAGCTGACCATCATCCGCTCGCCCCAGCGGTAGAGCTGGATCGAGGGGGCCGCTGCGTAGAGCCGCACCTGGAACTGGTCCCGGCGTCCGGCGGGCAGGCCGGCCTGGAGCCGGTGCAGGTCGCGCAGGTTGCGCATGATCTCGCGGCGCACGTCCTCCCGGATCTCGGCGGAGCGCTGCCGGGCGGCGAGCGACTCGGGGTCCAGCAGCAGGACCCGCACCACCGCTCCCCGGCCGACCGCGGCCGTCGCCGCCCGGACGAAGCGGTCCGCGGTGCGGCCGGAGAAGAGGTAGGAGAAGGTGTCCAGCACGAAGACGACGTCAGTGGCCGAGGCGACCTGCTCGCAGAAGGCCGGGTAGTCGAGCCGGATGTGCTCGCGTACCCGTTCCTCCTCGATCCGGGTCAGGAAGGGCTGGATGATGAGCACGGTCACGATCGCGCCCAGGAACTCCGGTGCCAGGTTGAGCAGCAGGTTGGCCCGGAAGTCGGGGACGCTCCGGGCGGACCAGACCGCGACCAGGCCGCACACCGCGAGGGCGGCGCAGAGCAGCAGCATCCTGCGGTGCGGACCCCCGTGCCTGGACACTCTTCACCCCCGACGTCCCCGACGTCCCCGCCATCCTTGCGCACACCCGTGCGAGGCTTCCTACCCGCGCCGACGAGGCGTCATGCGACGGTTTCCAGCCCCGGTGACGTGGCGTCCGACCGCCGTCGTGGCCGGGCACCACCCCACCGGAGGCGGCTACGACGCCCTGGCGTGGGGGTAGTCCGGGGAGCGGTGCTGGAAGGCCAGCACCGCTCGGTTCCGGATGGTGCCTTCCTGGATCTCGATGGCACGACGGATGGTCTCGTCCGCCTCCCAGCTGCTGGGGCCGTCGAGGACCGCGCGCAGGTAGGGGATCAGCGCTTCGCTGTTCTCCCAGGTGGCGGCATTCCACAGGTAGGAGGGGCTGTGGTCGACACCGTAGTAGTGCACCTGGTCACCGACGGTGAACATCGGATCGGTGAAGGTGGTCGGCCGGGCCCAGCTGAAACCCATGCCCTCGTCGCAGGAGACGTCGATGATCAGGGTTCCCGGCGCCAGCATCGCCAGATCCTCGTCGATCAGGAACGTCAGCGGCGCGCCGGTGTCCTGCAGGACGCAGTTGACGATGATGTCGTGCCCGGCGAGGAAGTCCGCCAGCGGTACCCGGCCGTCCTCGGTGAGGGCGTGGCTGCGGCGCGGGTCGGCGGTGTCGTCCGCCACGTCATGGTCGAACTGGACGATGCGCGCGGAGTGGATCGGTGAGCTGACCGCGGTGACACCGCGCGCGGTGAGCACGTCCACGTCGTGCACACCCAGCGAGTTCAGCGCCGTCACGGCCCCCCGGGCCGTCGCGCCGAAGCCGATCACGACCGCGCGCAGCCGACGGCCGTAGTCGCCGGTCGAGCCCCGCAGCTGCAGGGCGTGCAGCACCGAGGAGTACCCGGCCAGCTCGTTGTTCTTGTGGAAGACATGCAGGTTGAACGAACCGTCCGTGGTCCAGTGGTTCATCGCCTCGAAGGCGATGAGCGTCAACCGGCGGTCGATGGCCGTCTGGGTGACCTTCTCGTCCTGGACGCAGTGCGGCCAGCCCCACAGGACTTGCCCGTCCCGCAGTTCGGCGACGTCCTCCAGCATCGGTTTGGCCAACAGAATGACTTCGCACCGCTCGATGAGCTGCGCCCGTGGCAGAAAACCGGCGACGAGGGGTGCCAGCTGCTCGTCGGAGACCCCGAAGTACTCGCCGTATCCCTGCTCAAGGTGGATATGTGCCCGGAGATCGACGTCGATCCGCTCGAAATGCGCGGGGTGGATCGGCAGTCGGTGCTCGTTCTCCTTGCGTGACTGCGCCATGATTCCGAGATTGAGTCGGTGCAAAACTGCCCCTTTGATTACCTCCTGTGTAACACGCCGTACCTAATCGCACGCTCCGCGATCAGGCTGGTTGCAGTTCTGCGGCGACCGCGGCGGTGGGCTGGGGCTCCCGGTGCCGGACCGGTCTGGTCACCTGCTTCGCGACGCAGGACGGGATTCCGGCCGTGGCGTCCGCCGCCCGGCGCTGGTAGCTGCTGGGGGGCATGCCGACCAGTTCGGTGAAGCGGGTGCTGAAGGTACCCAGCGACGAGCAGCCCACCGCGAAGCAGACGTCGGTGACACTGAGGTCGCCGCGGCGCAGCAGCGCCATCGCCCGCTCGATCCGACGCGTCATCAGATAGCTGTACGGCGACTCCCCGTAGGCCGACCGGAACTGACGACTGAGGTGCCCCGCCGACATGAACGCGCCGCGGGCCAGCGCCTCGACGTCCAGCGGCTGCGCGTACTCCCGGTCGATCCGGTCACGGACCCGGCGCAGCCGCGCCAGGTCCTCCAGGTGCTGCGCCGCCGTGCGTGCGCGCGCCCATCCGGGACGGCACATGAGAGAGCTCCTTCCGGTATCGGGTCAGCGGAGTTCCTGGATGCGGACCAGGTTGCCCGCCGGGTCGCGGAAGGCGCAGTCGCGGATGCCGTACGGCTGCTCGGTCGGTTCCTGGACCACCTCGGCGTCGCCGGCCTGCACCTTCTCGAAGGTGCCGTCGAGGTCCCGGGTGGCCAGCAGGATCCAGCCGTAGGTGCCCTTGGCCATCATCTCGTGGATGGTGCGCCGCTCGTCCTCGGTGACCCCGGGGTCGGCGCCGACCGGCGCCAGCAGGATGGACGTGCTGGGCTGGTCGACGGGGCCGACCGTGATCCAGCGCATCTTGCCCTGGCCGACGTCGCTGCGGACCTCGAAGCCGAGGGTGTCGCGGTAGAAGGCCACGGACGCGTCCGGGTCGTCGTGGGGAAGGAAGCTGGTGTGAATGGTGATGTCCATGGCTGTCACGTTAGCCGCGGCCGACGCGCGGCACTTCTCGATTCCTGACCGGTCCGGCCGCCGCGTACCCCCTACCGGAGTAGGGGGTCGGAACAGGACCGTGGTGTGAGGTGGACGAGGGTGTCCTGCTCCTACCTTTCCGGTCGTCGGCAAGGGGCCGATCGGAGCGTGGAGGAGCAGACCATGGCAGTCATCACCGCACGGCACAGCCGCAGGACTTCCCCGTCGCAGGCCACCCCTGGGCGGTCCGTACGCCGCTTCGGGCGGCGGGTCGGGTACGCCGCCGCGCTGCTGCCGATCGCCGTCGGGACGGTCGCCGCGGTCGCGGTCGGACGGGCGGACCGGGCACGGACCTGGTGGGCGCGGGTCGCCGAGCAGCAGCCGGAACTGACGGAGGGGTCAGGCCCGCGCCCCGGCCCGGTGCGGCTGCTCGCGCACGCGGTGCTGGCCGTGCCGCTGGGGCTGCTGGCGCTGATCCCGGTCGGGGTCGAGATCCTCTTCGTACTACGCGGCGTCTGCTACGGCCTGGTGGACCACGGCCCCTACGACCACTCGTGGGGCGGTCCGACCGCCGGCGGCGCCTGGCTGGCCCACTTCGGCATCGGGCTGCCCTGTGCGGCCGGCGGGGTGCTGGTGCTGTGGCTGCTGAACCGGCTGCACGCGCGGCTGGCGGGCCGGCTGTGGGGGCGCAGAGTCGGGTTCGGACCGGTCCTGCTGACGGTGCTGGCCTGCGTCGGCGGGGTGGCCCTGATGACCGCCTGGATCCACCAGCTGTGAGACCCGGTCCGGAGGTATCGTGGCGGACGATGATGATCGACACCGTGCGGGGGCGGCTCGGGGATCTGCCGGGGCTCGTCCGGCGGGCGGTCTGGGACGACCTGGGCCGGCCGGCGGTAGCCGCGCCGAGCGGCGGCCCGGGTCCGGGCAGCCTGGGTCCGGGCAGGCGGGGTCCAGGCAGATGGGGCCCGGGCAGATGGGGCCCGCGGACACTGTGGGCGCTGGCCGTTCTGGTCCTGTTCAGCGGAACCCTCGATCTCGTCCAGCACTACGACTTCAAGTACGCCCCGTCGCTGGCACTGAGCCTGGCCCGGGCCGCCCCGCTCGCCGTGGCGCTCGGCCGCCCGCGCACCGCCTGGTGGACCGAGCTGGCGGCGGTGACCGCGACCGCCGCACTGACCCGCCCGCACTCGGCCGCCGAGCCGTGGCCGTGGGCGGTGACCTCGCTGCTGTCGCTGGCCCCGGTGTTCATCGCGGTCGGCCTGCGGACCTCGCGCCGCGCCACGGTCGCCATGTGGCTGGAGGTGACCGCGGTCGGCGCCGTGCTCTTCGCGCTGGTGCCGACCGGACACGGCTGGCTGGGGCTGCTCCCCATGGGCGTGCTGCTCGCCGTCGGCGCGCTCACCGCCGACGCCCTGCGCGGACGGAGCGAGGCCCGGACCCGGCTGGCCGCCGCCGAGCAGCTCGGCGAGGCCGAGCAGGCTCGGGCCACCTTGCTGGCCGAGCGGGCCCGGATCGCCCGCGAACTGCACGATGTGGTCGCGCACCACATGTCGCTGATCACGGTCCAGGCCGACAGTGCGCCGTACCGAATCCCGGACGTACCCGCGGCCGCCGCCGAGGAGTTCGCGTCCATCGCCGCCGAGGCGCGACGGTCGCTGACCGAGATGCGACGGCTGCTGCACGTACTGCGCAGCGAGGACGCGCCGGACGGGGAGAACGCCCCGCAGCCGGGCCTGTCCGACCTCCCCGCCCTGGTCCGGGCCACCCGCCAGGCCGGTGTCGACGCCCGCCTGGTGCTGGCCGAGGGGCTGCCGGACGACGCCGAACTACCGGCCCTGGTACGGCTTTCCGTCTACCGGATCGTCCAGGAGGCGCTGAGCAATGTGGTGCGGCACGCGCCCGGGGCCGACGCCAGGGTCACCGTCGACCGGGTCACCACGGATCGGGTCACCATGGACGGGGGCGACGGCGCGGTGCGGATCGAGGTGGTCGACTCCGGTGCCACCGGTGCGGCGCCCCCATTGGAGCCACGGGCCGGCGGGCAGGGCGGCGGGTATGGCGGCGGCCACGGCCTGGTCGGGATGCGGGAGCGCGTCGCCATGCTCGACGGTGAGCTGGACGCCCGGCCGCTCCCCGGCGGCGGCTTCCGGCTGAGCGCCGTCCTTCCGCTGCGTGGACTGCGACAGAACGGACTGCAAGAAGGCGGACTGCGAGAGTCAGGAGCACCATGACCGTCAGCGTGCTGGTCGTCGACGACCAGGCCATGATCCGTGCCGGCTTCGGCGCGCTGCTGGCCGCCCAGCCCGACATCGAGGTGGTGGGCGAGGCGGCCGACGGCCGGGAGTGCCTGGAGCTCTCCCACCGCCTGCGCCCCGACCTCGTGCTGATGGACGTTCGGATGCCGGTCATGGACGGCCTGGAGGCCACCCGGCAGTTGATGGACCCGCCACGCGGTGTCGAACACCGGCCCCGGGTGCTGATGCTGACCACCTTCGACATCGACGACTACGTGTACGCCGCCCTGGCCGCCGGGGCCAGCGGCTTCCTGCTCAAGGACGCCCCGCCCGCCGACCTGATCGCCGCGGTCCGGATCGTGGCGGCCGGCGACGCCCTGCTCGCGCCCTCGGTCACCCGCCGGTTGATCGAGGGCTTCGTCCGCAGCCGCCCGCCCGCGCTCCGGGACGCGACCCGCCTGAACGGGCTGACCCCGCGTGAGACCGAGGTGCTCGGCCTGGTCGCCCGCGGCCGGTCGAACAGCGAGATCGCCGGGGACCTGTTCCTGGCCGAACAGACCGTCAAGACGCATGTCAGCCGGATCCTTGACAAACTGTCACTGCGCGACCGGGCCCAGGCCGTGGTCTTCGCCTACGAGAGCGGACTGGTCACCCCCGGCCAGTCCTGACGGGCCCGGGCCGGGTGGTTCCGACTCCGCCCGCCGGCTCAACCACCGCACGGACTGATCCTCCGTCAGGGGGCGTGGAGCACAGGAGTGTTCAGGCGTTCAGGTCCAGCCGGGCCAGCAGCGCCCACAGCACCTCGCGGCCGCGCTCGTCGCGCTGTCCGGTGGCCATCTCGGCCATGGACAGCTCCGCGGACATGGCGACCACCAAGCCTGCGGCCGTGTGCGCTTCGGACCAGCCCATGGCCAACAGGTCCGGTTCGGCCATGGCGGCGAAGGCGTCGTTGCGGGCGGCGACGTCCGCGGCGACGCCGGGGGTGTTGCGGGCCTCCAGCACCAGTGCCTTGACCCCCAGATTGCTCAAGCAGACCTCGAAGTAGGCGGTCATCCCGGCCTGCATCCGGGCCCGGCCCGGTGGGTGCTGGGCCATGGCCGCCGTCACCGCCCGGCCGGCCTGCTCGTGGAAGCGCTGGTGCATCGCGCTCAGGAAGGCGTCGCGGTCCGGGAAGTGCACATAGAAGGTGCCCTTGGCCACCCCCGCCACGGCCACCACCCGGTTGACGCTCATCCCGGAGAGCCCGTGCTCCTCCGCGATCTCAAGGCCCGCATCCAGCAGCGCGGCTCGGGTTTCCTGGGCCGCAGCGGCACGAGCAGTCATGCCACGAAGGATACGGGCGACCTGGAGCGCAGCGGTCCACAGGTCGACCGGACGACCTGACGACCCGTTGACCGTTCGTCCCGCCCGTGGCTAGAGTGACTGACCGGTCGGTCATTCAACTCCGGAAGCCCGAAAGGCAGTGACGTGATGCGCGCAGCAGTAGTGGCCGAGCTCGGACAGGCGCCCGTGGTCGGTGAGCGGGACGAGCCGCGGCGGGCGCCGGGGTCGGCCCTGGTCCGGGTGGTGGCGGCGGCCCTCAACCCGATCGATCTGCTCATCTCCGGCGGCGGACACCCGGCCGGCCGACCGCAGCCCTCGCACGTCCCCGGGGTCGAGGGCGTGGGCACCGTGGTCGAGAGCGACACCCTGGCGCCGGGCACCCGGGTCCGCGTCTCGGTGCCCGGCGGCTTCGTCGACGGCACCCTGGCCGAGTACCTGACCGCCCCCGATGCGGCCTGCCTGCCGGTCCCGGACGCGCTCGACGACGACCTGGCCGCCGCGGTCGGGGTGGTCGGCATCAGTGCCCTGATCGGCCTGCGGGACGAGGCCGCGTTGCGCCCCGGCGAATCGGTGCTGGTGTTCGGCGCGACCGGGGCCTTCGGCCAGGCCTTCGTGCACCTGGCCCGGGTACTGGGCGCCGAACGGGTCATCGCCGCCGGACGCGACGAGGCGCGGCTCGCCGCCCTGTCGGACCTCTGCGACGGCACCGTGCTGCTGGACCGCGACCCCGCCGGGTTCGCCGCGGCACTGGAGAAGGCCGGCGGACCGGTGGACGTGGTGGTCGACCCGCTGTGGGGCCCCTACGTCCAGGCCGCACTGGCCGGACTTCGCCCGACCGGACGACTGCTCAACGTCGGCCAGGTCGCCGGCGCCGAGGCGGCCGTGGACGCCGGCGCACTGCGGCACTCCAGGCTCAAGGTGCTCGGCCTCAGCGGCGGCACCCTCACCCCGGAGCAGTCCGCCGCCGCCTACGCCGAGGTGGCCGGGTACGCCGCAGCGGGCCGCCTCGACCTGGCCCTGGAGGTCCACCCGCTCGACGACGTCGCCGGGGTCTGGGCGGCCCAGGCGGCCTCGCCGGGCCGCAAGCTGGTGCTGCGCCCCTAACCGCCACCGGGCGTACCGGTTCGACGGGAAGCGGCCGATTCGCGGCGACAGCATCGCGCTCCTGCTGTATCTTTCCGGCGCGCATGCCGTCGCCCGGGCCCGCGCCGGGGACCGCCCGACTCCGGGCACCGGACCACGCCGCCGCAGCGTGGTCCAGGTCAAAGGCCACAGCGGGGCCGCAGCACCGGGGCCGGGTGGCCGGGCTCACCCTCCCGGCCGGATTCACCCGAACGGTCCCCGGTACGACCAGCGAAGATGCACTGCATCGCATCAGTGAGATACGTTCGGGCGGTGACCGACGACTACCTCTCCCGTATCGGCAAGCTCGTCCGTGCTGCCCGGACGCACAAGGGCTGGACCCAGACACAGCTCGCCGTCGCCCTCGGCACCACCCAGAGCGCCGTGGCCCGGATCGAGTCCGGTGGCCAGAACATCGGCCTGGACCTGGTCGCCCGGATCGGCGAAGCACTCGACAGCGAGATCGTCTCGCTGGGCGTCGCGGGCCCGATGAACCTGCGGGTCGTCGGCGGGCGCACGCTGTCCGGCGCGATCGACGTCCGCACCAGCAAGAACGCCTGCGTGGCACTGCTCTGCGCCTCGCTGCTGACCACCGGCCGGACCACGCTGCGCGGCGCGGCCCGGATCGAGGAGGTCTACCGCCTGCTGGAGGTCCTCGCCAGCATCGGGGTGCGGCACCGCTGGATCAACGACGGCACCGACCTGGAGATCACCCCGCCGGCCACCCTCGACCTCTCCGCCATGGACGAGGACGCGGCCCGCCGCACCCGCAGCATCCTGATGTTCCTCGGCCCGCTGCTGCACCGCGCCGACCGCTTCGAGATCCCCTACGCCGGCGGCTGCGACCTGGGCACCCGCACGGTCCAGCCGCACCTGTCGGCGCTGCGCCACTTCGGCCTCCACGTCAGCGCCACCACCGGCACCTACCGGGCCACCGTGGAGCGCGACGTGGAGCCGCAGCGGGCGATCGTGCTGACCGAGCGCGGCGACACCGTGACCGAGAACGTGCTGCTCGCCGCCGCCCGCCACCCCGGCACCACGGTGATCCGCAACGCCAGCGCCAACTACATGGTCCAGGACGTCTGCTTCTTCCTGGAGCGCCTGGGCGTGCACGTCGAGGGCATCGGCACCACCACCCTGATCGTGCACGGCCGCGCCACCATCGACGCCGACGTCGACTACGCCCCCTCCGAGGACCCGGTCGAGGCCATGAGCCTGCTCACCGCGGCGGTGGTCACCAACTCCGAGCTGACCATCCGCCGGGTCCCGATCGAGTTCGTCGAGATCGAGCTCGCCGTCCTGGACGAGATGGGCCTGGACTGCGACCGCAGCCCGGAGTACCCGGCCGACAACGGCCGCACCCGGCTGACCGACCTCACCGTGCACCCCTCCAAGCTGACCGCGCCGGTCGACAAGATCCACCCGATGCCGTTCCCCGGCATCAACATCGACAACCTGCCCTTCTTCGCCGCCATCGCGGCCTGCGCGCACGGTTCGACCCTGGTGCACGACTGGGTCTACGAGAACCGCTCGGTGTACCTGACCGAGCTCAACCGGGTCGGCGCCCACGTCCAGCTGATGGACCCGCACCGGGTGCTGGTCGAGGGCCCCACCCGGTGGCGCGCCGCCGAGATGATGTGCCCGCCGGCACTGCGCCCGGCCATGGTGCTGCTGCTGGCGATGCTGGCCGCCGAGGGCACCTCGGTGCTGCGCAACGTCTACGTCATCAACCGCGGCTACGAGGACCTGGCCGCCCGGCTCAACTCCGTCGGCGCCCAGATCGAGGTCTTCCGCGACATCTGATCCGGCGACATCGGATCCGGCAACATCGGATCCGCCAGCACCTGACCAACCGTCACCCGGCTCTGGCGATCCGCCGTCCGCGGCGGGACGCTGGAGCGGACGCGGGCTCGGCGTCCCGCGGTCGTGGGAGGTCGACGGGTGATGGCGGAGCGGGCCCGGGTGCGTGAGGGTGGGATCGTCATCATCGCGACCGTGTTCACGGTGATGGCGATCGGGGTCGCCATGCTGATCACCCGGGGGCATCGGGTCGGCATCGTCGGCGGCCTGCCGGGCCCGACCCCGGCGGCTGTGCCCTCCGCACCGGCCCGGCTGGTGCCGCCCGCAGCCCCCGCGCCGGCCCGCACCGTGGCCGGGACGTCGGCGGACGCCGTCCCGGCCGGCTTCCTCGGCACCTGGTCGGGGACCCTGGCCGACGCCGACGGATCCCGCGCCTGGGAGGACGCGGTCACCGTACGGCCCGGACCGGTCGGCGGCGCGTCCACCACCGCGCTGGCCCTGGACACCGCCGCGACCGGACCGCAGACCCCCTGCCCGACGGCCTGGACACTGCTCGGCGCCGACTCCCACCAGCTCACCTTCCGCAGCAGCCCGCTGCCCGGAAGCCCGGCCGGCTGCCCCACCGGAGCGGCCGAGCAGCTTCTCAGCCGGAACCCCGACGGCACCGTCACCCACTCCTCGGTGGACGCCGCGACCGGGTCACCGACCCTGACCGGTGTGCTGGACCAGGGGCCCTGATCTGGCTCCCCGCGCGTTCAGGCCCGCAGACGGGCCAGGACCGAGCCGAGCGCCCGGTGCACCGCCTCCCGGGCCGGGCCGGTGTGGTCGATGGTCTCGAACCCGTGGTGCCCCAGCGGCACGTCCACCACCTCCACAGCGGCGCCGACGTCCTCCGCCGCGGCCAGGAACTCGGCGACCGTGGCCGCGATCCCCGGCTGCTCCAGCTCCACCCGGGTCAGCACGATCGGCAGCCGACCGGCCCCGCGCACCGTGGCCGCCGGGCGGAACCGGGACTCGGACAGCCCCCAGGCCGGCAGCGGTGCCAGGATCGGATAGGTCGCCGCCACGCACCGCAGCCAGGCCGGGGGCGCCGCCAGCCAGTCCGCCGACAGCAGCCCGCCGCCGGAGAAGAACCACAGCGCGATGCGCTCGCCGTCGACCCGCGGATCGGCCCGCACCAGCTCCACCGCCTCGGCGACGTCCTCGGCGGCCCGCCCGTAGTCGCCGAGGCCGTACAGCCGGTGGTCCAGCGTCACGGCGACCGCCCCCAGCGCCGCGGTCTGCCGGGCGTAGCCGAGGAAGGTCTCCGAGTCCCGTGGCGTGGGCCGCAGTTCGGGGGAGATCGGTCCGCCGTGGACGAACACCACGGCGGGGCGGGGGCCGACGCCGTCGGCGAGGTCACCGGGCAGATGCAGGTCGACCCGGCCGACCCGCTCCCGCGTCTGCGCTCCCTCCGGCGGGTCCAGCAGGAAGCGGCCCGACCGGGCCGGGCCCTCGGCGGCGGCCGGGGCCAGCCGCCGGCCCTCCCCCGCCGCGGCCCGGAGCAGGACGGCGGCCAGTTCGTCCGGGCAGGAGAGCATCGGCCAGTGGCCGGTGGCGAGTTCGAAGAAGCCCACCCGGGGGTCGGTCAGCCCCTGGAAGCGCGGGTCGCCGAACCACAGCACCGTCTCCACCAGGGCGATGCTGGAACCGTTGGCGGTGCAGAGGATGCCGCTGGTGGGCAGCTTGGCACCGGCCCCGGTGAGCCGGAGCGGCTGGGTCAGCGTGCCCACCGGCTGCGGCGCGGCCAGCCGGGTCAGTCGGTCCAGCGCCTCCTCGGGGACGCCGTCGGTGCTGCCGCGCAGCGCCCACTCCTCCCTGGTCGGCGCCGGCACCCGCCAGCCGGCGCCGCTCTCCCCCGCCTGCCGCAGCATCCGCTCCCGCACCGCCTGGTCCGGCACCAGGTCCAGCACCGACTCCCCGTCCAGCGGCAGACCGGCGTCCAGGTGGACCACCCTGGTGATCCGCTCCGGGCGCCGGTCGGCGGCGCCCAGCACCGCGTGGATGCCGGTGTCGTGGCCGACCAGCACCAGGTCCGGGGCGTCCACGTGGTCGATCAGCTGCACCAGGTCCTCGATGTGGGTGTCCAGGTCGGTGCCGGGACCGGCCAGGTGCCGGCGGTCCCCCAGCCCGGTGAGCGTGGCCGGGAACACCTCCGCCCCCGACTCCCGCAACCGGGCGGCGACCTCGCGCCACACCCACCCGCCCACATGGCTGCCCGACACCAGCACCAACGCCGTCATGACTACCTCCTCGGATGTCCCGCTCCCGGGCTCACCGGTACCGTAGGAACTCCCCCTGAGGGAGGTTCAAGCCTTGTCGCCCGACGACCTGTGGAGCATCGGGGAACTCGCCGAACATGCCGGCGTCACCGTCAAGACCGTCCGCTTCTACTCCGACCAGGGCCTGCTCCCCGAGGCCCGCCGCAGTTCCGGGGGCCACCGCCGGTACGGGCCCGAGGCGCTGGAACAGCTCCGGCTGATCCGCTCGCTGCGCAGCCTGGACCTGCCGGTCTCCGAGGTGGGCCGGATCCTGGGCCGGGAGGACGCGGCACGGGAGGACGCGCTGGAGGACGCCGTCGCCGGGCAGCTGCGCGAACTCGGCTCGCAGCTGGCGGCGCTGCGCTGGCGCGAGGCCGCGCTGCGGCTGCTGCGTGACTGCAGCGCCGAGGAGCGCGCCGACCGGTTGCGGCTGATCGGCGCGGTCGCCGCGCCACCCAGCACCGCTCCGCTGGCACGGTTCTGGCGCTTCCTGCTGCCCGCACGGCTCCCGGCCCGGCTGCGGAGCGCGATCATCGACGCGGCGGTGCCGCAGCCGCCGACCGATCCGTCGCCGGCCCAGGTGCTGGCCTTCGCCCGGCTGCACGCCCTCACCACCGGTGTCCGCCTGGACAGCGACCTCTGCCGCCCGGAGTTCCGCTGCGCCCCTGACAAGTACCGCCCGGCCGTGCTCTACGACGGGCTCGGCGAGGCCTACGCCCTGGCCGCCGCCGATCTGCGGGCCGGGCGGTCACCCCAGCAGGGCGGGGCGCTGGACTGCTTCGTGGCGGCCCACGCCGCCGCGGGCGGCACGGCGGACAGCCCCGCCTTCCGGCAGAAGCTCAGCAGCATCCTGGTGCTGTCCGCCGACCCGCTGGTCGACCGGTACTGGCAGCTGGCCGGCGAACTGGTCAGCCCGCCCGCCGGCCCGGCGGAGCCGACCATGGGCTCCGCCCACGACTGGCTCCGCGCCGCGCTTGACGACCAGCTCGCCGGGGCGGGTTGACCTCGACCTCGACGCCCGGCCGGCGGACGGCTGTTCTGTTCCGCTGTTCTGTTCCGCCGACGGTTATGCGGAGAAGTCCGGTACGGCGCCCCTGGGGGCGGCCGAGCGGCCCTTGGGCTCCTCCCACTCCTCCTGGCGGCCCAGCGCGGTCATGTCCAGGAAGGCGTAGGCGCCGCCGAGTTGCTCGGCGCCGCGGGCGAAGGACGAGTAGGTGTGGAAGACCGCGTCGCCGTCCCGCAGGAAGCAGCTGTACCCGGGCATCTCCGTGGGCCCCTCCAGCATCCAGCCGGCGCCGGTCCGGGCCAGCTCGGCCGCGTCGCGGTAGTTGTACTGCACCGGCGCCACCGCCGGGTCCAGCGAGACGTGGAAGTCGTAGTTGAAGTCGCTGCCGTACGAGGAGTACCAGGGCAGCGACCAGCCCCGGCGGGCGCGGTACTTCTCGATCTTCTCCAGCGGGGTGCGCGAGACCAGCACGAACCCGGTCTCACGGACCCGCAGATGGGCCAGGAGCGCTTCGGGGATCTCGTCGATGCCGGCACTGCAGCTGGAGCAGGCGTCCTCCCAGGCCGGGTCGAACATGACGTGCTGGACGATCAGTTGACGGCAGCCGTCGAACAGTCCGGCCAGCGTTACCGGTCCGTGCACCGAGTCGAAGGTGTACTGCTTCTCGACCCTGACCATCGGCAGCCGCCGCCGGTCGGCGTTCAGCTCGTCCCGCGCCCTGGTCAACTCCTTCTCCTTGACCAGCAGTTCCTTACGGGCCTGGAGCCACTGCGCCCTGGTGGTGATCTCCGGCAGGCTCATGGTGCTGTCCTCTCTGCAGAGTGCTTCTGCAGAGAGGGACCGGACCTGGGCCCGGAACTCATCGGTCTGCCCAAGAGTGCCCCGGCGGAGCTGCTACCGGCCGGTGGCGCTCGGCGTGGCCGAACTGCCGTTCACGGCAGCGGCGGTGGACGCCGACGACGGGGAGGTCGCCGAGGGCACCGCGGCAGCGCCGGCGCGGGACGTGGGCACCGAGGTCGCCCGGACCGGGCGGTGCGTCGGCGAAGGCGACGCCGAGGCCGATGCGGTCGGGCTCGCCGACGCGGAGGCCGTCCGACGGGGGTCGTCTCGGGTCGGTGAAGGCGCCGCCGAGGAGGACGCCGGGGCGGTCGCGGCCGGCATCGGCGCGGCCGGGACCACCCGCACCGGGGCGGCCGGGGTGCCGGCGCCGGACAGCAGCAGCGGGGTGATCACCGCGGCGGCCAGGGCCAGCACGAGTCCGCCGCCGGCCGCGGTACGCCGCCGGCGCCTGCGCACCGCGCTGCGACGGATGTGTTCGAACGCGCCGGGTGGCGGCAGCAGGACCACCGGGCCGGGTCCGAGCAGCGCCGCCAGCCGGTCGTCACGCTCCTCGTCCGGCTCCTCAATGGGTGTGATCAAGGTGTCCCCCAAGCCTGCTGCGCAGTAGTTCCCGTGCCGCGTGGAGATCGGCCTTGACTGTCCCTTCCTTACGCCCCGTCAGCACGGCCACCTCCCGGATCGGCAGATCAGCGTAGTAGTACAGCAGCACCGGGGTGCGCAGCCGCAGCGGCAGCGACTGGACCAGCAGCCGGACCGAGGGGTCGGCGCCCTCCTCCCGCTGACCGCTCAGCACGGCCTCGGCGGTCACCCGGCGCATCGCCCGCCGCTCCCGCTCCGTCCTGCGCCAGTGGTCGCGGACCAGGTTGGCCGCGGTGACGTAGAGGAAGCCGCGCGGCTCGTCCACCTTGGTCCAGCGCGCCCACAGGCGGGTGAACGCCTCGGCGGCGATCTCGTGGGCGGTGCCGTCGTCATCGGTCAGACGACGGCACCACCCGGCGAGGGCCGGGTAGAGGGCGGCGAACAGCTCGGACGCCGCGGTGTCCTGTGACCGGCTCAACGCTCTCCATGGGTCGTGGTGCGGGTGTCTCTGCTGTGCGGGTGTCTCTGTGCGCGGGTGTCGTTACTGCTCGGCGGTCAGTGCGGCGTAGACCACCACGTTGTCGAGGTAGCCGTGCCCGGTGCTGTCCCTCGGGCCGCCGCAGGTGATCAGACGCAGTTCCGGGCGGTCGACGTTCCCGTAGACGGCAGCCGTCGGGAACTCGGCCTTGGCGACGGTCTGCACCTTGTACACGGTGAAGGCCGCCGACGCGCCGTCCTGGAGCCGCGCCACCACCCGGTCGCCCGGCCTGAGCCGGGAGAGGTGCAGGAACACGCCGTTGCCGTACTGACCGACGGTCACATGGGCCAGGATCACCGAGGGGCCGACCTGACCCGGCGTCGGCGAGTTCCGGTACCAGCCGGCCGGTGCGTTCGCCTCGATCGGCGGCACCTGGACGCTCCCGTCGGCCGCCAGCCCGAGCCGCATCACCGAGGTGTCCACCCCGATGCTCGGGATCTGCAGCCGAACCGGGACCGAGGCGGCGAGGGCCTTCGGCGCCGTCGACGGTGCGGCGGCAGCGGACGACGGTGGCGTACTCGGCGCCGTCGAAGCGGACCCGGCCCCGGACGGCCCGGTCCCCTCCCCCGCCCGCACCGCCGCCGTCCCGCTGCCGCAGCCGGAGACCAGCAGCACCGCGACCACGCCGGTGAGCAGTGCCCGCACGCTCTTCGTCGGCAAGATCAGCCCTGGGTCCTGGCCCGGCGGCGCAGCAGCACCACGCCCGCCCCGCCGACCAGGAGCGCTCCGGCCGCGGCGGCACCGGTCACCGCGGCGGTGTCGCCACCACCCTGGGCGGCCACCACACCGGTGTCCGGAGCGCCCTTCGGCACGGCGCCGACCTGGCCCGACGCGACGGCGCTGGGCGCCCGGGTCGGCCTGGCGGACGCCGACGGGACAGCGGTGGAGCCGTCCCGGGTGGCACTCGGGGTCGCGGAGACGGTGCCCGCCGCCGCCGGGGACGCCGAGGCGGTCGGCGAGGCCGACCCGGCGGCGTTCGCGGACCCGGCCCCGGCCAGCACCGCGGCGCAGGCGAGGAGCGCGGCGGTGAACACACCGGCGCGGCCGGTACGGGCTGAACGAGCTGTACGCATGAGGGCTCTCTCTCGTCGGCCCGGGCCGCCGGGGTGGCGTGCGCCGGGCTGCGTTGCTGAACGGGAGGAGAGACGACACAGCCCGGGGACAGGTTGTAAAGAGATGGCAAAGTCCTGGAGCGGCCGTCGGGGCGCGAACCCTGGACAGTGCGCCACCGCTGGTCCAGGCTTCTCCGTCATGACCACCCCCACGGCCGGCCCGGCGCAGCCACCCCGACAGCTGTACGAGGCCGTCACCGCGACCGCGGCGGACATCGCCGCACTGCTGGCCTCCGGCGCCGACCCGACCGCCCGCGTCCCCCGCTCCACCTGGAACCTCGGGGAGGCCGCGGCACACCTGGCGCTGGCCAACGAGCTGATGGCGGAGCTGGCGGCGGGGGTCGACCGCCCCTACGGGGACGGGACCCCGGGGAGTCTGGCCGCCGCCAACGAGGACTCCCTGGCCTGGTTCACCCAACGCGATCCCGCGGTCCTGGGCGGGATCGTGGTCGAGCAGGCGCAGGCCTTCGTGGCCGCCGCCGAGCAGCGCCCCGGCGACCTGCCGGTGCTGACCCCGATGGGTCCGCTGGACCTGGACACGCTGGGGTCCTACCTGCTGACCCATATGCTCGGCCACGGCTGGGACCTGGCCCGGGCACTGCGCCGACCGCACATGATCGACCGTCAGCGGGTGGAGCTGTGCCTGCCGTTCCTGGTCACGGCGATGCCCCGGGTGCTCGACCACGACCGGGCCGACCGGCTGGACGCCGTCTACGAGCTGCGACTGCGCGGCGGCGGGCCGCGCTACACCGCCGCCTTCGCCGGGGGCACCCTCACCGTCACCGCGGGACCGGCGCAGCGGCCGGACTGCACCATCGTCACCGAGCCGGTGACCTTCCTGCTGATCGCGCTGGGACGGTGCTCCCCCTGGGGCGCGATCGCCCGTGGCGGGATCCTGGCCTGGGGCCGCAGGCCGCAGCTCGCCCCCGCCTTCCCGCGCTGCTTCCGGGCGCCCTGAGCCGACCGCCACAACGGCGGAACGCCCCGGGAACGACGCGAAGCCCCCCGAGGGGGGCTCCGTCGTCGGGCGACCGGACGCGGCTGCCGGGTTCAGGCGGCCGCCCGGTCCAGCACCGGCGCGGGCACGGACGCCTCGCCGACGAGCGGGGCCTCTGACTCGCCGACCCCGGCCTTGCCGTTGCGCATCAGCACCAGCGCCAGGGCGGCGGCGACCAGCACCCCGCAGGCGCCGACCACGAAGCTCGCGGACATCGCCGAGGTGAAGGCCTCCCGGGCGGCTGCGGCCAGCCCGCCGTCACCGGTGCTCGCGGCCAGCGACAGCGCCGCGGCGACCGAGTGGCGGGCGGCCTCGGGGGCCGAGCCGGGCATGTGGCCGGTGAAGGTGCCGGAGAGGACGGTGCCCAGGACGGCGACCCCCAGCGCGGCCCCGGCCTGCTGCACGGTGTCGTTGAGCGCCGAGCCGACCCCGGCGTGCTCGGCGGGGATCGCGCTCATCAGCGCCGTGGTCGCGGCCGGCATCGCCAGTCCGGCGCCCGCGCCGATCAGCATCATGCCCAGGGCGACCATCCCGAATCCGGCATGCACCGAGAGGGTGGTCAGCGCCCCGAACCCGGCGGCGATCACCAGCAGACCGGCGACGGTGATGGTGCGGTTGCCGATCTTCGCGCCCAGGGTGGCGCCGAGGGAGTTGAAGACCAGGGCGGCGACGGCCAGCGGGGCGAAGGCCACTCCGGTGCGCACGGCCGAGTAGCCGAGCACGAACTGCAGGTACTGGGTCAGCACCAGCATCAGCCCGCCGTTGGCGAAGGTGACCAGGACCAGCGAGAAGCTGGAGGCGCTGAACACCCGGTTGCGGAACAGGCTCAGCGGCGCCATCGGCGACTCGACCCGGGTCTCCCAGACCCCGAAGGAGACCAGGCTCGCCAGGGTCACCGCGATGCCGGCCAGGATCCCCGGACGGGTCAGGCCCTCCCGGGCCGCCTCGATGATCGTCCACACCAGCGCGGTCATGCCCACCATCGACAGCACCATGCCCAGCGGATCGGCCTTGCGCGCCGGACCCTTGGACTCCGGCATCAGCACCACCGCGGCGACGATGGCGACAGCGGCGACCGGGACGTTCATCAGGAAGATCGCACCCCAGGAGAAGTGGGCGATCACGACGCCGCCGACCACCGGGCCGCCGATCAGGCCGATCATGGACGCGCCACCCCAGATCGCGAAGGCCTTGCGCAGTTCCTCGGCGTCGAACACGGTCATCAGGATGGACAGCGTGCTGGGCATCACCAGCGCGCCGCCGACGCCCATCAGCACCCGGCCCGCGATCAGTTCGGCGGGGCTCGCGGCGAGCGCCGCCAGCAGCGAGGCGCCTCCGAAGAGGGAGAGCCCGATGATCAGCATCCGCCTGCGCCCGAACCGGTCGGCCAGACTGCCCGCGGTGAGCAGCATCCCGGCGAAGACCAGGATGTAGGAGTCGATGATCCACTGGATGTCCTGGGCGCTCGCCCCGAGGCTGTCGGCGATGGTCGGGACCGACACCGTCAGCACCATGTTGTCGATGACCAGCACCAGCGCGCTGAGGCAGAGCACCACCAGGATCACCCAGCGGCGCGGGTTGCGCGCCGCCTGCCGGCCTTCCGGCGACCCCTGTGATTCCGGCGATTCCTGCGATTCCTTCGTCATATCCATGATCGAACCCCTCCGGGACATCTGACCGTACAGCGTGCGCTTCGCCGCACACTGTTCGCTACTCCGCACACTGTACGGTCGCCGCACGGTGTGCGCAAGGGCGTACGCTGTGCGGCAGCAGTAGTCGAGAAGCACGAGAAGCAGCGGACAGATCGAGGAGGCGGCATGTCGGCCGACCAGCAGGGACTTCCGTCGGTGTGGACCCGTCCGCAGCGATCGCGCCGGGACCAGCCGGCCCTCAGCCGGGACCAGATCGTGTCGGCGGCCCTGGAACTGCTGGACGCCGAGGGCATCGACGCCCTGAGCATGCGCAAGCTCGGCACCCGGCTGAACGCCGGCGCCACCTCGATGTACTCGCACGTGGCCAACAAGGACGAGCTGATCGAACTGGTCGTGGACGAGGTCTACGGCGAGATCGACCTCACCGGCATCGACAGCTCCACCGACTGGCGCACGGCGGTGACCCGCCTCGCCCACGGCCTGCGGAACGGCTTCCTGCGGCACCCCTGGATCGCCTCGGCACTCGGCCAGGTGGGCATGGCGGCGCTCGGACCGAACCTGCTGCGGCTGTCCGAAGCGCTGCTGGGGGTGTTCGAGGAGGCCGGCTACTCGCTGCAGGCGGCCGAGCAGGGGATGAACACGGTCAGCGCCTATGTCATCGGCGTGGCCTCGACCGAGGCGGCCACGCTGGCCCTGCTGGCCCGCAGCGGCCAGAGCCAGCAGGAGTGGGTGGAGCGCTTCTGGCCGGTCGCCGAGCAGGCGGTCCAGGGTTATCCGCGGCTGCGCAGGCTCTACGCGGCGCAGCGCGAGGGCTTCGACGTCGACAGCACCCGGGGTGACAGCTTCGACGAAGGGCTCGCCTGCATCCTCGACGGCCTGGAGGCCCGGCGGCGGCTCGGCGACGGGTGACCGGAACGCCGCGGGCCCCGACCGCCCACTGGCAGGTCGGGGCCCTCACTGCGTGCGCCTACTGACGCCCCGTCACCAGGGTGACGGCGCCGGCGGGACGACCACCGTGGGACGGTCGTCGCAGGTGATGGTGTTCGGCAGCTCCCAGGGGGCCAGCCAGGGCCCGGTGGTGCCGCCGCCGGTGTTGCCGCCGAGGTCGGTCAGCGAGAACTCCGACCCGGCAGCGGTGAAGTTGAACGATCCGCAGTTGTTGACGCCGACCGCGCCGACGTTGCGGGCGACCACGTTCTGGAAGGTCGCGGACCCGGCGGTCCTGGCGCTGACCACGTCGGTGCCGGTGCCGTCGACCTTGATGTCCTTGAAGTGGACGTTGGTGATGGAGTACTGGTCCTTCACCGGGAAGTCGGTGACCAGCATGATCGCGTCATAGGTGTTGTCCAGGAAGTTGTCCCCGGTCACCTCGATGTCCGCGTTGATGTTCTTCTCCAGCGCGTAGAACCAGATGGCGCCCAGGCCGATGTTCCAGTTCAGCTCGTAGGTCCCGGCCCTGACCGTGGTGTTGCCGGTGATCCAGAGGTGTCCGGTGAACGCCTCGGAACCGAAGCGGGAGCCGACCTGGATGCCGCTGCCCTCCCGGATCGGGTCGGCGATCAGGTTGTTCGACACGGTGTTGTCGGTCCCGCCGTAGATCGCGATGCCGTTGGCCAGCACCGGCGTCTGGACGGTGTTGTGGTCGAAGGTGTCGTTGGCGTCCTCGGTCTTCTCGGACCACATGGCCAGCGCGTCGTCACCGGTGTTGCGGACGAAGTTGTTGGAGACCACCGAGTCGGTCACGCCGGTGTGGAAGTTGATGCCGTCGGCGATCTGGTCGACGATCGTGTTGTTCGTGATCCTGAGGTTGGTCATCGGCCCGTCGAACCACATCCCCACCTTGGTGTGCTGGATGTAGAGGCCGTCGATGGTGGAGTTGCTCAGCGCGCCGCCGATGCCGTTCACCTGGTCGGTGTCGATGCGCTCGCGGACGTCGCCCTCGATCGCGAAGCCGGACAGGTGGACGTTGGTGCTGCCGCCGACCGAGGCGTCCTTGCCGTAGAAGCCGACGCCGGTGTGGATCGAACCGTCCGGCGCCGGGGTGCTCAGGGTGACCTGGTGGCCCTTGATGACGGTGTACCAGCTGCCGGCGCCCTCGATGGTGACGTTGTCCACGATGATGTGGCGGTTCACCTGGTAGGTGCCCGGCGGGATGTACACCTTGAGGTGGGTCCGCTGGGCGAAGGCGATGGCCCGGTCGATGGCGTCGGCCGAGTCGCGCCGCCCGGTCGGGTCGGCGCCGAAGGCCAGCACGTTGGCTGCGATCAGGTCGACCTTGGGCGGGGCCACCAGCTGGGAGTCCATCAGGTCGATGACGGTGGCCGAGGCGTCGCTCCCGGCGGGCACCGCCAGCCGGATCTTGTCACCGGCCTTGTAGGTGCGCCCCAGCAGCAGCCGCTGCTCGTCGTAGAAGTGGTTGGGGCGGAACGGGGTGGTGATCACCGGGGCCGGGGTGGTCTGGTCCGGCACGCAGGAGCACTCGGTGATCCACCAGTCCGGCTGCAGCAGGCCCGCGTTGGGGTCGTTGGAGAACGGGTACTGGTTGTAGAGCCAGGCGTACTGGGAGGTCAGCGTCATGGTGGTGCGGCTCTTGCCGTTGACCGTGACGTCCAGCGGCGCGGTGATGCCGCCGCCGTCCGGCGCGTCGGGGATGCTGTAGCGGACGTTGATCGCATTGGCCGCGCTGGGCAGGGTGAACTCGACGTACTGGCCCGGCTTCAGGCTGACCGCCGAGCGGCCGGACGCCTCGGCCGGCAGGGTGTAGGCGGCCGTGCTCGGGCCGATCACCGTGCCGTCGGTGGCGGCCTTCTCGGCCTCCTGCTCGGTGAAGCCCACCGTGGCGCCGGTACCGGCGACCAGCGCCGGGTCGAGCGCCGCCCGGGTGGCGGCGGGAACGCCGGCCGAACCGGCCGAACCCGCCGTGCCGACTGAACCGGCCGAACTCGCAAAGGCGGTGCCGCCGGGGGCGACACCGAGTCCCACAACGGCAGCGGTCACCGCTGCCACCGCCAACGCGGCCCTGATCGGTGGTCTGGCTGCCCGCCTTGCTGCGGCCCTGGTAGTGCTCCGTGACATCGGATGCTCATTTCTCGCGCACGAGTGAACGGTGGAGCGGACGCGTTGAGGGTGAGCCGACACTAGGGCCGCCGCGCGGCGAGCCACAAGGCTCATGCGGCATATTTTCGCAGTCCTGCTCCCAAACTTCGGACATCACTTGATTTTTTGCGCTCACCCCGTCAAAGCACGACTCCGGCGCGGGGACGGTGTGCGCGCCTTCCACAACGGGGAGAACGGGGCTGGGAACGTGGCTGGGAACGTGGGTCGCACAACGGTCCTACGGAGGATGGGCCGCTGATCCGTTGTAGCGCTAGGGTCAGGAATCAGACAGGAATCAGACACAGGATCGACATAGGGGGCAGCTTCGGATGGCGCCGGACGAGGCCGTGGTGGGCTGCATCGGGGTGCTGCTGGTGCACACCCGCGGCGCGGCCGGGCCCGGCGAGGTCCTGGTGCGCGTCAGGGGTGGTTCCGAGGCCTTTCTCGCCTGGTCGGCAGAGCCGCTGCCGAAGGGGGCTCCGGTCCTGGTGATCGAGTCCCGTGGCAGTCGCCAGGTCGATGTCATCGCATGGGCAGATCCGTTGGACGCGTTGGCCGGCGACGCCGGCGACGCCGGTTGAGGAGACGCGAAGGATGTTCGGTTACAGGGTTCCCGCCCCCGACGAGGCGATGCTGATCTCCGGTGGCAGGCGCGGTATGGGGGACGCGCCGTTCCGCGTGGTCACCGGACACGGGGCGTTCGTGCTCCCGGTGTTCCGGAAGACCCGCTTCCTGACCCTGGCGATGTGCGAGGCGGAGGTCGCCGAGACCTGCGTGACCCGCCAGGGCATCGCCCTGACGGTGAAGGCGGTGATCGCGTTCAAGGTCGGCAACGACAAGGAGAGCATCGTCAACGCCGGCCAGCGCTTCCTCTCCGACCAGGACCAGATGTCGATCCTGACCGGTCGGATCTTCGCCGGCCACCTGCGCTCCATCATCGGTTCGATGACCGTCGAGGAGATCGTGACGGAGCGCCAGAAGCTGGCCTCCGAGGTCCTGGAGACCTCCAAGACCGAGATGGGCACGATCGGCCTGACCGTCGACTCGCTGCAGATCCAGTCCATCGACGACGGCCAGACCGGCTACATCGCCGCCATGGCCGCCCCGCACAAGGCCGCCATCCAGCGGCAGGCCCAGATCGCCCAGGCGCTGGCCACCCAGCAGTCGGTGGAGGCGCAGCAGGCCGCCGAGCGGAACCAGGCCGAGTACGCCCGGCAGACCGCGGTGGTCCGGGCCCAGTACTCCGCCGAGGTGGACCGGGCCCAGGCCGAGGCCGCCCAGGCGGGACCGCTGGCCCAGGCCCACGCCCAGCAGGAGGTGCTCACCGCGCAGACCGAGCTGGCCCAGCGCGCCGCCGAGCTGCGCCAGCAGCAGCTGGTGGCCGAGATCGTGAAGCCCGCCGAGGCCGAGGCCGAGCGGATCAGGGTGCTGGCGCTGGCCGAAGCCAACCGGATGAAGATCCAGGCCGAGGCCGCCGCCTCGCACGACCGGGTGGCGCTGGACCGGATGCTGATCGACCAGCTGCCGCAGATCGTCAAGGAGGCCGCGGCCGGCCTCCAGGGCGCCAACGTCAACGTGCTCAACGGCGCCGACGGCCTGGGCGAGATCGCGGCCGGACTGGTCGGCCAGGGGCTGACCATCCTGGACTCGGTCCGGCAGAACCTCGGCACCTCCAACCGCGCCGAGAAGGAGGAGCGCGACAGCCGGGACGGGCAGGGCCCGCGCCCGCTGACCGGCCGCGTCGAGCTGGACTGACCAACCGGCGAACAGTCGCGAACGGTCGCCAACCTTCGCGAGCCGCCCCGGGCGGGCACCGATGAGCCCGGGGCGCTCCGGGGGTCTGTCCAGGTATGGACGCTCCCACTCCCGGACGGCTCGGATGGCTGCTGTGCGACGTCAGCGCACTGACCGACCCCGACCTCGCCGACCTCGGCGAACTGGCGCGACTGCAGCTCAGGGCCCGTCGCGCCGGTCGCGAGCTGCGCCTGGTCGGTGCGGGTGAGCGGCTGCGCGAACTGATCGCCCTGGTCGGGCTCTCGGAGCAGCTACCCCTGCTGACCGGTCCCTTCCTGCTCCAGCCGCGGCGGCAGCCCGAACAGTGGGAAGAGCACGTCCGTGTCGAGGAAGCTGTTCAGCCCGACGATCCGCCCGGCTGAGATCTCCAGCACCTGCAGCGCCCACGGCGCGTACCCGCCGTCCGGGGCGGGCCGGTACTGGCCGAAGGCCGGGGCGCCGTTGGCGACCACAGGTATCAGCCGCGATCCCCGGCAGCCGTGGCCGGGGCCCAGCATCCAGCCGCAGATCTCCTGCTGACCGCGCAGCCACATCGCGAACGGCGGCATCGACAGCACCGCGTCCTCGTGCAGCAGCAGCACCAGCCCCTCCATGTCGTAGTTCTCGAAGGCCCGGACGTAGCGGGCCAGCAGCGCCGCCTGCTCCTGGTCCAGCGGGCGGACCGGGTCGGTGTCGGCGGGCTCGCAGGCCGCCAGCGTCGACCTGGCCCGCTGCAATGCGCTGTTGACCGAGGCGGTACTGCTGTCGAGGAGTTCGGCCACCTCGCCGGCGTGCCAGCCGAGGACCTCACGCAGGATCAGCACGGCCCGCTGCCTGGGCGCCAGCCGCTGCAGCGCGGCGATGAACGCCAGCCGCACCGACTCCCGCTGGGCGGCCACCTCCGCCGGGTCCGCCGCCTCCGCCACCACCCGGCCGTCAGGGACCGGACCGATCCAGGTCACCTCGGGAAGGATCGCGTCCGAGGCCGTCGCCACCGTCACCGGACCGCCCAGATCCATCGGCCTGGCCCGGTTGCTGCGCCCCTTCAGCGCGTCCAGGCAGACATTGGTGGCGATCCGGTACAGCCAGGAGCGCAGCGAGGAGCGGCCCTCGAAGCGCTGGTGCCCGCGCCAGGCGCGGACCATGGTCTCCTGCACCGCGTCCTCGGCCTCGAAGACCGAGCCGAGCATGCGGTAGCAGTAGCCGGTCAGCTCCCTGCGGAACCGTTCGAGCTGGAGCTCCAGCGGCTGCTCCGGGGCATCGGTGTGTTCGGTGTGTTCGGTGTCTTTGGTGTCCTCGCTGGGCTCGGCGGTGGACGCCGTCGTCGTTGGCTCCGCCATGGGACCACCCCACTGTGGGTCGGGTCTGGTGTTGGTTCGGTCTGTCGCGGACCGGTTTGGGCCGACCCGACGAACGTATACCCGGCCACTGACAGCGGCCGTCCGAACGGGTGCGGTGACGGACTGTTGCAGGGCTGTGACGGGCGCCACACGAATGCCGGACGTTCATGGCCCACGCTCTAGTTGTGCACATACTGCTGACACCATCGGGGGGAAACTGATGCGAGCTCACCGCACTGCCGCCGTCGCACTCACCGCAGCGATCACCGGAAGCGCGCTGCTGCTCACCGGGTGCGCCGCCACCACCCGGACCTCCGTCGCCGCTGCCACGCCCGCCGGCGGTGCGTCCTCGGGTTCCTCGTCGCCGTCGGCGCCCTCGTCGCCGCCCGCCCCGAGCGGCTCCGCCACCGCATCCGCGACCGCCGCTGCCTCGGCCTCGGCCTCTGCCCCGGCCTCCGCCCCGGCCGCAGCCCCGCCTCTCAACGGCACCGCCGGCAGCCGGCTGACCATCAGCAACGGCACCACCAAGGTGGTGATGAACGGCACCGTGGTCGACTTCGGCACCGTGGTCCGCGACCTCGCCTGGTCCCCGGACGGCAGCAGGGGCGCCTTCATCGACGGCGCCGGCAACCTGGACACCGCCAACGCCGACGGCAGCGGGCGCGTGGTGGTCGCCCGCGCGCCCAGCGGCGAGAACTGGTCGCACCCGGTCTGGCGGGTCACCCAGCGGGACATGAGCATCGGCAGCCCCGGTCTGAACGAGATCCTCTTCGCCGCCTCCAAGGGCGGGACGCTACTGCTCAAGCAGGTGCCCTCGGCCGGCGGCACCCCGACCGCACTGGGCATCCCGCAGACCGACGGCGAGCCCGGTGTCGTCGGCAAGCCGCTGCCGCAGACCGGCAACGCCTGGCCGACCGCCGGCGGGAAGGTCAGCACCGTGCTGTACGCCAACGCCGGTACCGACAGCGTCTACATCCTGGACGACAACCTGCGCACCACGGCCGTGAAGCTGGGCACCGGCTCCGAGCCCGCGATGTCCCCGGACGGCGAGTCCGCCGTCTTCGTCCGCTCCGTCGGCGGCCACGACCACCTCTTCGAGGAGTCGGTGCAGGGCGACCGGATCGCCAGGGACCTCACCCCGAACGCCACCACCGACTACACCGAGCCCACCTGGTCGCCGGACAGCCGCACCATCGCCGTCCGCACGCCCGCCGGCGTCGCCACGCTCCCGGCCGACGGCTCCGCCGCGCCGACCGTGGTCTCCTCCTGGACCGGCCTGCCCGCATACCGGGGCTGAACCGCTACCGCGGCCGGGGACCGGTCGAACGACCGCCGAGTTCCGCCTCCAGCTCCGGGAGGTGGGACTCGGCGTTCTCGTGCGGCAGGAACTCCACCACGTCCAGGAAGCGGAACAGCACCTGGGTGCTGGTGACGGCGTACTCGTAGTCGGCGAAACCCACCACCGCGCCGGTGCCGCCCCGGGCGGCGCCGCGGACCGCATGGGCGGTCAGCTCGTCCGGCTGCTCCGCCGAGACCCCGCGCCTGGCGTTGGGCCGGGCCAGGTAGGGGCAGACCATCGAGGCGTACAGCATGCAGGCCCGGTGCCCGGGCCCCTCCGGCGTCGGCGCGAGATTGCGGTACGGGCGTCCCTCCGCCAGCGCCTCGGCGATCGCGGCGCTCTCGCCGGCGCCGACCACCCGCCAGACCGGTCCCCTGGGCATCAGCCGGTTGCAGACCGAGCACAGCCGGCCGTTGGCGCAGTCGGCCTGCCGCTGGTAGTCGGTGAGCGCGAACTGCGGCTGCCCGTCCTCCCAGGGAGTGATCGCGGGAACCGGGTAGCCGCGCGGATCGCGCGGCCTGGCCCGGACGGACGGCGGCATCGGAACGGCATCAAAGCGCACAGCCCATGCCTACCAGCCAGACGCCCCCGGGCACAGCGCAACAGCGGACCCGCTGCCGGACGGGGCCGACTACGCCAACTACGCCGACTGCTCCAGCCACCCCGCGCTGCGCCAGTTCTGGTGGCCGCCCTGGTGCTCCGCCTCGGAGCGCGCCTGCTCGGACGCCGTGGCGGGGTGCGCGGCCAGCGCCGACTCCAGGTCGGGGTGGACCGGCAGCCCGCGCAGTTCGGGTATCAGCGCGCTGCCCTCGCCGCCGGGCAGCGCGGCCAGCTCCACCGTCCGCTGCTGCACCGCCAGGCGTAGCACCGCGTCCCGCACCGCCGCCTGGCCCTGCGGGGACCATCCGTGCAGCGCCTTCAGGTCCACGATCAGGGTGCCGGTGCCGCGGGCCAGCGCCCAGCCGACCGCTCCGGCGAAACGCGGGACCGACTCGGCGCCGAGGTAGCCGGAGACCGCCAGCACGCCGACCGAGGGGCCGTCCTGGAAATGCCACTGGATCGTCATGGGGGCCTCCGGCGCAGGTGGGGGGGACGTGCGGGACATGCCGTTCGGCACTGCTTCAGTGGTTCCGGCCGCCGAGGTAGAGCAGCAGCATCACGAAGCCGGCGAACACATGGAAGCCAATCACATAGATCCCGGCGCGGATCCAGACCCCCTTGCTGGACCGCCGTCCACCGCCCTCGGAGCCGTCGTCCTCAACAACGCTCATCGCGATAGTCCCCGCTGGTCTCCTGGTGCGTCCTGGACTGTCGAGCGTATCCCAGCGGGGCGCGTCCGGGCCGGGCCGCAGCCCGGCCGTATCCTGTCGGAATGGCTCGAACCCGGCTGTACCGCAACGGCACCCTGGCCCTGGAGAACTTCCCAGCACAGGACATATCGGACTATGTGTGCCAGCCGGACTGCACCGTATGGCTGGATCTGTGCGATCCCGAGCCGGCCGACTTCGACCTGATCACCGAGGAGTTCGGCCTGCACGAGCTGGCCGTCGAGGACGCCAGGCACGACCACCAGCGGCCCAAGCTGGACCGCTACCGCACCCACCTCTTCCTGAGCGCCTACGCGGTGCACACCGAGCCGGGCGACGGGACGCTGGAGACCAGCGAGATCGCGGTCTTCGTCACAGCCAACGCGCTGATCACCGTCCGCAAGACCGGGCACTTCGACATGGACCGGGTGGTCGCCCGCTGGGACGACTCCCCCGACCTGGCCAAGGAGGGCGTCGGCTACCTGCTGCACGGGCTGCTCGACTACCTGGTCGACGGCCACTTCAACGCCGTGCAGGAGCTGGACGAGCGGATCGAGGAGCTGGAGGAGCTGCTCTTCGAGGACGGCCGGGCCGAGGTGCAGGCCGTCCAGCGGCGCTCCTTCGAGCTGCGTAAGAACCTGGTGCGACTGCGCCGGGTGGTGCTGCCCATGCGCGAGGTCGTCAACACCCTGCTGCGCCGCGACCTGCACACGGTCAGCGACGCGATGCTGCCGTACTACCACGACGTCTACGACCATGTGCTGCGGGCCACCGAGTGGACCGAGTCGCTGCGCGACCTGGTGAGCTCGGTGATGGAGACCAATCTCACGGTCCAGGGCAACCGGATGAACATGATCATGAAGAAGGTCACCAGCTGGGCCTCGATCATCGCGGTCCCCACCGCGGTCACCGGCTTCTACGGCCAGAACGTCCCCTACCCCGGCTTCGGCACCCACGCCGGCTTCTGGGCCTCCACCGTGGTGATGGTCGCCCTCTCGGTCACCCTCTACCTCGGCTTCAAGAAGCGGGACTGGATCTGACGGAACCCGGCCGCGGACCGTGCCGGGCTTGTCACGCACGCGGTTGATCAGGTACAGCCCCGCGCCCCTGTCCAGCTGCAACTGACCCACTGAGGGCATGTTGCACCACCCAGGGGCGCGGGGAACTGCGCGACAAGCCGTCCACGGCCCGCAGCCGAGAACAGTCCGGCCACCCCTACCGCACCAACGCACCGACCTTCCGCTGAGCGGCGATGTGCCGGCTGATCACCTGATCCATCAGCGCCACCAGCACATCCCGCACCGACGCCCGGTCCCGGGCGTCACAGTGCACCACCGGGACGTCCGCGCCGAGCCCCAGGGCCTCCCGCACCTCCTCCAGCTCGAACGGATCCGCCCCGTCGAAGCGGTTGACGGCCAGTACGAACGGCGCTCCCCGCTCCTCGAAGTAGTCCACCGCGGGGAAGGAGTCCTCGATCCTGCGGGTGTCGACCAGGACGACGGTCCCCAGCGCCCCCTCCACCAGGTCGTCCCAGAGGAACGAGAAGCGGTCCTGCCCCGGGGTGCCGAAGAGGTAGAGCACGAGCGAGGCGTCGAGGGTGATCCGGCCGAAGTCCAGGGCCACCGTGGTGGTGGTCTTCCCCTCGACCCCGTCCAGCGAGTCGACGCCCACCGAGACCTCGGTGATCGCCGCCTCGGTGTCCAGCGGCTCGATCTCGGAGATCGCCCCCACGAAGGTGGTCTTGCCGACCCCCAGGCCCCCGCTGACCACGATCTTCGCGGCCAGCGGCACCTGGGCCGAGGCGGCAGGGCTCGCCTTGGGGCCCCGGTCCCTGCTGCGGTTCTCAAAGCGCCCGGACATGGTCCCTGATCCTCTCCATCACATCGAGCGGTACTTCCCTGCGCTGGTGGCAGACCAGCAGTTCGACGGCGACGAGATCACCGATCAGCACCTTGGCCACGCCGAGCGGCACCCCGATCCCTGCCGCCACTTCGGCCACCGACTGCGGGGTCTGACAGATTGTCACAATCCGCCGGCGTTCGAACTCCAGGGGTGCGAAAAGAGATCCAGGAGTTGCCGTGACCAGAGTCTCCAGCCGCAGGTCGTCCCGGACCGGACGGACCCGGCCGCCGGTCATGATGAACGGCCGCACGAACATGGCGTCAGGCGTGTCCTCGGAGCTCATCTCGGCAGGACCTGCCTCAGATCGGCGATCAGGGCCGGGGTCAGCAGGTCGCCGGCCCGCTCGGCCAGGACCGCCATCTCATAGCCGACCAGGCCCAACTCGGCCGTGCTGTCCGCGAGGACGCCCACGCAGCTGCCGTCGCTGACGGCCGAGACCAGCAGGAAGCCCCGCCGCATCTCGATCATCAGCAGCTTCATGCCGTCGAAGTCGTAGCGCCGCGAGGCGCTGCGGGCCAGGCTGGCGAGGCCGGAGACCACCGCCGACAGGTGGTCGGCGTCGGTCCGGCCCAGCCCCTCGGAGACCGCGATCAGCAGCCCGTCCGAGGACACCGCGACCGCGTCCCGCACCCCGTCCGTGTTGCGGACGAAGTTGGCGAGCAGCCAGTTGAAGGTCTGGGTGTCGGGCGAGCGGGTGGTGCTGGATGTGCTCATGACTCGGTCTCCCTCGGCTGGGTCTCCTGGGTCTCCATGTCCGTGCCGGATTCGAGCGGGCCGTCCCCGGCGGCCCCGCTCTGCATCGTGGCCGTCTCGCCGCGCTGGTGGGCGGCGCGGAAGGAGGAGAGCATCGAGCGGACCTCCTCCGGCGAGCGCTCCGGGGTGCGCTCCTCACCTGCCTGCCAGCGGCCCGACACCTCGGTCATGGCCGAGGGGATGGCGGTCCGCCGGGGCCGCTTGACCAGACCGTTCCTGGTCCTCGCGGCGGAGGGGCTGCGTGCCCCCGCGCCGACCAGGTCGTCGTACGCGCCCCGGGGGCCGACCACGGCCGCGGCCGGCTCCGGCGCCGCCTCGGACTGCTGCCCGATGGTGTACTCGCTGCCCAGCCGGGCCGCGGTACGGATCGGCGGAAGCGCTCCCATGTCGATCTCCCGCTGGAGTTCCGGTGCATCGTCGGCGGGCAGCGCCCGTCCGGCCCACTCGGGCACGCTGTCGTACTGCTCCTTCGGCTGGGCCGCCTCCGCGAGCAGGGTGTTGGGCAGCAGCACCCGGGCCACCACACCGGCGGCCGGGGCCTCGCCGAGCCGCACCTCGATGCCGTGCCTGCGGGCCAGCGAGCCGACCACGAAGTGGCCCAGGAAGCGGGTCGGCTCGGCCATGAAGCTGGCCGTGCCGGAGAGCCGGACATTGGCCTCGGCCAAGGCCTCGGGGCCCATGCCCAGGCCGTGGTCGACGACCGCGACCAGGTATCCGGCGCTGGTCCTGCGTCCCTCGATCTCCACGTCCACGTCCGGCGGCGAGAAGTTGAGGGCGTTCTCGATCAGCTCGGCGAGCAGGTGGGCGACCTCGGCGACGACCGCGCCGGTGACCTTCACCGGGTCGACCCGGCGCAGCGTCACCCGGCGGTACTCCTCCACCTCGGAGAGCGCGGCCCGGATCACGTCGGTGACGCTGAGCGGGGTGGCCCAGGGACGCGGGCTGGACTCGCCGGCGAGCACCAGCAGGGACTCGGCGTTGCGGCGCATCCGGGTGGCCAGGTGGTCCAGCTCGAACAGGTTGGCCAGCTGGGCCGGGTCAGCGTCCTCGTGCTCCAGCTTGTTGATGAAGCCGATCTGACGGCGGACCAGATTCTGGTTCCGGCGGCCCAGGTTGACCAGCGAGTCGGTGGCGTTGCGACGCAGCACCGTCTGCTCGGTGGCCAGGTCGAAGGCGACCCGCTGGACCTGGTCGAAGGCCTCGGCGACCATCCTGACCTCGGCCCCTGCGCGCTTGGGCACCACCACCGGCGCGGGCGGCGGCTGCTCGCCGGCGCCCTCCTGGACCTTGCCCACGGCCGCCGGGAGCCGGCCGCCGGCGATCTCGTCCGCCTCCCGGGCGAGGGCCGCGAGCGGCGAGGAGATGGAGCGGATGCAGGCCACCGCGAGGGCGCCGATCAGTCCGAAGGCCAGCAGGGCGAGCAGCCCGAGCAGCAGCAGCTGCCGCTGGGCGGCGTCCTGCAGGGTCTTCGCCCTGGCGGTGATGTCGTTGCCGAGGGTGATCTGCGCGGCTCGCATGTCGTTGACGGTCAGCGTCATCTTGGCGAACCACTGGTCGCTGGGGATGGCCCGGTCGTCGAGCGATCCGCCGCCCTGCACGGCCTGCAGGTCCCAGGCCTGGATCTGCTGGGCGTAGGGCTGCGTCCAGATCCGGTTGATCTGGGCCTGCTCGGCCGGCGTGGTCCACAGCGGCAGCTCGGCGAGGTTGGCCAGCCGGTCGGCCCTGGCCTCGGTGAAGCGGGTGTACCAGTCGTTGGGGAAGCGGCCCAGCGGCAGCGAGCCGGTCATCAGGGCACGCTCCTGACCGGTCGACTCCTTGGCGTTGCCCAGCGCCAGCAGGGCCTGGATGCCGCTGTGCAGCCGCGGGTCCTGGGCCTGCTCCAGACCCATCGTCAGATGGGTCAGCGCGGTGTTGACGTTGGTGAAGTAGTCGAAGGTGGCGAACAGGTCGCCGTGCCCGCCGTCCGCGGCGCTGCGGATGGCCGCGAGCTGGTCGACGGCGCCGAGGTCGGTCCGTACCGACGCCGAGGCCGCGTCGGTGCGCCCCGCCACCAGCTCCCTGACCTGGGCCAGGGCGGCGTCGGTGGCCTTGCGCTGGGCCGGCAGCAGCGCCTTGAAGCTCTGCGTGCCGCTGATCAGGCCGGTGGTCAGTCCACGTTCCTTCTGGTGCTCGTGGACGAAGGACTGCACCGCGATCAGCAGCTTCACCTCACGCACCGTGGAGCCGGCCTGCTGTTCGGCCGAGAACTGCTGCCCGACCAGTACCCCGAGCAGCGCCATGACCAGGGCGAGCGCGATGACCAGGATCCGGACCAGCTTCGCCCTGATCGTGGCGGGCGAAATGACCGTCCGCCGGAACAGGCCGCGGGGTTCCGGCGACTCCTGCCTGAATTCACCTGCGGGTTCATGTAGATTTAACATGCGATTCGGCGCATTCACCGAGCCTCCGGTGCCATGAGAGAACGTCAGAAACGTGGGTACAGCAGGTGAACCACGCTAGCGAGGCGTCCTCGTGCGGTTAATCGCAAACGACCCGATTGAATTCCTTCCAGTGAATCCGGATCATATTCGGTCAGTTTCCGCACTCATTCACACGGGTCGGTCGATCAATTCGGGGCATACCTGAAAAGAATGCGTCGGACTGCTTCGCCTCCCACTACCCGCTCCACTAGGTCTAGACCAATGACCGCCCTCCGGCTACGGTGACGTCGGATCCGACGGTCGGTCCGACCGTCGAGCAGGCCCTACCAGCAGACCCCTACCAGCCGGAGCAGCCCCCGTGGAGTCGTCCGTCCTCGCCTTCGCCACCGACCTCCTGGACGAGGGCAGCGACCTCTTCTTCGGCAGCCTCACCGACCGCGCCGGGGTCGGCGGCCTCACCCTCGCCTCCGTCTACCACCAGGCGCGCGACGTCTTCCCGCACAACCCGCGCCGGGTGGTCGGCTACCTGGAGCCGGGCGCCGCCTACTTCCGCCCCGACCCGGCCCGCTGGCACGGCCTGCGGCTGCGCCCCGCCCCCGCCGAGGCGATCGGCGACGGCGACCCCTTCGCCGAGGCCGCGCTCCAGGCCGGGCGCCGCGGCATGAAGCTGCACGCCTGGACGGTCTTCCTGCACAACGACCGGCTCGGCTTCCAGCACCCCGACTGCTCCCCGGCCAACGCCTTCGGCGACCGCGCGCTGACCGAGCTGTGCCCGGCCGCCCCGGACGTCCGCGCCTATGTCCGCACCCTGGTCGCCGAGCACGCCCGCTACGGCGTCGACGCCATCCGGGCCGAATCGCTGCACTTCCACGGCCTGCGGCACGGCTTCCACCACGAGCGCTACTTCGAACCGCTGGGCCCGGTGGCCGAGGCCCTGCTCGGACTCTGCTTCTGCGGGCACTGCCGCAGCCGGGCCGCGGCCCTGGGCGTCCCGGCCGAGGAGGTCCGCCGGGCGGTGCGCGAGGAGATCCGGCGGGCCCTGACCGACGAGCACGCCGCGGAGCGTCCGCCCGCACTCGACACCCTTGCCGGCGGCGCCCTGGCCGCCTACATCGACGCCGCGGCGGCCACCGTCACCTCGCTCGCCGAGGAGGCCGCCGCGGTGGCCACCGAGCACGGCATGCGGCTGACCTTCATGGACGGCGACGGCCCCGGCAAGGGCCGGCTCTCCGGCATCGACCTGCCCGCACTGGCCAAGGCCGTCCACGGAATCGAGACCCTGGGCTACGCGCCCACCCCCGAGCAGGTGCGTGAGAAGGTCGCCGCCTTCGCCCTGTACGGGGTGGACCCCTCCGCCCTGGCGGTGATCCTGCGGCCGATGTCGCAGGACTGCGAGGGCGCGGCCAACCTGGCCGCGAAGATCCGGGTGCTCGACGAACTGGGCGTCCCCGAGGTCGAGTTCTACAACTACGGCCTGATGCGCCTGAGCTCCATGGACCGGATCGGCGCTGCGCTGCGCGGCTGAGCCGGCACGGGGCGGGGCTGGGGGGCGGGGCAGAGTCGGCACGGGGGCGGGGCCGGGCACCCTCAGGAGTGACCCCAGGCAAGGAACCTTCCCAAATCCCCCGGCAAACGCCCAGGTCGGAGCGGGGGGCCGGATAACGGCCCATCATCCCTGCTGCATCGCACCCCGGTGGCCAGGTAGGCTCTCCGTGTGATCTTCAAGCGCATCGGCAACGGGCGGCCCTACCCGGATCACGGCCGGGTCAGCACCCGTCAGTGGGCGGACGTGGCCCCACGTCCGGTACGCCTGGACCAGCTCGTGACCACCAAGGGGCAGCTCGACCTGGAGACCCTGCTCGCCGAGGACTCCACCTTCTACGGCGATCTGTTCGCCCATGTCGTGAAGTGGCAGGGCGACCTCTACCTGGAGGACGGCCTGCACCGAGCCGTGCGTGCCGCCCTGCAACAGCGTCAGGTCCTGCACGCACGCGTGCTGGAGATGGACTGATCGGGTGCCGTTGCACCCTTTCGGGTGCCCTGATACGCCAGATGATGATCCTTTAGTACGCAGAGTCGATCGACCGCACTAGTCTGAGAACAGCAGCCGCACAGGCTGTCCGACCATTCCAGACGAGCCCGTTGCACAAGGGGGCACCCGCGGTGAGCATGCTGACTCCCCCTGGACTCAAGGGAAAGCAGTACCGGATCACCGGTACGACTTATCCACGTCTGGCCCGGCCCAACACCCGGCGCCGGCGCATCGTGCAGAGCGTCACCGGGGTGGTGGTGCTGGCCGTGCTCGGCTGGGGCACCTTCCAGCTGGTGGACGTCTTCGGCGGCGGGCACAAGAAGACCGCCGCGGCCGGCTGCACCCGCACCACCACGGCGGCCGGCAGCGCAGGCGGAACCGCCGCGGGCTCGGCCGACAAGGCCTCCGGAGCCGCCTCGGCCGCCCCCTCGGGTTCCGCCCCCGTCTCGGCAGCACCGGTCGCGGCAGCCTTCGCCGTGCTGGTCCCGGGTGCGATCCCCAAGCCCGCCGCCGTCACGGTGAACGTCTACAACGCGACCAACCGGCCCGGACTGGCCGGGCAGACCGCCGCGGAGCTGAAGAAGCGCGGATTCACCATCGGGAAGATCGGCAACGCCCCGGCGGCCCTGGAGAACAAGGTGCCCGGCAGCGCCCAGATCACCGGCGGCAAGGCCGGAGCGGCGATGATGACCGTGCTCGGCACCGAGGTCACCGGCTCGCACCCGGTCACCGACAAGCGCAACGACACCACGGTCGACCTGGTCCTCGGCAACGGCTTCTCCGCCCTGGCCACCCCGGCCCAGGCGGCCAAGGCGGTCACCCTGGCCAGCCGCCCCAGCCCGTCCGCCTCCGCCGCCCACTGCTGAGCCGGCTTCAGTCCCCCACGGTCCCGTAGAGCCGGTCGCCCGCGTCGCCCAGTCCGGGGACGATGTAGCCCTGCTCGTTGAGGTGGTCGTCCACCGCCGCGGTTACGATCGTGACCGGCAGGCCGACCAGTTCCTTCTCCAGCACGGCGACCCCCTCCGGGGCCGCCAGCAGGCAGATCGCGGTGATGTCGTCCGCGCCGCGCTCGATCATCAGCCGGATCGCCGCCACCAGCGTCCCGCCGGTGGCCAGCATCGGGTCCAGCAGGTAGACCTGGCGGCCGGAGAGGTCGTCCGGCATCCGGGTCGCGTAGGTGGACGCCTCGAGCGTCTGCTCGTTGCGCACCATGCCGAGGAAGCCGACCTCGGCGGTGGGCAGCAGCCGGGTCATCCCGTCGAGCATGCCCAGACCGGCCCGCAGGATCGGCACCACCAGCGGCCGGGGGTAGCTCAGCCGGGTGCCGGTGGTGACCGCGACCGGGGTGGTGATCTCCACCGGTTCGGTGCGCACGTCCCGGGTGGCCTCGTAGGCCAGCAGGGTCACCAGCTCGTCCGCGAGGCGGCGGAAGGTGGGCGAGTCGGTGCGCTCGTCGCGCAGCGTGGAGAGCTTGTGCGCCACCAGGGGGTGGTCCAGGACATGAATCCGCATGAGGCGACACTAACCGAGCGTGGACACGCAGACGACCTCCCGTGCCCGCATTCAGCAGCGATTCTGGCATGCACCTGTAAAATATGTGTCCCGGCTGTCGAAGTGGGAAGGTGAGAGGGACGAAACCACCCCGATCGGAGGGGCAGGCATGGTCGCCCAGCCCGCAGACAGCGCCGGACCCGAGGAGCAGGCCGGCTCGGAGACCCCCGCGGAACGCCGCCGCCGCCGGGCCGCCTTCCTGCGCGAGCTCACCGAGGCCCGCGAGCTCCAGGCCCGGGTGCACCCGCGACGCACCAAGACCGAGCGGATGCGACAGGCCGTGAGAATGCGCACCTTCCGGATCTGACGCCCCGTCGACCGGGCCACCAGCCGGGCATTCCCACCGCAACTCACCGAAGTGCCACCCCCCGTGCGCGACACGACCAGCGAAGACGCACAGCAGAACACTCCCCGGAGCGGCCCGCTTTCTGTCACGATGCCGATGGGGCGTTCGCACGGACCCCTGGACTCCGGACGCGCGGAAGAGCGGGTCCGGTCCTGTGGCCAAGACCTGGGAGAGTCGCTGGTGGCGTACTTCGCTGCATTGCTCGCTCGCACCGAGGACGGGTGGGACGTGAGCGAGACCGAGCTTGACGACGTCGAAACCCTCGCTGACCTGGCTGACCTGGCGCGCGAGGCCGCGGAGGACGAGGAGACCGTCCTGGTCTTCATCGAACAGGAGGACGCCTGGTTCGCCGTCGTCCGGGTGGACGGCGAGGAGGACCCGCGCATCTTCGTCTCCGACGCGGCCGCCGCCTCGCGCAGCGCCTACGGGGAGATCGTCCTCACCGACGAGCTGTTGGGGCGTGACTCCGACAGCGACCTGGACGACCTGGTGGTCGATCTGGACGAGGACGCCTCCGCGGACGGGGAGGACGAGGACGACGACGAGGACGCGGCTGTCGATCCCGACGGCGTACCGACGGGCCCGCTGGGCGACGCCGGTCTGCTGATCGAGTTCGGCGTCGGCGCCAAGGAACTGATGGACATGAGCGTCGAGGGCTCGGTGCCCGGCGACGCCCTCACCGAGATCGCCGACGCCCTGGGCGTGGGCGACGTCCTGGAGGCGGTGCGGTAGCCGCCGGCCGGGGGCCGGTGCGGGAGACTGGATGCCATGCAGCACCCCCTCCCCCGCACCGGCCCCCGGCCGGACCCGCTCCGCGACCGCTGGGCCCCCGCCATGCGGCTCGCCCTGGCCGAGGCGGAGCTCGCCCTGCCGAGCGGCGACGTACCGGTCGGCGCGGTCGTGCTGGACCGCGACGGCACCGTCGTCGGACGCGGCCACAACGAACGCGAGGCCGTCGGCGACCCCACCGCCCACGCCGAGGTCCTGGCCGTCCGCGAGGCGGCGAGGTCCGTCGGGGAGTGGCGGCTGAGCGGCTGCACCCTGGTGGTCACCCTGGAGCCCTGCACCATGTGCGCGGGCGCGATCGTCCTCTCCCGGCTGGACCGCGTCGTCTACGGCGCCTGGGACGACAAGGCCGGCGCGGCCGGCTCGCTCTGGGACGTGATCCGCGACCGCCGCCTCAACCACCGCCCCGAGGTGGTCCCCGGCGTCCTCGCCCAGGACTGCGCCGCCACCCTGACCGCCTTCTTCGACACCCAGCGGGCCGGAGTGCCGCCGACCGGCCCCGACCACCCGACAAAAGCGGTTTAGGAGCACTGCTCCACGTCCGGTAGGCTGTCCCACGGTAGCGTGTCCGAGCGGCCAAAGGAGCACGCCTCGAAAGCGTGTGTGGGGGCAACTTCACCGTGGGTTCGAATCCCACCGCTACCGCTCTGAGCAGGAAGACGAAGCCCCGTCCGGGATCCCGGACGGGGCTTCGTTCGTCGTCGGCCGCAGGCTGGCGACGGTTGGTCGGGGCTGGCCGGCGTGGTGTCCGACTGCGGGTCAGGTGAGGGCGGTGACCAGCAGGGTGAAGGCGGCGATGATGACGGCGACGCGGACGTAGTGGAAGCGGAGCCAGCGGTTCAGCTGCTCCTTCCAGTCCTCGGGGCGGTTCTCGGGGGTCCAGGCCTTGTTGCGGTTGTTGATCGGGACGAGCAGCAGCACGGACATGATCACACTGAGGATCAGCAGTCCGGCGGCGATGAGGACCAGGCCGGTGCCGTGGTGGTGCCATCCGGTGGCGGCCCAGAGCGCGGCCAGGACGAGTGAGCCGATGTACCAGAACGGCATGACGGCGCCGAGCATCCGACCCCCGTGGGCGTGGCCGAGTTGGCCGCTGTCCTCGGGCAGGGCGTCGAGGATCGGGTTGATGACGAACAGGACAGAGAACTCCACCCCCACCATCACGCCGACGACCACGGTGGTGAGGACCTCGAGTGCGTTGAGCATGATGACCCCTCCTGGGATCTAGCGCTGCTAACTGATGAGGCAACGCTAGTACTACTGCCGCTCCGTTGTCTAGCGGTGCTAGGATCGATTCATGTCGGTACAGGAACGCAAGGAACGCGAACGGGCGCACCGCGAACGCCTCATCGTGGCCACCGCCCGCGAACTCGCCGAGCAGCAGGGCTGGGACGCGGTCACCACCCGCCGGCTCGCCGAACGCATCGAGTACAGCCAGCCTGTCCTCTACAGCCACTTCCGTGGCAAGCGCGAGATCATCGGCGCCGTCGCCCTGGAGGGCGCCACCGAACTGGCCGCGGCGGTAAGGGCCGCGACCTCCGCCGCCGACGGCCCCCGCGCCAAGGTCACCGCGCTGGCCCACGCCTACCTCGACTTCGCCACGGACAATCCCGCGGTCTACGACGCCATCTTCCAACTCGACGGCGGCCTCGCCTTCGCCCGCGAGGACACCCCCGAACCCCTCAAGGACGCCTTCGCCGCCCTGCTGGAAACCCTCGCCGTAGTCGCCGGCGACGGCGTCCACCCCGGCCTGTTCACCGAGGTCTTCTGGGCCGCCCTGCACGGCCTGGCAACCCTGACCCGCGTCGGACGGCTGCCACCGGCAGAAGCCGGGCGAAGGGTGGAACTACTGGTGGACCGGCTCGCCATCGTCTGACACACCATCGCGAGGGGCACCCGGCCGGATCCCTCAAGTCCTGTGCCGAGCAGTAGGGACGACTCTCCCCGGACACCTGCTGCAACAGAACCGCTGCGCCGTGGCGTTAGTGGGGCATGGAGCACATGACGGCCGCCGATACGGCGGCACGGTCCCGGGTCCGCGCACAGGAGTCCGTCGACTTCCAGGAGTTCGCGGTGGGCCGGAGCGGGCAGCTGTTCCGGACGGCGTTCCTGCTGACGGCCGGTGACGCGCACCTGGCCGAGGATCTGGTGCAGGAGGCGCTGGGGCAGGCCCTCGCCGGTGCGGCCGTGCTCGGTGTCGTGGCCGCCGTGGGGATACCACTGCTGGGCGGCGGCGGTTCCGGTACGGCACCGGTCGGGACCGCACCAGCGCCCACCGCGAGGACCGCGGTGACGGCCGGCCCCACGGGTTCTCTACTGGAACGCGCCCAAGGGTCGGTCGATGATCTTCCGCGAGGAGACGGACGGATCGCAGCAGGCACTGACGATGCAGCAGGCCATCGCACTGGTCACCGCCTCGGTCTGGGACCGGGTGTGGAAGTCGCTCCCTGCCGACTGCCCGCTCGGAGCGACGGATGACCCGCACGCGTCGGCAGCCCTGGTGGCGACAGGGGGTGGATCTGTCTGCGCCACCGGCAAGGACACCGGCCTGTACGTGGTGAGCGCGGCACCGGCACCATTGATGTCCTCCCGCTGAGACCCGACGGGCCGTCACGGAACGCCCGCTCAGCCTTGTGGCGGGCCAACCGCCCCGTGCGGCACAATCGCGTGGATCATCACACTGTTCCTTGGGGGGAACGTGCGCTCTTCGCGCATATCCGGACGTGCCGTCAGGTTCGGCGCCATCATGCTCAGCCTCGGGCTCGTCCTGCCGTCCGCCGCCGTGCTCGTCGGGGCGGCACCGGCCTCCGCCGACGGCACGACGCTGTACGTGGACAAGAAGAACGCCGCCTGCTCGGACACGGACGCGGCTGCGGGGACCCAGGGCATCCCCTACTGCAGCATCCAGGCGGCCGCACTGGCGGTCCAAGCGGGCCAGACCGTTGAGGTCGCGTACGGCAGCTACAGCGGAACGGTGACCGTCACTCATTCGGGCACGCCCGGACACCCCATCGTCTTCAAGGGCGACGCAGGGTGGGAGAACGGCTCAGTGCTCGATCTCGACACACAGCCGAGCGCCGACGGAGGCTCCGGCTTCGTGCTCCAGGGTGTTCATGACGTCACCTTGCGGGGCTTCAGGTACGGCGCCGGTGCCGTCACGGTCAAGGACTCGTCGGACATCTCGGTCCTGCACAGTTTCAGCGCCATGGGCTCGTTCCTCGTCCAGGGGGCAAGCCACAATGTGACGTTGTCCGGGCTGTTCATGTATGCCGGGGGCAGCAACAGCGGCGTGAGGGTGGAGGGTGGCGCGACGGACACGACCATCACCGGCAACGTCGTAGATTCGCCGAGTAACTTCGACACGACCGGCATATCCCTGACCGACGCTCCTGATTCCGTCGTCGTGGCCAACACGGTTTCGCAGATCTGCGACACCGGAATCGCCCTCTCCGGTGACTCGCACGGCGCCACCATCGAGAACAACGTCGTGTCGGGCAGCAACTGCCAGGGGGCCGCGGACGGCCTACTGTCGATCTCGGCAGCCTCCACGACCGGGTCAACCGTGGACTACAACCTGCTCGGCCCGACCTCAGCAGGGGATCCCTACAGTTGGGCGGGGACGACCTATGCCACGGTGGCCGCCTTTCAGGCCGCCTCTCAGCAGGGTGCCCATGATCTCTATGCGAATGCAGATCTCCGCACGGTGGGCGCCCGCGCCTGGGAGCCGGCCGATCCATCGCCGGCGATCGACTCCGGCAGCGCGGATGCACCGGGTGAACCCGCACGGGACGTCTACGGTGACCTCAGGGCTGTACAGGATCCGCTGGTCAAGGACATCGACGCCACGAGCGCGCCGGTCGACCGTGGCGCGGTGGAGGCCCAGAACCCCTACACCTTCGACTTCAACGGTCCGGCAACCGCCGACGATCCGGCCGATCCGCTGGCCTACACCGTCCGGGCGCAGACGACGTCCAACCCGTGGAAGACCAGCGTCACCTCGTATGCGTTCTACTTCGACGGGTCCACGCTGACGACCACCAGCGCCCAGCCACAGGCGACTTACAGGTATCCGCTCTCGATGGCCGGCCAGGTCGCCTACCCCAAGGTCTACGCGGTACTGCCGGACGGGGAGCAGATCCCGACGACGGACAGCGAAGGCCTCATGGACGGAGGGGAGTACACGCCCATCGCCACCCCCGCCCCGCTCTCGGCCTCCTTCCCCGCCGCCCCCGCCTCCGCCTCGGCCCCGCAGACGGAGTCGCTGAAGGTCCAGGGCAACACCTACCTGGCCTCCGCCACCGTCGACCCCGGGGACGGCACCGGGACGCTGGCCGCCGCCGTCCCGGCACGCAGCACGACCGCGACCGCCGTCCACCACTACGCCGAGCCCGGCAGTTACACCGCCACCGCGACCGTCACCGACGTCTACGGCCGCAGCACCACGGTCAAGCAGACGGTCACCGTGGGCGACGCCTTCGTCCCGGTCCGGCCGACCCGGCTGCTGGACACCCGCAACGGCACCGGAGTCGCCAAGGGGAAGCTGGGCGCCCGAAAGGCCCTGCGGCTGAAGATCGCCGGAGCCGGAGGGCTCCCTTCCGGCGGGGTCACCGCGGTGACGCTCAATGTGACGGTCACCGGATCCAGCTCCGGCGGCTGGCTGGCGGCCTACCCGGACGGAGCCCCCGTCCCGAGCACCTCCAACCTGAACTTCACCAGCGGTCAGACCGTGCCCAACCAGGTCACCGTCTCCGTCGGCAGTGACGGCTACGTGGACCTGTACAACGCCTTCGGGACCACTGACGTGGTCGCCGACGTCCAGGGCTACTTCACCGACGTCAAGGCCGCGGCCGACCAGGGCTACTACCAACCGCTCACGCCCGTCCGGGTGATGGACACCAGGAAGGGAACCGGCGGAGTACCCGAGGCGAAGATCGGGCCCGGTGGCACCGACACCCTGCGGCTGAACCTGGCGAAGTACCCCGGGGTGACCGCCGTCGTCCTCAATGTCACCGCGGCGGACGCCGACAGTGCCGGCTATGCGGTCGTCTACCCGGGCAACACCACCCGGCCCTCGGCGTCCGACCTGAACTTCGGCAAGGGCCAGATCTCCCCCAACCTGGTCACCGTCCCGGTCGCCCCGGACGGCACGGTGAAGTTCACCAACGGCTACGGCCATGTCGACCTGATCGCCGACCTGGAGGGCTACTACACCACCGCGACCTCGGCGGCGGCGTTCGTACCTCTGACTCCGGTCCGGATCTTCGACACCCGGTCGGGCACCGGCGTCCGCAAGGGGGCCGTCGGCGCCGCCAGTTATGTCGCCGTCCACATCGCCGGCTCGCACGGGGTGCCCACCAACGCCCTGGCGGTGGCCACCAACCTGACCGCGGCGCTGCCGACCGTCGACACCACCGTCACCGCCTGGCCGGCGCCCTGGACCAAGGCGCCGCAGACCTCCACCCTCAACCCGGCCCGCGGTACGACCCGGCCCAACGCGGCCTTCATCCCGATCGGCTCCGGCGGAAACGTCGACTTCTACAACCAGTCGGGCCGTGTCGACCTGGTCGGCGATCTGGCGGGCTACTTCGGCCGCTGAGCCTGTCGGAAAACCGCCAGCGGGATGCGGTGGGGGCTGGTCGAATGGGGCGTATGACTACTCAGGACGATCACGCCAGGCTGTTCCGTTCGCTGCACGATCCGCTGGCTCCGCTGGCGCTGGCCAACGTCTGGGACGCGGCCAGTGCCCGCGTCGTCGAGGCGGCCGGGGCGACGGCGCTGGCCACCACCAGCGCCGGGGTGGCCTGGGGGCTCGGCGCCCCCGACGGGAACAGGCTCGACCGTGAGCAGGCCGTCGCGCTGATCGCGCGGGTGGTGGCGGCGGTGGACCTGCCGGTCAGCGCCGACATCGAGAGCGGCTTCGGGGAGACCGCGGCCGAGGTCGGCCGGACCGTGGGCCTGGTCGTCGCCGCTGGCGCGGTCGGGGTGAACATCGAGGACGCCCACACCGAGCCGGTCTCCCCGCTGCGTCCCACCGGCGAGCAGGCCGAGCGCATCGCGGCCGCCCGCGCCGCCGCGGACGCGGCCGGTGTGGCGTTGTTCGTCAACGCCCGGATCGACACCTACCTGCGCGCGGTGGGGGACCCCGAGGGCCGGCTGGCGGAGACGCTGGACCGGGCCCGGGCCTACCTCGACGCCGGCGCCGACGGCGTCTTCGTACCCGGTGTCACGGACCCCGCCACCGTCGCGGCCCTGACCGCCGGTATCGACGCACCGGTGAACATCCTGGTCGGGCCGGGCGCGCCCAGCGTCGCCGAACTGTCCGGGCTGGGTGTCGCCCGGGTCAGTCTGGGCTCGTCGCCGGCCCTGGCCGCCTATGCGGCGGTCCGTCGCGCCGCCGAGGAACTGGTGCGCAGCGGCACCTACAGCACGCTCGACCAGGCCCTCGACTACCGGGAGTTGAACACCCTCATGCGCGGCGATCGCTCCTGACAGCCCTGTGTAATATCCGAGTACAGTACTCAACCATTACTCAGAGGACTGTTCGGAGGGTTGTTCGGATGCTGGAGATCGCGCGCTCATGGGTCGAGGGATGGACCGTCTCACGGCGGACGCCGAAGCCGGTGGACACGCCATGGGGACTCAGCATCGCGGTCGGACTGCCGACCCAGACGGTCCGGCACGTCCTGCTCGACGCCGACGTCGAGACCGCCCGCGGGCTCGTCGACTCCGTCACCGAGCCGGCCACCTGGATCAAGGCCTTCCTCGAACCTGAGGTGATGCGGCCGTGGTTCCGCTCCGGGTGGGAACCGGACAGCCCCGGTTTCCTGATGAGCGTGGACCTGCGCCCGTCCGCCGTACAGCTGCCTGACGGCTACTCAGCCACCGTCGAGACGGCCGACGGTGTCACCTGTGTACGGATCCTGGCCGCCGACGGGGAGCTTGCCGCCGGCGGCAAGACCGGACGGCCGGATGCCCCGGATGCCGCCTGCGTCTTCGACCGGATCTCCACCGAGAAGGCCCATCAGCGCCTCGGCCTCGGGACGGCCGTGATGGGCACGCTCGCCAACGCGGCCGTCGAGAATGGTGCGGCCACCGGCGTCCTCGGCGCGACCGACCAGGGCCGAGCGCTCTACGAGACGCTCGGCTGGAAGGTCATCGCACCGCTGACCGGCTTCATCCACCGGCCCGCCGCCCCCTGAGCCGGGCAGGTCGGCTTCGGCCGCCCGCGCTTCAGCCGCCCCCGCTCAGCCGGTGCCGGACCAGGCCGCCAGTTCCCTGGCTGCGGCCGTGCGTTGGGACGCCGAGTCGGGGGCACCGGCGGCGATCAGGGCGTAGTGCAGGGTTCCGGCCGGGGAGCTGCTGGAGAGCAGCAGCCGGTTGGAGCCGTCGCCGGCCTCGTCCGGGGCGACCGCGACCGGGTGGTCGGCGACCTCGCCGGTGGCGGTGTAGGAGGGCAGGCCGCGGAGGGTACCGAGGTCGGAGACCACCGTGGTGGTGGCCGGGTCGAAGGCCTGCGGCAGGTGGAGTTCGGTGGGTGCGTCGGTGCTGCCGGAGCGCCAGGTCAGCACCGCGTAGGGGCCGCCGGTGGCCAGCAGTGCGGCGACGTTCGGCAGGGTTCCGGGGACGTTGTTCCAGCGCATGGTGGTGCTGCCGTCCCGGGACAGGTCCTCGTAGCTGAAGGCCAGCGCGTCGCCGGAGACGGCGCGCGGGTAGACCCGGTCGACCAGCAGCTGGTCCACCCGGAAGGCCACGCCGGAGGTGCCCTGCTGGACGACGGAGTAGTCCTCGCCGTTCCATCCGTCGCCGCTGGTCTGCACCTTGCTGGGGTTGTCGTTCATCAGCTCGTGGTGCTGGCCGCTGTAGACGTCCCACTGCCACTGGGTGCCGGAGACCACGGTGCCAGTGGACGCCCCGCCCGCCGCGGCGCTCCACCAGGTCGCGCCGGTGGCGGTGGAGTCCAGCGCCTGGTAGGTCGCCTTCTCCACGCTCGGGCCCTTGTCCGAGGTGTAGCCGGTGAGCGGGTACCCGAACTCGGTGACGGCCAGCGGGCTGCCGAGCGCCGCGGCCCGCTGCCGGAATCCGGCGAAGGTGGAGCTGTACTGCCCGTCGGTCGCCTTGCCCAGCATCAGGATGCCGCTGAGCGCCTTGGCGTCGTAGTAGTGGGTGTTGAAGACGTAGCGGCTGCCGAGCGAGGCCACCAGCGGGAAGCCCCCGGGCTGCGAGGTGCCGCCGACGTTCACGTTGACGTCCCAGAAGGCCAGCGGTTCGACCCAGGCCGTCTTGGCCTGCCAGCCCGCCGCGTCCATCCGGGCCCGGAACCGCTGGTAGAACGGCCACAGCAGGTCCCGTTCCCAGGTCGTGCTGGTCTGCCCGGAGTCATAGCTGCCGGCCGAGGGCTCGTTGAACGGGTCCACGCCGACGATCTGCGCGAAGTCGCTCGCGGAGAGGTGCTGGCGCAGGTAGTCCATGGACTGCTGGGCCTGGTCCAGGAAGGCCGTCTGCACGCCCACCGCGCCGGCCGAGGTGGTCAGCGTCCGGTTGTGCCAGAAGTCGTGCAGCGCTTCGGTGACCGCCGCGTTGGTGAGGTAGTTCTGGCCCACTGCACACAGATGCCGCAGGACTCCTGCGGGTATCCGCCGGCCTGAACCACCCAGGCCGGCGCTCCGTCGCCGGTGTACCAGCTGCCCTGGTTGAACAGCGCGCGGGAGTAGAGGTCCTGGTGGTAGTCGATGAGGACCCTGATGCCGCGTGAGGTGAAGGCCTGAATCTGGTCGGTGAGGGCGCTCAGGTAGCCGGTGTCGACACCGGCGGGGGTGGGCTCGGCGCCGGCCCAGGACACCACCAGCCGGATCAGGTCGGCGCCGGTCAGCTTGCGCATCGCGGCCGCCGCGATGTCGGCGTCGGCGCGGGTGGCGAAGGGCAGGTAGCCGTTCTCGGCGAGCTTGGACTCACCGGAGACGTTGAACCCGCGCAGCACCACCTCGCGGCCGTAGCCGTCCCGCAGCACGGGGGCACCGCTGCTGTCGGTGGCGACGACCACCTGGTCGGCGGTCGCGGTGTCGAACCAGAGTGCTGAACCCGCGGCGGCGGCGGAGCTGCGGGTGGCCCCGGTGAGCTGACCTCCGGTCAGCATGGCTGCGGCGAGGGCCAGCGCGGTCGCCGCAGCGGCCCCGCGCCGCCGCCGGCGACGTAACAGGGAGGGGGACGGGGATCCGGACACGGGCGGGGGCGAGGGCGGGGACGGGGACGGGGACGGGGGCGGGGGCGAAGAGGGGGGCGAGGACGGTTCTGTGGATGCCATGACCGCGACAGTCGCACCGAACCCGCGAAGGCGGAAGAGAACGGAACAGGCCGGTTCCGGCTTCTGTCCGAGGGGTGTTACGCCTGGTCACAGCCGTTTCGCGGCAGCACCGGCGGGTCCTGCGGGGCCGCTGGTGCGGGCCTGGACAGTGGTGCGCAGTGCGGTGGCAGCGCGGTGGCAGTGCGGTCGCGGCCCGGGGGCGGCTGAGGGCCCGCTGTGACTCCGCCAAGCACGTCATATGTCCAGCCCCGAAAGCGAGTTGGGCTCATTGGTCATGGCTGTTCGGTGTTCATGTCCGCGCCCTCTCGGCTTCACCTCACGCTGCCAGAGTCCCGCCACATGGACATTCCACGGATGGGCATTCCCGACCACCTCGCCGAGCAGATGAGCATGGCCGAGCAGCACGACTACCTGCGCCGACGGTTCTCCCGCGGGTACTCCAGAAGAGGCATCCTGCGCGCGAGCGCGGCCACCACCGGTGCGCTCACGGCCGTCGGCGTGCTCGGCTCCCCCGCCTTCGCCGCCGCGCCTGACCTGGTCACCCGCTCCGCCACCGACGGGATCGACGGCTCCCTGGTCGCCCCGGTCGGCCGCCACCTCGCCTTCGGTGCCGACCCGAGCACCCAGTTCCGGATCTCCTGGCAGGTCCCGGCCGCCGTCAAGAAGCCCTTCCTGCGTTTCGGCCGGCATCCGCACGAGCTGGGCCAGCGCATCCCGGCCGAGCTGCGCGACCTGCACACCCCCGCGCTCACCGCCACCTCGGCCGCGCTGGACCAGTACTACCTGCACGTGGCGCTGGACCACCTGCAGCCCGGCACCACCTACTACTACGGGGTGGGCCACACCGGCTTCGACCCGGCCGACCCGGCGCACGCCGCCACCCTGTCCACCTTCACCACCGCCCCGGCCCCGCGCCGCGGCGAGGGCAGCCGCGCCCACGACGCCTTCACCTTCACCGCCTTCGGCGACCAGGGCGTCAGCGCCCACGCGCTGGCCAACGACAACGTGATCCTGGCCCAGCAGCCGGCCTTCCACCTGCACGCCGGCGACATCTGCTATGCCGACCCCGACGGCCAGGGCCTGGAGAGCGACGGCGCCGACTACGCCGCGACCACCTGGGACAGCTTCCTGGCGCAGACCGAGACCGTGGCGTCGAAGATCCCGTGGATGGTCGCCTACGGCAACCACGACATGGAGGCCTGGTACTCACCCACCGGCTACGGCGGCGAGGAGGCCCGCTTCTCGCTGCCCGAGAACGGCCCGACCAAGGACAGCGGCGTCTACTCCTTCCGCTACGGCAACGTCGGCGTGATCTCCCTCGACGCCAACGACGTCTCCTACGAGATCCCGGCCAACAACGGCATCACCAGCGGCAAGCAGACCACCTGGCTGGAGCGCCGGCTGCGGGAGTTCCGCCAGGACGCGGAGGTCGACTTCATCGTCGTCTTCTTCCACCACTGCGCCTTCTCCACCACCCACCAGCACGCCTCCGAGGGCGGGGTGCGCGACGCCTGGGTGCCGCTGTTCGAGCAGTACCGGGTCGACCTGGTGATCAACGGCCACAACCACGTCTACGAGCGCACCGACGCGATCCTCGGCGGCAAGGCGTCCAAGGCCGCCCCGAGCGGTGCGAGCATCCGTCCGGCCGAGGACGGCGTGGTGTACGTGACGGCGGGTGCCGCCGGTCGCAGCCTCTACAGCTTCGACTACGCGGACACCTACGAGGGCAACGAGCACCGGGTGGACGAGCTGGTCACCTACCACTGGGAGAAGGGTTCGGTGAAGGTCGCCGAGACCATCGACTGGTCCCGGGTCCGCTACACCGGCTACTCCTTCCTCCGCGTCGACGTGGTCCCGGCCCGGAAGGGTGCGACCGCCAAGCTGAAGCTGACCGCCCTGACCGAGTCCGGCACGGCGTTCGACCACCTCACCATCGAGCGCGAGGCGGGCTCCACCCGCGGCTGGTGACATCCCGTCAGCACGGCTGAGCAGCAGCCTGGCTCGGTGGGCTGCGGTGGGGTGCGGGGCGGGGCCCGGTGGGGCGCGGCATGGTGGGGCGAAGTGGGGTGGGCTGCGGCGGGGTGGGGCGCGGGGTCGGCGCAAACAGTCGGCACCCGCTCCGCCGCACCGACGCCCCACCGTGGACACTGATCCCCATGACAGCGCACCCCGCCCCCACCGGCCCGCACCCCGGTCTCCTCGTCCACACCGGCTCCTACACCCCGGACACCGGTGGTGAGGGCATCGGCCTGGCCGCCCTGCGGTTCGACCCGGAGACGGGCACCCTCACGGTCGACGCCGCCCTGCCGGAGGTCCCCGTCAGCGGCCCCTCCTTCCTGGTGGCCCACCCGTCCGGGCAGGTCGTCTACAGCACCAACGAGTCCGTGTCCGGGACCGTCAGCGCCTTCGCCCGGCAGCCGGACGGCGCGCTGGTCCCGTTGGGGTCCCCGATCGCGAGCGGCGGCACCAACCCCTGCCATCTGAGCGTCCACCCGGACGGCGGCTGGCTGCTGACCGCCAACTACGGCGACGACACCATCGCCGGCACGGTGGCCGTGCACCGGCTCGACGAGGACGGCGTCCCGGTCGAGCTCACCGATGTCGTCTTCCACCAGGGCGGCGGTCCGGTCGCCGGGCGGCAGGAGGTCAGCCACGCCCACCAGGTGGTCGTCGACCCGTCCGGCCGCCATGTGCTCGCGGTGGACCTCGGCACCGACACGGTCTACACCTACCGGCTCGACACCGCCTCCGGGACCCTGGAGCTGGTCGTCGCCAACCAGTTGCGGGCCGGATCCGGACCCCGGCACCTCGCCTTCGCCCCCGGCGGCGACCAGGCCTGGATCGCGGACGAGCTCTCCTCCTCCGTCACCGGCCTGCGCTACGACGCGGCGGCCGGCACCTTCACCGAGGTCTCCAGCGTCCGCGCCACCACGGCCGACACCCACAACCAGCCGGGCGGCATCGTCGCCTCGCCCTGCGGCCGCTTCGTCTGGATGACCAACCGCGGCGCCGACACGGTGGCCGCCTTCCGGGTCGAGGGCGACACCCTGCAGCCCGTCGGGGAGACCCCCAGCGGCGGCAGCTGGCCCCGTGGGCTGGCCCTGACCGCAGGTCACCTGCTCGTCGCCAACCAGTACAGCGGCACCGTCGCCGCCCTGCGCATCCTGGACGACGGCTCCCTGGAGCAGCCCGCCCCGGCCGCCGCCATCCCCTCGGTGATCTGCACGCTGGCGCTCTGACGTCCACGGCCGGGCGGGACGGGACGCCAGCCCGACGGGAAGCCGCCGGACATGACGAAACCCCCTGCACCCGGGTGCTGATCACCAGAACCCGGGGAGGGGGCTTGCCGGAAGATCCGGAAGGTACTGCCGGAAGGAGGGGGAGCGGCCGTGGGGGGACAGGCCGCTCCCCCGGCGGAGTCCCACAACCGGCCGTCGCGTCGGGGGGATGCCGCGGCGGCCGGTCCCACAGCGGGGACTCCGGTCCGTGTACCGGGAGGTTCCTGCCAGACCCGCTCGGTACACCTTCTACTCTGCTGCACGGAGCGGGGCCGCGCACCCGGCAAGCGTCCCCTTCCGGGGGGACCTTGGTCCCTTCGGGTTCACCGGGACTTTAGCCGGGGCACGGAAGGGGCAGGTGGGATCCGGCCCGGGATTGCCGTCCACGAGCGGATCCGGGAGCACTAAGCTTCGGCCATAGGAGTGGGGCGCTGGGAGGCGGGCGGGGTCATGGGGCAGGCGAAGAAGATCGCGATGTATTGCCTGGTCATCTTTGTGCTCTATACGATCATCACGTCTCCGGTGCGGGCCGCCGACCTGGTGCAGGTCGGCTTCACGGGCATCTCCAGTGCGGCCAAGTCGGTGGGGACCTTTATGACCAGCCTGGTCAAGTGAGGCTGCTGTCCCGGCCGGAGCATCTGCCGGACCATCTGTCGGAGCATCCATCGCGGGAGCCGTGAAGTAGCCTCGGGCCGTCGGACACCACTCCCGAGGAGCCATCCATGATTCGCCACCTGGTCCTTTTCAAGCTGAACGAGGGCGTCGCCAAGGACGAGCCGCGGGTACTCGCCGGCGTCGCGGCGTTCGAAGGGCTCGGCAAGCAGATCGACGAGCTGCGCGAGTGGCAGTGCGGCTGGAACCTGACGGTCCGGGACATCGCCTACGACTACGCGATCAACAGCCTGGTCGACGACGCCGAGGCGCTGCAGGCCTACCTCACCCACCCCGCACACCAGGCCGGGGTCGCCCTCTGGCGCGAGTTCGCGACCTGGGTGATCGCCGACATCGAGGTCTAGGACCTCCCCTCCCGTCTAGGGCCCCCGGGGGCGCGGCAGCCCACCGGCCGCATCCCGACAGCCCACCGACAGCACCCCGACAGTGCGCCCCGGCGCCGCCACCCCGGAGCAGGACCGGACGGCGGCGCCGATTCACTCCTGGGTACCGGCCGAGATCAACACACCCATATGTGGTGCTTGCCCGAATAGCATCCCTCTTGTGATGCTATGACCGGTTTGCCGGATGGTGAACTGGGGCACGCGTTGCGCCTCCATGGAGCTCGCGAGGGGTGGCGTGTCGGTGCAGACACAGGGGAGCGCAAAGGACGAAGGTGACGCGCCAGCGGCTCCCGCGCCGGTCGACTCCAGCCGTGTGGACGTCCGCACCCTCACACGCGTGCTCTTCGAACGGATGGCCGAGCTCACCCCGGGGACCCCGGAGCACGAGCACGTCCGAGCCGCACTGATCGAGGTGAACCTGCCCCTGGTGCGCTACGCCGCCGCCCGCTTCCGCGGCCGCAGCGAGCCCATGGAGGACGTGGTGCAGGTCGGCACCATCGGACTGATCAACGCCATCGACCGGTTCGACCCGAACAGGGGCGTGCAGTTCCCGACGTACGCCCTGCCGACCATCCTCGGCGAGATCAAGCGCTACTTCCGCGACAACGTCCGCACCATGCACGTACCGCGCCGGCTCCAGGAGCTGTGGGTCCAGGTCAGCGCCGCCATGGAGGATCTGACGGTGGCCCACGGGCGGATGCCCAAGGTCCCGGAGATCGCCGCCAGCCTGCGCATCCCCGAGGAGGACGTCCGGGCCTGCCTGGACGCCGGCCGCGCCTACAACGCCACCTCGCTGGAGGCCACCCAGGAGCACGACGGCGGCCTGGCCCTGCTCGACCGGCTGGGGTACGAGGACTCCGCCCTCACCCATGTGGAGCACAGGGACATGGTCCGGCACCTGCTGGTGCAGCTGCCCGACCGTGAGCGACAGATTGTGATGTTGCGTTTCTTCGGCAATCTGACGCAGTCCCAGATCAGTACCGAGCTCGGAATGTCGCAGATGCACGTATCCCGTTTGCTGGCACGGATCTTCGCCCGGCTACGCAGCAGTAACGCCTGGGAGAACTGATTCCCGGGCCCGCCCGGGGCCGTTTCAAACCTGCAGTTCACTTGGTGACAATCCGTCACTTTCCGTGCCAAAGCCAGCATTGCAGCGCGTTACCATCGCGTGACGTCTGGTCGTGTTGGGGTTTGCGATGGATGCTGAGCCGGTATCCCAGTGGAGGTACATCGAGTCGTCGCCTTGTCGACTCGGGCAGCGGCGGTTTTGTCACCATGAGGGGGTAGCGTGTCCGTAGAACTGGGCAGCCCTGAGGTTCACTCCCACGCAGCAGTCCTCCCCGCCCCCCGGGCGGCCGAGGTCGAAGCTCCGATCCTTCCGGGCGCGACGCCCGGTACGCCGGCGGAGCCCGAGATCGCCACCGAGGCGGAGGCCGGGCTCGACACCCGTTCCCTCTCCCGCAGCCTGTTCCAGCGCTTCGCCACGCTGACCCCCGAGCACCCCGACCACCCGTACGTCAGGGACACCCTGATCGAGCTGAACCTCCCGCTGGTCCGCTACGCCGCGGCCCGGTTCCGCAGCCGCAACGAGCCGATGGAGGACATCGTCCAGGTCGGCACGATCGGCCTGATCAAGGCCATCGACCGGTTCGACAACGAGCGCGGCGTCGAGTTCCCGACCTTCGCGATGCCGACCATCATCGGCGAGATCAAACGGTTCTTCCGCGACACCAGCTGGTCGGTGCGGGTCCCCCGCCGGCTCCAGGAGCTGCGGCTCTCGCTCACCAGGGCCGGCGACGAGCTGGCCCAGAAGCTGGACCGCTCGCCCACCGTCGCCGAGCTGGCCGCCTGCCTGGGCGTCAGCGAGGAGGACGTGGTCGAGGGCCTCGCCGTCGGCAACGCCTACACGGCCAGCTCGCTGGACACCACCCCGACCGACGAGGACGGCGACGGCCCGCTCGCGGAGCGCCTCGGCTACGAGGACACCGCGATGGAGGGCGTGGAGTACCGCGAGTCGCTCAAGCCGCTGCTGGCCCGGCTCCCCGCCCGCGAGCGCCGGATCATCATGCTGCGCTTCTTCGGGAACATGACCCAGTCGCAGATCGGCGAGGAGATCGGGATCTCGCAGATGCACGTCTCCCGGCTGCTGACGCGGACCCTGGCGCAGCTCCGGGAGGGCCTGATCTCCGAGGGATGACCGCCGGCCGGACGGCGGGCCCGCTGCCCACCGTCCGGCTCACGAACGGACCGGCCAGGCCTCAGGCCTCCAGCGGCCCGGCGGGCCGCGCTCAGTCCTCCAGCAGGTTCTTCCGCAGCGCGGCGAGCGTGGCGGCGTCCAGCCCCAGCCCCTCGCCGAGGAAGGCGTCGAAGCTCGGCCAGCCCTGCTCGACGGCCGCGAAGGCGGCGTCCAGGTAGGCGGCCTCGGCCCGGATGACCGGCAGCATCAAGGACGGGTCCTCCATCACCCCCCTGCTGTTGAAGACCTCCATGATCCGCTCGATCAGCGCGGCCGAGCGCGTGTTGGTCAGCAGGTAGTCCTCGTAGACGGTGTCGCGGTCCACACCCAGCGCGGTCAGCACGATCGCGGCGGTCCAGCCGGTCCGGTCCTTGCCGGCCGTGCAGTGGAACATCAGCGGGATCCCGTCCGGGTCGGCCAGCAGCCGGACCGCGCCGGCGAACAGCTCGCGGATCGCGGGGTCGGTGACGAACCAGCCGTACATCTCCGCCATGATCCGCTCGGCACCGCCGTCGCCCAGCAGGGCGTGCTGCTCCCGGGCGTCCTGACCGGCCAGGACGTCGCGCAGCGAGAGGTAGATGTCGTGCTCGGGCGAGTAGACCGGCAGGTGCACCAGCCGCACCGGCCCGTCGGCGCCGGCCGGGACGCCCTCGGGCAGCCGGTCGCTGCCGTTCTCCTCGACCTCGTTGAGCCCGCGCAGGTCCACCACGTGCCGCAGCCCGAGCCCGGCGAGGACGTCCAGGTCGGCATCGGTGAGCCGGTTCAGCGCGTCGCCGCGCAGGGCGACCCCGCTGCGGACGGTGCGGCCGTCCGCGGTGCGGTAGCCGCCGAGATCGCGGGCGTTGGCGGCAGCCTTGAGGCCGAGGCTGCGGGCGCGGGTCCCGTGCTGGTCTGCGGTCACGTCGTTCTCTCCCCTGGCCGAGTGCTGCAGGCCAGTCTAGGCAGGGCGGGGAGACTCACCCTTTCCATCTGATGACTCGTCAGTAAATTGGCGGGGTCGGCGGCACCTGCCGGGCCGACGCCTGCCGGACGCAGGGCAGCACCCCGCCGACCGGCGTGCCCCTGCGGGGGTGGGCGCGCCGGTCGGCGGGGTGCTGTGCTGCTGGTGCCGGTGCTGCCGGCCACGAGTGCCGGTGGTGCAGCGGTGCTGTGGTGCTGTGGTGCAGTAGTGCTCTGGTGCAGTGGTTGCTACTTGACTGCGAGGTAGACCACAGCGGCGATGATCGCCAGCGCGACGATCACGCCGACCGTGATGACGCCCGTGCGGCTGCTCTCGCTGACAGCGGTGGCGGGCTTGGGCTGGGGCTCGTCGACGAAGGCCCGGAACATCTGCGTGCTCGCGGAGGGGTCCTCGACAGGGGGGTTCTGGTAGTCGGCCATGGCAGGTGACTCTAGCCAATCAGGGTGAGCAGTGGTCGCGCGTGTCTGTCGCAGTCCTGTACCGATCAAGTGAAACTCCTGCCTCACCAACCCGGCGTGTGCGGCTGGTAACCCGGGTGCAACCGCTGCATGTACGCGGTGTCGTCCCGGCGTCGCTGCCCGCAGTCGAGGTACAGCCGGTGCAGCCGGTCCAGGGCGTCCTGGTCCAGTTCGACGCCGAGGCCGGGGCCGGACGGCAGCGCCACCGCGCCCTCGCGGAAGGTCAGCGCGCCGGGGACGATCACGTCCTCGTCCTCGCGCTTCCACGGCCAGTGGGTGTCGCAGGCGTAGCTGAGGTGCTGGGTCGCCGCCGCGAGCTGGACCATGGCGGCGAGGCTGATCCCGAGGTGGCTGTTGGAGTGCATGGACAGGCCCACGCCGAAGGTGGCGCAGAGCGCCGAGACCTGCTGGGAGTGGCGCAGCCCGCCCCAGTAGTGGTGGTCCGACAGCAGCACCCCGATGGCCTGCTGCTTCAGCCCCGGGGCCAGGTGCTCGGGGGCGACCACGCACATGTTGGTGGCCAGCGGCATCGGCGCCTGCCGGGCGACCTCCGCCATGCCCTCGATACCGGCGGTCGGGTCCTCCAGGTACTCCAGCACACCGTCCAGTTCGGCGGCGACCTTGAGCGAGGTGGGGACGGTCCAGGCGGCGTTGGGGTCCAGCCGGAGCGGGAGGTCGGGGAAGGCGGCGCGCAGCGCGCGGATCGCTTCGATTTCCTCCTCAGGGGGGAACACCCCGCCCTTGAGCTTGACGGCGCCGAAGCCGTAGCGGTCGATCATGCAGCGCGCCTGCCGGACGATCCCGTCCGGGTCGAGCGCCGCGCCCCACTCGTCCTCCGCGCCGCCCGGGTGGGCAGCCCACTTGTAGAAGAGGTAGGCCGAGAAGGGCACCCGGTCCCGCACCGCACCGCCGAGCAGGTCGGCGACGGGACGGCCGACGGATTTGCCCTGGGCGTCGAGACAGGCGACCTCAAAGGCCGAGAAGACCGAGAGCACGGTCTTGGAGCTGGAGGAGCCGCCGGTCAGGCCGTGGCTGTCGGCGAAGGCCCCGCCGCCGACGGCGCGGCTGACGGCCTGCTCGATCAGGCCGAGGTGGAACACATCCAGGCCGGTGATCGCGTCGGCGGCGGCCTCCAGCAGGGCGAGGAAGGCGTCGTCTCCGTAGGACTCGCCGAGACCGACGACACCGTCGTCGCAGTGCAGCTGGATGATGCTGCGCAGGGCGTAGGGCTCGTGCACGCCGACGGCGTTGAGCAGGGCCGGGTCGTGGAAGGCGACCGGGGTGACGGTGACCTGGCGGATCTTCACTTGGCCTCCTCGACGGCGGATGCGGTGTCGGTGGATGCAGTGGCGGTGGATGCGGTGGCAGTGGATGCAGTGGCTGCGGCAGCAGTGGACGCGGCCAGGACGGCCCGTCCTGCGGCGATCAGCCGGACCAGCTCGTCCACATCCTCCTCCGCCGCCTCGACCAGCGGCGGACGGACCCGCCCGACGGCCAGCCCCTCGCGCACCGCGGCGGCCTTGACCAGTGAGACGGCATAGCCGGGGACCTTGTCGCGCAGGTCCGCCAGCGGCAGCAGGAAGGCCGCGAGGAGGGCGTCGACCAGCTCGTCGTCTCCGGAGTCCAGCGCCCGGGCGAAGCCGTGGGCCAGGTCGGGGGCGAAGGAGTGCACCGCCGAGGAGTAGCTGCCGACGCCGATGGCCCGGTAGGCGCGGGCCGAGAGCTCGGCCGTCGGCAGACCGTTGAGGAAGTGGAAGTCGGCGGCGCGCCGGTGCCCGCTGGTCCGGACGGTGGCGACGATCCGCTGCATCTGCTCGACGTCGCCGAGGCCGTCCTTGAGCCCGACCACCTGCTCCAGGTCCAGCAGGGCGAGGGCCGTGGCCGGGTTCAGCCGGGCATTGGCCCGCTGGTAGACGATCACCGGCAGCGGGCTGTCCCGCACCACGTAGCGGATGTGGCCGAGGACCCCCTCCGGGGTGGAGCTGACCAGGTACGGCGGCAGCAGCAGCACCCCGTCCGCGCCGCAGTCCGCGGCGTCGGCCAGGTACTCACGGGCGACAGCCGGACCGCCGCCGACGCCGGCGAAGACCGGGACCCGCCCGGCGACGGTCTTCACGGCGAGGGCGACCACCTCGCGGTACTCCTCCCGGCTGAGGGCGGTGAACTCCCCGGTGCCGCAGGCGATGAACACCGCGGCGGTACCGGCGGCCACCTGCTGCTCGACATGGACGGCGAGGACGTCCAGGGCGAGTCGGTCGTCGTCGGTGAAGGGGGTCAACGGGAAGGACAGCGGTGGGGTGAGTACGGCGTGGAGGTCCATGGGGCTCCTCAGCAGGGCATCAGGTCGTTCATGTTCATGAACTGCATTCAGTTTACTGAACGATTTGGGAGCGCGGAAACCCCACCCCTCCCATTCGGGGCGGTGGTCCGATCGATAATCGGCCAGAGATGAGGTGCTGTTCGGCCGCCGGTCGACCGCTGATCAGTCGGCGATCGGCGTGCCGATGCGCTCCCAGATGTCCAGCACATGCTCCCGGAAGAGGATTCCGGCCACCTCCGGGACGCCGCCCTGGAGCGCCGCGACCAGCGGGGTGTGGTGCTCCACGATCTCCTCGAGCCGGCCGAAGTACACCTTGTTGGACACTGCGGTGAAGCTGCGCAGGCTGGCCTCGGTCACCGTCCACATCCGCGCCAGCAGCCCGTTCCCCGCCGCCTCCCAGACGTGCCGGTGGAACGACACGTCGCTGTCCACCACGCCGGCGACATCGTCGCGGCCGGCCGCCTCGCGCATCGCCGCGACGTCCCCGTGCAGCACCTCGACCAGCCCGGCCGGGGCCAGCCGGCACACCTCGGTGGCCGCGAACTGCTCCAGCACCGCCCGCACCCGGTAGGCCTGGCGGGCGTCCTCCTCGGAGATGTCGGCGACGTAGCTGCCCCGGCGCGGGAACTGCAGCACCAGGCCGTCGGCCGCCAGCCGCCGCAGTGCGTCGCGCACCGGCGCCTGGCTGACGCCGTAGCGGCGGGCCAGCTCCAACTCGACCAGCCGGGCACCCGGCACCAGCTCGCCCGCGGTGATGGAGGCGCGGACGAGGTCGTACACCTGGTCGGACAACCGTCCGCCGAGTACGGGCTCAACAGTCATGGCGGTGCTCCTCAGTGTCGGAACCGACTCTATCGGTCGGGGGGTATCCGGCATCCATCCAATCGATTATCGTTCGTGCTGCTCCATCAGGATCCGCTGCCGTCCCACTGCCCACCTGCCTGCCCCCTGCCTGCCTGCCCCCCTGCACGCCTGCCTGCGCCTGGAGACCCACCCATGGAACTCGCCACCCCCCGTCCCCCCGTCCTCGACCTGCTGCGCCGGGAGCGGCTGGTCGCCGTCCTGCGTGGCGCCGACGCCGACGCGCTCACCGCCGCCACCGCCGTCCTCGCCGCCAACGGCGTCCGGTTGATCGAGCTGACCCTCTCCAGCGACGCCGGGCTCACCGCGCTGCGCCGCGTCGCGGCCGACCGCACACTCCCGCCCGACACCGTGCTGGGCGCCGGGACGGTGCTGACCCGGGACCAGGCCAGGGCCGCCATCGACGCGGGGGCCCGCTACCTGGTCACCCCCGGTGTCACCGAGGAGGTCCTCGCCGAAGGCGTCGACCAGGGCGTTCCGGTGCTCTGCGGAGCGCTCACGCCCAGCGAGGCGATGGCCGCGGTACGGCTCGGCGCCACCGCCGTGAAGCTCTTCCCCGCCTACGCCGTCGGTGGCGCGCGCTATCTGCGGGACCTCCGGGCGCCCCTCCCCGACGTCCCCTTCATCGCCATCGGCGGCATAGCCCTGGACGACATCGCCGACTACTTCGCCGCGGGCGCCGTCGCCGTCGGCGTCGGCTCCCCGCTACTGCGCGAGGCCGGGACGGACAGCAGCCCGGCCGCGCTGGCCGCCCTCGCCGAACGGGCCCGGGCCTACGTCGCCGCGACCTCGGCGGAGCGCTGATGCCCGGCCTGGTCACCCTGGGCGAGACCATGGCCGTGCTGGGCTCCCCGCGCCCCGGCCCGCTGCGGCACGCCCCCCACCTGGAACTCTCCATCGGCGGCGCAGAGTCCAACGTCGCCATCGGCGTGCGCAGACTGGGGCACCCGGCAGCGTGGATCGGCCGGGTCGGCGCCGACGAGTTCGGCGCGCTGGTGCTGGAGCGGCTGCGCGCCGAACAGGTCGAGGTGAGCGGCGCGCTGGTGGACCCGGACGCCCCCACCGGACTGCTCGTCAAGGAGCAGCGCACCCCGGACGTCACCCGCGTCCAGTACTACCGCACCGGCTCGGCAGGCTCCCGGCTCTGCCCGGCCGACGTGGACGCGGCGGTCGGGGTGATCACCGGCGCCGGTGTCCTGCACATCACCGGAATCACCCCGCTGCTCTCACCGAGCGCGGCCGGGGCCGTCGCCCGGGCGGTTGAGCTCGCGGTCGCGGCGGAGGTCCCGGTCTCACTGGACGTCAACCACCGCGCCGCGCTGGGCGGAGCGGAACTGCTGCGGGAGCGGCTGGCGCCGCTGCTGCCGCACCTCTCCCACCTCTTCGGCGGCGAGGAGGAACTCCTGCTGCTCGCCGACGCGACCGACGAACCGTCAGCGGTGGCCCGGCTCGGCGGCCCTGGCGGTTCCGGCGGCCCCGAGCTGGTGGTCAAGCGCGGAGCGCGGGGCGCCTCCGTGTATCCGGCGGACGGCAACCCCGAGCTGCACCGCGCGGCCGTCCCGGTGCGGGCCCTCGACCCGGTCGGCGCGGGCGACGCCTTCGTGGCCGGCTACCTCACCGCGCTGCTGGACGGCGCCCCCGTCGCGGAACGCCTCCGGCTCGCCTGCCTCACCGGAGCCTTCGCCGTCACCGTCCCCAATGACTGGTCCGGCCAACCGACCCGCGACGAACTGGGGCTACTGGACGCGGAGGCGGGCACGACGCTGCGGTAGCGGTAGCGGGGGCAGGGCGGGTGCGGCGGTGGAAATACCCCGCCGCACCGCCGCGTTGCCCCTGATCATGACCTCTACCTCCGCTTCCGGGTCCCCCTCCCCCTGGCGCACCACCCTCGGCGCCTCCGACCTCTCGGTCTCCCCGCTCTCCCTCGGCGGCAATGTCTTCGGCTGGACCGCGGACACCGAGCAGTCGTTCGCGGTCCTCGACGCCTACACCGCGGCCGGCGGCAACTTCATCGACACCGCCGACGTCTACTCCGCCTGGGCGCCGGGGAACTCCGGCGGCGAGTCGGAGACCGTCCTCGGTGAGTGGCTGGCCGCGCGCGGCAACCGCGCCGAGATCGTGGTGGCCACCAAGGTCGGCTCGCACCCGGAGTACCGGGGACTCAAGGCCGCCACCATCGCCGCCGCCACCGAGCAGTCCCTGCGCCGCCTCGGCACGGACACCATCGACCTGCTCTACACGCACTTCGACGACGAGAGCACCCCGGTGGAGGAGATCGTCACCGCGCTGGACGCCCTGGTCCGGGCCGGCAAGGTCCGCCACATCGCCGCGTCCAACATCTCGCCGCGCCGGCTCACCGACTCGCTGGAGTTCTCCAGGCGCGAGGGCCTGGCCGCGTACGTCGCGCTGCAGCCGAGGTACAACCTGGTCTCCCGCGACAGCTACGAGGGCGAGCTCGCCGACGTCGCCGCGGCGTTCGGGCTGTCAGCGGTCCCCTACGCCGGACTCGCCGCCGGCTTCTTGACCGGCAAGTACCGTCCGGGCGGCGCCGCCGTCGACAGTGTCAGGGCCGCCGGTGCGTCCAAGTACCTGGAGACCCCGACCGGGCCCAAGGTGCTGGAGGCGCTGGACACCGTCGCCGCCGCGCACGGCGCCGAACTCGGTACCGTCGCCCTGGCCTGGCTGCTGGCGCAGCCGACCGTGGCCGCCCCGATCGCCAGTGCCCGTACCGTGGAGCAGCTCCCCGGCCTGGTCGCGGCCATCGACCTGGAGCTGGGCGCGGACGAGATCCAGCTGCTCACGGCCGCGTCCGCGTAATCGGTCGGCGTAACCGGTCGCCGTAATCGTAGGAAGGGATTGGGGATTCCCGTGGAGGTCCGTCCGCTGACACCGGCAGCGCTCGCCGACACCCTCGCGGAACGGGTGCACGCGTTGCCGCTCCCCGAGGGCGGGCGGCTGCGGGTGGCGGTGGACGGGGCGCCCGCCGCCGACCCCGGCGGCCTCGCGGAGGCCGCCGCCGCGCTGCTGCGGCTGCTCGGGCGGCCGGTGGTGCGCGTCAGTGCGGCCGACTACCTGCGCCCGGCCTCGCTCCGGCTCGAGTACGGCCACCAGGACGCCGACGCCTACTTCGACGGCTGGCTGGACACCAACGCCCTGTTCCGCGAGGTCTTCGATCCGCTGGAGCCGGGCGGCAGCGGCCTGGTCCTGCCCGCGCTGTGGGACGCCCGGGCGGACCGCGCCGTCCGCGCCCTGCCGGTACCGTTGCCGCCCGGCGGCGTCCTGCTGCTGGACGGCCCGCTGCTGCTCGGCCGTTGGCTGCCGCTGGACCTGACTGTCCATCTGCGGCTCAGCCCCGCCGCGCTGGAGCGGCGGACCCCGGAGGACGAACGGTGGACCCTGCCCGCCTTCGCCCGCTACGAGGCGGAGACCCTGCCGACGGACGCCGCCGACCTGGTCGTCCGGGCCGACGACCCGCGCCGACCGGCGCTGGTCGTCGGCTGAGCGGACGTCAGTACTGCGAGTGACGTCAGTACTGCGGGTTCTGCGGGAACTGCTTGGGCATCTCGACCTGGACCGTCAGCGGGATGGTGCAGAAGGAGCAGCGGGTCGCAGCGGCCGGAACCGTGCTCAGGCACTCCGGGCAGTCCTTGGTGTGGACGTCGGGCTCCTTCGCCGGGAAGAAGCGCTCGTGCAGCCGGTTGATCGGCATGACGACGAAGTAGTAGACGACGATCGCTATCAGCACAAAGCTGATCAGGGCGGAGACCAGGGCGCCGTACGGGAAGGTGACCCCGCTGACGTTGAAGGTCTTCTTGCTGTAGTCACCCGTCGAGTTGGTGATCAGGCCGACGATCGGCGTCAGGAACGCGGTGACGAACCCGTTCACCACGGCCGTGAAGGCCGCACCGATCACGATGCCGACCGCGAGGTCGACGACGTTCCCGCGCAGCAGGAAACTGCGGAAACCCTTCATGGTTCTCTTCTCCGTACTGTCCGGCGCCAGCGACTGGGACTGGGGGCTGGGACTGGGGGGTCTGACGGGGGGGTTGGGACAGGGGAACTGGCGCGGGCCACACCCTCCCAGGTTTGACCCCGAACATGCGAACGGCCCCACCTCACGGTGGGGCCGTTCACGCGTCGGACACTCCTACGAGCGGTCCTACGAGGCGTCAGCTTCCTTCGCCGCTGCCTTCTCCATCGCCGCGGCCGCGGCCTGCGCCTGGGCCTGGATGCCGGAGACGCTGCGCAGCGGCACCTCCTTGATGAAGAGCACGAGCACGAAGGCCAGCACCATCACACCGGCGCCGAGCAGGAACACCAGGTGCATAGAGTCGGCGAAGCCCTGCTTGAACGGGGCCGCGAACACGTCGTCCAGCTTCTGGATGAACGAGGAGTCGCTCAGCACCGAGGCACCGCCGCCGCTGGAGCCCGGGTGCTGGATCATCTGCACCACCGGCTGGTTGCCGGCCTTCCCCGCGACGGCGGGGTTGTTCAGCGCCTGCTGGAACTGCGGGGTCTTCGCCGCGGCCGTGAAGGCGTTGTTGATCTTGTCGCCGACGGTACTGAACAGCACCGACAGGAAGATCGCGGTACCGGCGGTGGCGCCGAGCTGGCGGAAGAAGGTGGACGAGGCGGTGGCCACGCCCATGTCCTTCGCCGGGACGGCGTTCTGCACCGACAGGGTCAGCGTCTGCATGGTGAGGCCCAGGCCGATGCCGAAGAGCAGCATGAAGACCATGGTCTCCATCAGCGGGGTGTTCCACTGCACCTCGAAGTGGAACAGCAGCATGGCGACGACCAGGAGTGCGGTGCCGATCACCGGGAAGATCTTGTAGCGGCCGGTGCGGGCGGTGAGCTGACCGGTGGCGATCGAGGCGGACATCATGCCCAGCATCAGCGGCAGCATCAGCAGACCGGACTTGGTCGGCGACGCGCCCTTCACGATCTGCAGGTACTGCGGGATCATCAGCATCCCGCCGAACATCCCCATGCCCACCAGCACCGACAGCACGCTGGTCTGGCTGAAGACCTTGTTGCCGAACAGCCGCATCGGGATCAGCGCGGCGTCGCCCATCCGGCGCTCCACCAGGATCCAGGCGACCACGCCGGCCACGCCGATGACGTAGCAGGCCAGCGACCGGCCGGAGAGCCAGCCCCAGGTCTGCCCCTGTTCGGCGACCAGCAGCAGCGGGACGACGCCCAGGGCGATGGTGACCGCGCCCCACCAGTCGATCCGGTGGTTGCGGCGGGTGTGCGGGACGTTGAGCACCTTGGCGACCACGACCAGCGCGACCATGCCGATCGGCACGTTCACCAGGAACACCCAGCGCCAGCCGGCGATGCCGAGGATGGTGCTCTGACCGGCCAGGAAACCGCCGACCAGCGGGCCCAGCACGCTGGAGGTGGCGAACACGGCGAGGATGTAGCCCTGGTAGCGGGCCCGCTCGCGCGGCGGCACGATGTCGCCGATGATCGCCAGCGCGAGCGACATCAGACCACCGGCGCCCAGGCCCTGGAAGGCGCGGAACGCGGCCAGCTCGATCATCGAGGTGGCGAAGGTACAGGCGATCGAGCCGGTCACGAAGATGCTGATGGCCGCGAGGAAGTACGGCTTGCGGCCGTGCATGTCGGAGAGCTTGCCGTAGAGCGGCGTGGCGATGGTCGAGGTGATCAGGTAGGCCGTGGTGGTCCAGGCCTGCTGGCTGAGGCCGTGCAGGTCGTCGGCGATGGTCCGGATCGCGGTGCTGACGATGGTCTGGTCGAGGGCGGCCAGGAACATGCCGATCATCAGACCGCTGAGGATGGTCATGATCTGGCGGTGACTCAGCCCGCCCGGTGCGGGTATGGGCTCCGGCGACGCGACCGCCGTCCCCCCGCTGCTGCTGCTACTGCTCACTTGGGCTCTCCTTGCCGTGCCGCGGCGGACGCCGTCGGGGCGGTGGCCCCGAGCGTTCCGCCGAAGAGTTCGTGGTGGTTCTCTGCGAAGTCGTCGTTGAGGCGTCCGAACAGCCGGACCAGCTCGTAGCGGTCCTCGGCCGTCCAGGCCTCGAGCAGCCGGGCCAGCCGCTGGTTGCGCAGGTCCCGGTAGTGCTGGAAGGCGAGCACGCCGGCCTCGGAGGCCGACAGCAGCGTGCCGCGGCGGTCCTCGGGGTCGGGAGTGCGCTCGACCAGGCCCCGGTCGACCAGCGAGCGGACCTGCCGGCTCACCGTGGACAGGTCCAGCAGCGTCTCGGCCGCGAGGTCGGTGGCCCGTCGCGGACCGTAGTTCACCAGGCGCGCGAGCAGCAGGCGGTCCCCGCCGCCGTTGTCCTCCCGGGCCCGGAGCTTCCACGCGTGGATCAGTCGCGTGAACCGGCTGACCTCGTCACCGAGCGCGAGCGCGGCCTCCGCCGCGGTGGCGGTGCCCCCCGGCTGCATCGGTGCCGATGCCGGTGTCGATGCCGGTGTCGACGCTGGTGCCGCCGTTGCTGTCGCGGTCACTGTCCGTTCCATGGCGGTCCCTCCCGGATGCTGCTGGTCGCCACTTAATTGCTTGTCTCCAGCAAGTAACTGTACACGGCATCGTTTAATTCCCTCCTACATGCCTGTCCGGCATGCCCGTCCGGTCGCCGTTGCCGTCCAGCAGGGCCGCGATGTCGGCCGCGTCCCACTCGCCCTCGGCGCCAGGCCGTCCGGCGAGGTAGTCGGCGATCTTCTCGCGCGTCCAGCCGTGGGACTCCCGGAGCCCCGAGGCCAGATTGCGCAGATACGCAGCCGACGGCTTGTTCAGCGGCGCCTCGGCGCTGCGCCAGGGAGCAGTGAACGTCAGCACCGGGCAGCCGTCCAGCACCCCCGGGCAGACGAGCGTCTGGTACCGCCCGTCGCCGAGACTCGCCCGTCCAGCGATGAGCACCGCACTCAGGTCGAGGTCCTCGCCGGGGGTCTCGTACATCTCCTGAGCAGCGATGTCAGCGAACTGCGAGGCCGTCAGGAGGTAGGCCCGGGCAGGCATCTCCCCTTCGTCCAGGGGATCGTAGAAGCCCATGCCACCGGTCCAGGCCATGGACTCCAGCGCGAAGTAGAGCCGACCGGGCAGCAGCACCGGGACCGTCTGCCGCGGAGGACGCCGGTCACGGCATCCGGGGTACGTACGCCTGCTGCCAGGGGGCCGTCCGCCCGAGAGGTAGTAGTTCAGTCGATCAAGATGCATGTTCGACCCGTATGCGGCGTACCAGACATTGCGCGCGGTCGCGGCACATCCAGTGGCTCGCTCCGGCCTGCGGGGTGTGATCACCCCCTGGATCATGCTCAGCGCGCCGTCGGACCATGCCGGCGACGGTCCTGTCCCGGTTTTGGAGACAGGTTCGGGCGCAGGCTCGGGGGGCGTGCGGGAGTTCGATGCGCAACCGTTCGTGCAGTTCAGGGGCCCTATCGGTGACGGTTTTGACGGTGGGTCAGGATAGAATCAGGGGTGTACGGATTACCTGGAGGGGGTGGTTGTGGTGGGCTGGTTGGAGGACGGGGATGCGCTGGCGGCGGGGTTGGCGCGGTCGGTGCCGGGGGCGGAGAGTGTGGCCGGGATCGCCGACCTGGAGGGCGCGGCACTCTCGGCGGCCGGGCGGATCGATGCGCTGGTGGCGGTCGCACGGGCGCGGTGCTGGCTGGAGGCCGTCCAGATCGCCATGCTCGCCGGACTGCAGGAGCAGCCGCTGACCTGCATCCCCGGACGGCCGGATGCGTTGGGGGATTTCCTGGAGACCCAGGAGCAGGTGGCCTGTGCGCTGCGGATCTCCCCGGACACCGCCCGGGGGCGCCTGGTCGAGGCCCAGCAGCTCACTGCCCGCTTCCCGGCCGCGCTGGGGCTGCTGGCCCAGGGGCAGGTGCAGATCATGCACCTCAAGGCCCTGCTGGAACACACCGCCGCCCTCGACGACGAGACCGCCACCCAGGTGGAAGCCCTGGTGCTGCCCAAGCTGCCGACCCAGACGGTGGGTGCGGCGCGCAAGGCCATCAGCCGCGCGGTGATCAAGGCCGACCCGGCCGGCGCCGAGCAGCGCCACACCCGCGCCCAGGAGGACCGGCGCACCACCCTTCAGGCCCACCCCGAGGGCATGGCCTGGTACGGCGCCCTGCTGACGGCAGGCGACGCCGCCCTGGTCGACGCCGCCGTCACCGCCCACGCCCACACCCTCGACGCCGACGGCCGCACCCTGCCTCAACGCTGCGCCGACGCGCTGGTGGAACTTGTCTCCGGAACCGCGACAAGTTCCACCACCGCCACGATCGTGGTCACCGTCCCGTTCGACGCCCTGATCGGCACCGCCGACCACCCCGCCGACCTCCAGGGCCACGGCCCCATCACCGCCGCCCAGGCCCGCACCCTGGCCACCCGCCCCGGCAGCATCTGGCGCCGCCTGCTCACCCACCCCACCACCGGCCAGGTCCTCAAAACCGACCCCACCACCTACCGCCCCACCACCGAGGTCACCCGCCACGTGATCGCCCGCGACCCCCACTGCCGCTTCCCCGGCTGCACCCGCCCCTCCCGACGCTGCGACCTGGACCACGTCACCCCCTTCAACCAAACCAAGCCGCACAGCGGAGGGCTGACCACCCCCGACAACCTCATCCCGCTCTGCCGCCGACACCACCTCACCAAACACCGCGCCGGCTGGCACACCCGCTACAACCACCACACCGGCAACGTCACCTGGACCGCCCCCACCGGCCACACCTACACCGACCAACCCGTGCCCGCCACTTAGGCGTGACGCCGTCAGCTCCGTACCGATACTGTCAGCGCTCACAGGATCTTCATGCGAATCACTGGTGCGAAGTAGTAGCGCATTGCACGCGCTCCTCCGCGCCCGGGGGGACGAACATGCCGCGCCCACGTGCGCTCATAGGCACCATCGCCATCGCCCTGCTCTTCGGCGGCCTCGGTGCGACCACCACCGCCCACGCTGACGGCTTGGCCACAGATCTCTACGTCCGCTCCGTCAGCGGTTGCAGTAACACAGGGCCGGGCAGTTCGGCTGTGCCGTTCTGCACCCTGCAGGCGGCAGCGGACGTCGTCCAGCCCGGCCAGACAGTGCACGGGGGCGATCTGGGCCTGACGAAGCCAGTGGTGGTCAATCGGTCAGGCACCGCTGAGCAACCCATACGTTCACCGGCGGGAGCCTCAGCGCGGGAGCTGCCTCAGACGGTCCTCTGCTGATCATCAGTAACGCCCAGTACATAACGCTGGACAACCTGACAATTGGCGATTCCGGTCACACGCCACTCAACGTGCAGGGCTCACAGCACATCACCGTCACACGAAGCACGTTTTCCTGGGGAGCGACCGCATCGCCCGTCGACGCGGTGGACATCGACGGCGCTTCGTCGCATGTGAGCCTCACGGACACCGCCTTCGACAGCAGTTCGACGGGAGACGCCGTCAAGGTGGCCTCTGGAGCTTCGTTCGTCACCATTGCGAGCTGTGCCGTCACCAACAGCGCCACCGGCGGCGGGGTCACTGCTGACGGCACGACAGGCCTGATCCTGGCTGGTGACAGTGTGCAGACCAGGGGTGGTGTCGGAATCACCGTCTCCGGAACCTCGACGGGCTCCATAGAGAACACGGTTTTCTCCTCTCCCGACAACGGGACCAGGATCAGCGTCTCCTCCGACTCCGCCGACTACAACGTCGTCTCGCTTTCGGATGCGTCCCACCCTGCGTACGTCTGGGGCAGCACCGCCTACACCTCCGTTGCCGCCTTCGCTGCCGGCACCGGCCAGGGTCGTCACGACGCCTCCGGCGCCAGCGCCACTCCAGTCCCCTCCGAAGGTTCAGGACTGATCGACTCCGGCGACGCTGACGCCCCAGGAGAGACGCCGACCGACATCCATGGGAACCCACGCGTCGACGACTCCCTGGTCCCGAACACCGGGACGGGAACCGGCACGGTCGACCGTGGAGCCTACGAGTTCCAGAATCCGCTCCACCTCGCGATCCCGGGCGCAGACTCACGGCAAGGACCGACACCTCTGCGCGTGACCGCCACCACCTACGTCACCAACCCCTGGTCCACGACCGGTATCGCCTACACCTTCGACTTCGGCGACGGCAGCACCCCGGTGACCTCGTCGAAGCCCACGGCAACACACACCTACACCCAGGTCGGCCCACAGGGTGGCTATCCCCTCACGGTGACGGCCACCCTGCCGGACGGAACCGAGCGAACCGCCCCCGGAAGCGGTCACGTACAGGTCAACGCACCTGGGCCGCTCACCGCATCGCTGAAGTTGACCGGCTCCACCCGGCTCACAGCCGATCTGAAGGCCCAAGCGGCGAGTCCCTGGGGCATCCTCGACATGATGGTCGTCTTCGGCGACGGCAGTCAGCCCGCCGAGGGCGATTCGGACATGAGTCTTGTCCACACCTATCCCGCGCCGGGCACCTACACCGCCACTCTGTACGTCACCGACGAGGCGCAACAGAAACTGACGATCACTCACCAACTGACCGTGGGCTCGACACTGGTACCGGTCACACCAATCCGGGTCCTGGACACACGCGTCGGCACCGGCGCGCCGAAAGCCAAGGTCGGCCCGGGATCTGTGCTCCGCCTCAAGATCGCCGGGGCGAACGGCATCCCGACCGCCGGTGTGGCCGCTGTCACCATGAACGTCACCGGCACCAACCCGACCAGCGCCGACTGGGTCGTCGCCTACCCCGACGGCAGCCCCCGGCCCCAGAGCTCCGACCTCAATGTCAAGTCCGGGGAGACCGATCCCAATCTCGTGACCGTCCCGGTCGGCGCAGACGGCTACGTCGACCTCTACAACGCCTCCGGCAGGATCGACCTCATCGCCGATGTGCAGGGCTACTACTCCACCAGCCCTTCGACGCAGTCCGGTCAGGGCACGGACGGCGGCCTGTTCACCCCTGTCGTCCCGACCCGCATCCTGGACACCCGGAACGGTACCGGCGCGCCCGAGCAGCCCGCAGGCCCGGGAAGCACCACCGTCGTGGCCCTGCCAGCAGGCACAGTTCCGCTTGATGCCACCGCCGTGATCGTGAACGTGACTGCGGCCTCACCCACCACCGACGGCTTCATCACCGCCTACCCCGGCGCCGGCGCGCTGCCGAACGTCTCCGACCTCAATCTCAAGGCCGGCCAGACCACCTCCAACGCAGTGGTCCTCCCCGTCGACTCCTCACGCTCGATCAGGCTGTTCAACCGTCTCGGCCGGACGGCCCTCATCGCCGACGTCCAGGGCTACTTCAGCAGCAGTCCTGCAGGCGCCGCGTACGTTCCCACGGCACCCACCCGTCTGGTCGACACCCGGGTGGGCAGCAGGCACCTCGGTGCCGGCGCCGATCTACGCATCAAGGTCACCGGGGTACAGGGGGTCCCGGCAGGGATCGGCGCTGTCACCGTCAACCTGACCGGCACCGGCAGCACTCGAGCCACCTACCTCACCGCCTTCGGCAGCGGGTCCCTGCCCATTGCCTCCAACCTCGACCTCACACCGGGCCAGACCCGTCCAGCCCTGGTCACCGTCCCGGTCAACAGCAACGGCTACATCACCGTCCACAACGCCTACGGCACCGTCGACGTCATCGCCGACCTCGAGGGCTACTACGCGGTCGGACGGTGAGGACCGGCTTCAGGCCCCGTTCGCGAAGTGGGTCACGGCTGGGACGAAGGTGGCTGCGTCCTGGAAGAGGAAGGCGTGGCCGGCGTCCGGGTCGAGCAGGAGGCGTGAGCGGGGAATGCCGTGCGCCAGGAGGACGGCATTGGCTGCCGGGTTCAGGGCGTCCTCCGTGCCGTCAGCGACCAGGGTGGGCACGTGGATCCGGTTCAACCGATGGCCCACTGGATCGTCGCCGGCCATCCACTCCTGGATGGCGGCGGTCTGCTCGGCCTTCACGGTGCTGGGTGCTGCGTAGAAGTTCGGGTACTGGGTGATCTGGGCGGCGTAGGCCCGTAGTGCGGCCAGCTGGTCGGCCGGGAAGAGTACCGAGAGCACCACTGCCGGGTTCGGACTGTTCAGCGCGGCAGCCGCGGCAGCGGGGATGGGCAAGGCCATGCCGGTGCCGGCCTGGGTGGCGGCCAGGACGAGGCGTCCGACCTGCCCCGGGTGCCGTACGGCCAGCGCCTGGGCGATCATGCCGCCCATGGACCAGCCGAGCACGGTCGGCCTGTGCAGTCGCAGCGAGGAGATCAACGCGCTGGTCTGCTCGGCCATCGCCGGAACGTCCAAGGGCGCGGGCAGGGCACTGGTCTGACCGACCCCGGCGTTGTCGAAGACGATGACGCGGAAGTGGGCGGCGAGGGCGTCGACGAACGAAGGGGCCCAGTCGTCCATCGAGCCGCCGTAACCCATGATCAGCAGGAGCGGTCGGCCGTGGCCCACCGTGCGGTAGGCGACGTCCCCCTTGGCTGTGGATGCGATGAGCGTCGGCGCGGTCAGGATGTCCGGAGCCGGGGCCGAGATCGATGCGGCGGCCGCACCGGCACCCGGGGTCGCCGCCGCCGCTGCGGGTACGGTGCAACAGGCTGCGGCGATCAGGGCGATGCCCGAGACCGCTGCCGCACAACGAGTCAGGGAGCGACCTCGGCCCCGGTTCCGTGTTCCGCGCTGCATACGCCTACCCCCTGGTTCGGCATGTACGTAGTTCAGCATGTACGTACGACGACCACTCGGCGACACATTATTGGCTCCGATGACGAACCGTGCCAGGGCACACGGCAGTTACTGCCTCCCCGCAGCCGCCGCCGACCGCAGCCAATAGGTCACGAAGGCCAGCAGGACCAGTTGGTACGGCAGTTCCGCCACCGCGCGGAACTGGCTGTCGCTGAAGTTGAGGACCTGGGTGATGAGCAGGTCGACCAGCAGCGCCGCGCGGAACCACCGGTAGGCCGACTGGCGATCGGCCCGCCACCGGATGAGCCCGACCGAGACCAGTAGCAGCGAGACACTGCGTGTCCCCGCCTCGGCGACCACCGCCCAGTCCTCGGTGCCGGGGGCGAGGTGCTCCCCGGCGCCGAGCAGGCAGGCCTGGACGAGGAAGACGATGGCCACGACCAGGTGGGACAGGAACAGCAGCACCGCCACCACCTCTCCCGCCCCGCGCCGGTCGGCCAGCCGCCGGGCCCGTGCTTCGAGGCCGCGCCGGATCCGCCGGAGCACCCCGGGCCTCCGCTCGGGTGCCAGTTCCAGCAGGCGGAGCACGGCGAGGCCGGCCGGGTCCGCACGGCCCTCCAGCGCGGCCATCGCCCGGCTGCGACGCTCCGCACCGAGCCCTGAGACCAGTCCGGTCGCCGCGATGTGCGCCGCCTCACCCAGTCGGGCGTCGCCGTCGTCGACGGTTCCCCGCTCCAGCAGCGAGGCCAGCACCAGCAGTAGGGCGAAGAGCAGGTAGATGATGGCTGCGGCGGGTCGGTAGAAGTAGTCGTCGGTGCGGGTCAGGTACTTGCCGATCTCGTCGGCGAACAGGCCCAGGCCCGCGCCGCCGAGCAGCACCGTCCAGGCCCGCGAGTCCGCTCCTGCGTACACCAGGGCGACCGCGATCGCCGCCAGCATCAGCAGTCCGCCCCAGAGCGCGTGGGCGATGTGCAGGGTGCCGTTCCCGACCTGCGGGTAGCCGGTGGCGCTCAGGTAGCCGCGGGTGACGAGCACCGTGCTGATCCCGGTGATCGCCAGCCACTGCAGGCTGACGGCCCCGTCGGCGATCCGCACCAGCCGCCTGGTCCGGCGCGTCCCCGGGTCGTCCGCGTCGATGCCGGCCACCGCTGAACGAACTGCCATGGACCTCCCCCGCCCTGGAGCCCCCGATTCGGGTCGGCCGGTTCAACGCACCGCCTGCGAGCAGGGTTCCGCAGGGGTCGGCGGGCCGATCACGGTCCGACCGGCCCGGGCCATGCGAAAGGCCCCCTGATCCGGAGTCAAGCTCCGGGCCGGAGGGCCTTCGTACTGTGCGCTCAGCAGGATTCGAACCTGCAACCTCTTGATCCGTAGTCAAGTGCTCTATCCGTTGAGCTATGAGCGCCTTGCGCGGCTTCCGGGCGTTTTTCGTTCGCCCCGCTGCCTTGCGATGACTACATTACACGAGCCCCGGCCTCGGGTGAAATCGAGTTATCGGGGGCCCTGACCTGGGCTGCGGCCGGGGACGGGGTTGCGGGCTGCGGCGTGGCGCGCTGGAATCGGCGGATGAGTGGTGGCCGTGGTTCGCGGGTTCTGTACGTGATCGTTTGCGCTGCCGCGCCGGCGCCCGGGGTCGGGGAGCTGATCGGGGCGGCGATCGACGAGGGGTGGGAGGTCTGCGTGCTGGCCACCCCGGCGGCGGTGGCGTTCCTCGACGTGGCGGCGGTCGAGGCACAGACCGGGTGGCCGGTGTTCAGCGAGTACCGGCGGCCGGGCGAGGCCAAGCGGCAGCCGGCGGCGGACGCGGTGGTGGTCGCTCCGGCGACGTACAACACCATCAACAAGTGGGCGGCCGGCATCGTCGACAACTACGCGCTGGGCTCGTTCGCCGAGGCGACCGGGCTCGGGCTGCCGGTGGTGGTGCTCCCGTCCGTCGGCGACGCGCTCGCGGGGAACCGGGTCTTCGGGCGCAGCCTGGACGCGCTGCGGGAGGCCGGGGTGGACGTGCAGATCCGGTGTGGATCCGAGGACGGGGGATTTCCCTGGGGGCTGGCGCTGGAAGCCCTGCCGAAGTGATGCGGGGCGAGATGCAGAGAGGGCCCCTCGCCGAAGCGAAGGGCCCTCGTCACGCGGAGGCTGAGGGATTTGAACCCTCGATGGGCTTGAAGGCCCAAACCGCATTAGCAGTGCGGCGCCATAGACCGGACTAGGCGAAGCCTCCCTGCGTGGGACGTGACACGCCTACTGGCGATCACGGCCGTCTGCATGGATGATGCCACAGCCACGCGGGCTGCGGCTAACCGGAGACCACGTTACTAGGCGGATCGCCGCAATCGCAAAAATGAGTGTGGGATAGTGCTTGCTGGTGAGCCTGGGGGAGGTCAGCCGACGCAGCGGCGGACCGGGCCGGTGCGGCAGGGATGTTCAGCTAGGGAGGACGGCTCGTTGTGAGCAGCAGGCCGACCCGAGGCACTGCTCGCCTCGCAGCCATACTCGACGCGCTTCCGGACGCCTTGCTGCTGGTGAACAGCAACGGCACCGTGGTGGACGCGAATGCCGCAGCCGTGCGCACGCTGCAGGCCCCGGGCAGTTCGCTGGTGGGCATGGGCGTGCTCGACCTGCTCCCGGAGTTCGACCCGAGCCGGATCCCGGGCTCGATGCGCCCGCGCACCCGGGGCGAGGACGGCGCCGAGGAGGACGACGGCGCGCCGGTGCGGATGTCGGCACGGCGGACCGACGGGACGGTCTTCCCCGTCGAGGTGTCCGGCAACGAGTTCGAGGACGACGGCCTGCTCGGCGGCGGGCTGGGCGAGAACAGCAGCAGGGACGGCTACGGCCCCTACGACTCCTACGGCGGCGTGTCCCGCTACGGGTACGGCGCGAGCGGCGGCGGCAGTGGCCGTCCGGCCGACCGGCAGCTGCTGCTGATCGTGGTGCGGGACCTCTCGGGACGGCTGGAGGTCGAGGCCGAGCTGCGGCGCCAGCACAAGCAGACCGAGATGATCCTGCGCGCCGCCGCCGAGGGCGTGCTCGGCGTGGACATCGACGGCCGGGTGGTGCTGGTCAATCCGGCGGCCGCGCACATCCTCGGCTACCGGGCCAGTGAGCTCGGCGGCCAGGAGCTGCTGCCGCTGGTCCAGCACTCCAAGCCGGACGGCACCCCGCAGCCCGCCGAGGAGTCGCCGCTGGCGGACACCCTCGCCTCGGGCCGCAAGCACCGGGTGCGCACCGCGGTGCTGTGGCGCAAGGACGGCCGCCCGGTGAGCGTGGAACTGTCCACGGCCCCGGTGCGGGACGGGGACCAGCTGGTCGGCGCGGTGATGACGTTCACCGACCGCAGCGCCTACCTGGCCCTGGCCGCGCGGCACAAGCACCTCACCGCCGTGCTGGAGGAGGAGCTGAAGGAGCCGCTGACACGGCTTCAGACCACCCTGGAGAAGCTGGCCGCGGACCCGGCCGGGCAGCTGTGGCCGGAGGCCAACTGGGTGCTGCGGCGGCTGGCCGCCGACATCTCGCGCAGCTCGCGGCTGGTCGACGGGGTGCTGTCGTACCAGCGCTTCGACGCCGCGCTGGACGCCGGACGGGAGACCCTGGACCGTCGGCCGATCGGGCTGGACCAGGTGGTCCGGCGTGCGGTCGCGGCCGCGACCGAGCTGGTCGGCGAGGACCGGGTGCGGTTCGCGGTGCATCCGTCCGAGGTCGAGGTGATCGCCGACCAGGAGCGGCTGGCGCAGGCCCTGGGACATCTGATCGCGGACGTGGCCTCGGCCGCGGACAGCCCCGCCGAGGCTTCCTCGGGGAGCAACGCCGGCCTGTACGGGATGGCCGTGGGGGTGGCCTCCGGGCTGACCGGGACGCCGGCGCAGGGCCCGACCGTGGTGATAGCGGCGGCGCAGCGCGGCTCGGTGGCACGGATCGAGGTGCGCGGGCCGAGTGCGGGCGGCAGCCCGGTGCACCTGCCGATAGCTCGGGGCATGGTGGAGCGGCACGGCGGCGTGCTGCAGTCGCACGAGCTCCCGGGCAAGCAGGGCCGCACCTATGTGGTGGAGCTCCCGCTGGACCCGGCGACCGCGCAGGAGGCGGCCGAGCGTGCCGCCGCTGCGGCGCGGACGGCGGACCGGCCGAAGGAGAACGACACGGCGATGCTGCCGGAGCTCCCCGGGATGGGCGGGCCCCAGCCGCAGGAGGCTCCCGGAGCGGGCGTCGGAGCGGCGCTGCCGGCTGCGCGGCGCAGTGACGAGAGCCTGCCGGGGCGGGCCCCGGAGCGCAGTACGGGCGGCGGTGACAGCACTGGTGGTGGTGCCGGCGGCGGTGCCGGTAATGGTGGCAGTGGCAGTGCCGGGTCGGAGACACCTGCTGAGGGGATAGACCGCTCGCGGCGGCGCAGGGCGTTGCCGGCGCCCGAGGTGGTCCGGCCGCCGCGTGCGGTGACGGAGGCTCAGCAGGCGGCCGGGCGGCAGCAGCGCGAGGAGGAGGAGCGTCGGGCCCAGGGGCAGGGGCAGGTCCAGAATCAGGGTCAGTCGCAGGGGACGGGGACCAATGGGTTTCCCGGGCTGATCGGCGGACCTGTCTACCCGGGACTCGAACACGCCCTTCCGCCCGCCGGGGCCAGGCTCGACACCCCGGCCCCGGCCGCTGTCGCCGAGCTGCCCGCGCCGAGCGGCGGCCGGCGGCGACGTCTGGCCATGCCTCCGGGCACCGATGACGGCCGTGCGAATCAGGATGCAGCAAACCAGGGTGCAGCCGCCTCGGCGCCGTTGGAGCTGGAGCCGGTGCCGGTGCCGTCGCAGGCCCCCGCGCCGGCCCAGCAGTCCCAGGCGCCGCAGCCGCAGGCCGCCTCCGGTCCGGCGGCGCTGCAGCCGGTGCCGGCGGCGGCACCGTTCGGCGGGCGGTTCGGCCCGGACGGTGGTGGCGGAACGGTCGGCGGTGGCAGCGCGGCCCTGGCGCCGTCCCCGGACTCGCGCGCGCTCGAAGCCGGCCCGGACCAGGCGGACCAGGGCGCGGACGAGGCCGCCGGTACCGAGAGTCGGCTGGAGTTCATCGCCGGGGCCGACTACCCGACCATGGTCGCCCCCGCCGCGGACGGGCGGCCGCGCCGGCTGCTGGTCTGGCCCGAGCCCGACCCCTCCACCCGCCAGGCGCTGCAGGACCGCGGCTACCGTCCGGTCATCGTCCGTACCCGCGAGGAGGTCGAGGGACAGGTCGCCGGGTTCCCTGCGGCCCTGTTCGTGGACCCGCTGACCGGACCGATCACCCGGACGGCGCTGCAGTCGCTGCGCTCTGCGGCCGGGGACGCCAATGTGCCGGTGCTGGTGACGGCCGGTCTCGGGCAGGCGACCCGGGAGGCCGCGTACGGCGCCGACCCGGCCGTGCTGCTGCGCGCCCTGGCGCCGCGCGACAGTGAGCGGCACGCGCCGCGGGTGCTGCTGGTCGAGCAGGACCCGGACATCGCGGCGGCGTTCACCGCGACCCTGGAGCGGCGCGGCATGCACGTGGTGCACGCGCTGAGCGAGAACGACGCGGTGGAGAAGGCCGGCAGCGTCCAGCCGAACCTGGTGGTGATGGACCTGATGCTGATCCGCCGCCGCCGGGTGGGCATCGTGGACTGGCTGCGCGGCAGCAACCAGCTGCACCGCACCCCGCTGGTCGTCTACACCTCGGTGGACGGACCCGCGGAGAGTTCCGGTCTGCGCTCCGGCGAGACGGTGCTGTTCCTCGCGGAGCGCTCGACCAGTGCCGAGGTGCAGGCCCGGATAGTGGATCTGCTGGGGAAGATCGGCAGCCTCGGACAGTAGGAGGGCAGGAGCAGGGCCCGGGAGTGCCTACTCGCCCTTGCGGAGGTTGGTCACGTCCAGCTCGCCCTCGGCGTAGGACTTCCTGATCACCTTCTTGTCGAACTTGCCGACCGAGGTCTTGGGCACCGACTCGACGATCGACCAGCGCTCCGGCAGCTGCCAGTGGGCCACCCGGTCGGCGAGGAAGGCGCGCAGCTCGGCCAGGCCGGTGCCGGTGCCGGGCCGCAGCACCACCGTGGCCAGCGGCCGCTCGCCCCACTTCTCGTCGGGGACGGCGACCACGGCGGCCTCCAGCACGTCCGGGTGGGCCATCAGCTGGTTCTCCAGCTCCACGGACGAGATCCACTCGCCGCCGGACTTGATCACGTCCTTGGCCCGGTCGGTGAGGGTGAGGAAGCCGTCGGGGCTGATGGTGCCGACGTCGCCGGTGCGCAGCCAGCCGTCCTCGCTGAACTTCTCCCCCGTCTCCAGTGTTTCCAAGGCTGCGTCCTTGCCCTCACCGCCGTAGTAGGCGGCGGCGATCCACGGGCCGCGGACCTCCAGCTCGCCGGCGGACTCGCCGTCGTGCGGCAGGGCGGTGCCGTCCGGGCCGATCAGGCGGGGCTCGACCGAGGCCGGGAAGCGGCCCTGGGTGAGCCGGTAGCGCCAGGTCTCCTCGGGGCCGAGCCCGGCCGGCGGGTGCGAGACGCTGCCGAGCGGGGAGGTCTCGGTCATCCCCCAGGCGTGAATGACATTGATCCCGTAGCGGTCCTCGAAGGCCTTCATCAGCGCGGGCGGGCAGGCGGAGCCGCCGATGACGACCCGGCTCAGGGTGCTGGTGTCGTAGGCCCCCGGGTGGGCGTCGAGCTCGTCCAGCAGGCCGGTCCAGATGGTGGGGACGGCGGCGCTGAAGGTGGGGTGCTCGGCGGTGATCATCGCGGCAAGCGGCTGCGGCTGCAGGAAGCGGTCCGGCATCAGCAGCGAGGTCCCGGCCATGAAGGCGGCGTACGGGATGCCCCAGGCGTTGACGTGGAACATCGGCACGACCGGGAGCACCTTGTCGGCGCTGGTCAGTCCGAAGCTCTCGGCCGAGAGCACCTGCATGGAGTGCAGGTACATGGAGCGGTGCGAGTAGGCGACGCCCTTGGGGTCCCCGGTGGTGCCGGAGGTGTAGCAGAGCGCGCCGGCGGTGCGTTCGTCCAGACCGGTCGGGTGCGGGAAGACGGTGGAGCGGTCGGCGATCAGCTCCTCGTAGCGGTGCACCCCGCCGCTGAAGCCGTCCAGCGGCGCCAGGTCGCCCTCGCCGACGACCACGATGTGACGCAGCGTCGGGTTCAGCTTCGGCAGCAACGGGGCGAGCAGCGGCAGCACGGTGCAGTTGGCGATGATGGTGTGGTCGGCGGCGTGGTTGATGATGAAGGCCAGCTGCTGCGGGGGCAGCCGCAGGTTGAGGGTGTGCAGCACGGCGCCCATGGAGGGGACGGCGAGGTACGCCTCCTGGTGCTCGGTGTTGTTCCACATCAGGGTGGCCACCCGCTGGTCGCCGGTGACCCCCAGTTCGTCGCGCAGCGCGTTGGCGAGCTGTGCGGCGCGGGCGCCGACCTCGGCGAAGCTGCTGGCCACGGCCTTCTCGCCGTCCCAGGTGGCGACGGTGGAACGGCCGTGGAAGGTCTCCCCGTGGGCGAGGATGCGGCCGATGGTGAGCGGGACGTCCTGCATCGTGCTGAGCACCTGGGTCCTCCTTGACCGTACGTGCTGCCTACCACTCAGTAGTGGCGGGTACGAGTGGTGATTGTGTCGCTCACCAGCCGTCCTGTCAGTAGCGGGCACCTACTCCGCAGCGGTCGGGAGCCGGCATCCGGCATCCGGCATCCGGCATCCGTGAGGGACGGCGGTGGTCAGCCCACCACGGCGACCGGTGCGTCCACCGCGTTGCGGTCGATGTTGATCCGGACCCCGCCGTGGCTCTCGGAGGTGTTGCCGACGAACTGGTGCACCCGCTGGTGGTACACCCACTCGCCGGAGTCCAGCGCGTTGTAACCGCTGGTGTCGTTCCGGCCGTCCCAGCGGGCGTACCAGACGATGTCCGGCAGCTCGGAGATCCGCCGGCCTGCGGCGCCACAGGCCAGGTCGGCGACGCCGCTGTCGGCGCTGCTGTAGAAGCCGGACAGGTAGCCGGCCGCGTGCACCGCGTGCGTCCAGGCGGCGGTGTACTGGAGCACGGCCCGGGTGCAGCGGTCGCTGTCGCGGTCGTAGGTCTCCATGTCGAGGTAGATCGGGCTGCCGGGCCGGATGGCCAGGTCCCTGGCGCGGTTCACGGCGTCCCGGCCCTCGGCGCCGCCCTGGCTCGCGGCGCTGCCCGGGCTCATCCTGGCCGAGCGGCCGGTGCTGATGCACGGGGACTGGAGGCCGACGTAGAGCGGCAGCAGACCCCATCCCATCGAGCTCGCCGACCGGGTCCAGCCCGCGCTGAGCTGGGGCTGGGCGCAGGCGCGGTTCCGGCCGCCGATGTAGATGCCGAGGGCGCCGTACGGGGAGTCGTGCCGCCAGGCCCGGAGGGTGCCGAGGCCGGGGGCGGCGCAGGTGTCGAAGGCCTGGCCCCGGAAGATCCTCCGGGCCCGGACGGCGGCGGGTACGGCGAAGGGGGTCGTGAGGGGTGCGGCAAGAGGTGCGGCGAGCGGGGCCGCCATGACGGCGTCGTCGCTCAGCTCGGCGAGGCGCGGTACCGCGACCGCCTCCAGGTCGGACAGCCGGACCTGTGCGAGCAGACCGGAGTCCCGGGTGGCCGGGTCCGCCACGGCGCCGGTGCAGGTGGTGGCCAGACAGCCGAGGGAGAGGATCACGCCGAGGACTACGGAGGACACGGAAGCGGAGGCGGCATCGACCGCCGTACGGAGAGTAGTCACATGCGATCGTGACCGTAATATCCCATTTATTCGGATAAGCCACGCCACAGTAACGCGGCTGCCGCCCGAACGGACCTGACGTCCGCGGCCGTGCCCGTTCGGCACGGCGGCGCGAACCTTCCGGTCGAGTTGCCGCATGGATTCCTGGGACCGGCGGCCCTCCGGCGCGACGATCCGGGGGTGATGTCACGACGCTGCCCCCTTGGAGTCCCGAGATGACGCAGTCCCGTCTGGAAGCCGCCCTGCCGTTGACCCCTCTGCAGCACGGAATGCTGTTCCATGCGCTCTACGAGGACGAGGGAGTGGACGCCTACACCGTCCAGGTGGCCTTCGACCTGCGTGGACCCCTCGGCGAGGCGGAGCTGCGCGGCGCCCTGGAGCGGCTGCTGGCCCGGCACGCGGTGCTGCGGGCCGGGTTCCAGCTGCGCAAGTCCGGCGAGCCGGTGCAGTTGATCAGCCGGTCGGTGGAGCTTCCCTGGCAGGAGGCGGACCTGCGGGGGCTGGACGAGGCGGCGCAGCGACGGGAGCTCGACCGCTACCGGACGGACGAGCGCGCCCGGCGGTTCGACCTGGCCCGTCCCCCGCTGCTGCGGGCCGGGGTGCTGCGCCTCGCGGAGCAGCGGCGCGTCCTGGTGCTCACCTACCATCACATCCTGCTGGACGCCTGGTCGTTCCAGCAGGTGCTGCAGGAGCTGTTCGCGCTCTGCCGCCCCGGGGCCGACCCCGCCGAGCTGGCACCGGTGGTGCCGTTCCGGCGGTACCTGGCCTGGCTGGAGGCGCAGGACCGGGAGGCCGCCGGGGACGCCTGGGCCTCGGCCTTCGCCGGATTCGAGACGCCCACGCTGGTGGCGCGCGGGCGGACGGCGGGCCGTGGCCCGCAGGCGCTGCCCCGGCTCGCCACGGCCGACCTGTCCGAGGAGCTGACGGCGGCGCTGCGCCGCACGGCACGGGCTGCGGGACTGACCGTCAACACCGTGGTCCAGGGGGCGTGGGCGCTGCTGCTGGCCGGACTGACCGGCACCTCGGACGTCGCCTTCGGCCAGACCGTCTCCGGTCGGCCGCCGGAGCTGGACGGGGTGGAGGAGATCGTCGGCCTGCTGATCGGGGCCGCCCCGGTGCGGGTGCTGATGGATCCCAACGAGACGCTGACCGAGCTGCTGTCGCGGATCCAGCACGAGCAGGCGGAGCTGGAGCCGCACCACCACCTGGGCCTGTCGGAGATCCAGCGCCGGGTCGGCCTCGGCGACCTCTACGACAGCACGGTCGCCTTCGTCAACGCGCCGTCCGGTGCCGCCGGCCCCGACACCGCCACCGACACCGACACGCCGACCGACGCAGCCTTCCGGGTCGACGGCACCGCGGTGCGCTTCCTCGCCGACGCCGGCGAGCAGAACGGCACAGCGACCGGCTCCACCCACTACCCCCTCAACCTCACCGCCGGCGTCGGCCGTTCGCTGCGGCTCGCGCTCAGCCACCAGACCGACCTCTTCGACGCGCTGGACGCCGACCGGCTGCTCGGCCGGCTGCGCTCGCTGCTGACGGTCTTCGCGACCGAACCCGCGACGCTCGTCGGCCGGATCCCGCTGCTGGCCGAGGACGAGCTGGAGCAGGTGCTGTCCAAGTGGAACGACACCGAGCAGCAGCTGCCGGAGCAGCTGACGCTGCCGGACCTCTTCCGAGCCCAGGTGGCACGCACCCCGCAGGCCACCGCTGCCGTCTTCGACGGGAAGGAGCTGAGCTATGCCGAGTTCGCGGAACGCGTCGAGCAGCTGGTGTTCGTGCTGCGCGCACGGGGGGTGGGCGCAGGCGACCGGGTGGCCGTCGCCCTCCACCGGTCGGTCGAGCTGGTCGTGGCGCTGCACGCGGTGCTGGAGGCGGGCGCGACCTACCTCCCCGTCGACCCCGACTACCCGGCCGAGCGCATCGGCTGGATCATGGAGGACGCGAGCCCCGCACTGGTGGTGACGAACGGTCAGGTGGCCGCGGCGCTGCCGGGCGCACTGCCGCTGCTGCTGCTCGACGCGCCGCTGCCGGTCGCCCCGGCCGACGGCGGCGTCCCCGGGGCGGGCGAGGGCGCCGGGCGGCGCGGGCCGCTGCCCGGTGACGCCGCCTACCTGCTGTTCACCTCCGGCTCGACCGGACGGCCGAAGGGCGTGGTCGTCCCGCACCGGGCGATCGTCAACAACCTGCGCTGGATGCAGAACCGGTTCGCGCTGGACGGCCGGGACCGGGTGCTGCTGAAGACCTCCGCGGGCTTCGACACCTCGTTCTGGGAACTGCTCTGGCCGCTGCAGACCGGGGCCACGCTGGTGATAGCCGCCCCGGGCGGCCACCGCGATCCGGCCTACCTCACCGGGCTGATCGAACGCGAGTCGGTCACCACGGTGCAGTTCGTCCCCTCCATGCTGCAGGCCTTCCTGCTGGAGGCGGACGCCGATCGGTGCCGGAGCCTGCGTCAGGTGATCTGCTGCGGCGAGGCGCTGTCGCCGGAGACCCGCGACCGCTTCCGGGCCGGGTTCGACGCCGAACTGCACAACCTCTACGGGCCCACCGAGGCCGCGGTCTCGATCACCGGCGGCGACGACCTCACCCTGGCGGCGGAGAACGCCCCGGTCACCATCGGACGGCCGATCTGGAACTCCCGGACCTACGTCCTCGACGAGGCGCTGCGCCCGGTGCCGCCCGGCGTCGCGGGCGAGCTGTACCTGGCCGGGCGGCAGCTGGCCGACGGCTACCTGGGCCGGCCCGGGCTCACCGCGGAGCGCTTCGTCGCCGACCCGTACGGGGAGCCGGGCAGCCGGATGTACCGGACCGGCGACGTGGTGCGCTGGACCGAGGACGGCGAGCTCGACTACCTCGGCCGCACCGACGGGCAGGTCAAACTGCGCGGCCAGCGGATCGAGCTGGGCGAGATCCAGACGGCGCTGACCCGGCACCCCTCGGTGGCCCAGGCCGCGGTCGTGGTGCGGGAGACGGCCGGCGGCGCCAAGCAGCTGGTGGGCTACGTGGTCGCGGAGCCGGGGGCGGAGCTGGACCGGGCCGGGTTGCTGGCCCACGCGGCCGCCACCCTGCCCGACTACATGATCCCCTCGATCCTGGTCGACCTGGCCGAGCTCCCGCTGACCCCCAACGGCAAGTTGGACCGCAAGGCGCTGCCCGCGCCGGTCGCCACCACCGTCGCCGCCGGGCGGCCGCCGATGGGACCGACCGAGACCGAGCTGGCCCGGCTGTTCGCCGAGGTGCTCTACGGCGCCGAGGCGGACCAGCACTCCGTCGGGGCCGAGGACAGCTTCTTCGAGCTCGGCGGCGACTCGATCACCTCGATCCAGCTGGTGGCCAGGGCCCGCCAGGCCGAGCTGCCGTTCACGCCCAAGGACGTGTTCACCCACCGGACGGTGGCGGCGCTGGCCCGGATCGCCGGGACGGCGGCGCCGGTCGAGACCGAGGCTGCCGACGCGGGCACCGGAGCGCTGCCGGCCACCCCGATCATGCACTGGCTGGCCGAACACTCGGGGCCCAAGCACGACTTCGCCCAGGCGACCCTGCTGACGGTGCCGTCCGCCCTGGGGACCGACCGGCTGACGACCGCGGTGCAGGCGCTGCTCGACCGGCACGACGCCCTCCGGCTCCGGGCAGCCGTCCCCGACAGGGACCGGGTCGGCTGGACGCTCGATGTCGCGCCGGCCGGGGCGCTGCGGGCCTGGGACTGCGTGCGCCGGGTGGCCGCCGAGGGGCTCGACCAAGACGCCCTGACCGCCCTGATCGCGACCGAGACCGCCCGCTCACGCGGTGAACTCGACCCGGAACTGCGGCAGTTGCTGCGCGTCGTGTGGTTCGACGCGGGACCGGCGGAGGGGCGGCTGCTGCTGGTCGCGCACCACCTGGCCGTGGACGAGGTCTCCTGGCGCACCCTGGTACCGGATCTGCGCCAGGCCTGGGAGGCCGCCGTCCGCGGCGTCGCACCAGTCCTCGCCCCGGTGGGCACCTCGCTGCGCACCTGGGCGCACCAACTCGCCGAGGCGGCCGCCGATCCGTCCCGGGTCGCCGAACTTCCGTTCTGGCAGAGGCTTCTGACCAGCGGGGACGCTCCGCTGACGGCCCGGGCGCTGGACCCCGCCACCGACGTGAACGGCAGCGCCCGGTCGCTCTCCTGGACACTGCCGCCGGAGCAGGCCGGGCCGCTGCTCAGCGCGCTGCCCACGGCGTACCGGTCGGGTGTGGAGGAGGTGCTGCTCACCGGGTTGGCGCTGGCGGTGCAGCGTTGGCGGCCCACGGGTCGGGAGGAGGCGGCGGCGGGCGCTCCGGCTCCGGGTCCGGCTCCGGGTCCGGCTCCGGGTCCGGCTCGGGGTCCGGCTCCGGCTCCGGGTCCGGGTCTGCTGGTGGATCTGGAGGGCCACGGCCGGCAGGAGATCGGTGCCGGTGACCCGGGCTCGGACCTGTCCCGTACCGTCGGCTGGTTCACCGACCTGCGCCCGGTCCGGCTGGATCCGGGCGCTGACGGCCCCGACGGCGACGGCGGGGCGGTCGGGCCCGGCGCGGCGTTGAAGCGGGTGAAGGAGCAGCTGCGTGCGCTGCCCGACCACGGGATCGGCTACGGGCTGCTGCGCCGGCTGAACCCGGAGACGGCGCCGGTGCTGGCCGCGCTGCCACAGCCGCAGATCGGCTTCAACTACCTGGGCCGCAGCGGCACGGTGAAGGCCGGTGCCCTGACAGCCAACACCTGGGGTCCGGCACCGGAGAGCGCCGAGCTGGGTCCGATGGCGCATCCGCAGCTGTCGTTGGCGCACCCGCTGGAGGTGACCGCGGCCGCGGCGGACTCGCCCGCCGGTCCGGTCCTGCAGTTGCAGCTGACCTGGCCGGACGCACTGCTCCCGGAGCAGGAGGCACAGGACCTCGGCGCCGCCTGGCTGGACGCGCTGCGCGAGCTGGCCGTCCACGCCGGATCCGCCCAGGCCGGCGGGCTGACGCCGTCCGACGTGCTGCCGGCCGTCCTTGGCCAGTCGGAACTGGAGGGCTTCGAGGCCGCGGAGTCCGCGCAGGACCGACGGGTGAGCGACGTCTGGCCGCTGACCCCGATGCAGGAGGGCCTGCTCTTCCACAACCGCTACCGTCCGGAGGTGCCCGACGTCTACCAGATGCAGCTGGTGCTGGACCTGGAGGGACCGGTGGACGGCGAGGCGCTGCACCGGGCCTGCCAGACGCTGGTCGACCGGCACGCCTCGCTGCGCGCCGCCTTCCGGTCCGACGGGTCCGGGAACCCGGTGCAGCTGATCGTCGAAGGCGTCCGCCTCCCCTGGAGCGAGCTGGCGGTGGACGAGGGGGCAGCGGTCGCGTTCCTGGCCGAGGACCGGCTGCGCCGCTTCGACCCCGAGGCGGCTCCGCTGCTGCGCGGGACCCTGCTGCGGTTGGCGGCGGACCGGTGCCGACTCGTGTTGACGCTGCATCACATTCTGGTGGACGGCTGGTCGCTGCCGCTGCTGGTGGGCGAGTTGAGTGCGCTGGTCGCCGGCACGGCGCCGGCCGCAGCGGCGGAGCCGGTCCGGCCGTACCACGCCTGGCTGGCCGGGCAGGACCGTCCGGCCGCCGCGGCGGCCTGGGCCGCGGCCCTGGCCGGTCTGGACGGCCCCACGCTGGTCGCGCCCGGGGTCGACGCGGCCGCGCTGCCCACGTTGCCGCAGCGGCGCACGGCCGAACTGCCGCAGCAACTGACGCAACAGCTGACCCGGCTGGCCCGTTCCAGCGGAACCACCGTCAACACCGTGGTCCAGCTGGCCTTCGCGGCACTGCTGGGCGAGGCGACCGGGCGACGTGACGTGGTCTTCGGCGCGACGGTCTCGGTCCGTCCGCCGGAGCTGCCGGGTGTGGAGTCGATGGTCGGCCTGCTGCTGAGCACGGTCCCGGTGCGGGTGCGCCTGGACGGCGCCGACTCCGTCACCGGCCTGCTCCGTCAGGTGGCGCGTCAGCAGGCGGAGTTGGCTCCGCACACGCATCTGGGCGCGGTGGCGGTGCAGCGCGCCGCGGGCCTCGGCCCGCTCTACGACGCGTCGATGGTCTTCGAGAACTACCCGCAGGACGAGACCCGGCCGGCGACGCCCCCCGGGGCCGGCCCGCGGATCACCGGCCTGTCCGGCACCGACGCCTACCACTACGCGCTGAAGCTCACCGCGGCACCGGGTGAGCGGCTGCTGCTGGCGCTCGACCATCGGCCGGAGGCCGTCTCCGCCGAGGAGGCGGGGCAGCTGCTGGACCGGTTGCAGGGGCTGCTGGCGGGCTTCGCCGCCGCCCCGGGGGAGCCGGTCGGCGGGCTGCCGGAGGACGGTCGGGTGCGGGAAGTGGCCGCTCTGGCCGGGGAGTTGCTCGGTCGGGCGGTGGCGCCGGACGAGGACCTGTTCGCGGCCGGGCTGGACTCCGTCGGGGCGCTCCGGCTCGCCGGGCGGATCGGCGCTCGGTTCGGCATGCAGTTCGGGGCGGCTCCCGACGTCCGGACCGTCTTCCGCTGCCGCACGGCCGAGCGTCTGGCGGGGGCGACAGTCAAGGGCTGAACCACGGCAGTTGAACCACGGCAGCAGAGCAGCCGGGCACCGTTACGGTGCCCGGCTGCTCTGCTGTGTCCGGGGCCCGTTCCCGTTCCTGTTCCCGCCCTCGTTCCCGTTCCCGTTCCCGCTCAGGGGCCCGTTCCTGCCCCGTTCCCGTTTCGTTCCCGGCAGATTCCCTTCCGGCGCCGTCCGTTCCTGCCGAACGGTATTGCCGGGAACGAAACGGGAATTGCCGGGACGCTGCCTGGGTCGGGCTCCGGGCGACTGCCAGCATGAAGGAGAAGAAAAAACCACCCCCGAAAAAGATCCCCAGGGAAATGGAGTCGGCCATGCGCGTCGTTCTGATATCCGGGGCGTCCAGCGGTATCGGCGCAGCCACCGCCACCCGTTTCGCCGAGGCCGGCGACCGGGTCTACAACCTGGACGTCCGGCCGCCGGCCGCGGCCGCGCCGGGCGTCACCTGGCTGGCCACCGACGTCGCCAACTGGGCCGCCGTGGAGGAGGCCGTCGCCGGTGTCCACCGCGAGCACGGGCGCCTGGACGTCGTGATCGCCAACGCCGGCATCAGCATCCGCCACCACGTGCTCGAAACCACCTGGGCCGAGGCCCGGCAGGTGGTGGACGTGAACCTGCTGGGGGTGTTCGCCCTGTGGCAGGCCTCGGCCCGCCGGATGGTCGCCCAGGGCGGCGGCGTGCTGCTGGCCACCGCCTCCGTCAACGGCCACCGCGGCTTCCCGCACTACGCCGACTACAACGCCACCAAGGCCGGCATCGCGGCGCTGTGCCGCACCTTCGCCCTGGAACTGAGCCCCGTGGTGCGGGTCGCCTGCGTCTCCCCCGGCGCGGTGCTGACCCCCATGCAGCTGGCCGAGTACAGCCCGGAGATGCTCGCCGCGGTGAACGAGCGGATCCCCGCCGGGCGGCACGCCCGACCTGCGGAGATCGCGGCCGCCTTCTTCTACCTGGCCTCGGCCGAGGCCGCCTTCCTGACCGGCCAGGAACTCGTCATCGACGGCGGCGAGATCGCCGGCTCCACCACATCCGACTTCGGCGCGGCGGTTCCGCAGGGCTCCCTCGTCAGCTGAGCACCGACTGAGCACCCGACTGAGCACCCGACTGGGCATCCGACTGAGCACCCATACGACACCGGAGATTCTCATGCTCACATACAGTCAAGTTTCCACTCCGTGCACGAATGGTTCACGAGTTCCCTCGTACATGCTGAACGAGGCCGAGATAGACGACATCCTGGACCGGGTGCAGGAGTTCACCGAGACCGGGATCTCGCCGATCGAGCCGGACTTCTACCGGAAGTTCGACCGGGCCCAGGAACTGCTGCCGCCCCGGCTGCTCCGCTTCCTGGAGCAGTTCCGCGACGACCCGGCCGCCACCGTCTGCCAGGTGCACGGCTTCCCGATCGACGACGCCGAGGTCGGTCCGACCCCGATGCACTGGGAGCGACCCGAGGGGTGCTCCGCCACCCTGCAGTCGGATATCTACCTGGCCATGTGCGGCTCCGCGCTCGGCGACCCCTTCGCCTGGGCGACGCTGCAGTACGGCCGGATGATCCAGGACATCTTCCCGATCCGCGGCGACGAGCGCCGCGAGAGCGGCCACGGCAGCGAGGGCTTCCTCTCCTTCCACACCGACGACGCCTTCCGGCCCGACTCCGCCGACTACCTGCTGCTGTTCGGGATCCGCAACATCGACGTGGTGCCGACCTTCGTCGCCGCCGTCCGCGACGCCGAACTGAGCGAGTACGACCGGGAGGTGCTGTCGGAGCCCCGGTTCCACATCGTCCCGGACGACGAGCACATCCGGCAGTTGGAACTGCGGGCCCCGGGCGACCCCGCCCTGGAGCGGGCGATCGCGATGCGCGACCGGCCGAAGTCGGTCCCGGTGCTCTTCGACGACCCGGCCAACCCGCACGTCCGGCTGGACGTCCCGTTCATGCGCTGCCTCGGGGACGACCCGGCGGCCGAGCGGGCGCTGTCCCGGCTCCGGTCCGAGCTGGACCGGGTGCGGCGACCGCTGGTGGCGGCCCCCGGCACGCTGCTGATCCTCGACAACCGGAGCGTGGCCCACGCCCGCGACTCCTTCACCGCCCACTACGACGGCACCGACCGGTGGCTCCGCAAGATCATCGTCAGCCGGGACCTGGGCGCGCACGGCGCCGACCCGCTCCAGCGGGTGCGGCTCTAGCCGGCAGTCCGGCACACCAGCCCCGCAGCACCAGCCCTGAGCACAGCCCCACGGCACAGATCCACAGGACAGACCCACAGCACCAGCTCCTCCCCTACCCCCGTCAGTTGCACAGATCATCAGGAAAGGGACCGACGACATGAACGCGCCCACCCAGCAGGACCGGACCGCACGCGAGGCTCTGCTGCGTGAGCTGTTCGCAGCGGTCCTCGAACTCGACGTCACCGAGATCGACGCCGACTCCAGCTTCTTCGAGCTGGGCGGCGACTCGATCACCTCGATCGAACTGGTGGCCAAGGCCCACGCGGCCGGCCTCGCCCTGGAGTACCGGCACGTCTTCGAGGGCGAGACCCCGGCCGCGCTGGCCGAGGCGGCACAGGACGTGGTCGCGGAGGACGCCTTCGTCGCCGCGGACGGTCCGCTGGTACGGCTGGACGAGGCCGAGTACGCCGAACTCACCGCCGGTCACGGCCCGGTGGAGGACGTCTGGCCGGTCACCCCGTTGCAGGAGGGCCTGCTCTTCCACTCCGTCTACGACGAGCGGCAGGCCGACCCCTACCTGGTGCAGGCGCCGCTGGTGCTGTCGGGCGCGGTCGACTCCGGACGGCTCCGGGCGGCGTTCGAGGCCCTGCTGCAGCGGCACGCCGGGCTGCGCGCCGGCTTCGTGATGCGCCGGTCCGGCCAGCCGGTCCAGGTGATCCGGGCTTCGGTGGAACTGCCCTGGCAGGAGCAGGACCTGAGCGGCCTGGCGGAGCAGCCGCGCCGGGAGCGGATCGCCGAGCTGCTGCGGGTGGACCGTCTGGAGCGCTTCGACCCGGCCCGTCCGCCGCTGCTGCGGGCGCTGCTGCTGCGGGTGGCCTCCGACCAGCATCTGCTGGTGCTGACCAGCCATCACATCATCTGGGACGGCTGGTCGATGGCCCGTGCCCTGGACGAGGTGTCCCGCCTCTACGCGGCGGACGGGGATGGCGACGGGGATGCCGACAGGGATGGTGACGGCGACGCCACGGTGCCGCTGCCGGAGGTGGTGCCGTTCCGCACCTATCTGAGCTGGCTGGCGGCGCAGGACCGGGAGGCGAGCCTGGCCGCCTGGGGCGAGGCGCTGGCCGGGCTGGAGGAGCCGACCCTGGTCGCCCCCGGCGCCGGGTCCACGCTGTCCGCGCTGCCGGCCCGGGTGGTGGGCTCCCTGGACGAGGAGACCACGGCGCGGGTCACCGCCTCGGTCCGGGCCCAGGGCCTGACCATGAACACCCTGCTCCAGGGCGCCTGGGCGATGCTGCTCGGCACCCTCACTCGACGCCAGGACGTGGTCTTCGGCGCCACCGTCTCCGGCCGCCCACCGGAGCTGCCAGGGGTGGAGCAGGTGGTCGGACTGCTGATCAACACCGTCCCGGTCCGGGTCTCGCTGAATCCGACGCAGCCGGTGGGCGCGCTGCTGGCCGGGATCCAGGAGCAGCAGGCCGCGCTGACGCCGCACCACCACCTGAGCCTGGCTGCGATCCAGCGGCAGTCCGGCTTCGACGAGCTGTTCGACACCCACACCGGCTTCGAGAACTTCGCGGCCGACGCCGCCTCGGGCGGGCTGTGGGAGGCCGGCTTCCTCCGCGGCGAGCAGCTCGACCTGCTGCCGGAGGAGGCCCAGGAGAGCCGCGGTTTCGGCCACTTCCCGCTCACCCTGGTCGTCTTCCCCGGCCCTGAGCTGCGGATCGAGCTGAGCTACCGTCAGGACGTCTTCGAGGCCGGGTTCGTGCAGGGGCTGGTGGACTGCCTGAAGCAGCTGATGACGGTCCTGGCCGTGGAGCCGGAGCGGATGGTGGCCCAGGTCCCGCTGCTCTCGGCGCCGCAGCTGGACCGGGTGCTGCGGGAGTGGAACACCACCGAGGAGCCGCCGGCCCCGGCCACCCTGGCCCAGCTGTTCGAGGCGCAGGTCGCCCGCAGCGGCGACGCCGTCGCGCTGCTCAGCGAGTCCACCGAGATCAGCTACAACGAGCTCAACGAGGCGGCCAACCGCCTGGCCCACCATCTGGCCGCCGAACACGGCGTCGGTCCGGGCACCCGGGTGGCGGTGGGGCTGCCGCGCGGCACCGACTGGGTCACCGCCGTGCTCGCCGTCACCAAGACCGGCGCCACCTTCGTCCCGGTCGATCTGGCCTTCCCGCTCGACCGCATCGAGCTGATCCTCGCCGACGCCCGGCCCGCGGCCCTGATCACCACCGGCCGGACCCCGCTGGCGCACGGAACCGCCGTCCCGCAGGTGCTGCACCTGGACGACCCGGTCCTCCGGGAGGCGCTGGGCCACCGGCCGACGACCGACCCGGTGCCGGGGATCGACCCCGCGCAGAGCGCCTACCTGATCTACACCTCCGGCTCCACCGGCGTCCCCAAGGGCGTCGACGTCACCCACCTCGGCCTGGCCGGCCTGACCCACAGCCTGGCGACCCGGCTGCGGATCACCGCCGACAGCGCGGTGCTGCAGTTCTCCTCCCCGAGCTTCGACGCCATCGTCATGGAACTGGGCATGTCGCTGCTGTCCGGTGCGCGGCTGGTGCTCGCCCCCGGCGAGTCCCGGCTGCCCGGCGAGCAGCTGGTCGAACTCATCGCCCGGCACCGGGTCTCGCACATGTTCATCGTCCCGTCGCTGCTGGCCGCGATCGACCCGGCCGCCGTGCCGACACTGACCACGCTGGCGGTCGGCGCCGAGGCGCTGCCGCCGGCGCTGCTGGAGCGCTGGGCGCCCGGCCGCCGCTTCCACAACGTGTACGGGCCCACCGAGACCACGGTCATCATCACCGCCTCCGAGCCGCTGAACGCCGGGGACCTGCCGGTGATCGGCCGGCCCATCGCCGGGGCCCGCCTCTACGTCCTGGACCCGTTCCTGCGCCCGGTCCCGCCCGGCTTCACCGGGGAGCTCTACATCGCCGGGCCCGGCGTCACCCGCGGCTACGTCAACGATCCCGGGCTGACCCTGGCCGCCTTCGCGGCCTGCCCGTTCGGCGCCCCCGGGGAGCGCATGTACCGCAGCGGGGACCTGGTCCGCTGGACCGCGGACGGACAACTGGAGTTCGTCGGCCGCGCCGACCACCAGGTGAAGCTGCACGGCTTCCGGATCGAGCTCGGCGAGATCGAGGCCACCCTCAGCAGCCACCCGCAGGTGGGCCAGGCCGTCGTGCTGGTCCGCGAGGACCAGCCCGGGACCAAGCGCCTGGTGGCCTACCTCGTCCCGAACGGTGAGGCCCCGCAGGCGGACGCGCTGCGCGAGCACCTGGCCGCAACCCTGCCGCACTACATGGTCCCGGCGGCCTTCGTCCTGCTGGACGCCTTCCCGGCCACCGTCACCGGCAAGCTGGACCGCAAGGCCCTGCCCGCACCGGAGTTCAGCGGCAGCGCCGACGGCCGGGCCCCGCGCGACGACCGCGAGCGGCTGCTCTGCTCGCTGGTCGGCGACCTGCTCGGGGTGGACCGGGTCGGCATCGACGACAGCTTCTTCGAACTGGGCGGCGACTCCATCAGCTCGATCCAGCTCGCGGCACGGGCCAATGACGCCGGGCTGTCCCTCGCCCCGCGCGACGTCTTCGAGTGCAAGACCGTGGCCCGGCTCGCCGAGCGGGCGACCGACGCCGAGCCGGCTGCCGAGGCCCCCGCCCCGAGCGGACCGCTGGTGCCGCTGGACGACCACGAGTACGCCGAACTCACCGCCGGCCACGGCCCGGTGGAGGAGATCCTGCCGCTGGCCCCGCTGCAGCACGGACTGCTGTTCCACGCCCTCTACGAGGGCGCCGACGACGGAACCGGACCCGGCGACGTCTACGTCGGGCAGATCCCGCTGCTGGTCGAGGGCGAGCTGGAGGCGGGCCGGCTGCGCGCCGCCTTCCAGAGCCTGCTGGACCGGCATGCCGCGCTGCGGGCCGGCTTCACCGTCCGCAGCGGCGGCGAACCGGTCCAGATCATCGCCGGCAGCGTGCCGATCCCCTGGGCCGAGCACGACCTCTCCGACCTGGACGACGACCTGCGGCAGGCGCGGATCCGTGAACTCCTGGCCGCCGACCGGGCCACCCGCTTCGACGTCGCCCGGCCCCCGCTGGTCCGGGTGACCCTGGTCCGGCTGGCGCCGCGGCAGCACGTGCTGCTGATCACCGGTCACCACATCGTCTGGGACGGCTGGTCGATGACCCGCGCGATCGGCGACGTGCTGGCCCACTACGAGGCCGACGGCGCGCCCGGGGCGCTTCCCGAACCGGTCCCCTACCGCCGCTACCTGGACTGGCTCAGCAGCCAGGACGCCGACGCCGCGCTCGACGCATGGGCCGACCACCTGGCCGGCCTGGACGAGCCGACGCTGGCGGCGCCCGGCGCCTCCTCCGAGCTGCCGGTGCTGCCGGTCCGGGTGGTGACCTCGCTGGACCGGGAGGGCACCGAGCGGCTGTCAGCCGCGGCACGGTCCCGGGGGCTGACCGGGAACACCCTGGTGCAGGGCGGTTGGGCGCTGCTGCTCGCCTCGCTCACCGGCCAGCAGGACGTCGTCTTCGGGGCCACCGTGTCGGGGCGCCCGCCGGAGATCCCCGGCGTCGAGGACCTGGTCGGCCTGCTCATCAACACCGTCCCGGTCCGGGTCGCACTGGACCCCGCGCAGACCCTGACCGACCTGCTCACCGCGGTCCAGGACCAGCAGGCCGCGCTCACCCCGCACCACCACACCGGGCTGCCCGCGATCCTGCGCCGCACCGGCCACACCGAACTCTTCGACACCTCGATCGTCTTCCAGAACGCGCCCTGGGACGACGACACCCTGCGCACCGCCACGCTGAGCCTGCGGCCGCTGGAGCAGGCGGGCGAGCATTCTGGCGGGCAGGCAGGCGAACAGGCAGGCGGCGGCTTCACCCACTTCCCGCTCAGCCTGGACGTCTTCCCCGGCCCCGAGCTGCGGGTGGAGGTCAGCTACCGGCCCGACCTGTTCGACGCCGACGCCGCGCTGCGGCTGGCCGAGCGCCTCAAGCGGGTGCTGCTGGCCTTCGCCGACGACCCGGACCAGCTGGTCGGGCGGGTGTCGCTGCTGTCCGAGGAGGAGCAGGCGCGGCTGGAGGCCTGGAGCGCGACCGCGGGCCAGAGCCCCGACTCCACCCTGCCGCGGCTCTTCGAGGACCAGGTCAGGGCCACCCCCGAGGAGACCGCGCTGGTGGTCGGCGGCCGCTCGCTCAGCTACGCCGAACTGAACCGCGAGGCCAACCGGCTGGCCCACCGGCTGATCGCCCGGGGCGCCGGCACCGACGACCTGGTCGCGGTGATGCTGCCGCGGTCCGCGGACGCGGTGGTCGCCGTCCTCGGCATCCTCAAGGCCGGCTGCACCTACCTGCCGACCGAGCTGAGCTGGCCCCGGGAGCGCATCAGCGGGCTGCTGGCCGACGTCCGGCCGGTGGTGGTGGTCACCGACGCCGCCACCGAGGCCCAGGTGCCGGACGGGTCCGGCGCGTGGACGGTGCTGCGGATCGAGGACGTCAGCGTGGCTGAAGACGCGGCACAGGACCCCGAAGCCCAGGACCCCGACGACGGCGACCGGTTGCGGCCGCTGCTCCCCGCCCACCTCGCCTATGTGATTCACACCTCCGGGTCCACCGGCCGTCCCAAGGGCGTGGCGGTGACCCACCGCAACATCGTCAACATGTTCCACGCGCAGAACAACGGCTACATGCTGCCGACCGCCGCCGAGGCTGGTGTCCGCAGGCTCAAGGTCGCGCTGGTGTCGGGCTTCGGCTTCGACGCCGCCTGGGCCGACCTGCTGCGCATGGTCGCCGGGCACGAGCTGCACCTGATCGAGGAGGACCTGCGCCGCGACGCGCAGGGGCTGATCGCCTACGCGGCCCGGCACGGCATCGACTCACTGAGCGTCACTCCGATGCACGCCACCCAGCTGCTGGCGGCCGGCCTGATGGAGGTCCCCGGCTACCGGCCGCGGCTGATCTCGCTCGGCGGCGAACTGGTCGACCCGGGGCTGTGGACCGAGCTCGGCACCGGCCCCGTCCCGGCCTACAACTTCTACGGGCCCACCGAGTGCACCGTGGACTCCACCTACAGCCGCATCGCCGGCGACGTGACCAGCAGGATCGGACGACCGGTCGAGAACGCCCAGTGCTACGTGCTGGACCCGTCGCTGCGCCCGGTCCCGCCGGGGGCACCCGGCGAGCTGTACATCGCCGGCGCCGGGCTGAGCCGCGGCTACGTCAACCGGTCGGCGCTGACCGCGGAGCGCTTCGTCGCCTCCCCGTTCAGCGCGACGGGCGAGCGCATGTACCGCACCGGTGACCTGGTGCGCTGGACCCCGGACGGCGAGCTCGAGTTCCTGGGCCGGGCGGACGAGCAGGTCAAGATCCGCGGCTTCCGGATCGAGCTCGGCGAGATCGAGACGGCGCTGCGGCGGCACCCGCAGGTGGAGGAGGCCGCGGTGGTGGCCCGCGAGGACCACCCCGGCGTCAAGCGGCTGGCCGCCTATGTGGTCCTGTCCGGCCACGCCCGGGACGGCGCGGGCCCGGACGCCGACAGCCCCGACACCGACAGTCCGGACACCGACAGCCTGCGCCGGCACCTCGCGGCGACCCTGCCCGACTTCATGATCCCGGCCGCCTTCGTGGTGCTGGCGGCCATGCCGGTCGGTGCCACCGGCAAGCTCGACCGCAAGGCACTGCCCGCACCGCAGTTCACCGGCGCCACCGACAGCCGTGCCCCCCGCAACGCCCGCGAGACGCTGCTCTGCGCGCTCTACGCCGAGGTGCTGGGGCTCGACCGGGTCGGCATCGACGACAGCTTCTTCGAGCTCGGCGGGGACTCCATCACCTCCATCCAGCTGGCCACCAGAGGACGCCGGGCCGGCGTGGTCTTCGCCCCGCGCGACGTCTTCGCCGGCAAGACCGTCGCGGCCCTGGCCGAGCTGGCGGTCGACCTGGACCAGACGGTCGAGTTCACCCCGGCCGACGGCCCGCTGCTGGAGCTGGACGAGGCCGAGTTCGCCGAACTCACCGCCGGCTACAGCCGGGTGGACGAGGTCTGGCCGGTCACCCCGCTGCAGGAGGGACTGCTCTTCCACGCGCTGTACGACAGCGACGGCACCGACCCGTACGCCATGCAGATGCCGCTGCGGCTGGAGGGCGAGCTGGACCCGGGCCGGCTGCGGGCCGCCTTCGAGGCCCTGCTGGACCGCCACCCCGCGCTGCGGGCCGGCTTCACCCTGCGGACCGGCGGCGACCCGGTGCAGATCATCCCCCGGCACACCCCGCTGCCCTGGACCGAGCACGACCTCAGCGGGCTCACCCCCGAGCGGCAGCGGGCCCGCACCGCCGAACTGCTCACCGCCGACCGCTCGGTGCGCTTCGACCCCGCCGCGCCGCCGCTGATCCGCATCGCCCTGCTGCGGCTCGGCCCCGACCAGCACGTCCTGGTGGTCACCAGCCACCACATCGTCTGGGACGGCTGGTCGATGACCCGGGCCTTCGACGAGGCGCTGCGGATCTACCGCTCCGGCGGGGACGCCGGGTCGCTGCCGCAGCCGGTGCCCTTCCGCACCTATCTGAGCTGGCTCACGGCGCAGGACCAGGAGGCCGGCCTGGCCGCCTGGGGCGAGGCGATGGCCGGGCTGGAGGAGCCGACCCTGGTCGCCCCCGGCGCCGGCACCACGCTGACCAGGCCGCCGGCCCGGGTCACCGCCGAGCTGGACGCTCCGACCGCCACCGCGCTGTCGGTCGCTGCCCGCTCCCGCGGGCTGACCACCAACACCCTGGTCCAGGGCGCCTGGGCGCTGCTGCTGTCCACACTGACCGGCCGTCAGGACGTGGTCTTCGGCGCGACCGTCTCCGGCCGCCCGCCGGAGATCCCCGGCATCGAGGACCTGGTCGGGCTGCTGATCAACACCATCCCGGTCCGGGTCACCCTGGACCCGGCCCGGACCCTCGCCGCCGTCCTCGGCGACGTGCAGGACCAGCAGGCCGCGCTCACCCCGCACCACCACACCAGCCTGCCGGCCCTGCTGCGCCGCACCGGGCACGCCGAACTCTTCGACACCGCGGTGGTGTTCCAGAACCTGGACTGGGACAACGCGACCCTGCAGTCGGAGGAGCTGCAGGTCCGCGGCTACGAGGAGGACGAGCAGCCGCCGGTCATCCACTATCCGCTGAGCCTGTCGGTGCACCCCGGCGAGGCCGGCTGGCGGCTGGAGCTCGGCTACCGGTCGGACCTCTACCGCGAGGAGGCCGTCAGCCGGCTAGCGGAGCAGCTGGAGCAGCTGCTGACGGCGCTGGCGACCGGGCTGGACCGGCGGGTCGGCGAGATCGAGCTGCTGACGCCCGCTCAGCGGGAGCTGGTGCTGCGGGAGTGGAACGGGGCGCCGGTGCCGCTGGAGCCGGCCACCATGGCGCAGCTCTTCGAGCGCCAGGTCGCCCGCGACGGCGGTGCCACCGCGCTGATCTGCGACGGCACCCAGCTCAGCTACACCGAGCTCAACGAACGCGCCAACCGCCTGGCGCACCACCTGGCTGACGCCCACGGCATCGGCCCCGACGACCGGGTCGCACTGGCCCTGCCCCGCGGCACCGACTGGATCACCACCGTCCTCGCCGTCACCAAGACCGGTGCCGCCTTCATCCCGATCGACCTCGCCTACCCCGCCGACCGGATCAACCACATCCTGGCCGACGCCCGACCCGGTCTCCTGGTCACCACCGCACAGACCGGGCTCGCACAGACGGGACCTGCACAGACGGGACCTGCACAGACCGGGCTCGCCCACCGGCGGACCCTCCACCTGGACGACCCCGAGGTCCAGAACGCCCTGGGCCACGAGCCCGCGGGCAACCCCGCCCCCGACACCCGCCGGCAGCACACCGCCTACGTCATCTACACCTCCGGCTCGACCGGAACCCCGAAGGGAGTCGCCGTCACCCACCAGGGGCTCGCCGCCCTCAGCCACGCGCAGACCACCCAGCTGAACGTCACCCCCGACAGCACCGTCCTGCAGTTCTCCTCCCCCGGCTTCGACGCCATCGTCTTCGAGTGCGCGATGGCCCTGCTGACCGGAGCGCGCCTGGTACTGGCACCGGGCGAGTCCCGGCTCCCCGGCGAGCAGCTGGTCGAGCTCATCGCCGAGCACGGCGTCACCCACGCCACGCTCATCCCCTCGGTCCTGGCCGCCCTCGACCCCGAGGCCGTGCCGACCCTGACCACCCTGGTGGTCGCCGGGGAGGCGCTGACCCGACCGCTGCTGGACCGCTGGTCCGCAGGCCGGAGCATGTTCAACGCCTACGGCCCCACCGAGACCACGATCTGGGCCACGGTGTCCCCGGACCTCCGCCCCGGGGACGCCCCGGTCATCGGCCGACCGATCGTCAACACCCAGGTGTACGTGCTCGACCAGGCCCTGCGCCCGGTCCCGCCCGGCACCACCGGCGAGCTCTACATCGGCGGCGACGGCCTGGCCCGCGGCTACGTCAACCAGCCCCGGCTGACCGCGGAACGCTTCGTCGCCTCACCGTTCGGCACACCCGGCTCGCGGATGTACCGCACCGGCGACCTCGCCCGCTGGACCGACGACGGACAGCTCGAGTTCGCCGGCCGGGCCGACGAGCAGGTCAAGATCCGCGGCTTCCGGATCGAACTCGGCGAGATCGAGACCACCCTGCGCGACCACCCCGACGTCGACCAGGCCACCGTGGTGGTCCGGGAGGACCAGCCCGGCATCAAGCGACTGGTCGCCTACCTGGTCCCGGTCCCCGGCAGTACGCCCGACCCGGAGCGGCTGCGCGAGCACCTCGGCGGGACGCTTCCCGAGTACATGGTCCCGGCCGCCTTCGTCGCCCTGGACGCCCTTCCGGTCACCATCACCGGCAAGCTCGACCGCAAGGCACTGCCCGCACCCGAGTTCACCGGCAGCGCCGACAGCCGGGCCCCGCGCACCGAGCGGGAGGAACTGCTCTGCACCCTGATCGCCGACCTCCTCGGCCTCGGCGCCCTCGGGATCGACGACAACTTCTTCGAACTCGGCGGCGACTCCATCACCTCCATCCAACTCGTGGCCCGGGCACGCAAGGCGGGACTGGTCTTCGCACCGCGCGACGTGTTCACCGCGAAGACCCCGGCCGGCATCGCGCAGGTCGCCACCGAGGCGGACGTGACCGTGCAGCCGCAGGAACGGGCGGCGGAGCCGGAGCCGGAGTCCCTGGTCGAGCTCAGCGCCGAGGAACTGGACGAGTTCGAGGAGCTGCTCCGTGTCTGACCACCACCCCCGCAGCGCCCGCCCGCCACCACGGCAAGGCGCACCACCGCACGGCGGAACCCGACCGGAACACCGAAGGCACCAAGCCCTGAACATCCGTCAGATCCAGCAGAACAAGCAGAAGGAGTCCGTCATGGCCAACCCGTTCGAGAACCAGGACCAGTCCTACCTCGCCCTGGTCAACGACGAAGGACAGTACTCGCTGTGGCCCAGCTTCGCCGCCGTCCCGGCCGGCTGGACCGTGGTCCGCGGTCCGGAGGACCGGGAGACCTGCCTCAACCACATCGAGGAGGCCTGGACCGACATGCGGCCGAAGAGCCTGATAGCGGCGAGCGCCGCGGCCGCCTGACCCGTCCCGCCCGCTGTCCCGTCCCACCCACTGTCCCACCCACCGTGCCGCCCGGTTCCTGGTCCCAGGAGCCGGGCGGCACATCTGCGTTCACGGGTGCCGTCGGGTGCCGACGGGTGCCGGTACGGCGGTGGACCGGCACAGCGGCAACCGCACAGTTGCCGCTCGCTTTCCTTCAGCCGGTGGTGCCCCGATCGCCACACTCGCTGGTGTTCCCGAAGTTCCCCGCACCTTCGCACCCGCACCCCCGCACCCCCATCCGCTCCCGGCCGCCGGCGTGCGGCTTCGCTCCGTGGAGGACGCAGTGGTACCTACAGCTCCGATCCCGGTGGAGGCAGTGGTCCTCGCCGACATCGCCATCGTCATCGCCGTCTGCGCCGTGCTGACCCGACTGCTCCGGCGGCTGCACCAGCCGCCGGTGATCGCCGAGATCGCCGCCGGACTGCTGCTCGGCCCGAGCCTGCTGGGGATGCTCCCCGGCGACCTGCCCGACCGGCTCTTCCCCGCCGACGCGCGGCTGCCGCTGTCGGCCGTCGCCAACCTCGGCCTGGCACTGCTGATGTTCCTCTGCGGCTGGGAACTGGACTCGCGCCAACTGCGCAGCAACACCCGCAACATAGGTGCGCTGGCGGTGCTGGCCATGGCCGTTCCGTTCGCCCTCGGCGGCGGCTTCGCCGTCCTGATCCGGCATCAGCAGGCCGGACCCGGGGTCCGCCCGGCGGCCTTCGTGCTCTTCCTCGCCACCGCGTTCTCCATCACCGCGTTCCCGGTGCTGGCCCGCATCCTGCGCGACCAGGGACTGACCCGGACCAGGATCGGCGGCATGGCGATGACCTGCGCCGCCCTCTGCGACGTGGTGGCCTGGTGCGTGCTGGTGCTGGTCACCGCGCTCGCGAAGTCCAACGGGACGGCCGGCTTCGTCCAGGTCCTGGGCCTGACCGCCGGCTTCGCCGCGGTGCTGCTGCTGGTCGTCCGCCCGCTGCTGCGGCGTGCGCTGGCCCGGCTGAACGAGCGCGGCAGCGACAGCGCGCTGACCGCCGTGATCCTCAGCGGCCTGCTGGTCTCCGCCTTCGTCACCTCCTGGATCGGGATCCACCCGATCTTCGGCGCCTTCGCCTTCGGCCTGCTGATGCCGCGCAGGACCGGGGCCGAGCGCGGGCTCGGCGACGAGCTGACGCAGCGGGTGGGGATTCCGCTGGACCGGGCCGCGGCGCTGCTGCTGCCGGTCTACTTCGTGCTCACCGGCCTCTCCGTGGACGTCCGCAAGCTGGGCCTGTCCGGTCTGCTGCTCCTGGTCGGGGCGCTCGCGGTGGCCACCGTCGGCAAGTACCTCGGCGCCGCGGTGCCGGCCCGGCTGAGCGGACTGGGCGGACGCGACGCGCTGGCCTTCGGCACGCTGATGAACACCCGGGGCCTGACCGAGATCGTGGTCCTCGGGATCGGCCGCCAGCTCGGCCTGATCTCCGCCGAACTGTTCACCGTCATGGTGCTGGTGGCGCTGCTGACCACCGCGCAGGCGGGCCCGCTGCTGCGGCGCTTCAAGCTCACCGCTCCCGTCCCGGTGCCGGACCCGGTCCGACCCGTGGTCCAGCCGTCCCGGGAGATCCAGCCAGTCTGACCAGCCCGTCCGACCAGCCCTTACGACCAGCCCTTACGACCAGCCCGTCCGACCAGGAGAGAGAGGCACATCGCCATGGACAGGTTCACGCCCCCGTACTACGGCTACTCCCGGATCGACGAGAGCGTCGTGCTGATCACCTACCGCTGCCGCACCGTCAACAGCGTGCGCGGGACCGACCGGGTCGACGCGCTGCTGCAGGAGCTGAGCACCGGCGACCCGCAGCAGGTGCTGGAGCGCTGGAGCACCGACGCGCTCGCGGTCGGCCACGGCAGTGCGGCCTGAGAGGAAGATCCGATGACCACCACCGTCCCCGCCACGACCCCTGCTCCCACCACGACCACCGTCACCGCGACAACCGTCCCCGTCCCCGCGACAACCGCTCCCACCGTACTGATCTGCCTGCCCTTCGCCGGGGCCGGCGCCGGGTTCTTCCGCAAGTGGCGCTCGCTGGCCCCGGAGGGGCTCACCCTGCTGCCGGTCCAGCTCCCGGGCCGCGAGGAGCGCTACTTCGAGACCCCGTACACCGATGTCGACCAGGCCATGGACGAGGCCCTCCCGCGGGTCCTCGACCAGCTGGCCGCACTGGGCGAAGCCGCCGAGCGGGTCGCCCTGTTCGGCCACAGCCTGGGCGCCGAGCTGGCCTTCGAGCTGACCCGGCGCCTGGCCGCCCGGGGCACCACGGTGTCCCGGCTGCTGGTCAGCGGCTCACCCGGACCGCGCGACCGGCAGGTGGAGCGGGTCAGCCACCTGGACGACGAGGCCTTCCTGGAGGGCCTGCGCCGGGTGGCCGGCTACCGCCACCCGGCCATGGACCACCCGGAACTGCTCCAGGTGATGATGCCGTTCCTGCGCGCCGACAACGCCATGCACGAGGACTACCGCTCGGCCCACGCCGAGCTGCTCGACGTACCCGTCACCTCGCTGCGCGGCCGGGACGACGCGCTGGTCAGCGCGGCGGAGGCGGCCGAATGGTCCGTCGAGACCACCGCCGGCTTCCGCAGCGTCGAGCTGGACGGCGGACACATGTACCTCACCGAGACGGAACACGCCGAGGCCCTGCTGCGGACCGTCGTCGACGAGCTCGAAAGGAGCCGCTGACCCATGACCGTGACCGAGGTGCCGAGCGTGACCGGAGGGCCCGCCTCCGGCTGCCCCTTCCGTCCGGCCGGGCCCGACCTGGTGGATCCACGCCTCTACAGCCACGGGGACGCCCCGCGACTCTGGCGCGAACTGCGGGCCCTGGACCACCTGCACTGGCAGCAGGTGGACGCGGACCGCGGCTTCTGGTCCGTGGTCCACTACCGCGAGGCCGACGAGGTGCTGCGGGACACCGACACCTACACCTCCGAGCGCGGCACCCTGCTCGACCTGCTCGGCACCGACGACCCGGCCGGCGGCCAGCAGCTGGCCGTCACCGACCCGCCGCTGCACACCGCCCGGCAGGCCCGGCTGAAGCGCGCCCTCACCAGCAAGGCGGTGGGGCGGCAGCGCGAGCAGATCCGTTCGCTGGTGGTCGAGCTGCTGGAACCGCTGGGCGACGGCGGGGTCTTCGACTTCGCCACCGCGATGATGGCGATGCCGATGTGGGTCACCGGCACGATGATGGCCCTGCCCCGCACCGACTGGGAGTGGCTGACCCGGGTCACCACCATGTGCATCGCCGCCGACGACCCGGAGTTCCAGGAGCCGGGCGGCCGGGCCGCCACCCTCAGCACCGCGCACCTGGAGCTGTTCGGCTACTTCCAGGACCTGATCCGGCACCGCTCCGAGAACCTCGGCCAGGACCTGCTCAGCGCGTTGATGTCGACCCGGTTCGAGGGCCGGCTGATGTCGCCGGGCGAGGTCGTCTCCAACTGCTACAGCCTGCTGCTCGGAGCCAATGTCACCACCCCGCACGCCCCCACCTTCGTGATGGCCGAGTTCGTGGACAGCGACGTGCTGACCGACTGGGCGGCGCACCCGGAACTGAACGAGTCCGGCTACGCCGAGGCGCTGCGCTGGGCCTCGCCGGTCAACCACGTGATGCGCTACGCCACCCGGGACACGGTGCTGCACGGCACCCCGGTCGCGGCCGGCGACGCCGTGGTGGTCTGGCTCGGCGCGGTCAACCGCGACGAGCGGGTCTTCGCGGATCCGGAGCGCTTCGACATCCGCCGCCGTCCCAACAAGCACCTGTCCTTCGGCATCGGCCCGCACTACTGCGTCGGACACAGCGTCGCCCGCGCGTCGCTGGGCCTGCTCTTCGAGGAACTCCTCTCCCGCTACCAGGACTTCAGCGCGGCCGGCCGGCCCGAGCGACTGATCTCCAACTTCGCCTCCGGCTACAAGCACGTCCCGATCACCGCACGCCACCGTCGGTAGGCGTCGGTCCGCGCCGGACACCCGTGCCAGACACCCGTGCCAGACACCCGCTCCAACCAGTGCGCCACAACCAGGAGGTTCGACCATGACCCAGCCCGTACTCACCGCCCACGACGCCGACCGGATCACCCTGGTCCGCGCGCTGTGGCAGGAGGTCCTCGAGGTGGACGAGGTCCCCGAGGACACCAACTTCTTCGACGCCGGCGGCGACTCGCTGCTGCTGGTGGCCCTGGTGGAGCGGATCCGGCAGGCCTTCGGGCAGCCGGTGCGCACCATGGACGTACTGCGCGCCGGCACGGTGCGGGGCCAGGCCGAGCTGCTCGCCGGAGGGGACGTGGTGGCGCGATGAGCGAGGAGGAAGACCGTATGGACTTCCCCAGCGACCTTCAGGGCCGGACCTCCTCGGGAGGCCCGGCCCTGCGGGCGTTGCCGGCCCCGGACCCGCGGCTGCGGTCGGAGGTCCTGACCCGCTGCGCCAAGCTCGGCACCGGTCCGGACGCCCTGCTGCTGGCGGCGTACGCGCTGACGCTGGCCCGCTGGACCGGCACGGCTGTCGTGCCGGTCCGCTGCGCGGACCGGACGGCGGTGGTCGAGGTTGACGACGGGTCGAGCACGGACGAGCTGATCAGGGCCGTGGAGCAGCAGCTGCACGGGAGCACGGCGGTGTCCGGGCCGGTCCAGGCGGGCTTCGGCCCGGACGCCGTACTCGGCGAGGGCGTGGAAGTCGTGCTGCGCGCCGACTGGAGTGCGGACCGGCCGGGGGACGGCTGGGCGGGTTCGACCGGCTGCCTGGCCGGTGTGTGGACCCCGGCGGAACTGGCGGCGTTCAGCGCCGACCTGCTGGCGGCGGTCGCCGAACTGGCGGCGGCCTCCGGCCCGGTGGAGGACGTCCGCTGCATCGCGCCGGAGCGGCGCGCGCTGCTCCGGCGGATCAACGGGACCGACCGCGACTTCCCGACGGCCTCGCTGGAGGAGCTGTTCCACCGGACCGCCCGGCGGTTCCCGGACGCGGTCGCGGTCCGGGACGGTGATGTCGAACTGACGTACCGCCAACTTGTGGCAGCGGCAGGGAAACAGGCCCGGCTGCTGGTCGAGGCGGGCGTCGCTCCCGGCGACACGGTGCTGATCGGCCTGCCCCGTTCGGCCGCCGAGATCGTGGCCGTGCTGGGCACGGTCCAGGCCGGCGCCGCCTATGTCGGCGTGGACCTCGGCTCGCCGCCGGCGCACCTGGCCCGGATCGTCGCCAAGTGCCGCCCTGCGGCCGTGCTGCACAGCCCGGAGGACGGCACCGCGCCGCCGGCCGGGGTCCGCTCGGTGCCGGTCTGGAACCCCTCCTGGAACGATGAGTCGGACCCCGACCCCGGTTCCATCACGCTGCTGCCGGGCGGGGCCGGCGAACGACTGGCCTATGTGGCCTTCACCTCCGGCTCCACCGGCGAGCCCAAGGGTGTCTGCGTGCCGCACCTCGGTGTGGTCCGGCTGGTGCACGGCGCGGACTACGCCCGGCTGGGGCCCGGCGAGCGGGTGCTCCGGCTCTCCCCGCTGGCCTTCGACGCGTCCACCCTGGAGCTGTGGGGCGCGCTGCTGACCGGCGCGGCCCTGGAGGTCTACACCGAACCGCTGCCGTCGCCGACCGAGCTGGGCGAGTTCCTGGTCGAGCGCGGCGTCACCGTCGCCTGGTTCACCGCCGGACTCTTCCGGCTGCTCGCCGAGTTCGCCCCGGACTCGCTGCACGGCCTGCGGCAGGTGCTGACCGGCGGCGACGTGGTCCCGCACGAGCACGTGGCCCGGCTGCTGGAGCGCCACCCCGGACTGGTCGTCACCAACGGCTACGGACCCACCGAGAACACCACCTTCACCACCACCCACTCGGTGGCCCGCCCGGAGGACGTGGACGGCCCGCTGCCCATCGGCTCGCCGATCCCCGGCACCCGGGTCCATGTCCTCGACGGCCGGGGACGGCTGCTGCCCCCCGGGGCCGTCGGCGAGCTGTACACCTCCGGTGCCGGCCTGGCCACCGGGTACCTCGGCGACGAGGACGAGACGGCCCGGCGCTTCGGCTGCTTCTCCACCGACCTCACCGCGGAGCGGCTGTACCGGACCGGGGACCTGGTCCGCTACGACGGCCTCGGCCGGCTGCGCTTCCTGGGCCGGGCCGACGACCAGGTGAAACTGCGCGGGTACCGGGTCGAGCCGGCCGCGATCGCCGCCGTGATCGCCCGACTGCCGGGTGTGCAGGACGCGTTGGTCTTCGCGATCGGTGCCGACAGCGCCACCAAGCGCCTGGTCGCGGCGGTCGTCCCGGCGGCCGGCGGCGCACCCGCACCGGTCGGGCTGCGGCAGGCGCTGGAGCAGCAGCTGCCCTCCTACATGGTGCCGGCGCTGTGGACCGTGGTGGACGAGCTCCCGCTCACCCGCAACGGGAAGGTGGACCGCAAGGCCCTGGCCGCCTCGGCCCGACCGGCGCGCTGACGCTGAGCCGCACCACCAACGGGAGGGCCCGGTACCGCGATCAGCGGTACCGGGCCCTCCCGTTTCTCTCTGCCGCCCGTTCTCTCTGCAGCCTGTTCTCTCTGCCCCCCGTTCTGTCTTCGAACGCCGAAGGGGCGGCCGGCTCGCAGTGCGAGCGGACCGCCCCTTCGGGGTCGACGGGCTGACCCCGGGTCAGGACTTCTTGGAGAGCAGGACGCCGAACTGCAGGCCGGTGGAGTCGGCGCGCGGGTCCGGGTTGGCGGAGGCCTCGACGGTCAGGCCCAGGCGCTCGAACAGCTCGTCCCACCAGGTGCGCGTCTCCAGGCGCTGCTCGGTGATGTGGTGGATCAGGAAGTAGGGGTTGTAGAAGGTCTTCGCCAGGCCGTGGCTGCCCATCACCGGCGAGAGCGGCTTGTGGTCCATCTCGACGACCAGCCAGCGGGCCTCGGGGTAGCGCTCGAAGGTCTGCGCCAGCAGGTTCTCGACGAACTCCGGGCCCTCCTGCTGCAGCACCTCCTGGAGCACGAAGGCGGTCATGAAGCAGATGCCCCGGCCGTTCTCCGGCAGGTCCAGCGTCAGCGCGTCGGCGGCGCCGCCCTGGACCACGTCGAACCGGCCCTCCAGGCCGAGTTCGGCCCGGCGGCGCTCGCCGAGCTCGACCGAGCCCTGGTTGGGCTCGACGCCGAGGCCGCGCAGGTCCGGCTGGGCCACCAGCAGGTCCATCAGGAAGCTGCCGTCACCGCAGCCGAGGTCCACCACGGTCTCCGGGCGGTTGGCCATGGCCGGGTCCAGCAGCTGCTCGACCAGCGGCAGGGCGTCGTAGGCGCCGATACCGCAGCTGCCCTCGCCCACCTTGGTGGTGTTGCGGGTGGCGAAGCGGGTGCCGTCCGCGAGGATGTCGCCGAGCTGGTCCATGGAGGGCGCGTAGCCGCCGACCATCATCTCGTACCAGGGGGCGAAGGGGAGCACCTCCAGCGCCTTGCCGCTGATGGACCAGCCGCCCTCCTCCAGTACGGCGTAGCCCTCGTTGCGCAGGTAGCGGAGGAACCCGCCGGTGCGGTAGGCGTCCAGGCCGAGCTGCTCGGCCAGCGTCTCCGCGGTGGCTCCGGGCTCCTTCTTCAGCGCGTCGAACAGGCCCACGTGCATGGCGTGGTGCAGGGCCTGGGCCAGGAAGAACTGACGGACCGGCTGGGTGTTGTCGATCAGACGGCGCTCGAAGTCGTCGGTCAGGATGGTCATGATGGGTTCGCCTCTCTGGGGTGAATTCGGTGCGGGGTGAATGCGGTGTGGATGTACGGGGGTGAGAATTCGGGGAGTCCCGGGCTCAGGCCGCCCTGGGGAGGATGCGGGTCCAGGCGACGCGGCACAGGCTGCGGTCCAGCCGCTGGTGGTCCTCCCGGCTTCCGATGCTGATCCGGAGCCAGCCGGGCAGCCCGTTGCCGTCGCAGTCCTTGACCCGGACCCGGTCCTCGGCGAGGACCGTGGCGAGTGCCTCGCGCACGGCCGCCTCGGGGCGGACCAGCACGAAGTTGGTCTCCGACTCGCGGACCTCCTCGAACAGGCCGCTGGCGCGCAGCGTGGTGCACAGTTCGGCACGGGCCTCGCGGACGTACTCGGCCAGCCGGGTCATGAACTCGGGTTCCTCCAGCAGGCCGGCCGCCGCGTGCAGGCTGACCGCGTCGATCGGCATGAACCGGCGCAGCGGCCGCAGCCGGGCGATGGTGGCGGCGTCGGCGACCAGGCAGCCGAGGCGGATCCCGGCCAGGCCGGCCGCCTTGGAGAAGCTGCGGTAGACCAGGACCCCGGGCACCGGGCCGCCGGTGCGGGAGAGGATTCCGGGCTGCGCGGAGAACTCCTGGTAGGTCTCGTCGACGAAGACATGTCCGGCGACGGCGCGCAGGCCGTCGATCCAGGCGGCGGGGAGCAGGTTGCCGGTGGGGTTGCCGGGCTGGGCCAGGTAGACGATGTCGCCGGCGCCGAGTCCCGCCGGGACGCCGGGCCGGGGCTGCCAGTCCGGGCCGAGCGGGATCGGGTGGAACGGCTTGTCGTTGGCGGCCGCCCGGTCCGGGTAGCCGTCGAATCCCGGCTTCAGTCCCCAGGCCCGGTCGGCCAGCGAGAGGGTCATGTCGATGGCCTCGTCCACGCCGGCCATCAGCAGCACCTGGTCGGTGCTGACGCCGTGGTGGGCGGCAGCCAGTGCGGTGACCTCCTCCAGCAGACCCCGGGGGTAGCGGTGCAGACGCTCGGCGGCGTCGACGACCCGCTTGACGGCCAGCGGTGGCGGGCCGATCGGACTCTCGTTCCAGTCGAGCAGGGCTTCCCCGTCAGCGGACGGGTGGGCTGCGACCACGTTCTGCCTCCTTCCCCGGAGCGTCTCCGGGCTCGTTTCCTGGCGGTTCTCGGGTTGCTCAGCCGACGGGGACGGCGGTCCGGCGCAGCGCCCCGTCCAGTGCCTGCTGCACCGCGACGCGGTTGCCCGGGTCGAGCAGGTAGAAGTGCGCGCCGGGCAGTACCTGCACCTCGCAGCCGCCGCTGGTGCGCCGCTCCCACTCGTAGAGCTCGGCGGCGGGGACGTACGGGTCGTCGGCACCGCCGAGGGCGAGCACCGGCAGGTCCAGCGGGGCTCCCTCGATGGCGGCCGACACCTCCTCGTCGAGCCGGGTGTCGCTGCGGAAGAGGTCGATCAACCGGGCCCGCCAGAACGGGTCGGCCAGCAGCTTGGGTGCCGTGTTGCCGACGGCGCCGAAGAAGCCGACGATCTGCTCGTCGTCCAGGCCGCGCAGCGACTCCAGGGCGACGCCGGTGGGTTTGCGGGCGCTGACCGCGACGCCGTGGCACAGCTCGGGGGCGGCCAGGGCACAGGCGAGCGCCAGGCTGGCGCCCATGCTGTGGCCGAACAGCCAGGTGGGCAGGGGCGGCAGGGCGGCGAGTTCGCGGGTGACGGCGGTGACGATCTCGGTGTGGCCGGTCACCGGCGGCTCCGAGAAGCGGCGCTCCCGGCCGGGCAGCGAGACGCCCAGTACCTGGATCTCCGCGGGCAGGGCCGCCACCAGCGGCCGCAGCGAGGCGGCGCCGGCTGCGGCGTAGGGGAGGACGAGGAGCCGCGCCTGCGGTGCGGCGGCGTCCGGGGACTGCTTGCGCAGCGGGAAGAGCCACTGCGGGACGGGAGCGTCGGTCACAGGTCGCTGCCTCTCTGCGGGGCGGGGCGGACGGAGTAGGGGTTGGGCCGAGGGGTGGCGCGGGGGCCGCGACGGCACGGGCGGTGCCGTGCTCGTCGGGGCCCCACGTCACATCGGTGCGGGTGTCGCGGCGGTGCGGTTGCTGCGTCAGTGCGGTGATGGTCCGTCAGGACCCGTCGCCGGTGTTGCGGAGGAGCAGTGCGGCCACGGCCGACACCGAGCTGTCCTCGAAGAAGTCCTCCGGCGGGAGCACGTCCTCGCCGAACAGTTCCTCGGCGCCGGCGACGAACCGCGCCGCCGCGAGCGAGGTGCCGCCCACCGCGAAGAAGTCGGTCTGCGGCCCCTCCACCGCAAGCCCCAGGGCGCGCCAGCTCTCGGCCACCCAGGCCTCGGTCTCCTGTTGGGTCGCCGGACGGCTCCCCGTCGTCTGCACGGTCATGCGGACCTCCGAATGTCACGGACCGGGAACTCGTAGCCGTTCACGGTCTCCTGTACGTACGTGTTGTGCTGGTAGGTGTCCTCGCCGGAGGTGAGGATCGCCCCGTAGCGGGCGAGGCTGACCGTGGAGCCGAACTCCTTCAGCTCGGTGAGCCCCGGGTAGACGCGGGCGGCGGTGGGCAGGTAGCGCACCGAGTAGCCCAGGCGGGCCTGGTCCTCGCTGGTGTTGGGGTGCGAGGCGTGCATGAGCGTGGACCAGAAGATGATGAACTGCCCCTGCTTCATGACCGCGGAGATGGCCTTGGACTCGTCCGGGGCCCAGTCGGGGTTCTTCTGCAGCTGGCGGTAGTCGTAGCCGAAGAAGCCGCGGTTGGTGCCCTGCTTCTCCAGGTTGTTGATGATGTCGGCGTCGTAGGTCAGGCCCTTGGTCTCGTCGTAGTTCATCTCCTTGTGGGTGCCGGGAATGAACTGCAGCGCCCCGGTCTCGACGCTGGCCTCGGTGAAGGCGGTCCATACGGTGACGGTGCCGCGGCGGTCCGAGTCGGCCGGCCACTGGATCTGCGGGGTGGCGTTGTCGGTGAGGCTGGAGAAGTCCTCGGCCTGGTGCCAGTCGGTGCCCTCGTCGCCGGGGTACTTGGCCAGGAACTCCGAGCGCCAGCACAGGGTGTCGGGTCCGAGGATGGAGGCGACCCGGTCGACGATCTCCGGACGGGTGACGTGGCCGGCCAGGAAGTCGATGTCGAAGTGGCGGTCGTAGTTGGAGATGGCCGACGCCTGCTTCTCGTCGCTGTAGATCGACTTCTTGGTGCTGATCAGCTTGGGGCGCAGCGCCCGCAGGTTCTGCTCCATCTCGGCCGGGTCGTACAGGTCGAACGGGCCGATGTAGCCGTCGCGCTCGAACTGCTCCACCTGCTCGGGGGTGAGCGAGAAGTCGTTCTGGGACATAGCTCTTCCTCTCATTCGGATCATGCGGTCGGTTCGGTTGGTTCGGTCGGTTCGGTTCGTTCGGTTCGGGCGGGCTGGTCGGTGTGGACGGCCGCGGACGGCCTCAGGCGGCGGCGGGCTGCCGCGCGCCCCGGAGTTTGGCAACGAGGTCCTCGATGGCGCTGCAGGCGTACAGGTCGCCGACGGTGACCTCGTACTCGGGCAGGGCCTCCTTGAGGATCGAGTGGACCCGGATCAGCAGCAGGGAGTCGCCGCCGACGTCGAAGAACCAGTCGTCGGGACGGAAGTCGCGGTGGCCGAGGACCTCGGCCCAGGCCTCGGTGACCACCGAGACCAGCCGGTCGCCCTCGGACCGGACGGGTGCCGCCGGGACCGCGACGGGTGCGGGGGCGACGGCCTCCTCGCCCGCGGCCAGGCGCCGCAGCCGGTCCAGGTCGAGCTTCCCGTTGGCGGTGACCGGGAACTCGTCCACCTGCGCCCACAGTCCGGGGACGGCGTGGCCGGGCAACTGCCCGGCGGCGAAGGAGCGCAGCGCGGACGTGAGCCCGGGCGCGGTGCCGACGACCGCGGCCAGCAGCTGGTGGTCGCCGTTGCCGAGCGGTACCACCGCCACCGCGGCGTCGCGGACCTCGGGATGGCTCCGCAGCACCGCGGTCACCTGCTCCGGCTCGACCCGGAAGCCGCGGACCTTGACCTGGCGGTCGCTGCGGCCGAGGAAGCGCAGGTTGCCCTCGGCGTCCCAGCGGACCAGGTCGCCGGTGCGGTAGAGCCGCCGGCCGCCGGCCGCGGCGCCGAACTCCCCGAAGACCCGGGCCGTCTCCTCCGGCGCCCCGGCGTAACCCGCCGCCAGGCCGGCGCCGTAGGTGTACAGCTCGCCGACGCCGCCGGGCGGTACCGGTCGGCCGGACCGGTCGAGCACCAGCACGCCGGTGCCCTGGATCGGGCGGCCGATCGGCAGCCCGGACGCGGTGGCGGCGGCCGGTTCGTCGACATGGTGGACGGTGGTGAAGGTGGTGTTCTCGGTGGGCCCGTAGCCGTTGCTGACGCGCAGTCCGGGGCAGGTCCGCAGGACCTGGGCCACCTGCGCCGGCGGCACCACGTCCCCGCCGGTGAGCAGCTGCAGCACCGAGCGGAAGGCGGCCGGGCGGAAGTCGGCGACCAGGCGGAACAGGCCCGCGGAGAGCCAGAGGCCGGTGACCTCGCGCTGCTCCAGCACCCGGGCCAGCGCCGAGGCGGTGACGTGCCGGCCGGTGAAGACCTCGATCGTGCCGCCGGCCAGCAGCGGGGCGAAGATCTCCAGCGTCGAGGCGTCGAAGGCCAGCGGGGCCAGGCGCAGGAAGCGGTCGGTCGCCCCGGGCCGCAGGAACTGCGGCCGGTGGGCCAGCCGGACCACGCCCCGGCAGGGGATCATCGCGCCCTTCGGCGCGCCGGTGGTGCCGGAGGTGAAGGCCAGGTAGGCGATCCGGTCGGGGTCGGCGGGCGCGGGCGGCGGCACGGTGCCGACCGGCGCGGTGCCGACCAGCGCGACACCGACCGGCGCGGTGGCGGCGGGCGGTGCCACGGTCAGCAGGGTGCGCCCGGTCCCGGCGGCGCCCAGCGCCTCCAGCCGGTCCGGGTCGCCGAGCACCACCCGTGCCTGCGCGCCGTCCAGGACCGCGGTGTTGGCCGCGGGCGGGTTGCCGGCGTCGATGCCCACGTAGGCGGCGCCGATCCGCAGGACCGCCGCGATCGCGACGATCTCGTCGACCGAGCGGCGCAGCGCCAGGCCCACCCGGTCGCCCTCGGCGACCCCGGCGGCGGCCAGACGCGCGGACAGTTCGGCTGCAGCATCCAGCAGTTGACGGTAGGTCAGGGTCGACTCCGGGGCTTCGTCGGCGCGGACCGCGGGGGCGTCCGGGGTGCGTACGGCCACCTCCTCGATCAGCTGCCACAGCCCCGCGTCGACGGTCGCCTCGGGGCCGCGCTCCAGGGCGTCCAGCCGGCGCCGCTGGGCCGGGGAGACCGTGCCGACCTCGGCCAGCGGGCGGTCCGGGGCGGCGGCCAGTTCGAGCAGCGCCTGCTCGAAGGAGCCGGCCAGGTCGAGCGCCTCCTGCGCGGTCAGCACCGAGGTCGCGTACTCGAGTTCCAGCGCCGGCTGGGCGTCCCAGCCGAGCACGTGCAGCATGGCGTCGTAGGCGGTGCCGCCGGTGTGCCCGACGCAGATCTCGAAGTCCACCCCGCCGGCCGGCAGCACGGTCGGCACCAGCTCGCTGTGCGCGCCGAAGGCGATCTGTGCCAGCGGGTTGCGGGAGCGGTCGCCGCCCCGGGTCAGCCCGGTCACCAGGTCCTCGAACGGCACCCGGCCGTACCGCAGCAGTTCCCGCAGCGCCCGGGCGGTGCTCCGGACGTAGTCGGCCACCGTCCCGTCCTCCGGGATCTCGCAGGCCACCGGGCCGAGGCCGGTGGCACCGCCGACGACCCGCATGGCACTGCGGTTGTGCCGGCCGACGGTGGGGACGCCCACCAGCAGCCGCTGCCGTCCGGTGCGCCGGGCCACCACCAGCGCCCAGGCGCCCAGGAGCACCGCGTTGCGGCTGACGCCGAGCGATGCGGCCAGCGCCACGCAGCCGGCCCGGGCCGACTCGGTGATGGTGAAGGGCAGTCGGACCCCGGCGCAGGTGCGGACCGCGGGCCGGTCCAGGTCGCTGGGGAGCTCCACGACGGTCGGCCAGTCGGCGAGCATCGCAGCGCGCTCGGCGGTCAGCGCGGCGACGGCGTCGGTGCGCTCGGCCGCGGCGAGCAGCTCCATCCCGGGGGCCTCGTCAGCGTCCCCGGCGGTACCGGCGTAGTCAGCGGCGATCTCCTCCCAGAGCAGGCCGATGCTCCAGCCGTCCAGCACCACGTGGTGGCCGATCAGGGTCAGCACATGGCGGCCGGGCCCGGCGGCGGTCAGTACGAAGCGGACCGGCGGCGCCTCGTAGGGACGCAGCTGGGCCGGCACGGCGGGGGTCAGCAGCCGGTGCAGCACCTGCACCGGGTCGGCGTCCGCGGGGACCGTCGGCAGTTCCTGCTCCACCACGACCGGCTGCCAGTCGGCCAGTACCCGGGTGCCGAGGGCACCGGTCTCGGCGTCGCGGGTGAACACGGTCCGCAGGGCGGCGTGCCGTCCGGTCACCCGGGCCAGCGCGGCGCGCAGCCGGTCCCGGTCCAGCGGTCCGGTGATCCGGGCGCTGACCATGACGTGGAAGGGCGAGGCCTGACCGTTCAGCGGCCCCTCGGCGGAGAGTATCCCCTCCAGGGTCCGGGTCACCCGGGCGTCGGGGTGCTCGCCCGTCTCTACTGATCGCTCCTGGGAATTCACGTCGGGCATCCTCTGTGACTCGTCGTGGCTCGTGGCTGGCGACTGGTGGTTCGTGGCTGGTGGTTCGTGGCTGGTGGCTGGTGCTTCGGTGATCCACCGTCAGGCGGTGCGTTCGGCCTTCAGTTCGGCGGCGAAGGCGGAGAGTCCGGCCTTGTCGGGGGTGAACCGGACCGGGAGGCGGCTGAAGCCCGCCAGGAAGTTGGAGTGGAACCTGGCCGTCTCCCCGGCGACCTCGATCGCGGAGGTGAACCGGCGCAGCGCGTCCAGCAGCGCGGTGATCTCCACCCGGGCCAGGTGCGCCCCGAGGCAGAAGTGCGGTCCGTAGCCGAACGCCACATGCCGGTTGGGGGTGCGGGCCAGGTCGAAGCGGTCCGGGTCGGGGAAGACGGTCTCGTCCCGGTTGGCCGAGGAGTGCCAGACCGTGACGATGTCCCCGGGCTGGATCTCCCGGTCGCCCAGCAGCACCCGTTCGGTCGCGGTGCGGCCGAAGTGCATGGTGGGCGTCGCCCACCGGAGCGCCTCCTCGCAGGCGGAGTCGGCGCCGACCTCGCCCTCCCGCAGTGCCTGCCACTGCGCGGGTTCACCAGCCAGGGTGTGCACGACGTCGTTCATGGTGAGCCGGCTGGTCTCGTCCCCGCCCAGGATCAGGCTGTAGCAGTTGAGGACGATCTCCTCGCGGCTCAGCGGGGCGCCGTTGATCCGGGCGTTGACCAGCACGCTGATCACGTCCTCGGCGTCGCCGCCGCGGCGCTGCTCCATCAGGTCGGCGAAGTAGAGCAGGATGTCGCTGCGCGCGCTCCAGCCGTCCTCCTCGCTCTGGCCGGCCTCGCCGGAGCTGAGCGTCTCCCGGCTGCGCTCCAGCAGGAAGGCCCGGTCCGACTCGGGCACCCCGAGCAGGTCGGAGACGGTGGCCATCGGGACGTGCTCGGAGACCTCGGCGGCGAAGTCGCACTCGCCCAGCAGCACCGCCCGAGCCACCCGCCGTGCGGTGTTGCGGCGGACCCGGTCGGCGATCGGGGCCAGCACCCGCGGCGAGAAGGACTTCAGCAGCACGTTGCGCACCTCGCGGTGGCGCGCCCCGTCGGTGACGGCGCACATCTTGCCGCCCGCCGAGTCCTCCCCGGCGAGCAGCGTGACCAGCACGTTCCCCTGCTCGGAGGTGAACCGGGCCGGGTCGCGGTAGACGGTCATCAGGTCCGCGTAGCGGCTGACCACCCAGAATCCCGGGCGGCCCGCGGCGGCCGGCTGCCAGTGCACCGGGTCCTCGTGACGCAGCCGGCGCCAGTACGCCCCGAGGTCGTCCTTCGCGAACGTCTCCGGGTCGGCCAGGTCGACACCGAGGTCCAGTACCTGGGCAGCCATGCGTCTCACCTCCGTCGGACGGCGCTCCCCTGTCGTGAGCGATGAGGAGATTCCAGCCCCGGAGCACGGCCGCCACCAGGCAACCGGACCGGCAGGAAGAATGCCGCCGCAACGACCGCACCACGACCGGAACGTGCCTGGGCCGACACCGGGTGCACGCCCCACAGTGGACGGGTCGCGCGGGCACACGGACCCGTGCCGGGACCCGTCCCAGCCGGACACATCCCAGCCAGACCCATCCCAGGAGGAACCAGTGAGCGAACCAGAGCGCCAGCCGCCCCTGTGGCGCAACGGCGACTACGTCGGGTGGTGGACCGGGAACACCCTCTCCGCCCTGGGCACCAGCGTCTCGGCGATCGCCTTCCCGCTGCTCGTCCTGGCGAGCACCGGCTCGGTGAGCAAGGCGGGTGTGATCGGCTCGGCCAACCTGCTCGGCGTCGTGGTCACCGCACTGTGGGGCGGTGTGCTGGCCGACCGGGTCTCACGCCGGGCCATCCTGGTGGCCGGACCGCTGGCCCAGGCCGCGGTGCTGGCCGCGGTGACCGTACTGGCGCGGGCCGACCGGCCGTCGCTGCCGCTGCTGGTGGCGGCCTCGCTGCTGAGCGGTCTGCTCTCGGGCGTGGTGATGGGCGCGGGCACCCCGGCGCTGGCCCGGATCGTGCCCAAGGAGCAGCTGGCGACCGCCAACGGACAGGCCATGAGCCGGGACATGCTGGCGCAGCTGCTCGGCGCCCCGGTCGGCGGCGTGCTGTTCGGGCTGGCCCGCTGGGTGCCCTTCGGCGCGGACGCGCTCTCCTTCGTCTTCGCCGCCCTCGGCGCGCTCAACATCCGCCGGCCGCTCGGCCCGGACCGTGACGCGGCGGCTCCGCGGACCTCGGTGCTCGCGGACGTCTCGGCCGGCCTCCGCTTCGTGCGGGTGCAGCCGTTCGTGCGCTTCGTGGTGGTGATGGCCTCGGTGCTGAACATGGTCGCGCAGGCCTTCCTGCTGCTGCTGATCGCCCTGGTCGCGCACCGCGGCGGCGGCCCCACCGCGATCGGTCTGGTCAGCGCGACGACCGTGGCCGGAGGCTTCGCCGGCTCGCTGGTCGCCCCGGCGGTGGCCCGGCGGTTCCGGGCCCGGGTGCTGCTCTGCGGCGCGGTGTGGATCTTCACCCTCGGACTGGCCGTCACCGCGCTGGTGCCGCAGGTGTGGGAGATCGCGCTGGTGGTCTGCCTCACCCAGGTGGCCACCGTCCCGGTCAATGTGGTGCTGACGACCTATCTGATGCGGCTGGTCCCGGACGGGATGCTGGGCCGGGTCGCCGCGGTGAACCGTTTCGGCGCCTATGCGCTGGAGTGGTGCGGACCGCTGCTGGCCGGACTGTTCGTGGCCCTGTTCGGGGCGCCCGGCGGCATGCTGGCCCTGCTGGTCGTGATGGTCCCGCTGGCGGTGGCGCTGATGGTGGCCCCTGCCCTGGCGATCCTCGGCACACCAGTCGGGGAGGTGGCCGAACTCGCGGTGCCCGAACCGGCGAAGAGCGCACCCGGCGTGGTCGCAGCCGTCCCGCACCCCGCGCAGGGCTGAGCCGGCCGAGGCCGACGCTCCCGCCGACAACGGCGAGGCCCCCACCCGAAGTCCGGGCGGGGGCCTCGCTGTTGCGCCGGGCGTTACGACAGGCACTGCGACAGGCGTTGCGACTGGCTCAGGCGCCGGCCAGCGCGCCGGGGCCGTCCAGAAAGGTGCGGACGTGACGGAGCATCCGGTACCGGTACTGGCCGCTCCGGTCCACCTGGAGCAGTGAGGTCTCGGCCAGGTCCGCCAGCAGCCCGACCACCTCCAGCTCGGAGAACTCACCGGGGTCCACCTCCAGTTCACCGACCCGGAAACTGCCGCGCGAACCCCGGGCCAACTGCGCCAGCAGCCGCTCGTGCCGGCGGCCCAGCAGGTCCAGGCTCCAGCGCAGGCTGGCCTCCGGGGTGCGCTGGTGCGGCAGCGTCCGCTGGTCGCCCGAGCTCAGCAGGCGCACCGCCTGACCGTCCGCCAGCAGCGACTCCAGCGGCACCATCCGCAGCCGGTGCGCGGCGAACTCGATCAGTCGCGGCAGCCCGTCCAGCAGTCCGACCAGGGCGATCAGCCGCTCCGAGTCCGCGGAGAGGTCCAGATCGGGGCAGCCGGTGCGGAGCCGCTCCAGCAGCAGCTCCACCGCGGCCTCCGGTCCCAGCGGCGCCAGCTCGCACAGCACCGCACCGTCCACCGACGGCGCCCGCCGGGCCGTCACCAGCACGTGCACGCCGGGGTTGCGCGCCAGCAGCCAGTCGACCAGCAGCGGGACGGTCTCCGGCAGGTGCTCGGCGTTGTCGAGGACGAGCAGCAACTGCTGCCGGCCGCCGGCGGCGGCCTCCTCGCCCAGCAGGTCGGCGACGGCCTGCTCGGCCAGCTCCAGCACGGCGGGCCCGGCCAGGTCGCGCTCGCCGGGGATCAGCCCCAGCTCGACCACGGCCACCCCGTCGCGCAGCTCACTGCCCGCGCTCTCCGCGGCCGCCAGGGCCACCCGGGACTTGCCCACCCCGCCGGGGCCGGTGACGATCACCACCTGCTGCTCCACCGCGAGCCCGGCCAGCAGCTCGGTCTCGGCCCTGCGCCCCACCAGCGAGGAGCGCGGCGGACGGCTGCCGCGCCAGACCCCCGGCTCCGGGCCCACCAGCTTGAGCCACTCGGCGGCCATGCCGACCGGCATGCCCAGATCGTCCACCGGGGCGGAGCGGAGCTTCTCCTTGAGGCTGGGGTCGAGGACGTCCAGCAGCATGTCCACGGAGCTGCGGCGCGGTCGCTGGATCAGCCCGCGCTCGAAGTTCCGAATGGTTCTGACGCTGATGCCGGAGCGCTCGGAGAGCTCCTCCTGCGTCATCCCGCTCTGCAGGCGCAGGCGCAGCAACAGGTTGTCGTTCATGTGGTTCACCTCCATGTGCGACAGACGACACCGCGGGAAGCGGTGCTCAGCCCCGTTGGCCGACGCACGAAGTGTCGGACACGGAGTTCCCGTTCCACTCCTGCTCGCGTTCCTGCTCGCGTTCCCGGTTGTGTACCGGGTTGTGCACCAAGTTGTGTACCGACTGTGGGCTGTACCGCTTGGCAGGTACAACGCCTATGATGCGACAGCTGAACTTCCCGGGGTGGGTCTGGCAGGTAGGCGGGGGCGTACATGAGCACAAGTGGCATATCCGGCAGAAGTCCTGATGATTCGCCAGCCCTGTCGGCGGCCACTGGATTGCAGTTCAACATCCTCGGCCCGCTGGAGGCCTGGTCGGACGGGCGAAGACTGGAGCTCGGCGGCCCGATCGCGCGACGCATCCTCGCCGTTCTGCTGCTGGAGCCGGGCAAGCTGCTCACCGTGTCCCGACTGGTCGACGCGGCCTGGCCGGACAACCCGCCCACCACCGCCTCGCACCAGGTCCGCAAGGCCATCGCCGACCTGCGCCGGCGCATTCCCGGCGGCAGCGACGTGCTGATCACCGACGGTCCCGGCTACGCCATCGCCGCGCACACCCCGCTGGACGCGACCCAGTTCGACGCCAAGGCCCGCGAGGCCAAGGCCCTGATCCAGCAGGGCCGCACCGAGGAGGCCACCGTCCTGCTCGGGGCGGCGATCGCACTGCGCCGCGGCCCCGCGCTCTCCGGGATCGGCGGGGGCGGCATCGTCGAGTCCGTCGCCCGGGTGATGGAGGAGCGTCATCTGGAGGTGGTGGAGCAGTACTTCGAGCTCCAACTGGCCTCCGGCAAGTCCGTGGAACTGGTCGGCGACCTGCGCGAGCACACCAGCCGGCATCCGCTGCAGGAGACCCTGCGCGGGCTGCTGATGCTGGCGCTGTTCCGCTCCGGGCGGCGCGCCGAGGCGCTCACCGAGTACGGGCGGCTGCGCGAGGAACTGGCCGAGGAACTCGGCGTGGACCCCGATCCGCAGCTGGCCCGGCTGTACGAGAAGATCCTGGTCGAGAGCCCCGAACTGGACGGCCCCGCCCGGCCGGCCGAGGTCCCCGCCCCGCGGCGGCCCGAACCGGAGCCGCCGAGGGCGCCCGTTCCCGCCCCGATCCCGGTCGCCCGGCCGGCGATCCCGGTCGACCAGGGCACCGAGGCCGAGGCGGCGTCCGCACCACGCACCCTCCCCTACGACCTCGCCGACTTCGTCGGCCGCGACAAGGAGCTCGGCCAGCTGCTCGCCACCGCGCGCCGGGACGAGCAGCGCACCCGCATCATCGCCATCGACGGCATGGGCGGCACCGGCAAGACCTCGCTCGCCGTGCGCGCCGCCTACCTGCTCGCCGACGACTACCCGGACGGGCAGCTCTACCTGGACCTGCGCGGTTTCTCCCCGGACGAACGCCCGGTCAACATCAGCACCGCGCTGGAGGTGCTGCTGCGCACCCTCGGCGTCAACCAGGACCGGATCCCGGACGACCTGGTGGGCCAGAAGCTGCTGTGGCAGTCCGTCCTGGCCGGGCGCCGGGTGCTGCTGCTGCTCGACAATGCCTCCGCCGACGCCGCCCTGGTCAGCAGGCTGCTGCCGACCACCCCCGGCTGCCTGGTGCTGGTCACCAGCCGGGCCAGGCTGGTGGAGCTGGACGGCGCCGAGTGGATCTCCATCGACGTGCTGGCGCCGGAGGAGAGCCTGCAGCTGGTCGCCCAGCTGCTGGGCCCGGAGCGGGTCGAGGCCGAGCCGGACGCCGCCAGGGAGTTGACCCACCTCTGCGGCTACCTGCCGCTGGCCCTGCGCATCGCCACCGCCCGGCTGCGCAACCGCCGCGCCTGGAGCCTGCAGTACCTGGTCGAGCGGCTGCGCGACGAGAACCGCAAGCTGGACGAGCTCAACTCCGGCGAACGCGGGGTGGCCACGACGCTGCGGCTGTCCTACCAGGTCCTGCCGGAGAGCTGCCGGCGGGCCTTCCGCAGTCTGTCGCTGCACCCGGGCCGGGAGTTCGACGCCCACTCCGCGGCGGCGGTGCTGGCGGAGTCCGTCCAGGACACCGAGGACCACCTGGAGCAGCTGCTCGACGCGCATCTGCTGCAGCAGCCGGAGGTGGGCCGGTACGCCTACCACGACCTGGTCCGCAGCTTCGCCCGCGGTCTCTGCGACGAGCTGGCCGCCGCCGACCGCGCCGCCGCCGCCGAACGGCTGCTGGAGTACTACCTGACCGCCAGTGAGGCCGCCTGCGAGGTGCTCTACCCCGGCCGCAGCCGCCGCCCCACCGGCCTGGAGCTGCCGCCGCTGCGCCAGCCCGGACTGCTCAAGCCCGAGGGCGCGCAGACCTGGTTCGCCAAGGAGCACATCACGCTGGCCAGCGTGGTGCACCGGGCGGTCACCGACGGGTACCACCGGCACGCGGTCTGTCTCAGCCGCAACGTCGCCTTCTACCTCAACGCACAGGGCAACCTGGACGAGTTCGCCGAGCTGACCCGGATCGCCGTGCAGTCCGCGCGGCACCTGGGCGACGCCGGGCTGCTCAGCGTCAGCCTGGCCAACCTGGGCGTCGCCTGCTGGCAGCTGGGACGCTACGACGAGGGCATCGAGGTGGCCTCGGAGAGCCTGCAACTCGCGGTCAGGGTCGGCGACCGGCACACCGAGGCGCACAGTCAGGGCACCCTCGGGCTGTACAAGAGCCTGCTGGGGCAGTTCTCCGAGGCCCTCGGCCACCTCGAACAGGCGGTGGCGCTGGAGCGCGAGCTCGACAGCCCCCGCGCGGAGGCGGACACACTGACGGCGCTCAGCACCCTCTACGAGCAGTGGGGACGGTACCGGGAGGCCGCGGAGGCGGCGCAACGTGCGGTGGCTCTGGTCCGCGGACTGGACCGGCACGAGAACGCGCTGATCGCGCAGACCGATCTGGCCCTGGCCCTGCTGGGCCTGGGGGACCTCGACGGTGCCGGCAGGTGTCTGGCCGAGGCGCGCGGTCTCCCCGTGGACCGCTGCGAACCGGGGCAGATGGCGCTGACCATGGCGTTGTCCGCGGAAGTCGCCTACTCGGCGGGGGATCTGGAACAGGCCGAGGGCTTCGCGGACCAGGCCCGGGAGCGGGTCGAACAGAGTCTGTCGCCGCTGCGGCGGGCCAAGGTCGGGAACGTTCTGGGTCGCCTGCTGCGCAGTCTCGGCCGTCACGCGGAGGCGCAGCGGCTGCACGGTCAGGCCTACAAGGTCGCCGCTGCGATCAGCTTCCGGATCGAGGAGGCGTACGCGCTGGCGGGGCTGGCAGCGACCGCGGTCGCGCTCGGCGACTCCGTCGCCGCCGATGTGCACCACACCGCCGCCGAAGAGCTGTTCGCGCTGCTGGGCGTGCCGACGGACCGTCGCCGCCGCCCGGCGTCGCAGGTCACCCGGCAACTGCCGGGGTGACCGTGGTGTCGCTGGCGGCCGTGGTGCTGGTGCCCGTCGGGCTCTTGCCGTCGGCGAGCCGCACGTGGGCCGGCGTGCCGTGCTGACCGGCGGTGCCGTGCGCGGTGACCTCGGCGGCACCCGCACCCAGCCCGAGGGCGAGGACGGCGACTACGACACCGGCGAGGCTGACCATCGTGCGCTTCATGGGATGCTCCTGGGTTTGTGAGGCCGTTTCTTTCGACATGGCCTACATTCCCGGAGGCTGTTCCCGAACGGGTACCGTCACCTTCCCGTCGCTGACGGTACCCGCCGGGAACGTATCGGGCCCCGTTCAGGTCCGCCCGGTACGCGAGCTGAGGACGCGGGTGCCCACGTCGGACACCACCACCTCGGTGACCGCCGGGCCGGACTCGTGCCCCAGCAGGTCCAGATGACCGCGGACCGCGGTCCTCACCTCGGCCAGCACGGACTCGCTCTGTCCGGCCGCCTCTCCCACTCCGTCCTCGGCCAGCTCGTGGATCCGGACGATCTCGTGCATACCACCGCTGGTCGTCGTCTCGACGCTGAACACTGTGCTCCCTCCTGTTCCTCCGTCATCCGTTCGGTCCTGCCGTCAGGTACTTGCAGGTAGTGCAGGCAATGCACGTGGTGCTTGCAAGTGGTGCAGGTCTCGATGACCGCTCCGCTCCTCGCGCTCAGCCCACCCCCGTTCCGACCCGGGCGCCGAGTCCCAGCGCCGGCACCCGCAGCAGTTCCCGGACGAATCCGAGCAGCGCGGCGGGGTCGGTGTGCGGGAAGGCGTGGCCGCCGGGGAGCATGGTCACGCTGAACTCCCCGCCCGCGACCCGTTCCCAGCGCGGCAGTTGCTCAGGGGGTGTGATCTCGTCGTCCAGTCCGCCGAAGACGTGCAGCGGACTGGACAGCGCGGGCGGGTCCGGCAGCAGGTACTGCTCGGCGTAGCGCAGGTCGGTCCTGATCGCGCGGAGGATCTCCGCCACGAAGCTCGGGTAGCTGAGCAGTTCCCTCGGCAGGCCGCCGTTGTCGGCGATCCACCCCAGCAGCCGGTCGTCGTCCACGTCGGACATGGTCCGCAGCGAGGGCACCTGGGGTGCCCTTGCCCCGGAGATCAGCACGGCGAGCGGCGCCGGCAGGCCCCGGGCCTCGATCCGCCGGGCCACCTCGTAGGCCAGCAGGCCGCCGAGACTGTGCCCGAACAGCAGGTACGGCATGGTGAGTTCGGCCCGCAGGCCCTCGAAGAGCGCGTCGGCGAGCTCCTCCACGTCCGCCGGCAGTGGTTCCTTCTCCCGGGTGCCGCGGCCCGGCAGTTCCACCGGGGCCAGCTCCACCCCCTCCGGCAGATGTCTGCGCCAGTTCGAGAACGCCCCGGCGCCCGCGCCCGCCTGCGGTGTGCAGATCAGGCGTACCTCCGGCTCACCGACGGCATAGCGCCCGGTGATCCACAGGTTGGTCGGCTTCGATGCCACCTTCCACCCCTTTCTCCGACTTGCCATCCTCCGCCTGGCGCACCCGCCCGGACCAGGCAATTCGTCGGCAGTGCGGCGGTAGGAACCCGGCAGTCCGGGGCACGGCGAGGCCTGCTCCCGGCAGAGTGCCTGCAATGATTCGCTGTCGAAGGGATGGTGCCGGGAACCGGTCCGTTCGTCCGCCATCCACGGTCCCGGGAAAGCGCGGACCGGCCGCCGGCGGACGCCGCGTCAGACCACGGGCGCGCCGACGCCGATCGGCTTGCTCTGGACGACCCAGACCTGCTCGGCGCGGAACCCGAGGCGCTGGTACAGGCCCAGGGCCCCGGTGGGCGAGTCGGCGTCGACGCCGAGCGAGGCGGTGTCGAAGCCCTCCGCCCTGGCCCGCGCCAGCACCTGTGTGAGCAGCGCCGAGGCCAGCCCCCGCCCGCGGGCGCTGCGGCGGGTGCCGACCAGCCCGATGTAGAGGTCCCGCTTGCCGGTGGCGGCCCGGTACTCGTCGAACTCCTCGGTGAGCACCAGCGCGAGTGGCTCCCCGTCCTGGTAGGCGACGACCGTGAGATCCGGCCGGAACGCGGAGCCGCTGGTGACCTGCTGCCAGATCTCCGGGCTGGTCTCGGTCGAACCCCAGTGGTCGCGGAAGGCCTCGTTGCGGACGGTTCTGGCGTCCTCGGAGCACTCGGGCGCGAAGGTCCGCACGGTCACCCCTTCCGGAAGCGGCGCCCCGGGCAGTTCCCGGCCCAGGTCGATCCGCATGGTGTTGAACCAACGGCGCTGCTGGTAGCCCTGGTCCGCGAACAGCTGCTCCATGGCGGTGTGACCGACCAGCGTCCCGATGTTGAGGCTCAGCGGCGCCTGCGGGAAACGCTCCAGGTGCAGCGGCACCACGGCTTCCGCCGCCCACTCCAGCAGCCGCGTCCCGAGCCCGCGCCCCCGGTGCCCCGGGTGCACCCCACCGCTCATCCGGAACTCGTGCACCGGATCGGCCGCCGTCCGCGCCTGGAGATAGCAGTACGCCACCATCTCCCCGCCCTCTGCCTCCCCGTCCTCGACCACCCCACCCTCGGTGAAGACCCCGACGGAGCCGCGCGGGAAGTCGATGTACGAGGACGCGAACGTCTCCGTGACCTGGTCGCGGCCGAAGTGGTCACCGGTGTCGTCCGCCTCGGCGAGGGCGTGGCGCAACCGCAGGAAGGTGTCCGTGTCGTCGACGGTGATGGGACGCCAGGTGTAGCCGCTGTCACTGCTCATGGACGACCATCCTCCGAGGCCCGGAGGAAGATGGTCAACCGCATTCGCGCCGCAGGCCTCACTCCCGTCCCAGCACCAGACCCGAGGTGGGTACTCCGGTGCCGGCGGTCACCAGGACCCGCTGCGCGCCCGGGACCTGGTTGACGGCGGTGCCGCGCAGTTGCCGGACCGCCTCCGCGATGCCGTTCATGCCGTGCAGGTAGGCCTCGCCCAGCTGGCCGCCGTGGGTGTTCACCGGGAGGCCCCCGGCACCGTCCCAGCCCAGCTGCAGCCTGCCGCCGGCCGCGAAGTCGGCTCCCTCGCCCGGGCCGCAGAAGCCGAACTCCTCCAGCTGCATCAGCACGAACGGGGTGAAGTGGTCGTAGAGCACGGCGGTGTCGATGTCGGCCGGGGTCAGCCCGCTGGTGCGCCAGAGCTGACGGGCGACCACGCCCATCTCCGGCAGGCCGGTCAGGCCGTCCCGGTAGAAGCTGGTCATCGCCTCCTGGTTGCGGCCCGCGCCCTGGGCGGCGGCGGCGATCACGACGGGGGTGTGCCGGAGGTCGCGGGCGCGTTCCGGGGTGGTGACCACCAGGGCCTGGCCGCCGTCGGTCTCCTGGCAGCAGTCGAGCAGCCGCAGCGGCTCGACGATCCAGCGGGAGGCGGCGTGGTCCGCCAGGGTGATCGGGCGCCGGTAGAAGTAGGCGGCCGGGTTGGTCGCGGCGTGGAAGCGGTCGGCGACCGCGACCGGCGCGAAGGCGTCCGGGGTCAGCCCGTAGCTGTGCAGGTAGCGCTGGGCGTGCAGGGCCACCCAGGAAGCGGGGGTGAGCAGCCCGTAGGGCATGGTCCAGCCCATCGCCACGCCCTCGGCCGAGGCCTGACGGGACATCAGACCGGTGCCGAAGCGGTGCTGGGACCGCTCGTTGAAGGCGCGGTAGCAGACCACCACCTCGGCGATGCCGGTGGCGACCGCGAGGGCGGCCTGCTGGACGGTGGCGCAGGCGGCACCGCCGCCGTAGTGGATCCGCGAGAAGAAGCTGAGCTCGCCGATGCCGGCCGCCTGGGCGACGGTGATCTCCGGGTTGGTGTCCATGGTGAAGGTGACGAGTCCGTCCACATCCTGTGGACGGAGTCCGGCGTCGTCGAGGGCCGCGTGCACGGCCTCGACCGCGAGCTTCAGCTCACTGCGTCCGGAGTCCTTGGAGAACTCGGTCGCACCGATGCCGGCGACGGCGGCCCGGCCGCCCAGCGTGTCCGCTCGGTGCAGGCTCACGACTGCTCCTCGGCGGTCAGGTCATCCAGGGTGAGGCGCACGGTGGCGGTGGCGTGCGCGCCGCGCCGGGTGCGGCCGGTGACGGCGACGGTGAGCCGGGGGCCGTCCCGCCCGGTCACCCGTCCGGTGAAGGTGAGTTCGTCGCCCGGGTGGGCGGGGACCCCCAGCCGTACCGAGATCCCGGTGAGCCGGGCCCGCGGCCCGGCCCAGTCGGTGACGTAGCGGCCGACCAGGCCGTTGCTGGTGAGGATGTTCATGAAGATGTCCGGAGCCCCCTTGGCGTGGGCGAGTTCCACGTCGTGGTGCACGTCCTGGTAGTCCCGGGAGGCGATGGCTCCGGCGACGATGAGGGTGCGGGTCACCGGGATGCGCAGCGGCGGGAGGTCGTCCGGACCGGCGGGACGGAAGACCGGCAGGGTCAGCTCCTCGTCGCAGCGCTCGAAGTCCAGCCGGACCGGGAGCCCGATCCGGACCTCTGCGGCCGGCAGGCCGAGGACGTTGCTCACCATGCGCACGCCCTCGTCGAGCTCGACCAGGGCCACGGCGTACGGACTGCTGCCCCGGAAGGCGGCCGGGACCGGATGGTGCACCACCACGTACGAGTAGACCGTGCCCGCGCCGCCCGCCGGCTCCGCCGTCCAGGCGTCCGAGCCGCAGGCGTTGCATCCCGGCAGCCAGGGGAAGCGGGCGGTACCGCAGTCGGTGCAGCGCTGGAAGCGCAGTTCGCCCTCGGCGACCCCGGCCCAGAAGCCCGCGTTGTCGCGGTTGACGACGGGACGGGGGCGCAGCGCGCGCTCACCGGCAGCCGCCTCGTTCACCTCCCGCGCCGCGGGGCGGAACTTCAGGATCCGGAACCGGTGGGTGGCCACCGGCACGGCCTCCTCCGGCTTCTCCCCGGCGGCCTCGTCGTAGGCCCGGAGGTCGGTCCGGGTGGTGACGAAGCGTCCGACACCGAGGGCGGTGGTCTTCTCCGCGGAGACGGACTCGATCTCGGAGTCGTAGAGCACCCGCTGTCCCGGACGCAGCGACCGCAGGTACTCCTGCTCGCAGTCGGTGGCGACGACCGAGGTGAAGCCGGCGGCGTCCAGCGTCCCGAGGAGTTCGTCGTAGGCCGCGCTGCGACCGGTCGCCCCGCTCCCGGGGCCCGTCCCGTTGCCGAGCCCGCCCATCGTCCAGGACTGGAGCATCGCGGGCGGGGCGACCGCGCCCGGTCCGGTGTAGGCGGCGTTGGCGTCGCCCATGGCCTCGCACCAGTGGCGGATCATCGGGGCGTTGACGGGATCCAGCGCCCGGCCGCCCACGGCGGCGGGGCGTCCGGTGTAGGCCTGGAAGGTGTCGGTCACGAATCTGACTGTGCGTCAGATACCGCACGTGAGTCAAGACCGTGCATGCGTCAAGACAGCAGTCGGCCCCGGGGCGTGGGACCGGCCCCGGGGCTGACTGCTAGAACAACCTAGAAGAAGATGCGCACATTGCTGTTGGACTGGCTGCTGTACACCGCGCCCGAGTTGTCCTTCACCCCGAGGGTGTTGTTGGCGTTGGAGGCGCCCGACCCGGTCGCGGTCTGCTGGGTCCAGTTGGAGTTGCCGTCCACCCATCCACTGAGGTTGCCGCTGCCGGTGTTCGACACGATGCTGCTGTTGGAGTGGTCGCTCGCGAAGGAACCGTCGTCCGCCGAGGCGGCGCCGGCGCCGGCGAGGAGCAGCGCGATGGCGACCGGGGCGGCGGCGAGGGCGATACGGATACGGGACATGAAATCCTCCAAGTAGTGGAAGCCGGAGTGCATGTGGGACGGCCCATGGCCAGATGGGGCCCTCCCTGACTGCGACGTCGCTCCGCAAGACTGACCCAGTGAGTCGACAAATATCCAACCCTGACAGCCTAATTCCCCCATAAGCGTGACAAGGGAGCCCTAACCCCCGAACGACCAACAGTTCGGGTCGTAACGGTTCTCCCTTGTGTCACCGCCCATTCGGCCGTCCGCAGCCACCCGCTCGGCCCCGCCGGGGGCTCGCGGCCTGCGAAAACCGCACGCCCCCGGGCGTGCGGCCACCCTCCGTACGTCAACCCGCCGAAGTATTCATCACCCGTCAATCCGCCCTCCACGGCGACGCAGGCGAGGGTCCACCCGCGCCCGGCCGGTGTCAGTGGACGGCAGTAGCATCACCGGACCGACCGACTGTCAGGAGTCCCGTATGGAGCCCACGTTCGCCGACTTCTCGGTGTCCCCGCCGCTGCTCGGCAACGGAGTGGTGCGCAACGCCGGCAGCAGTTTCGGCGGGGACCACCTCAAGCTCGGGGCGGGCGGGAGTGCCGAGCTGGACTTCGAGGTGGCGCCCGGCGAACAGATCATCGAGGCGACGCTCAAGGTGACGCTGCTGACGTCCAAGCTCGGGCCGTCCCCCGGGTTCGCGCCGATGGACCTGGTGGTCAACGGCGAGCCCCTGGTCGAGGCGCTGACCGTCCCCGGCGGCGGCGACCTGCCGCAGACGCTCGCCTACGCCGTGCCCGGCGAGCAGCTGCACCCCGGCACCAACACCGTGGCGGTGCGCAGCTCGCCCAAGTCGGCCACCATGCTCTGGCTGTACCGGATCACCGTCGACTCGGTCTATGAGCGGGACCGCTCCGAGCGGGCGATGGGCGCCAAGGCCGCCGAGCGGGCGGTCTTCGCCTTCCGCACCGAACGGCGGCCGGTCGGTGCGGAGAACTGGGTGCCGGCCCCGCCGCTGCACCTGCACGTCGACCGCGGCGAGCACGCCCTGCCGTCGCAGGTCTCCTGGCGGAGCGTCGACGGCGCCGAGGGGGCGGCCGTCTTCCAGTCCGCGATGACCGACTTCCTCGGCCACCACCGGGCCGCGGACGGCACCGTCGCCGAGTTCCGCGGGCGTCTCGCCGAGCGCCGGGCCCATCCCGACGGGACCTCCGGCGCCCCGGTGCACCGCTTCAGCACCCAGGAGGGCTGGGGCGGCGGCTGGCACGACTCCGGTGAACTGCGGTTGCTGGTGGACCACGGCGGTGTGCCCCTGGAGCGCGTCAGCTGGCGCGACCAGCGGACCAACGGCGGCTCGATAGCGCTGCTGCCGGACGGCTCCGGCTTCGTCGGCATCTACCAGCGGGTCAACGAGGGCCCGATCGGGTACCGGAGCGTGCCCGTCCTCAGTGGCCCGCCGCTCCCGGAGGCACCCGCACCCGCGCCGCCCGCGGTGACCACCGCCGCCTCGGGGCGTGCCGAGCTCCAGGAGGAACTCGTGCGCACCGCCCAGCAGTTGGGACGGGTCACCGACGCGGCAGCGGGCCGCCTCGCCAAGTGGCTGCGGGACCGCTGAACCGCGCCGGGGACCGGTGCCACCGGCTAGCGGCGGCGCGGCATCAGCTTGTACAGCGCCAGGCCGGCGGCGATCAGGGTGGTGGCCGCCACCAGGACCGCCATGTTGTTGATCCAGACACCGGTGGCGGCCAGGGTGGCCCCCGCCGTACCCGTGGTGCCGGCACCTATCACTCTTCCGTACATCGATCGTCTCCTCGGTTGATCGTCGGGGACTGTCGGACAGGGCTGTCGGACAGGGACTGCTGCGCCCCGGAGGGGGCCGGCCGGGCCGCTCGGACGAGCGGGCCCGGGGATCAGGTGGCGACCCAGCGTTCCTCGCTGCGCCGGGCCAGACCCCACAACGAGGCGAAGTAGACGGCGTGCTGGAAGAGGTCGTAGAGCATCTCGGGCACCATCAGCAGCGCGACCAGGACGGCGGCGGGGCCGGCCCGGCGCACCGAGACGACCTTCTCGACCACGAAGACCGAACCGATCGCGGTCCACACCGGTGACAGTCCGGGCCAGCCGTACACGGTGAGGGTCAGCGTCATGAAGGCCAGGTAGACCAGGAAGCTCAGCGCGCCGAAGCCCATCATGATCTGCTGCAGGAAGTAGCGCGCGGTCACCCTGGTCCAGCCGTAGTCACGGAGGTTCTCCAGGGCTCCGCGCTGCCAGCGCATCCGCTGGTGCCACAGCTTGGGCAGGCTGGTCATCACCTCGGTGGTCACCGAGCAGCGGGACGGCGACATGGTGCGGTAGCCGAGGGTCTTGACGGCCTTGGTGATCTCGTCGTCCTCGGTGAGCGAGGCGAGGCTGTAGCACTCGGTGCCGCCGCCGATCCGTCCGGACCGGCGCGCGGCCCGGACCTCGCGGAGCACCCGGGCGCGGAACATGGTGCCGGTGCCGGTGAGCACCGAGGCCTTGCCGCCGTTGCGCTCGATCTCCCAGGCGTAGCGCTGGAACTCCATCCGCTGGAGCAGTCCGAGCAGACCGCCGCCGGGCTCGCCGTAGAACACCCCGCCGACCGCTCCGACCTTGCGGTTGAAGGTCGCCATCGCGGTCTCGACGAACCACGGGTTCAGCACCGTGTCGGCGTCCTGGACCAGGATCAGGTCGCGGTCGGCGAGGTGCGGCAGGACCCAGGCGATGGCCTGGTTGAGCGCCCCGGCCTTCTTGTGGATGTTCTCGACCGACGCGAAGACGTCGGCGCCGCACTCCCAGGAGATCTCGGCGGTCGCGTCGGTGCAGTTGTCGGCGACGACCACGATCAGGTCCGGTGGCCGGGTCTGCTGCTGCATGCCGCGGATGGCGTCGGCTATCCGGTCCTGCTCGTTGTGCGCGGGTATCAGCACGACCAGCCGCGGAACGCCCTCGGTGAAGTCGTCCGCTGCGGCATGGGCACGACGGGACCCGTGGCGGCCGCCCCCGTGCGGCCGCGTCTGCACTGTCCCCGCCACCTGGCGCACCTGAAGCTCCGGCTCATCCGCATTGGCTCCGCTCGGGCGACCTGGCCAATCCTTCGCAGAGTCTGCACGGAATCTGCACGCTCAGGCAAGGAACCTATGCGCATTCACAGGTAGGGGTCCGGGTCAGGACGGCGCCCCCTGCGACTGCAGCTCGGAGCCCTGCTCGGCCTGCTCGGCGGTGGCCTGTTCGGCGGTGGCCTGTTCGGCGGCGGCACCGGCCCACTGGGCCCGGACGAAGGCCGCCGCGGCGTCGAGGGCGGCGTCGGCCTCGTCCAGCATCGCCGCGAAGGACTGGAACACGTGCGGCACCTGCGGCCAGACCTGGAGGTCGACCCGGACGTCGTGCTCGGCGGCGCGGGCCGCCAGCCGGGTCGCGTCGTCGAGCAGGATCTCGTGCGAGCCGACCTGGACCAGCAGCGGCGGCAGCCCGGTCAGGTCCGCGAACAGCGGGCTGGCGGTCGGCACGGCGGGGTCCGTGGCGCCCAGGTAGTCACCGGCCCGGGTGCGCAGGCCGGCCGCGGTCAGTGACGGGTCGACAGCCGCCTTGCCGACCAGGCTGCCGCCGGACAGGGTGAGGTCGGTCCAGGGCGAGAAGACCGCAGCCGAGGCCGGCTGCGGCAGTCCCGCGTCCTTCGCCGCGACCAGCGCGGCGACCACCAGGCCGCCGCCGGCGGACTCGCCGACGAAGGCGATCCTGTCGCTGGGGACGCCCTGGTCCAGCAGCGCCCGGTACGCGGCGACGGCGTCGTCGACAGCGGCGGGGAAGGGGTGCTCGGGGGCGAGCCGGTACTCCACGCTGACGGCCCGGGCGCCGACCCGCCGGGCCACGTCGGCGGCCAGGCCGGCCCCGTCCGCCGCCGAGCCGATGGCGTAGGCGCCGCCGTGGAAGTAGAGCAGCACGGTCGACGGATCGCTGCCGGGGGTCTCCACGGTGAGGACCGGCACCCCGCCGAGCTGGTCCGGGGTGAGCGAGACGTCGGCGGGCAGCGGGATCGACGCGATCATCTCGTGGAAGACGGCGCGCTGTTCGACGACGTCGCCGCCGATGTCGAGCGGGCCGTGCCGCAGGAGTTCGTCCAGGGTCTGGCGTTGCTGCCGGGTCATGAGGAGGTGCCTTTCGGGCAAGGGGAGTTCGGGGGAGCTCAGCGGAGCTCGGGGTTCGGTGCGGGCGGGACCTGGATCAGCGCGGCGGGCCGAGGATGATCTGGCCGTACATGTCGGCGGCTTCGGCCATGCGGTCCCTGGAGATCTGGAAGCCCTCGGGGCGGGGCGTGGCCAGATCGCGTCCGGCATGGCGGAACATCCCCTCGATCCCGCCGGGGGTGCAGATCATCAGCAGGTCGGCGGCGTCCGAGGTGATCCGGTAGCCGTGCGGGACGTTCTTGGGCAGGTAGACGATGCCGCCCTCGGACAGCTCCATCTCCTGGTCGTCGGACCACACCAGCGCTTCGCCCTTGATGAGCATGAAGACCTCGTCCTCGCGCGTGTGCATGTGGTACGGCGGGGCCTCGCCCTTGTTGACGGTGAACCGGCCGACCGTCAACTGCCCGTCGGTGGCGGCGCTGTCCAGGAGCACCGAGAAGATCCCGCCGTCGAGCCATTCGAGTTTCTGCTGCTGATCGGGCTCTGCCAGGTAGGCCATGCTCATGGGGAGGTCCCTTTCGTTTCGCTTTCCCGGGAACCTGTTTTCCCGGGCATCCGGAAATGAGAAAACGGACGTGTTGGATGCTTCTCCTGAACACGCCGTTACCGCAAGGTAAGAGGGTGGGAACAGCAGTACCACCCCACCTCCGGCCTGGTTACGATGCGATTGATGGCGACGACGAATCATTTCGGTATCGCGCTGCGCGGCTGGCGTGAACGGCTGTCCCCGCCGGACGGCGACGGCCGGCGGGTCCAGGGGCTGCGCCGTGAGGAACTGGCCCGGCTGTCCGGGGTCTCGGTCGACTACGTGGTCCGGCTGGAGCAGGGCCGGGCCCGCAATCCCTCGGCCCAGGTGGTGACCGCGCTGGCCAGGGCGCTGCAGCTGCCCCCCGCCGAACGCGACCACCTGTTCCGCTGCGCCAGTCTGCTGCCGCCCTCGGACGGCGACGTGCCGATGCAGGTGCCGGTGCGGGTCCGGCAGTTGATGCTCCGGCTGGAGGACACCCCGCTCGCGGTCTACGCCGCCGACTGGACCTTGGTCGCCTGGAACCGGATGTGGACCGCGCTGATCGGCGACCCGGACAGCTACGGCTGGGACCAGCGCAATCTCGTCGCCGGGATGTTCCGGTCGGTCGGTCCGACCGGGGCCGGACCGCACCGTCCGGAGTCCATCGCCGAGTGGCCGGTGCGGTCCTCGGCGGGTGACGCGGCCGAGGAGGCCGCACTGGTCGCCGATCTGCGTTCGACCGCCGCCGCCTATCCCGCCGACCGACGCCTGGCCGCACTCGTCGAGCGATTGACGAGAACCAGTCCGCGCTTTGCCGAACTGTGGTCCAGCGGCACGGTCGGCGCCATCGGCGGGGACCGGAAGACCATTGAGCATCCCCGACTCGGGGACATCACGGTCGACCTGGAGGTGCTGATGGTCTCCGGTTCCGATCTGCGCATCATTACGTACACGGCCGAAGCCGGTACCGCCGATGCGGAGAAGCTGGAAAGGCTGCGTCTTTCCGTCCGGTAATGCGGGGCTCACCCGCCGCCGGGCCGGCGGCGGTCCGGGAGTGCGGCCCGGGTCAGCGTCGTGGCGGTGTGCACCAGGCTGCTGATCGCGGCCTCGGGGTCCAGCCCCTGCAGATCGGTCAGGACGAACAGGGCCTCGGCGCTGACCACCACGGCGAGATCCTGCTTGAGCTGGGTCAGCGCCGCCGGGTCCGCGACGCCCAGGGTGCCGTCCAGCGGCGCCAGCGCATGGTCGATCAGGCCGAAGCGCAGGCCGGGACGGGCGGCGGCGCCACCCGGCCGGATCACCGTGGCCGCGATCATGGCGCGGACCACGCCCTGCCGGGTCAGCACGTGCCGCAGCAGGAACTCGGTCGCGGCGGCGACGCGTTCCACCGGGTCCACGGAGCCGGCCACCGGCTGGAGCGCCTCCTCCGCGCTGGGCAGTTGCCCGGCGATGGCCTCCTGCAGCAGGCTGGCCAGGTCGGGGAAGTAGCGGTAGGCCGTGGCCTCGGACACCAGGGCCGCCTTGGCGACCTCGGGCATCGTCACCTCCCGGCCGGTACGGCTGAGTTCGGCCGCGGCCTGGACGATCGCGGTACGGGTGCGCAGCTTCTGGTTGGCGCGTCCCATGGTGCTCTGCGATGTCATCGATCCACCCTTCGTACGACGCAAGGCCCCTACTGTCATGAGAGCATACTCTCACCAGGAAGCCGATCATGATGCTCAGCCGACGGAGCCGGCGACCGCGCCGGCGACCGCGTCGACATCCCCGCCCGGCTTGACGACGGTGTCCACGAAGTCGCCGATGGCCCCCAGGGTCCGGCCCAGCTGCTCGACCTGCGGGAAGTGGCCGGCCTCGGCTATCGGGGCGAAGTGGCCGTCGGGGAAGGAGTCGGCGAAGCCGCGGCCGTAGCCGAGCGGCGCGATCCCGTCCTGCTCGCCCCAGACGACCAGCACCGGCACGGTGACCCGGTGCAGCCGGCCGCGCAGCTTGGGGTCGTGGGTGAAGGCCTCGCCGGCGTAGGTGGCCAGAGCACGCTGGTTGGCGGCGGCCGCGGCGCGCTGCTGGTCGCTGAAGGTGGAGAAGTCCGGCCGGAAGGCCGGGTTGTGGAAGGACAGCTGGGTCATCTCGGTGGGGGCCATCACCCGGGTGTCGAGGACCTGGTTCTGCTTCAGATGGGCGTGGATGCCCACCGCGTTGATCAGGGTCAGTGCGCCGATCCGGCCGCGGGTGTCGCGCAGCGCCATCTCGGCGGCGATCCAGCCGCCGACCGAGTTGCCGATCACCATCACGCCGGTGAGGTCGAGCGCGTCCAGCAGGTCCAGGTAGGCCACCGCGATGTCGGCGACGGTGTCGAAGCCGTCGGGGCGGTCGGTGCCGTCGAAGCCGGGGTGGGTCGGGGCGATCGCGTAGACGTGCTCGGACAGCGCGGTGGCCAGGCCGGCCATGGTGCGCGGTCCCGCGCCGCCGTGCAGCAGCAGTACGGCGCTGCCGTCGGTGTTGGTGCCGTACTCGGCGACGGTCAGCGAGAGGCCGCCGGCCAGGTCGACGATCCGGGTGGTGCTGGTGCCGCTGATGGAGACGGGGGAGGTCATGATGCCGGGTCCTTGTCGTCGCGTTCACGAGAGCTGACTTGCATGAGCATAGGCAGCTCTCATCGACTTGTGCAAGTGAACTCTCATAACGAGGGCCGACAGTCCCCGGGCGGCACCGGAACAACTCGTGTCACATCCGGATGATTCACATATCAGCGTTCATGATGCTCAGGTGACGACCTGTACACGTTCAGTGAATATCGGGTGTAGGACGTTCCTCATCGGGGGACCCTCCCAGGACAACGGTTCGGGGGGATCGGCATGCGTTGGATCGTGAGTTCGAGCATCAGGCTGGCCGCAGCAGTGGTGGCGGCGGCGATCGTGGTCCTGGTGGTGGGGGTGGGATCGCTGCGCCATGCAGCCGTGGACACCCTGCCCGAGTTCCTGCCGCCGCAGGTACAGGTGCAGACCGAGGCCCTGGGGCTGTCCACCAACGAGGTCGAGCAGCTGATCACCGTCCCGCTGGAGGACGAGTTCAACGGCCTGGCCTATCTGGACCGGCTGCGCTCGCAGTCGGTGCCGGGGCTGTCGTCGATCGAGCTGACCTTCAAGCCCGGCACCGACATCTACAAGGCCAGGCAGCTGGTGACCGAGCGGGTCGCCCAGGGGCCCGCGGTGGTCAACGTGGGCACTCCCCCGGTGATGATCCAGCCGCAGTCCGCGCAGAGCCGCACCATGATGATCGGACTGTCGTCCAAGTCCACCTCGCTGATCGACCTGTCGACGCTGGCCCGCTGGCGGATCCGGCCCCGGCTGCTCGCCGTCCCCGGGGTCGCCAACGTGACCATCTGGGGCCAGCGCGACCAGCAGCTGCAGGTCCTGGTCGACCCGGCGAAGCTGCACGCCGCCGGGGTCACCCTGTCCCAGGTGATCAACACCACCGGCGACGCCATGTGGACCTCGCCGCTGACCTTCGTCGAGGCCTCCTCGCCGGGCGCGGACGGCTTCATCGACACCCCCAACCAGCGCCTGTCGGTCCAGCACATCCTGCCCATCACCCGGCCGCAGGACCTGGCCCAGGTGCCGGTCGAGGACACCACCGGCAAGACGCCGGTGAAGCTGGGCGACGTCACCACCGTGGTCGAGGACCACCCGGCGCTGCGCGGCGACGCCGTGCTCTCCAGCGGCTCCGGGTTCCTGCTGGTGGTGGAGAAGCTGCCGGGGGCCAACACCCTGGCGGTGACCAAGGGCGTCGAACAGGCGATGGCGGAGCTCAAACCGGGGCTGACCGGGGTCACCATCGACACCTCGGTGTTCCGGCCGGCCAACTTCGTGGAGTCCGCGCTGCACGACCTCGGCTGGTCGGCGCTGGCCGGACTGGTCCTGCTGACGCTGTGGCTGGGCGTGTGCTGGCGGTCCTGGCGGGTCGCGCTGGTGGGGCTGGTGGCGGTGGCGCTGCCGCTGGTGGCGGCAGCGTATGTGCTCTACCTGCTCGGGGCCACCTTCAACGAGATGACGCTGCTGGGGATGCTGGCGGCGCTCGGCATCATCGTCGACGACGCCGTCTCGGGGGTGCTGGCGCTGCGCGGCGCGGTCCGCGGGTTCGCGGCCCGCGCCGACGGCGACCGCACCGCCGCGGCCGCCGCGGCCGGAGTCAACGGCGCCGCCGGAAGCCCCGGGGCCGGCACTCCCGATCCGCTGGCGCCGGCCGGGGCCACCGCCCTGCCGCACGGCGGTGACCTCCCGTCAGCAGCCGACCTCCCGTCGACCAACGGTCAGGGCGCGCCGCCGACACCCGATCTGGGGACACCCGATCCGGGGACACCCGATCCGGACCCCGGCCCGCACCCCGACCCCGGTCCGCCGCTCTCCGAGCTGCTGACCGAGGCCCTGGTCGACGCCCGTCGGCCGCTCGGCTTCGCCCTGGCCGTGCTGCTGGTCACCGCGGTGCCGCTGCTGCTGATCCCCGGCCTCGGCGGCTCGATGGCGCGTCCCATGGTCGCCGCCTATGTGCTCGCCCTGCTGGCGGCCAGCGCCGTGGCCCTGACCGTCACCCCGGCCCTGGCCCAGCTGCTGCTCCGGCCCGGGCGGCGCCGGCGGACCGAGCCCGCCCCGGGCCCGGAGCAGACGCTCCAGCCGTCGCCGCGGGCGCACTGGATCGAGCGCGGCTACCACCGGCTGCTGGACAACGGGCTGCGCCCGGTGGTCGCCTGCTCCCTGGCCGTGGTGCTGGCGCTGGCCGCGCTGGCGATCATCCCGCAGCTGGCGCACACCTCCCAGGGGCTGCTGCCGCAGGCCCAGGACCGCGATCTGCTGGTGCAGTGGCAGGCCACGCCGGGCACCTCGCTGCCCGCGATGGAGAAGACCACCACCGCGGCCGGCGACAGCCTGCGGGCCGTCCCCGGCGTCCAGGACGTGGCCAGCGACATCGGCCAGTCCCTGATGGGCGATCAGATCGTCAATGTCGACTCGGCGCAGACCTGGGTCACCCTGGCGCCGGGCGCCGACTACGGCCGCACCACGGCCGCCGTCCGCAAGGCGCTCGACCAGCAGTCCGTCCACCACACCGTGCTGACCTACCCCCAGCTGGCGCTCCAGGACGCCACCGCGGAGGTGACCGACGGCGACGACGCGGTGCGGGTCCGGCTCTACGGCACCGACACCAAGGTCATGGCCGTGCAGGCGGAACGGCTGCGGCAGGCCGTCGCCGCGCAGCCCGGCATCACCGACCCGACGATCCGGCAGGTCCCCACCGAGCCCTCGATCGAGATCGCCACGGACGTCACCAAGGCCGCCAAGTACGGCCTCAAGCCCGGCGACGTGCGCCGCGCCACCGCCGTCCTGGTGGCCGGCATCCCGGTCGGCAGCTACTACCAGCAGCAGCAGATCTTCGACGTGGCCGTGTGGAGCACCCCCGCGGTCCGGGACAACCTCTCCGACCTGCAGAACCTGATGCTGGACACCCCCAGCGGGGGCCTGGTCGCGCTGAAGGACATCGCCACGGTGTCGATCCAGCCCGCACCCACCGAGATCGACCACGACCAGGCCTCCCGCTATGTCGACGTGGTCGCCACCGTGCACGGGCAGGACCTGGGCACCACGCTGAGCCGGGTCCGCTCGGCCGTGCAGGCGGTGGAACTGCCGCTCGGCTACCACGCCGAGGTCAGCAGCGGTCTGGAAGGGACCCAGAGCGGACAGCTCACCCTGGTGCTGTGCGTACTGGCCTGCGTTGCCGGTGCGCTGCTGCTGTTCCAGGCGGCGCTGCGCAGCTGGAGCCGGGCGGCGGTACTGCTGCTGGTCCTCCCGCTGGCGCTCTCCGGCGGGGTGCTGACGGCACTGGTCAACGGCTCCCGGATCACCACCGGGGCGCTGGTCGGCTTCCTGCCGCTGCTCGGCATCGCCGTCCACGGCGGACTGACGCTGTTCCACGCCTTCCGGGACGACGCGGACGTACGGCGCGCCGCCGGGCGGACGGCTCCGGCCGTGCTGACCACCGCTGTGGCGCTGGCCCTGCTGGTGGCGCCGTTCGTGGTGCGCGGCGACATCCCCGGGATGGAGCTGGCCCGGCCGTTCGCCCTGGTCGTGCTCGGCGGGCTGGTCAGCACCACACTGGTGACCCTGGTGCTGCTGCCGGCCCTGCAGCTGTGGCTGCCCGGCGGCGACCGCGCCCCGGACGAGCTCGCCGCGGCGGATCCCGGCCCCGGAAACCCCGGCACCGGACACCCCGTCTCCGGAGACCCCGCCGCCGCCGGGGAGGTGCGCTGATGAGGCGTCGGCGCACCATCGCCACGGCCGTCCTGGCCGTCCTCGGCGGCGCCCTGCTGGCCGCCTGCGGCCCCAAGGCGGAGGCCGCGCACGACGTCCAGCCCGCCACCCTGGTGCCGATCCCGGGCAGTTCGCTGCACCGGGTGGTGCTCACCCCCGAGGCGGTCGGCCGGCTCGCCATCGCCACCACGCCGGTGCTCCGCCCGGCCGGCTCGGGCGGGCTGCTGCAGATCCCGGAGACCGCCCTGATCTACGACCCCGAGGGCCGCCCCTGGACCTACACCGTCCCGGCGCCGCGCACCTACCTGCGGGTGGCCGTCGTGGTCGACCGCACCGTGAACGGCCAGGTGCTGCTGAGCTCAGGGCCGCCGCCCGGCACCCCGGTGGTGGACGTGGCCGCGGCCGAACTGCTGGGCGCCGAGTACGGCGTGGGAGAGGAGTGACCATGGACCCGTCCGGCTCCACGCCCTTCTCCCCGACCGGCACATCCGCCCGTCCGGCCGCCCGTCCGCCCTCCGTGCCGGCGCCGCGGGGACCGCGCCGGCCGCGCCGCACCGCGATGCAGGCCATCGTCTCCTGGAGCCTGCGCTTCCGCTTCCTGGTGGTCGCCGCCGCGGTCGCCCTGATGGCCGTCGGCATCGCCACCATCCCGCACACCCCGCTGGACGTCTTCCCGGAGTTCGCACCCCCGCAGGTGCAGATCCAGACCGAGAGCCTGGGCCTGTCCACCTCCGACGTCGAGAACCTGGTCACCGTCCCGATCGAGCTGTCCATGAACGGCATGGCCGGGCTGGACACGCTGCGCTCCACCTCGGTGCCGCAGCTCTCCTCCATCGTGCTGATCTTCAAGCCGGGCACCGACCTGCTGCACGCCCGCCAGCTGGTCCAGGAACGGCTGTCCACGGTCCGCCCCACGCTGCCCAAGTGGGCCAGCCCGCCGGTGATGCTGCCGCCGGTCTCGGCGACCGGCCGGGTGCTCCAGATCGGGATGACCTCCAGCACGCTGAGCACCATGCAGCTGTCCCAACTCGCCTACTGGAACATCAAGGCGCGGCTGCTGCGGGTGGACGGCGTGGCCGACGTGTCGATCTGGAACGAGCGCCAGCCCACCTTCCAGGTGCAGGTGGACCCGGCGAAACTGGCGGCCAGTCACACCACCCTGGACGACGTCGAACGGACCACCTCCGACGCCCTGGACTCCGGCGCGCTGCAGTTCTCCACCGGGTCGGTGGTCGGCGCCGGCGGCAGCGTGGAGACCCCGAACTCCCGCTACCAGGTCGGCCACCAGCTCTCCATCCAGACCCCGGCCGACCTGGCCAAGGTCCCGCTGGAGGACCCGGCGGCGCAGGGGAAGAACATTCCGCTGGGCAGTGTCGGACAGGTGGTCCAGGACTACACGCCGATCATCGGCGACGCGGTCATCAACGGGAAGCCCGGCCTGCTGCTGGTCGTCGAGAAGCTCCCCTGGGGCAACACCCTCCAGGTGACCAAGGACGTCGACCAGGTCATCGCCCAGCTCCAGCCAGGGCTGCCCGGGGTCCAGTTCGACACCCACATCTTCCGGCCCGCGGACTTCATCACGGACTCGGTGCACAACCTCACCGACGCCCTGCTGCTCGGCTTCCTGCTGGTCGTGGTCATCATCGTGCTGTTCCTGTTCGAGTGGCGGGTCGCGCTGATCAGCCTGATCACCATCCCGCTGTCGCTGGCCGCCACCCTGCTGGTGCTGCGGGCCTTCGGCGCGACCGTCAACACCATGGTGCTGGCCGGGCTGATCATCGCGCTGGGCGCCGTGGTCGACGACGCGATCATCGACGTAGAGAACATCCTGCGCCGGCTGCGCGAGGCCAGACGGGCGGACGAGTCCGCCTCCACCGCGCGGATCATCCTGGGGGCCTCACTGGAGGTCCGCAGCCCCATCGTCTACGCCACCCTGATCATCGTCTGCGCGTCGGTCCCGGTGTTCCTGCTGCACGGGCTGACCGCGGCCTTCTTCCGGCCGCTCGCCGTCTCCTACACCCTGGCCATCGCGGCCTCGATGGCCGTGGCGCTGACGGTCACCCCGGCGCTGACCCTGATCCTGCTGCGCAAGGCGAAGCTGAAGCGCTTCCAGTCCCCGCTGGTCCGGGTGCTGCGCCGCTGGTACGGGGCGCTGCTGGGGCGGATCGTGGCCCGGCCGCGGGCCGCCTACGCGGTCTTCGGCCTGGTCGTGCTGGCCGGGGCGCTGGTCGCCCCGCAGCTCGGGCAGTCGCTGTTCCCCACCTTCCAGCAGCGCGACCTGCTGATCCACTGGGACGCCATCCCCGGCACCTCCGACGCCGAGGTGGTCCGCACCACCACCAAGCTCAGCAACGAGCTCAGCGCCATCCCCGGGGTCACCGACTTCGGGGCCCACATCGGCCGGGCCAAGCAGGGCGAGGAGGTCGTCGGCATCAACGCGGCCGAGGTGTGGATCAGCATCTCGCCGAAGGTCGACTACAACCGCACCGTCGCCGCGGTGCGCGCCGTCGTCGACAGCTACCCCGGCCTCTACCGCGACGTCGAGACCTACCTCAACGAGCGCATCGAGGAGGTGCTGTCCGGCTCCAAGGAGGCCGTCACCATCCGGATCTACGGCCAGGACCTGGCCTCCATGCGCAGCACCGCCGACGCGGTGCTGGGCCGGATCCAGTCGGTCCCCGGCGTGGTGGACCCGCATGTCGACCTGTCGGTCGACACCCCGCAGATCCAGGTCGAGGTGAACCTGGCCGCGGCCGCCAAGTACGGCCTGAAACCCGGCGACATCCGCCGCCAGGCGGCCGCCATGGTCGCCGGACAGGAGATGGGCAACGTCTTCAAGGGCAACCAGGTGTACGGGGTGTACGTGTGGAGCGTGCCCTCGGCCCGGTCCAACCCCACCGCCATCAGCGACATGCGGCTGGACACCCCGTCGGGCGGCAGCGTCCGGCTGGGCGACCTGGCGAAGGTGACCATAGGGCCGGACCCGTACCTGATCACCCGTGAGGACAACTCCCGCTACATCGACGTCGGCACCAACGTCCAGGGCCGCGACCTGTCGGACGTGGTCCAGGACATCCAGCACAACCTGGTGGGCCTCAGCGTGCCGCAGGGCTCGCACTACGCGCTGCTCGGGGAGTACAAGGAGCGGCAGAGCGCCCAGAACAGCCTGCTCACCACGGCCCTGATCGCCGCCGCGGCGATCCTGATCCTGCTCCAACTCGCCTTCGGCTCCTGGCGGTTGGCGGTGTTCGTGTTCCTCACCCTGCCGATGTCGCTGGTCGGCGGGGTGATCGCGATCTGGATCGGCGGCGGGGTGGTCACCATCGGGGCCCTGGTAGGCTTCTTCACGGTCTTCGGCATCGCCGCGCGCAACGGCATCCTGCTGGTCAACCACTGCCAGCACCTGGAGGAACAGGAGGGCGTGGCCTTCGGCCCGGCCCTGGTGGTCCGCGGCGCCGGCGAACGGCTCGCCCCGATCCTGATGACCTCACTGGCCACCGGTCTGGCCCTGGTCCCGCTGGTGGTGCTGGGCAACCAGCCCGGTCACGAGATCGAGTACCCGCTGGCCGTCGTGATCCTCGGCGGCCTGATCACCTCCACCCTGCTCACCCTCTTCGTGGTCCCGTCCCTCTACCTCCGCTTCGCCAAGCGCGGCCGCCGGAGCGCGCCGGAGGCTGCCGCCGTAACACTTCGATAAAGCCGGTGCGGGGTTTGCGTCCATGGGGTGCTCTGTGTCCGGATCGTTCCCCGGCCCGCACATTGCGGTCGCACAGGAAGGGGCTAGTGTGCACCGACTGACCCCAGCGACCGAAGGACTCCCGTGGGATCCATACGCACCCGCCGCGCCCTCAGCACCGCCGCCGCGCTCGCTGTCACCGGCACGGCGCTGCTCGCCGGGGCCGGCACCGCGTTCGCCGCGGACTCGCTGCACATCAACATCAGCGAGTCCAACCTCACCCTGCCCAAGGCGGTGAACGGCACCGCGGGCACCAAGACCCTCCATGTGGAGGTCGCCCACGACCAGCAGGGGCACATCCCCTCGGCCACCCTCACCGTGGACGTCAGCGGTCTCGCCGGGGTGGCCGACGTGGTCTGGCCCGCCACCTGCACCCACACCGCCACGGTGGGCACCTGCAAGATCAGCCATGTCGACGACCTCGGCAGCGGCCAGCCCCCGACCGAACTCGCCATCGGGCTGAAGGCCGACCCCAAGGCCGCCGACGGCGCCCAGGGCACCCTGGACCTCAAGGCCACCGCCCCCGGCGTGGACTCCTACGAGGTCCCGCAGACCGTCACCGTCGGCTCCGGCGCCGACCTGACGATCCAGCAGCTGAGCGCGGTCCACCACGCCAAGGTCGGCTCGACCCTGAGCGCCCCGATCCAGTGGTCCAACACCGGCAACGAGACCTCCCCGTCGACGGTGCTGACCCTGGAGACCATGGCCGGCCTCGACTTCAAGCAGCACTACAGCAACTGCAAGTACGGCAAGCCCACCGGCGACCTGGTCAGCGTCCGGGCCGTCTGCACCATCAACACCCCGATCGCCCCGGGCCAGTCGCTGCGGCTGGCCGACCCGGTACAGGTGGGCGTCACCAGCGAGGCCTGGTACACCCTGCTGACCGCCTCGGTGCTGCCCCCGGGCGCCCAGGCCGACGCCGCGGTGGCCGGCGGTTCGGGCTACACCAGCGGAACGGGCCCGGCGCTGACCGCCGAGGCGGTCACCACCTCCTCGCTCCACGCCAACACCGCCGACATCAACCCCGAGGACAGCTACACCGAACTCGACGTCTACGCGGACAACCACGCCCACTTCAGCGCGGTCGGCGGCAGCGCCCGCGGCGCCAAGGGGCAGACCGTGGCGGTGACCGTGGGCATGCGCAACAACGGTCCGGCCCTGATCTACGACCGCAGCGGCGGCGAGGCCGTGGACGCCCTCAAGGTCGCCTTCCCGGCCGGCACCACCGTCACCAAGGTGCCCGACGGCTGCGAACTGGCCCCGAAGGGTGCGACCGCAGGCCACGGCCCCTACGAGTGCAACTCCAACTACGCCCAGGGCCCCGGCTACCAGGTCCTCTACACCTTCAGGGTCCGTCTGGACGCAACGCTCTCCAACGCCCGAGGCAGCGCCAGGCTGACGAATTTCATGAGCGACTACATCGGCGGGCCGGTCACTTTCCCCTGGGACAACAGCACCAGCGGCTACACCGCGCCCATCGTCTTCAACGGCACCAGCCGGTCCGGCGGCTCCCCCAGCACCTCGGCCTCCGCCTCGGCCTCCGCCTCCCCGCGACCCCGGTTCACTCCCGAGCCGGGGTCGCGGGCCGCGGGTCCGCTCCTGCTCAGTCCAGCAGTCCGTCGTAGTCGGGCAGCTTGAAGGTGGCGTCGGCGTAGCCGCCGGCCAGGTCGGAGGCGCTGTTGCCGACGTTGGCGACGATGTCGTACCCGTTCGCCTCGATCTGCTTGCGGGCCGCGGTCTTGAAGGTCTGCAGCGATTCCAGCAGCTGCAGCACATTGCGGCTGTAGAGGCCGTCGACGGTGTAGCCGACCGACGTCAGGTTGTACTCGGTGGCCGCGTCGATCAGGTCGGGGCGGCCGGTGACGAAGAAGACCTTGACCCCGTGCGCGGTGGCGTACTGCGCCAGCGCGAGCACCGGCGGGGTGGCCGGGACCGGGTAGCCGGAGGAGAAGTACGAGGCCAGCGAGGTGTTGTCGATGTCCAGCACGATCGCCAGGCCCTTGGTCGAGGAGACCGCCGCGACGCGCTGCTGCAGGTAGGCCTGGGCCGGGGCGGTCGCCGCGGTGGCGTCGGCGAGCCAGGTCGCGTAGCTGACCGTGCTCGCGGCGGCGGTACTCGTGCTCGTGCTCACGGCGGTGCTCGCGGCGCGGGCCGGAGCGGCGGCGGCCGGGGCGGCGAGGCCGAGGCCCAGCGCGGCGGCGCAGGCGACGGTGACTGCTGCGGCGGAGAAGGTGGAGCGGCGCGCGGCGTTCATGGCCCGGGGTCTCCTTCTGACGGTCCCTCAGAGAGTGGGTCACTGCGACCCGTTGTGCAGACTCCCGACCCGGGGCGAACGCCAGGAGGCGCGGAGCCGGACGGCTCCCGTCCCGTTCATGACATCTTACTGACCGGTAAGCCAGGCGGACGCTGAAGCGGGTCCCTGCGGGTCCGACCCGTCCGCTCTCTGCGGGTCCGACCCGACCGCCGACCGGCCGCCGACCGGACCTGGCCTTGACGTCATTGTCGTAACGAATCCCCAGCACCATCCGATCCCAGCGGCAACTCTGGATCAATCCTGATAGAAAGTGCATCTAGTTCGTTCTGCAAGGGGCATGTTCCGGTGGCGGCCCCGTCCACCGAAGAACAGCGAACGCCCGCACCCACCGTGATCCGGCTGTCGGCCGATGATCCGTGGCGCCTGCGCGCAACCGCTCCCGATGCATGACGTCGTGTCAGTTCCTAGGAGAATCTGCATGACCATACGGGTCAATGCCGTCCGGAGCGGGCGCATAGGCAAGGTCGCGCTCATTGCCGCGACCACCGCCGCCGCCCTCCTGGCCACCACCACCGCGGCCACCGCTGCTTCGGCCGGCGCCGGCGGTACCGCCGGGACGGGCGCCGCGAGCGCGTCGACCACGCCCAAGCGGGTCGGCACCGCCGCCCGCATCCCGGACGGGGCGGTCAGGACCGGAGCCCCCGCCGGCAGCACCGCGGTCACCCTCAGCGTCGGGCTGGAGCCCCGCGACCCCGCGGCCCTGAAGTCGTTCGTCGCCGCGGTGTCCACCAAGGGCAACGCCCAGTACCACCACTACCTGGCCAAGGGACAGTTCGCCGACACCTTCGGGCCGACCGCGGACACCGTCGCCAAGGTCACCGCGGCGCTCAAGGCCGAGGGGCTCAACCCGGGCAGGGTCAGCGCCGACGGCCTGTCCATCCCGGTCAGCACCACGCTCTCCGCCGCCGGGAAGGCGTTCGGCACCGGCTTCGCCAGCTACAGGCTGAAGGACGGCAGCACCGGCTACGCCAACAGCGCCGCCCCGGAACTCGCCGGGAACATCGCCGGCTACGTCTCCGGCATCGCCGGGATGGACACCCTGATCCGGATCAACGCCAGGCACAGCACCCCGCGGACCGCGGCCTCCGCAGCCTCAGCGACCTCCGCGGCACGCGCGTCGACCGGCAGCAGCGCCGTGCGGGCCCAGGCCGGCACCACCGGGCCGCAGCTGTGCACCAGTGCCAAGAGCGCGCTGAGCAGCATCGGCAGCGACGGCGGCGGGTACTACAGCGCCGGCAACCTGGCCACCAGCTACGGCATGGAGCACACCTCGACCAGCGGTTCCGGCATCACCGTCGGCGTCATGGAACTCGAGGCCTTCTCCTCGTCCGACGTCGCGGCCTACCAGTCCTGCTACGGCACCGGCGCAGCGGTCAGCACCGTCAAGGTCGACGGCGGATCGAAGGTCGCGCCCGACCCCGACCAGAACATCGGCATCGAGTCGCTGCTGGACATCGAGGACATCGTCGGGCTGGCGCCCGGTGCCTCGGTCATCGACTACGAGGGCGTGGACGCGACGGTCCTGAACGCCAAGGGCGTGGCCGTCAGCAACCCGAACCTCTCGGACGCCGACGTCGAACACGTCTACCGGACCATGGTCACCGACGACCGCGCCCAGGTGCTCTCCTCCAGCTGGGGCAGCTGCGAGCTGGACACCTCGGGTGCGCTCATCAGCGCCGAGAACTACTACTTCGAGGAGGCCGCGGCGCAGGGCCAGACAGTCCTCGTCGCCTCGGGTGACGACGGCGCGAGCGGATGCGCCCAGGACACCGACAGCACCAACCAGTACACGGCGTCGACCGACGATCCCGCCAGCCAGCCCTTCGTCACCGCCGTCGGCGGCACCGATCTCATCGGCAAGCCGGCCTCGACCCGTTCCACCTGGAACAGCGAAGGCGGAGCCTCCGGCGGTGGCACCTCCGCGGTCTGGTCGCTGCCGAACGGCACCGCGCTCGACTACCAGTCCGGTTTCACCGGTTCCGGGTTCAGCTCCACGGCGTGCAAGCCCCACACCGGCTACACCTGCCGCCAGGTCCCGGACGTCTCGGCGCTCGCCGACCCCCACAACGGCTACGCCCTCTACTTCGGCGGCGGTTGGGGCACCATCGGCGGTACCAGCGGCGCGGCCCCGACCTGGGCGGCCCTGACGGCCATCGCCGACGCCCAGACCACCTGCAAGGCCAACGGCCCGCTCGGGTTCGTCAACCCGGCGCTGTACTCGGCGGCCCGCACCGCGTACGCGGCCGACTTCTCCGACATCACCCTCGGCAACAACAACATCGGCCACGGCGGCTACTCCGCCGCCACCGCCGCCGGCTACGACCTCGCCACCGGTCTCGGCGAGCCCAAGGCCGGTGCGCTCACCACCAGCCTCTGCGCCGCACTGGCCGCCCCGGCGACCGGCGCCGGCACCTACCACGCGGTCACCCCGACCCGTCTGCTGGACACCCGCAAGAGCGCCATCGTGCCTGCCTACGGCATGACCGGCGTGCAGATCGAGGGCAACGCGGGCATCCCGACCTCCGGGGTCACCTCGGTGGTCCTCAATGTGACGGTCACCGGCACCACCAGTTCCGGCTACCTCACCGCCTGGGGCGACGGCACCACCCGTCCCAAGACGTCCAACCTCAACTGGGTCAAGGGCCAGACCATCGCCAACCTGGTGACCGTCCCGGTCTCCGGTGACGGCGGCGTGGACTTCTACACCACCGGGCCCACCCAGGTCATCGCGGACGTCCAGGGCTACTACACCGACGACACCAGCGGTCTGACGCTCACCACCGAGAGCCCGACCCGCATCCTGGACACCCGCTCCGCCAAGGGCGTCAGCACCAGGACGGCGATCACCAACAGCACCGTCAGCCTCGCGGTCGACGGCGCCAACGGCATCCCCAGTGACGCCAAGGCCGTCGTGCTCAACCTGACCGCGGTGGGCACCGGCGGCTCCGGCTACCTCGCGGCCTACGCCGAGGGCGGCAGCGTCCCGACGGTGTCCAACGTCGACTGGTCCGCCGCCGGGACCGTCATCGCCGGCCTGGCCGTCGTACCGGTCGGCGCGGACGGCAGGGTCAGCATCAAGGTCGTGGGCAGCAGCCATGTGCTGGCCGACGTCTTCGGCTACTACACCGCCGACGCCGGCGGCAGCTCGTTCACCGTCGCGGGCCCGTCCCGGCTGCTCGCCAGCACCGCGGTCGCCGCGGGGCAGCATGTCGCGCTGCAGGTCACCGGCCGTGTCGGTATCCCGAGCGGGATCAAGGCCGTGGTCCTGAACGTGACGGTGCTCGGCTCGACGGCCGGCGGCTACCTCACCGCCTGGGCCGACGGCGCCACCCGGCCGCTGGCGTCCAACCTCAACTGGTCCAACGCCAACCCGATCCCCAACCAGGTGATCGTGCCGGTCGGCTCCGACGGCAAGGTGGACCTGTACGTCAGCAGCAAGGCCAATGTGATCGCCGACGTCTTCGGCTACTACATGTGACGAACGGCAGGACGGGAGTCCGCCGAACCGAAACACACCGGGGCCCCGCCGACCAGACCTCTGGTCGACGGGGCCCCGGCCGGTACCCGGACGCCGTGTCAGCTGTAGCCGTCGGAGCGCTTGCGGTGCATGGTGAACTGCTCGAAGACCGAGAGGTTCCCGTTGGGCATGTTGACGTTGTAGTAGGTCACCTGGAGCCGGGTGGTGTCGCCGGGGTGCCGGCCCGGGTCGACGGTGAAGGCCGCGAAGCCGTAGGGGTGCTCCAGGTCGCGGACCCCGGTCCAGACCGCCTGCTCCTTGACGTAGGTCGAGGTGCGCTTGCCGTTGGAGCCCGCGGTCGCCGACACCGCGGTGATCACCTTGGCGGTGCCGTCCTTGAAGAACGCCTGGTTGGTCGTGCCGGACACACCGCCGCCGCCCAGGATCATGTGCACCGTGCCGAGTGAGGAGTCGATGTCGTCGGTGGCGGTGGAGACCGGGTTGGGGGTGAGCGTCTCGCTGCCGGAAACGACGCCCTTGACCGCGAGCGAGCGCTCGTAGTTGTGCTCGTGACCGCAGACGACCAGGTCCACGCCGTACCGGTCGAACAGCGGGCCGTACTTCTGCCGCAGCCCGAGGTCGGCGCCGTTGGCGTCGGAGGAACTGATCATCACCTGGTGCATCGCGACGACGATCCAGTCGATCTCGCGGGAGGACCGGGCCGCCTTCAGCTCGCGCTCCAGGAAGGACAGCTGGCGTCCGCCGGAGTAGCCGCTGATGTAGATGTCGCCGCCGTCCTGGAGGGCGTTGTCGTCGTTCTGCAGCACGATCACCCGCACCGAGCCCGCGGTGAAGGCGTAGTACAGGCCGGCCAGCTCGGCGTCGGTCTCGGTCGAGGGGAGCGAGAAGTAGGTCTGGTAGGCACCGAGGCCGATGGGGCCGTTGGCGCTCTCGATCTCGTGGTTGCCGGCCGCCGGCATCCACGGGCGGAAGCGGGCCGAGCGGGTGTTGTTGGTGAAGAAGTTGTTCCAGGTGCGCACCCGGTCCACGTCCAGGTTGGCGTAGCACAGGTCGCCGTTGAGCAGGTGGAACAGCGGCGCGACCTGCTCGATGCCGGCCACGATGTCCTTGGAGGCGGGCGTCGAGTTGGCGTCCAGGCCCACCGGGCCGGCGGCGGTCCAGGTCACCTCGGGCGTCGCCTGGTCCCCGAAGCTGGTGAAGGTCAGCGGCGCACGGCCGCGGGGCGCGGTGCGGAAGTTGCCGCTGTCCGGGGTGGTGCCGCGGTGCGACACCAGGTAGACGTAGTCGGTGGCCGGCTTCAGCCGGTTCAGCGCGGCGTGGTGCACGTAGACGGTGCGGCCGGACTTGCCGTCGACGTAGGTCCGGGTCTGCGCGGAGGCGCTGGAGCCGAAGCCGTCCTTGAGCGTGCCGTAGTGCACCTGGGGCCGGTCGACGGCGCCGTCGGTGATCCAGGAGACCACCATCTGGCTGCTCGGGTCCGCACCGAAGGTCAGGTGCAGGCCCTGGACCGGCGGCGCGCCGGCCGCGTCCGGGGTCAGGCTGAACGCGGGGGCGCCGAGCGGCGCGGCCGCCTCCGCGGTGCCGGCCCCGAGCAGCGGCACGGCCACCGCTCCCGCCCCTGCGGTTCCCAGAAGCCCGAGGGCGTGGCGGCGTGAGAGCCCTCCGGGCTCCTCCGGGGTTTCGAGCTGTGAGTCCATGGTGTCGTCCATGATGTTCCTCCAGGGCAGGCGCAGCGGACCGCCCAACCCTGTTCCCGCCCGATGACGGCACAGTGAATACGGCCTTGCGTACAGCCATGCACCTGACGACTCATCACCCTCGCCGACCGCCGGGTGCCTCCGTCGAGGCACCCGGCACCCGGCACCCGCTTCCGGGCTCGGACCGTGCGACCGGGCTACTTGACCGTGATCGCCGCAGCCGCGCTGGTCACCGCGCCGGTCACGCCGTTGCCGGCCCACACCACCCGGTAGGAACCGGAGGACGAGGCCTTGACCTTGTAGGAGTACGCCCCGGTGCTGGAGGTGGTCGCCGTGCCGGCGGCGGACCAGGTGGTGCCGCCCTTGGCCTCGAACTGCAGGGTCAGCGTGCGACCGCTGTAGGCCTTGTAGGCGGAGTTGTCCAGGTCGGCCCGGGTGAGCTTGCCGGACAGCGTGAAGTAGCTGCTCTTCTTCGGGGTGGCGGTGCTCTTCGCCAGGGTGATCTCGGCGTTGCGCTTGACGGTGAACACCGTCCCGGTGGTGTCCCAGGTGGTACCCCCGTCTGCGGCGGTGACCAGCAGCTCAGCGTCCCAGTTGCCGGCGAGGCCGTTGTACACGTACTGGTCGGCCTTGTAGTTGTACGCCGAGTAGGTCTCGGCGTAGGTGCACACCGAGGTGGTGGCCGAGCTGGCGGTGCAGGTCGCGCTGCCGCCGTAGGACTTCAGGTAGGACTTGGAGTAGGCGAGCCCCTCCTGCTCCTCCACCGCCGGCAGGCCCATCAGCTTGAGGCTCTTGATCCCCGAGTCGTCCGAGACGGTGACCGTGTAGGTGACGGTCCTGGTGTTGGTGATCCCGAGGACCACGGAGGTGGCCTTGACGGAGTCGATGACGGGAGCGGAGGCGGTGTCCGCGTAGGCCGCCCCGGGTGCGGCGAGGGCCGCGAGGGCGGTGGTGCCGGACAGCAGGATTCCGGCGATGCGCTTGCGCATGGTGCTCCGTAACAGAACAGGGCTGAGGAGGGTCCGGGTGTTCCACGGACCCGCGAGCCTCGTTCTAGGTGGGAAAGCTGGCAGGAAGCCGGTAAGAATCCTGTCATTGACCTGGGACTTCAGCCGGGCGCCGGAGCGCCTGGCCGAGCTCGCCGCGCCGACACCCGAAACATGAGCACAGGGGACCGGGCCAGGCCAGGCCTGGATGGGTAGTCGACGATGCACTGGAGCACCCTGCAGCGCAGCCGCCCCGCAAATATGATACTTCCTCAACTTCACCTCAATTCCCTTGAGAATCAGGTGAGTTCAGGATTGACTCCTCTCATCGCCGGTCAACGGGGATCGGCGAATCGCCTGGACGGGAGTCCTGTCCGGGCTGTCACGGGGACAAGTGAATGAACAGGCGAAGCATCGCCGCCGGCCTGGCCGGCAGCGTGGCCGCAGCATTACTGGTGGCTGCTCCGGCAGCCACCGCGGCAAGCAGCACCAAGGCCGTCGTCTGCACGGCCGGCAGTACCTCGGTCACCTGGAAGAACGTGACCGAACCCTGGGTGGTCACCCACGCGAAGCGGGTGGTCCGCCCCGGCACCGGCAGCACCAGGGTCCTGGTGACGGTGCCACAGATCGCCTTCGTCAAGGCGTCCGTCACGGGTGGGGGAGCCCCCGCGACGGTCATCGGCAGCCTCGCCCGGAAGACCGGCCTGGCCCTCGCCCCTTCCGGGGCACAGACGCCCAGGAAGGCCGTCGTCACCTGGAGTCCGACCAGGAGCGGCAGCTACGTGCTGTACGCGGGTACCCGCAGGGTCCACGGCAGCTATGTCGCCAGGACCTGCAACGCCCACGGCACGGCCGTCACCACCAAGTCCGGCAGCACCACCAGTTGGACAACCCCGCTGAGCACCGGCGTGGTCCTGTGCGGGGCCATAACCGTGCCACCGGGCGGCCTGGCCGCGAAGGCCCGCAGCAGGTACTGCTGACCGTCGGCCCGACTCTCATCGCACCTTTCACGCACGTCGCACCCTCGCGCGCGTCGCGCCCTCATGCACCTCGCACGTCACCCTCATCGCGCTCATCGCGCACAACACCCTCATCGAGCAAGGAGCTCCACCAGCCATGCGCAGAATCGCCAGCGCCGCCCTCGTCACCGCTATAGCGGCCTCCGGACTGGTCGCCGTCGCGGCCCCCAGCCAGGCCGCCACCGTCCACCCGATGGGCTGCGTGGACGCGGGCGTCCACTACTCCTTCTCCAAGGCCAAGATGGTCTGGCGGCCCACCAACATCTACAGCCCGTGGGGCAGGAAGGGCTTCACCTTCTCGTACACCACCAGCAAGACCGGGACCTGGAGCGCGACCGGCACCGCCACGGTCGGGACCGAGGCCGGAGTGATCTTCGCGAAGGCGAGCACCCAGTTCTCCCTCGCCATCGGCAAGACCTGGTCGCACACCTCGTCCTGGGGCGTCAGCGGGACGATCTCGTCGCTCCCCAGGGGCAAGACCCAGGGCCGGACGATGATGTACCACAAGGCCGAGCAGTTCACCACGAAGAAGTACACCGTCAACCACACCTGCTCGAAGACGACGGTGAACTGGACCAAGACCTTCGTCGCCCCGTACAAGAGCAGCGACAACTCCACCTACCTGTGGGGCTACCAGTACAAGTAGCCCACTACGCGGGGCCCGCGTCCGCTCCCCCGGACGCGGGCCCTTCGGCCGTGCGGACGGCGCCGCCGCGGTTCAGCGCAGCCCTGGCGATGCCGCCGACCTCGGGACCGGCCTGCGCCAGCACCCGCCCGTCGGGCGCCCAGATCCCGGAACGACCGAGCGCCTCGTCGAAACCCTCGCCGGTGGATCCGGCGAAACCGGCGAACGCGACCCACACCCCGTGCTCCCCGGCGATACGCCGGGCACGCTCCGGCGGGACCGCGGCATCCCGCCGGTGGTCGAGGATCCCCGCCGCGTACACGTCCATCCCCTCAGCAGCCAGGGCCGCCGCATGGCCGGGGATGCCGGTGTCCCGGCAGACGGCCAACCCGAGGCGCCAGCCGTCGACCTCGACCACGGCCGGCACGTCCGGTCCGGGACTGAACCGACCGGCCTCGCTGGAGTGCACATGGACCTTCCGGTACACCACCGTGGCACCCGCACCGTCGATCGCCAGCACAGCGATGTACGAACGTCCGTCCGGATCGTCGACCGGCGCACCCACCAGCGCGAGGGTCCCGCTCTGCGCGCAGGCGTCGACGATCGGCCCGAGCCGCGGATCATCAACAGCCACGGCCGGGGCATCGAACTCATAGCCCGTCAACGACAACTCGGGAAACACCACCACCCGCGCACCAGCGGCCCGCACGGCATCCGCATGGGCCACCGCGTTGACCGCGATCCCGTACGACACGCACGGAGGCTGGGCGACAGCGAGAACCAGGGAGTCGGACACCCGCAGATCATAGGGGGACCTGCACACCCCTCCGGCACTACTTTCCGGTGACCGGGTCCGCGTCCGGGTTGGGCGTGCTCAGATCGAAGTACGAGCCGGCCGGCGCCGGACGGTGCTGGGGCAGCGGCGGTACGGCCGGGCGGCCGGCCGCCTCCCAGCCCAGGACGGCGCTCGCGCGCTGCTGGGTGAAGAGCGAGGTGCCGTCCTTCGAGTAGGTCCAGGGCTCGAAGGCGACCATCCTGCCGATGGCCCGGAACTGCTCCACGGCCTCGGCCCAGCGCTCGTTCCGGACCAGGAAGATCGCGAGCCAGGCGCGCATCGTATTGACCCGGAGGTGCGCCGGATCGGCCGCCGCCAGGTCGATCAGTGCCTCGTCGATCGCCCACCGGACCTGTTCGCCACGCCAGAACGCGGGGCGCAGCTCGGCGTTCTCGGGCCGCAGTTCACGGTTGAGCAGGTCCAGCCGCAGCAGGCTCAGCAGCGAGCCGTCCGGTGCCGCGGCGATGGTCTGCTCGGTGAACTCCAGGACCAGGTCGGTCGAGCCGTGCCAGCGCGGCAGCCAGTAGCTCTGCGCCGAGATGTGCGCCAGCACATGGTGCGGGTCGCGCGCGAGCACCTCCGCCCAGAGCGTCCGGAACTCGTCGTTCTCCCACTGCAGGCCCTTGGCCGCGCCCAGCAGCACGACCCACGGCGTGGGGTCCTCCGGGCTCAGGGCGGCAGCCTCCCGGCAACGCTCCGGGGCCTGGCGCAGCACCCGGAAGAAGCCCTCCCACTGCTCCCGGCCGACCTTGCTCGACACATCACCGGTGCGGATCTTCCAGGCCAGTTGGACCAGTGACGACGCCTCGATGGCTGCCGCCGCCCCGTCCTCCGGGTGGGCCTGCCGCCATGCCTGCAGCCAGCGGTCGTCCTCCGCCGCGAGACTGCCGAGGATCGAGGTGTAGAGGTAGCGGCGTTCCCAGTCCCGCCCGGTCTCCCACATCAGCGCACCGACCGGCTGCCAGTCCCCTGCCTTCACGGCGAGGACGGCGGCGTCCAGGGCCGGATGGTCCACCGGCCAGTCGGTGCGCAGTTCCGCCCGCAGCGGCAGCCCGTACTCGGCCGGCTGGATGGTGCGGCTGCTACCGGCGTCCTTGGTCGGACCGGCGGCGGCCTTCGGCGGGCGGCCCTGACCGGTGATCCGGTCCAGGAATCGTGGCATGACGGTGCTCCCTCTCCCCTGCTGCGACTGCGTTTTCCACTGCTATGACAACTGCTGTACGAGTAGCCGTAGTTGACTGGTCGACGGCCGACCCGCGACGACCGCCTCGACGGCCGGCTGCAGGCGGTCGGCGAATCCCTCCGGCAGCAGTTCGGTGCGGAGCTCGAAGCGGTGGCTGTGGCTCCAGGACAGCGGCCAGCCGCCACGCCCGGCATCGGCGACGGTGACCTCCACCAGCGACCGCAGCCGCTTGCCGAGGTCGGTACGCAGGTGCTCGTCCCGCAGGCGGCCGGTGGTGCCCTTGGCGATTTTCGGTTCCGGCAGTCGGTCGCAGAGCGAGGCCAGCCCGCCCCGGTCCACCACCTCCAGTACCTGCATCAGCGTGGGACTGCCGCCGCTGACCACAGCGGCTGCCGAGAGCAGCGGCCCGGCCTGCTCCAGGGCCCGGGCCCGGCCGGCGGTGTGCAGCAGTGTCGCCCAGTCCACCTGCTGCTTGCCGTTGTTCTCCGGCTTCCAGGCCGAGCGGGCGACCGCCCCGAACAGCGGCGCGGGCAGGTGCAGGAACTCCGTCGCGCTGCCGCTGTCCCGGCCCCGGCCGTCCTCCGGCAGCGCCTCGATGGCGGCGACCCGCTCGTCCATCGGCGGGTGCGAGTCGTACGGACTGGCCGCGCGCTTCGGCAGGTCGCGCCGGATCGCGTCGAGTTCCTCGATCCGCTCCGGGTCGGCGAGCAGGTGCCGGAAGCCGCCGATGAACTCGTCGGTGTGCGGCAGCAGTCCGAGCTCGCTCGCGGAGGCGGCGTAGTGGCCCAGGTAGAAGTCGAACCCGGCGTCCAGGGCCGGGATCTGACGGAGCGCGGAGGCGGCGTTGTCACGTCCGGCGATCCGCACCGCCGCCAGGTCGGCGGCCCGCTCCTGCTCCCGGCTGATGGCCTGGGTGGTGCGCAGGTAGCGCTCGGCGTAGCTCTTGTAGAGGGCGAACAGCGCGGCGCTCAGGTTGTTGCCGCCGTGGAACGCCCGCAGCGTGTTGGTCATCGAGTCCCGGCCGCGCTGGACCAGCCCGGCGAGCCGGGTGTCCTGGTTGGAGTAGTGGCCGAGTTCGTGCCCGACGACGGCGTCGAACTGGGCGGGGGTGAGCCCGATCAGCAGTGGTGCGCCGAGCAGCATCCGGCGCTTGCCGGGTATCAGCCCCAACAGCCAGGACTCCTCGTGCACGGCCGCGTTGACATCGGCGGTTATCCAGATCTCCTTGGGCGGCCTGGTCCCCATGGCCTGCGCGAGCACCTCGACCCGCTGCCACAGCACCGGCTGCTCGAACCTGGTGACCCGGACACCGGGGGGCTTGCGCATCCGGTTGCCACGGGTGAAGAAGATGCCGCGGAGGATGGGCACACCCGCCAGCGCGCTGAAGCCGAGGGCGTAGAAGACGAGCCGGGGGCTGGGGTCGCCGGCGTCCAGCACCAGGTAGTCGATCGCCAGCAACAGCGCCAGCAGCCCGAACCCCATCGCATAGAACCCGACCAACAGCCCGGCCGCCCGTACCGCCCTGCTAGAAGTCCTCGGCCCGCTGGACATGCCTGCCACTCTTCCCCCCGCCCGCCCTGATGTTCCGCGGAGAGTACCGCCCACCAATACCCCCTGCTCCACAGGGGTACGGGTTCGCCCAATGCCCCCGCGCAGTGGTACCCCGACCACGGCTCATCGCGCGACCCGACACGGAGCAAGGTCAGTACAGGTAGTAGCCCTCGACGTCGAGGATCGCGTCGGTACTGCCTGCAGAGTTGGTAATCATGGTGGAGTGGTTGGATCCGGCCCCGTTGGTGCGGATCTCTGCCGAGTTCGCTCGTGTGTCCCCAGCGCCGAGGTTCAACGAGGATGTCCCAGGGTTGTAGCCGGGTATCTGCACAGCCAGCCAGGTGGCGGCCGTGGTGTTGGTCGCCGTGAGGTTCACCATCAGCATCGCAGTGTCCTGCGGTATGGCGTGGGAGCCGACCACCAGCGAGCTGATCGAACCGCGGGCCTTGATCTTCGCCTTGGGCACGCCGGTCCCGTTGCGGGTGTCCACGACTCGGGTGGGATCTGTGGGGAAGAAGGCTGCTCCCACACCGTCGACTATTGCGTAGGAGTCAGCGATCAGGTCCACGGACCCGGCGTTGTTGTAGAGCGAGACGGTTCCGTCAGCGGCAATCGGGACCAGAACCTGGTTCGAGGTGGTCTGCCCGGCCCGGAAGTTCAGCACCGAACTCTTGGGGCGGGCGCTGCCGCCCGCGTAGGCGGTCACGTAGCTGTCGGCGGTCGCGTTGGTCTCCGTGAGGTTGAGCAGGACTGCCTTGTCACTGTCCGTGCCTGGGCAGCAGTCCGGTTTGAAGGTCAGCACCTTTCCGGGACCGATCTTGCCGACCGGTGCGCCGGAGAAGGGCCAGCCGGTACCGGTACGGGTGTCCAGTAGCCGTGCGGGACCCCATTCGTTGACGAAGCCACCGCTTTGGGGCAGGGCCTTGGTGGTGTAGTAGCCCTGGACGTCCGCGATCAGGTCGACGGTGCCGTTGTAGTTGGCCAGGTCGACGTAGCCGTCTGTGCCGACCTTGACGGTGACCTGGTTCGGCACGGTCTGCCCGGCCCCCAGGTTCAGCGTCGATGCGACGGGGCGCGGCGACCCGTCCGGATAGACGGTGATGTAGGTGGCCGCGGTGGCGTCAGTAGCCGTGATGTTCATCGTGACCGCATCGACGCCCGAGGCGGGAAGCCCGCTCTGGCCGGCCACCTTCAAGCGCAGGACCCCGCCGGCACCGATGGTGTGCTGGGGTGCGCCGGTTCCGTGGCGGGTATCCAGGATGCGTACCGGCCCGAACGGCACCAGACCGTCGCCGACGCTGACGAGCGCGTTGGCTTTCTGGGTGCGCCCGCCCTTGTCGGTGACGGTGACGATCGCGGTGTACGTGCCGGGGTGGGGGTAGGTGTGGGCCGCGCTCCAGGGGTCGGAGTTGGTGACCGGGATGGTGCCGTCGCCGAAGTCAAAGGTGTAGCCGGTGATCGGCCACGGGCTGCTGGAGCTGCTGAAGAGGGCGACGGCGAGGCCCGACGTCGCCGGCCTGCGTACGTATTGCAGGGTGGCCGTCAGTGGGCCGGGTGGATTGACGGTGACCAGGGCGGAGCCGTCGCTCGGTGAGGATACGGCTGCGGGGGCCTGGGGGACGGTGGCGGTGGCGCTGACCTGGTAGGGGCTGGAGGGGTATGTGGTGGCCCGAGTGTAGGTGTGGCTGGCCGAGGGGGAGCCAGTGGCCACCTTGGTACCGTCGCCGAAGTCGAAGGTGTAGCTCACCCCGGCGGTGTGCCATGGATTGGCCACCGCCACCGATGCAGTCACCGGGAAGGGGGAGGGCCCCTGCGCCTGATCGACCGTCACTGCACCCAGCGACAGCGGATCCTGGCGCTCGACCGCACCGCGGTCCACGGCAGAGCCCGGCAGGGCACTGGTCGCCAGCGGATCGCGAACCCGCTGGTGACCGTAGGCATCGGTAGCAGTCAGGCCGACAGCGTCCGGGGCACCCGAGTCCACCGCAGGGGAGCCCTCCGCCGGGGACAGGTCGCCCGCGTCGAGCTTGGGGTCGGCCTGGATGTCGTGGGTACCCTGCCCGGTGGCGACGAACTCGGTCGGGCCGGAGTAGGAAGTGCCTGACCAGGAGTAGGCGGCAATGCCCGGAGCCGGGTCGACCAGGTTGTCGTCGGCAATCGCGGTTGCCGCCGCAGTAGCGGCAACCGACAGCTCCGGCCGTGCGGAGGTAGTGTCCTTGAGACATCCCCCGTCTGCGGTCCCGGTCCTGGCGACATTGTCGCCGCTCATGATGTTGTTCTCCACGGTGGTATGCACCGCGGCGCCGGTGACCTCCACCGCGTCGAAGCAGTTGCCTGTGAAGGTGTTGCCAGTGATTACCGTGTCGGCCGCGCTGTCGGCCGCGACACCGTCCCCGCGGCCCCCGGTGATCACATCGGAGCTGATCGTGGTCCGGGCCACCTGCGCTCCGATCACAATGCCCGCGGCCGCAACCGAGCGCCCGACGGTAGTGCGGGTCACCGACACATCCGCAGTGGTGGCCCCCTGGATGGACACGCCTGCTCCCTGGCTGGAAGGCTTCTGCTGCAGGTACACACCGTGCATCTGCAGCCGGTCCAGACCGATCCGCTGGGAATCCTGGACCAGAACACCGTCCTGCCGGAGGTCGATGCCGCTGACGTCGACATCGTGGACACCCGTGAGCGTCAACCCTGTCGGATCTGAACTGAGCAGGACCACCTCAGCGGGTCCCGCGGAGGTGATCGTGATCGGCTTCCCCGCCTCTCCCGAGCGCGTGACGGTCAAGCCCCCGCTGTAGTAGCTGTCCGGTTCGATCAGCACCGTCTGCCCGGGCTCGGCGGCGTCAACCGCAGCCTGGATGGTGCAGAACGGCAGCACGGCCGTCCCCGGGACGCTGCCGGAGTCGCTGCACGCCTTCCCTGCATCGACCAGCAACGAAGTGGCATCCGCAGAAGCCGCGTCCGTACCCAGACCGCCGATCAGCAACGCGGCAGCAACCACGGCCATTAGTGCGCGGCTGCGCGGCATACGTAACTCCCCCAACGGCCCGAATGATCCGAACGCTACGACCCCGGCCGACGAATTGTGTGGTGACACCTGTGTGGCTGCTGAATGCTACCCATACGAAACACGTCACGGAAGATCAACAAAGCTTCCACCAACGGTTGATTGGATATAAGACCGACAAAACTGGCGCAGGGTAGCGTTGCCCTTGCCGGGATCCCCATCCGTGCAGGTCACTCGGCCGGCGACCGTTGTCGAGGAGCACGGCATGATGATCGACTGTGCTGCTGCGCCACCAGATCACCGTCCGTGACGACAGTTTTCAAGACCACCGGAAAACCCTATAGCGATGACGCGCTGACCTGTGCAAACGTGCCCCCGATACCGGCCCGGGGGAACGCATAGTCCACGTCTGGTCCACACACCGTGGGACACCCCGGAACAGGCTGACAACTGCCTCCGTCAGCCTTCGTGTCAGAGGAGACCCGTCATTCGGGCCGGACGCGGCGGTCCGCGTGCAGGGCGTGCCATTGGGCTGCGGTGAGCCGTTGGGGCAGGGACGGTGGGCGGGTGAGCAGTTCGAAGACGTAGCCGCAGGCGTCGGCCTCGTCAGTGAAGCGGAGGTGGATGTCCGGCTGGAGGCCCTTCTTCGCCATGCCAGTGACCCAGAGTTCGTCGAACTGGTCCCACATGAAGGCGAAGACGTCGGTGGGCCAGCGGTGCAGCAGCGGATCGCTGTCCTCGGTCCAGGGGTCGGCCGGATCGTGGTCGATGTGGTAGGGCTCGTTGCTGCCGGATGCCTTCAGCGCCGCATCGAGTTCGGCGCGGGTGGTCAGCGGCAGCCCCTGGTCGCGCAGTCGGCGTTGCTCGGCGCGGGTGGGGTGGGTGGCTGCCAGGTCCTGCTCGGCGCGGGCGCGCAGCGCGGCGGTCGTGTTCGCCCAGGCCGCCCGCTCCTCGGCGAAGGGGGTGCCGTTCGGCTGGGTGAGTTCCTCGTGGACCCGGCGGCAGGCGGTTGCCTCATCGGGGAACTGCGCCAGTACGCCGGGCCAGCCCGGCTCCAGGGCGCTACTGCCCTTGAGATACCACTGGCCGGTGCGGTCACTGCCGGTGAGCAGCAGGGCGTCGACGGGACCGCTGTCGGGGGCGGCCGGCGGTTGCTCGCCGGCGATGCGCAGCGAGGCCGGGTCGATCCCCGCAGCGGTGAGCGCCCTGCGGAGTGTTCCGGTGTTCACATCCATCCCTTGTTCCCGTACTCCAGTGCGAGGTATTCGACTGTCCAGTCGTGGCCCAGCTCCGTTGCGAGCCTGTCCGCCAGGGCAGCGCCCCTGGCATCCAACTCCGGGCCGTCAGCTGTGCCGTACTGCGCCTGATGATTCACGGCCTGGCTCCATGCATAGAAGTCGTCCACCAGCCCCGGGGTCAGCTGTAGTCCGGCGGTCGGCTCGTCGGGGGAGAAGTCACCGAATCTCTCTGCCCGCAGCGGCCCGTGGGCATACTGGCCCTTGACCTGCAGAACCCGAGGAAGCTTGGGCACCGGGTGCGGCCTCAAGTGCCAGTGGAACGCGCCGCAGTGCCAGCAGGCCAGGTGCGTACTGCCGTGGAGTTCGTCGTGGACGCCCAGCATCCACCCGGGACCGAGATCTGCGGCTACCCGGAAGCCCAGTGCGGCCGTGACTCCACGCTTCCCGTCGCCCGGGGTCGCGCACCACGCGCGGACTGCCTCGGCCACATCCTGGGACAGAGCCAGCATCGGGTCGTCAGGGGAGACCCCGGCGCGCGGGTCCCTCCCCACAAGGAAGGGGAACCCGGGCAGCACGCCGACCCGCTGCAGAAGGAGAGCGCGCGGGCCACGGGGCGCGAAGGGCTGGTTCATCGCGCTGATGCGAGGCTTGGTCCGACCACGGATCCGCTATCGCCCACTGTGATAGCCACGCTGCGCTCCGTTCCGTTGTAGATCAGATTCTACATTGGCCAGCCGTTGTCCTCTCCCTGCTGCACTGGTAGCACAACAGGCCCGGACAATGTCCGGGCCCGTTGCGGAGAGGTCACCCCTGCCGCATGGCAACTTCTGGTTGGGGAAGCGGTGCGCTGCTCTAGCCCAGGGGCATCGGGAGCCCCGGGATCTCGCCGCGTAGTGCGCGTAGAGCTGCTCGGTTGAGCGCACGCAGCCCGGCCAGGTCGTTGAGGAACAGCTTTACCACCCGCCCCTCTCCGCCCTCCCAGTGGCACGGGGTCAACGATGCGTCCGTGATCGCACCGTCCAACACGATCACGACACTGTGCGCCGACTCACCGCGGTGGAAGGAAAGACAGAACCGCTCTTCTGAGAGCTTGGTCACCGCGGTCAGGACGGCTGTCATCGCGCCACCGTGTACAGGGTCCAACTGCTGTCGAAGTCCGCAAAGGTCACCATGTCGCTGCTTCCGTTCCACGGGTCAAGGATCTTCAGCATTGAAGCCGTCGACTCGGCTCCGTCGACCACGACGAAGTGGTATCCACCGGGGCTCATCAGCATGGTGGAGTCGCCACGGTTTTCAACCCCTTGCAGCATTCGGGCTGGCCGGGACCTCGCGCCCTGATCGGTCCCGGACGGGTCTCTGCGCTACCGACCAAGGCCGCAGCCATCATCCCCGACCTGATCCAGCGGCGGTTCACCGCGCCGATGCCCAGCCTCAAACTCACCGGAGGCATCACCTGCTTGAGCCTCACCGTCGAGGCGATCACCATCGCACACCAGGCCGGACTCGTCGCCGGCAACGCGATCATGCACACCGACAGGGGCGGCCAGTACCACTCGCACACCCACTGCAACACCTGCGACGCCTCGACATCCGCTCCAGCACCAGCCGTACCGGCTCCTGCCTCGACGGCACAGCAGCAGAGTCGTTCTTCGCCACGGTCCAATCGGAGATAGGCCGCGCCCACCGGCCAAGTTGGTCCGGTTGACGACATGTTGCTCGGTGACGGGTAGGCCGGTAACGAGTGGCTAAGGATTCCGGAGCCGTCAGGCCGGTTGTAGTCGATTTGACAGCTTTGGTCTCCGTGCGCAGCAGTACGATCACGCGCGCCTTCTGTTCGGATGATCGAAGGCACGCCCGTGAAGGGGGAACTGTGCCACGCGCACGACTTGTCTCTGTCCCCGTCGTGCTGGCCCTCGCCGCCGCCGCGGTGGTGACGACCACCGCCCGCGCCGACAGCGCGACGACCGGCATGCTCTATGTGAACGATGCCGCAAGCTGCAGCGACACTGCCGGCGCCGGCAGCGCGTCGCTGCCCTACTGCACGCTTCAAGCCGCCGCGAACGCCGCGAAGCCCGGACAGACCGTCAAACTGACCGGCCCCACCGGAGAGGACTTCTACGGGCCCCTGGTACTCACACACTCGGGTGCCCCGGGCGCCGCTATCACTATCGACGGATCGGGCGACAACCTGTACCCCGTGTCGAAAGGCGCGCCGCTGACCCTGCGGAACGTCCACGACATAACCGTGGAGAACCTTCAGATCGATGCCAACCCCGGGGCCGACCTCGTCGACGTCGTGGGCTCGCAAAACGTCGTGCTCGACGGCCTTCAGTCCACAGGTATGGCGTCCCCGGCCGTGGTCAACGGAATCAACATCGACGGCGGCTCGTCGTCTGTGACGGTGTCACGCGCCCAGATCCAGGGGATGCTCAGCGGCAGCGACATTCTTGTCCAAACCGGTGCACAGCACGTCACGGTGACGACCAACTATCTCCGCGACTACGAAGCGTCCGGAACACTGATCCATGTATCGGGGGCATCCGGGGTCGCCATCACCGGAAACGCCCTGAACACCGTAACGAAGGCCCCAGCCATCGAGGTTGACGGCGCCGTTTCGGCGACCACCGTGGAGAACAACGTCGGCCTCGTCGATCAGGCCCCTGCACTCTCCGTCTCGACTACCGCCGCACCGCAGGTGTCGGACAGCTTCAACACGTTCAACGAGAACCGAGCGGGCACGGCTGCATACTCCTGGGGAGGCACGGACTACTTCACCAGCGCGGCCCTCACCGCGGCCACCGGCCAAGGTGCTCACGACATCCTCACAACCCCCGGAACCGGCTTCCCGGAGGGTACCGGCGTCGTTGACGCGGCGGACTCGTCCGCCCCCGGCGAGCTCAGCACAGACCTCTACGGGAACCCGAGGGTGCTCGAACCCCGCTTCCCACATCTGGGTGCCGGCCCGTACGACTTCTACGACCGGGGTGCGTGGGAGATCGAGGACTCCATCGGCTACACCGCTCCGACCAGCCCCCAGGTCACCACGGTCGGCACCTCGGTGGACGGCCAGGCCACGCCGGTGCCCACGTCGGCCTGGCACGAGCAGCTGACCGCGACGGTGGACTTCGGCGACGGAAGCACACCGCAGTCGGCCCCCGTCGGCACCGCCGTCCCGCACACCTACACGCAACCGGGCACCTACCTGACCACGACCGTCATCACCAACACCGACGGGTACTCGGTGCGTGACAGCCGGGACGTGGAGGTACTGAGCGACACGGTCGAGCAGCCCGTGCTGAGCGCCAAGCCCGCGCGCACGGGTGGGTACTCCCCCGGCACCATGGACTTCTCCATCTCCGGCACGCCGGGGGAGATCTATCGAAGTCTGACGCTGGACCACGGCGACGGAGTGGTCAGCGATTCGGGCCGGTGGCAGAGCTCCGAATACGCCTACACGCACTCCGGCATCTATCCGATCAAGCTGACCGCCGTCGACGATCTCGGCCGGACCGCCACCGCCTCGGCGACAGCAGTCGCCGGCGCCGACTTCGTCCCCCTGGAGGGCGGTCCCCGGCGCGTCTACGACAGCCGCACCGCTGGGCACACCGCCATCCCCGCCCACGGCACGCTCCGGCTCGCTCTGGCGCACCCGCAGGACGGCAATGAGGCGCTGGTGCTCAACCTCACCGCCACCGACACCCGGGCCGCCGGCTTCGTCACCGCCTACCCGGACGGCACCGCCGCGCCGACCGCGTCGAACCTCAACTTCCGTGCCGGGCAGACCATCGCCAACCAGGCGACGGTGCGCACCGGCGCCGACGGGTACGTCGACTTCTCCAACGGCAGCTCCGGGCCGATCGACCTGGTCCTGGACGAGGTCGGCTCCCAGTCGATGACGGTCGACGGCACCGAGTACCGGCCGGCAACTCCGACCCGCATCCTCGACACCCGGACCTCGGCCCACCAGGTCCCGGGACACGGCACGGTCACCGTCCAACTCCCGGCGTCGCTGCGGCCCGCGGGCGGCGGGCCGGACACGCTCGAGGTGAACGTCACCACGGCGCGCGAGCACAGTCCGGGCTATGCCACCGTCTACACCACCGGAAGCCCCCGCCCCGGCTCGTCCAACCTCAACTGGTCGGTCGGAACGCCCGCCGCCAACCTGGTCACGGTGACGGCTGACTCGCAGGGCCGCATCACGCTCTACAACGGAAGCCCGCAGCCCACAGACTTCGTGGTCGACTTCCTCGGCCTCTACCAGCCGACGAACGCCACGGGCCCGACCACAGGATTCGTCACGACGGCTCCGACCCGGGCGCTGGACACCCGCTACGGGATCGGCGCACCCGCCAGACAGCTAGCGCCGCACCAGCAGCTCGATCTCTGCCTTCCGGTTCCGGCCGGAGTGTCCGCCGTGGCGCTCAACCTGACTGTGACCGGCAGCAGTCAGGCCGGCTGGGTGTCGGCCTACCCGCACGGGACCACCCGCCCCGGCACGTCCAACATCAACTGGGGCCCGGGGGAGACCATCGCGAACATGACCCAGACGCCGGTCAGCGCGGACGGCTGCGTGGACCTCTACAACGGCGGCGGTGCCGCGGTCTCGGTGATCGCGGACCTGTCCGGCTACCAGTACACGCAGCCGTAAGCCGGGCAGCACACCGGGCGAGACGCAGGACGGAGGGGTCCCGCGGAGTCAGTCTCCGCGGGACCCCTCCGTCGTTCAATGGCGCCCCGCTGCACCTCGCCGAGGGTCACCGGCCCTGAACGGCGGATTCGCCTGGTCGTCGCAACGTTGCTGGTCTCATGCTCAGAGCGGCGGCGAAGACCTCTGTCGGGGTCCGCCAGCTCAGGGTCTTTCGGGGCGGTTGTTGAGCCGGTCCTCGATCCGCCGCAGGTCCTCGGCGGTGTGGACGGACAGGTCGGTGCGTTTGGGCAGGTACTGCCGCAGGAGTCCGTTCGTGTTCTCGTTCGTTCCGCGCTGCCAGGGGCTGGCCGGGTGGGCGAAGAACACGCCGTCGCGCAACCAAGGCGCCAGCTCGTGATGGCGCGACAGCTCGGTGCCTTGGTCCCAGGTGAGCGTCATGCGGGTCCGGTCGGGCCCTGCAACAGCAGGATGATGCCGTCCCGGACGCTGAGCGAGTCGTGTCCCGCAGGCAGGGCGACCAGCCGCACGAGGCGGCTGTGGCGGTACACCAGGGTGGCGACAGCAGACCTGTTGCCCCGTCCGACCATCAGGCCTCCCTCCGGCCCTTCCACAACTCCGCCTACAAGCCACCCCATGGAGGCCCCGGAACGCCTCCACCAGCGACAACGCTGCCGAAATCTGGTCCACCGGTGGTCCACGAAAACTGGTCGACCCTGGGACGGGGCGAACACCCATGGGACAGGAATCGAAAAGGGCGGGAATCGGATAACCCCCGAGACCCGCCCCGACCTGCGTGTTCTGACCTGCGGAGAGCGATGGATTCGAACCCTCGGTCACGGTTCCCCGTGACGACAGTTTTCAAGACCGCCGCCGAAACCACGGCCAATCGCCCCTGACCTGCACCTATACCCGATCGAACGGCCTATTGCGACCGACGTGGTCCCCGCCTCCGGGTGGCAGTCCCATCGGTAGCCGCGCTGCGCCCCGCCCGTCCATGACGCTCCGGCCCCAGGTGCACTGATTCTCAGATCGTCGGCGGTAGCCACATGAAAATGCGCCTACAGGACCGAAAGTTTTCGATCGTACAAGTATCCATGAGTAGCATGGGACATCGATAGCTGTCGGAGGCGCCACTGACGAGGAGAGCGGGATGGCTGAATCGTTCCGCGTGGATCTTCACGCCTTGGAGGAAGCAGCTGCTGGGGTGAACGGGGTCCTCGACGAGATCAGCGTGCAGAAGGTGAGCAGCATCCCGCATGCTGCTTCGGCAATCGGGCATGACGGACTGGCGGACACGCTGTCCGACTTCCTCGGTCGCTGGCAACGTGGTGTCGACAACTTGGCCAAGGACGGCCAGGAGATCGCCAGTCGACTGACTGCAAACGTCAACGCCTACCACCGGGTCGACCAGGCTACGCAGCACGAACTCGACGGCATCTTGCAGGGGATGGGGACGGATCCGGGGGCGCAGTGACTGCGGCTGAACTGGGACAGACCAACGATCCAATAGCACTGATCCCTGGCGACCCCGCCTCGATCAGTCATACACAAGCCGCCTTGCATGCCTACGGCGATCTACTCCACCTCGCCGGCGAGGGGCTTCAACGTATCAATACCAGCGACGGCTGGAGCGGCGCTGCCGCAGATGCTTTTCATGCTGTCTTCCATGGCCAGCCCGGCAAGTGGCTCCAGGCCGGTGATGCGTTTCATGACGCTGCGGCTGCTCTGGACAGCTATGCGTCGGTGCTCGGCTGGGCGCAGATCCAGGCAGGCAACGCCATAAGCTTGTGGAACTCCGGCCAGGCGAACCAACAAGCCGCTCGAGACACCCTGGCCAGCGGGCGTAGCCAGTTGGCCGGCGCCGGCGACACCGCTGCCATCGCTGTCGGCAAGGCTCGTGATATGGCACCACCGAAGCCGGGATTCTGGTCACAGGTGGGAGATGACCTGGGATCGTTCTTCTCCGGCGCGGGCCACGTCGCTGAGCAGGTCGGCGAGACAGCGCTGACAGACCTGGCCTCGGTCGGCAATGCCATGGCTCACGACCCGGGATCCGTCGCCGAAATAGCTGGTGGGCTGGGGCTGGCCATCCTCGGCGCGGGCGGGGAAATCGGCGGGGTCGCTCTGGATGCCACCGGCATCGGAGCGCTGGTAGGCGTCCCAGTCAACGTGGTATCCGCCGGAGCGATCACAGGAGGCCTGGGCCTCGCCTCCGTCGGCTTGAGCAACGTCCTGGGTGACGCGGCAGGTCCCGACCGAGTCAACATGAGCTCCGACGGCACAGGCGGCGGTGGTTCCGGTGGCGATGGTGCACCCGACTCCACCGGCCACACTCAGCCAACCGGGACCCCCGATCCGAACGCCAAGCCGAGCGGGCAGACTACCAAGATCGGCAAAGACCAGGACGCCAGCGTCAAGCGCTCACTGCAGCGTGAGAACGAGTCGGCAGACATCTTGGCCCAGAAGGGCTACGACGTCGAGCAGAACCCTCAGGTCCCTGGCCTGAAGAACCCGGACTACCGTATCGAAGGGGAGATCTTCGACAATGTCGCCCCGTCGACCGGAAGCCCCCGGAACATCGCCAGCAGGATCCAGGAGAAGGTGGACGAAGGACAGACTGACCGAATAGTGCTCAACCTTGCCGACAGTCCGGTGGACATCAGCAAACTCAACGCCCAACTGCACGATTGGCCGATCGACAAGCTGAAGGAAGTACTTGTGATCGACAGTCAGGGCAACCTGATACATCTCTACCCGTAGAGTCTTCGAAACGGACAGCCCCCCATGGCCATCTCCCATAGCCTCAGCCTGGCGACCCCCCTGCCCACGGATCAAGTCGCCCTCGCAGTTCGCGACATCGCTGTGAGTACCGGCCTGCTCCAGGTACCGGTGGAACCTGGGGAGTTTCTCGATGACGGCGTGTCGACAAATTCCGGAACATGGATCCGAGTACTGGAACCCACAGTGCAGCCATGGGATCCGCTGATCACCGACCTTGGGATCAGGCCGACGGTCCGAGTGGCATTCAGACTCGACAAGACAACAGACCTCAGCGGGCAGGCGGACGAGATCATCCGCCTGGTCTCACAGCTCCTGGCCAAGATCCCCGGCGACGCCGTACTCCAATACCTCTTCGAAACGATCTGGCTTCTGCGACGCGGGAACGATCTGACTCTGAACGAAGACGACGACCTTTGGCCTGCCCAACGCTTGACCTTGTTGACCCAGCCGTACCGGCGAGAGACATACACCTTCTCGGAGGAGTGACCGGGTCCCTGCCGAGAACTTCATCCGCACAGGTCGAGCAACACGGAATAGTGATCGACCGTGCTTGAGGTGCACGGACGAGGTTTCCGGCAAGCGCAGCGTCACCGTCCAGGTGGAGATGCGTCCGCCTCGGAGATTGGCTGTTGCTTGCTCACCGCGGTCGCCCGCTGTCGAGACCGCTCGGGTGGAGGGCAATCCGAGCAGGTCTGCCGACCCATCGGACGGCCCTACGGGTTCTACCGGACCTCCGCGGCCAACAATGCGCGACTGGTTCTCGCCCAGTGCGATGCCGCGGATGGATAGTCTGGCTGGCGGCGAGCACTGATGCTCCATCAGCGACTTCGTCCAGGGGTGGGGGGCGATGTGACCATCAACGCCGCGGAAGCGGCAATGATCGGTGCGTCCATTGGAGCGGCCGCGAGCATCGTCACCAGCACAGTGACCCATATTTCGGCCAGCCGGCGCGAGCGCGTCGCCCGGGTGTGGGACAGGCGTGCGGCGGTGTACGACGAGTTGGTGGTCATCGTGCGCCGCGTAGGGCGGCTTCGGGACGCAGTGCTCGCGAGCGGCGAATTCCCCACGCACGGGGAGGCGCTGGTCGCAGACACCCTGGCGGTCGCCGCCCGACTGGGGCTCTATGCACCCGAACACCTTGTCTCCGCCTACAGCACCTCGACGGAGGCGATGGAACGGTGGTTGTGTGCCTGGGGTGAGTGGCACGAGCAGCAGGAGACGAACGCACGGATGACTAGAGTGGATCCGCTGTGGAACGCGTTCGTGGCCGACGTGGAGAGTTCCGAAAACGCCGATCAGCGCTTGATGCGCTTGCTTCGCGCCGACGCGCAGGGCCCGGTCGGCGCCGGGCGCTGGGCACAGGTGCGCGTGGAGCCGAAGCGCCGACGCGACCGTGCGCGGGGCGGTCCCCCCTGAGTTCGGGAAAGGAGACTCCGTCCCCTCTTCGCCATGGCTACTATGAAATATTCCGAGCGGGACGGGGCGGTCCGCTCACGGGTCAGACGGGGGCTGATCCAGGGTGCAGAACGAACATCTGGTCCAGGTGTACAGGCAGGCTCGCCGTCTGTGCTCCGGGGTACGCGTCACTCGTGACTACATCGTCACCACGGTCCACTGCCTGGCCGAGGCAGAGCTCTCGGGAAGTGAGCCGCTCAGGCTGCACATGTCGGGCAGCAAGCAGGTCCAGGGCATGGTCCGTGAATACGACCGGCTCTCCGACCTGGCCCTGGTCGAGCTGATACGCGAAGCGCGCAACCGGGATCCGCTGCCGGACGTCTGTTTCGTCGATGCGCGCAAGAACGAGCTCTGGACGGCTGCTCACCGGCCGCCGCAAGGGCGCGTGGCCCTCACCGGCGTCGTCAGTGAGACCGCGGTGGAATACCGCAGCACCAGAGAAGGACAGGTGGTCACGGCCATTCGTCTTGCTTGTGACAGCCTGCCTTCGAACGTGCGCAGATTCTCGGGCAGCCCGATCGACCGGAGTACCCCCGGCGAGCCGACCGCCGTGCTCGGGGTGCTCGTCGAGGTTCCGTCGACGCACAACCTGCCGGTGGGGGCGATGTTCGCCGGCACCATCCGGGAGGTCGTCCGGCGCTTCGACAGGTTCCGCTTCGGCATTCAGAAAAGGGCAGACGCGGTCGGGACGGTTCAGCAGGGCCCCGTACTCTTCTCCGTCACCCAGGAGGGTGGCGGAAAGCCCAATCCGGAGGCGCGATCCAACATCGTGGTCCGGGAGATGATGGAGAGGTACAACCTGAACGGCTTGGTGGGCGTGAACTGGACCCGCTGACAAGGGTCGGGCGCCCGGTCCGGGCACCCGACCACCGGAGGCACTGTGATCAGTAGAGAGAACCTTGACGAGGCATTGGCCGTGGCACAGGTCGTGCTCGACGGCACCGAGGGGGTCGTCACGGGCGAGACGGACAGCCTGATCCGCCGGGTCGACGAACTCGGCGAACCCGGGCCAGGAGAGCAGCCAGACGAGTCGCTCGTCCAGCGCCTGGTCAGCCTCGCCAAACTGCTTCTCGTGATCGGGCGGAAGCAACTGTCGCTTTCGGTCGTGGAACTGACACTGCGCCACATTCGGCTGGCGGAGGCGGAAACGGGGCAGGAGTCCTACCCCTCCCTGCTCTGGAACGAACTGGGTTCGCTGCTTGCCGAGCATGGCGAGCCGGCCCGGGCCGCGATGGTGCTGGCCACAGGCCTCGGCAGAGAGCAGCGGTCCCCTACCCCGCGGCCGTCCAGGATTTTAGCCAACCTCGGCGCGGTCGCGTTGGAGGTCGGCGATCCCGCCGGAGCACGGGCCTGGGCGGACCGGGCGGTCAGAGAGTCACGGCGCGAGCAGCACAGTGGCGCCGAGCGCGACCTCGGGCCGCAACTCATGGCCCTGTGGGTGAGACTGGCCGCCGCCCGGGCACTAGACGACCAGCGCGCTGTCTCGTTGTCCCTGGCCGAGTTCGCCACGGGGGTGGACGAGTTCGTTCGCATCAACGGAGCCGACCATCCCAGGTCGATCGGCGCGTGGTCTGCCCTTGCCGCCGGACGTTTCCAGCAGGCGCGCGCCGCAGGAAAGACTCAGTCAATCGACAGCAGCCTGGACGAACTTGAGGTGGTGCACCTCAACGCGGTGGCACAGCTGGGACCCGACCACCGTCAGACGATCATCACACAGGCGGCACTCGCCACCGCAGAGTTCGAGGTTGCCGCGGGAGACGGGGAGAAGAATGCCGCTCGCCGCGAGCGGGCTCTGGAGTTGCTCGACTCAGCGGTACAGAAGGCGGTGAACGCCCTGGGGCGGGACCATTCCCAAACGATCAGTCTGCGCGAGGCTCAGGCCAGTCTGCGCGCCAGGGAGCGCATGTCTGAGGAACTTCCCTACCTCATCGAGCGCACCTATACGCCCCAGGAGAACGACCTGCGCAACCGGGCGAAAGCAGAGGCGCTGGCGCGGGAGCGGAATATCATCAGGCTGATCGCGCATGCCGGGGCCTCCTATCTGCTGCCCGACCTGGACATGTTCTACTCTGAGATCGTTCGGGCTCTCGAGGCGGGAACCGTCTTCAAGGTCATCATCAGCAGTCCGTGGAACAGCCTCGCCGTCTTCATCAAGCACGATGCCCGGGCCGAGCGGCCCACTCTGGACAACATCGTGGACATCGTCAAAGCCAGCGACTACTACGCCAGGACCTTCCGCCCGGTCACCGACTCCTATCTGAACCTGCGCGAGCGGTTCCCTGGGCAGATCGAACTCCGGCTGACGCCGATGGACATCTCCGGCTCCACGCTGCTCACATCGGCGATGGGCTTCTTCGAGCCCTACATCACCTCGAATCCGGACCGGCGTACGCGGCGTGCGTTGAACGTCTTCGAGGTGACGTTCCGCAACGACAGCAGGTACTACGCGGACAGCCTCGCCGAATTCAACACCCAATGGGAGCTGGCCAGCAGTTGGGAGCAGTTCGGTGCCAACGAGGGCGGGCACCAGGCGACGCTCCGCACGGTCATGCGCGCTCTGGCCGACGACCGGATGAGCAAGCAGGAGTCCCCTCAGACCGACGATGAAACGTCTCTTCCATGACGCTGCGGAGCACCTCCACGGAGCCGACGAACAACGGCTCGGGCAGGCCATCCAATGGCCAGAAGCGCCACTGTGCGCAACGCTCCGGTTCGCGAACCTTGACAAACCCGGAGTAGCTGAGCACCTTCACGCCAACCTGCATGTGGTGGTTGGCGGCGGGGTCCGGGTCGGTGACGCAACAGACCCGCGAGTCGTGCGCGATCAGACCTGCCTCCTCAGCCAACTCCCGGTGCGCAGCCTCGGTGAGGGTCTCGCCCGCCTCGAGATGGCCGCCAGGAAGGCCCCAGGAGCCTGCTCCGAACGTGTTTCTCCGCAGTCCGAGCAGGACCTGACCGTCGCGGAGGAGGACTGCCTGGACGCCGACTCGGACGTGAGCCGGTGCGGTTGGGAGAGCGCTGGCCGCGGGGGGTGCCTCAGTCTCCACTGTCCCTCCGAGACGGGTACGTCGTGGTGAAATTCTCAGCGTTTCTGGTGGGAATGATCGACGCAACCGGGGTGGGGCCGGTGCGCTCGATGAGGTCGAAGAAATTGCCGATGCGCCGTTCCCCACTCTCGTCGATCACCACGGTCGAACAGTCCGGGTCGACGAAGAGATAGCTTCCGGCGCGTGCGGAATTCCAGTAGACGCGCAAGGGGACGCCGCGGCTGTCGGCTGCCTGCTCGCATCTCGCCACGACCTCCTTGAACTCCTGGTCGGGCAATGACAACCAGTCCTGATTGTCGGCGCCGTAGTTCGTGGGTGACATCTGATAGATCTTCCAGACGTCCGGCAGTTGGTCATCGTCGAGAAGATCGAGGACTCCCGGCGCGCCGATGGCGTTCAGCTTCGTGATCACCGTGCCGAGTTTCACCTGAACGTGTGGGAAGTTGATGCGGATGTTCCGAAGCAGGGTCACCACCCGGTCGCGGTGGCCGCGCACTCCGGTCCTCAGATCGCGGTGTTCCGATACCAGGGAGGACTCGATCGGCAGTGCGATCCAGGACAGATGGGGCAGGACCTTTTCCAGCACTCGTGCGGGTGCCAGCCCGTTCGTGCTGAGCACAACCCGGGGCGCGGGCCTGCCCGGCCCCGCGCGGCGGAGTTCAGCCGCCAGGTCGGGCAGGTAGGGGAGTAAGGTCGGCTCGCCTCCAGAGATCACCACACCTTCGACTCCTGCCTCGCGCAAGGACGCCGCGACCCGCAGCGCGTCCTCTCTTGGCATGCTGGGCACTTCGTGGCGCGGTCCGAAGCAGAAAGGGCAGCTCAAATTGCACCTGCCGATCGGCCGCAGGTCGACGAAGGCTGGAAGTTGCATGGCCGGACTCTAGTGGTTCATCGGGCATGTGTGTCGCCAGGTTCGGTTGCCCGCGTGTTTCGAACAGATGCCCATTTAGCTGGAGATTAATCGCGACCCCTTCCTCTCTCGACTTTCGCGGTTCTCGCAGGGTCGCTCACTGAGCTTGAAAGCGTGATGGCGTCCTCATTGATCACCGGGGTTCGATGATCGGGCCGGTCTCGGCGAAACAGCCGTCGATCAGGTTGGGCGGTATTGGATCTTCTTGAGCTTGCGCTTCATGACCCGGACCAGGTGGTCCAAGTTGGCGACGGCGAGGTTCGCCAGTGTGGGTAACGATTTCTCATCCGGCCTGGTCAGGCAGCATTTTGGTACTCGTGGAGCACTCCCCCGAGCCGGTCCTTCCGCCGTATGCTCAGGTGATCCAGTCGGGTGGGTTCGACGATTGGATCGGGCAGCGGTCGCAGTGGGGAGGCGCTGCGAAGTGTGCGGTGGGGGCGGTGGCAGTTGTAGAAATGCTCGAACTCGCTGAGTGCGTGCAGGAGGTGGGCCTGGTTCCAGATCAGGGTCCGGTCCAGGAGCTCGCGCTTGCAGGTTCCGACGCATCGTTCCGCGATCGCGTTCATCCGTCTGGATGCCGCTGAGGGCGATCCGGATCCCCGCATCGACAAGGACCGCATCGAACGCGGCGGTGAACTTCGAGTCTCGGTCGCGGATCATGAACGTCGCCCTGCTGCCGGCATCCTGTAGGTCCATGACGAGATTGCGGGCGAGCTGGGTGGTCCAGTCAGCCGTGGGCGCGGTGGTGACACCGAGGATCCGGATCCGCCGGCTGGCGTGCTCGATCACCGCGAAGACGTACAACCGGGCCCCGGTCAGTGTGCGGGTCTCCAGGAAGTCGCAGGCCAGCAGGCCATCGGCCTGGGAGCGCAGGAAGGCCGCCCAGGTGGTGCCGTCCCGCAAAGGCGCGGGGTCGATACCGTGCTCGTGCAGCATCTCCCAGACCGTGGATGCGGCGGTCCTGATGCCCAGCGCGGCGAGTTCGCCGTGGATTCTGCGGTAGCCCCACGAGCTGTTCTCCCGCGCCAGCCGCAGGACCAGGGCCCGGATCGAGCGCACGGTGCGCGGCCGCCCGGGCCGCCTGGGCGCACACGTCGCGGCATGCCGGCGGCTGAGCAGGTCGCGGTGCCAACGCAGCAGCGTGTCCGGGCGCACCAGCAGCTGGTATTGACGCAGCTTCGCCATCGGCAGGTGGTGCAGCAGCGCGGCCAGCAGCGTGCGGTCGCACGGAGTGAACACCGGCTTGCCGACCTGGCGTTGCAGAACGGCCAGTTGGTGCTGCAGCGCAACGATCTCGACGTCCTTGTCCCGGTCGCTCATCGGCAGCAGGCGTATGAGGGCGAAGGTGTTCGCCATCGCAAGGTAGGCCAGTCGCAGCACCGAACCATCATCCCGCCCACCGGCAACCCAATCCGGGGATCCGACAGGCCCGAACACTGCCATCCCAGCGCAGAGGCTCCAACCACCATCAGGCCGCCGACCAGCCCGGATGAATAATCGGCACCCACAGACTCGGCTCGCAGAGGTGCCATACTCGCTGCGGCACGCGGGGGTCTCCCTTTGGCTCGCATCCGGCGTGGACCCAGTCGAAGTGGCACGAAGGGCAGGGCACAGTGTCGCTGTGTCGTATCGCTTTTGCGCAAAGATCCTGGACGGCAAGCGCGATCAGGCCAACGAGCAAATCGATCGGGCTCTGAGTGCTTCCAGAAGCACAACGCAGTAGGCCGAGGGGCGGGGTCTCCATCGAGGGATACGAGCCCGCCTAGGGCCCTGGAACCGAGTCTGGTCCACACCCACTGGCCGCCTAGCTTGACATGTGATGGGCGGCAAGAACAGGTCAGGCTGGTTGATGGAGTGAACCCCATCAACCAGCCTGACCTGCCACTTTCGTGCACTCTTCACACTTGAACGGACGTGTCCCCTTAACGCGAACGTGGGCTAGCCCAGAATGATCTTTTCATCACCGAAGTCAGCCACGATCTCAAGCTTGCCGCCGAGAGCAGCTACGTATGACTCCAAGGTGCTGAGTTCAGTACGACTCAGGCCGCCACGCTCGATCGCGCTGACGCGAGACTGGGTAATGCCCATGGCTTCGGCCATGGCCTGCTGAGTCAAGTCCCGTCGCTTGCGCGCCTCCGCAAGTCGGTGAGCACGCACCTCAGCCAGCATGCGCCCACGATGGGTATCGATCGTGTCCTCGTCGTCAGGCTCGACAAGTTCAGCGCGCAGGTCCCGCCAGTTGGTGCCCATCACATACTCCCCTAGCTTCTGGTCTTCGTCAGTGCACGGTCCGGGCTCACTGTGGCGACAAGTGGGTCCGGTAGCGCCTTTCCGCTAGAGGGATGGCGTCTTCGTACCAGCCGGTCCAGTTGCCAGACTTATCACCACCGACAAGCACAACTGCCCGACGGCTTGGGTCGAAGATGAACAGGAGTCGTACCTCACTACTACCTGTCGAGCCTGGCCTGAGCTCCTTCAAGTTGGCAAGATCCGAACCCTTAATACCGTCCACCAGCGGGCGGCCTAGGGCTGGCCCCTGCTCCTCCAGCACGTCCAGCGCTGCCGCGATGAGGCGAAGGGTCTCCCGATCCTCCTTGCGAAGCAGGTGCAGCCAGTCACGCACCTCTTCGACAATGACGATTTCCCAGGCCACCTGTACCCTCACCCTCAACCGTGCACAACATAGCTATACTACAACAGCAGCGTTCTAATTACTACCCCAGCGAGGTTGCCATGGGTCCGTCCGACAAGTTCACGCGGCGGATGCAGGTCCTGCGATCCTTCAGCCCCTCCGCCCCCATCACGAACCGCACGCTGTTCGCTGGTCGCATCGAACAGATGAACACCCTCATCTCAGTCGCCTACCAGCGCGGCCAGCACGCTGTGATCTATGGCGAGCGGGGGGTCGGGAAGACCTCGCTAGCGAAAGTCATGAAGGAAGTGTTGGACAGTGGCTCATGGGCTAGTTATCACACCTGTGCCAGCAATGACACCTTTGGATCGATCTGGCGTTCCATCCTCAGAACCTGCCGCATGTCAGACAAAAAGATGGCCGTCGGGTTCACTGGTAGTCCACGTTTCCACAAAGGATCCTTGGAGGACTTGCTTCCATCTGGCGACGAACCCTCTCCGAACGATGTACGACTGGCTCTCGAAGTCCTTGCGGACGGTCTTCCAGAATCTGTGATTTTCATTGATGAGTTCGACCGCCCCAGCGATCCGATGGTCAGCTCACTATTTGCAGATACCATCAAAATCCTGTCTGACCAGAGCGTGGCCGTCACGGTAGTTCTCGTCGGGGTAGCCGATACCATCGACGAACTGATTGCGGAGCACGCTTCCGTTCAGCGCGCCCTTGTTCAAATTCAGATGCCTCGCATGACGAATCAGGAACTGTTGGAAATTATCAGGCAAGGCATGAAGTCAGCCAGCCTCAGAGTGCAAAGCAAGTTCGCAGCCCGCGTTGTCGAACTGTCTCAAGGACTGCCGCACTACACCCATTTGCTCAGCCAACATGCAGCCCTTCATGTTCTGGCAGAAGATCGCGTCATGGTTGCGAATGGTGATTTCGAAGTCGCTGTATCTAATTCTCTAACTAATGTCTCCCAGACGGTGCGAGAGAAATACCATCGTTCGACGTTCAGCAACCGAGAAAATCTCTACCAAGAGGTTCTTCTTGCCTGCGCACTCGCAGAAAAGGACGAAATGGGAACATTCGGCGCTCCCGACGTTCGAGACCAACTCTCTCTTGTCGCCGGAAAGCGTTACGAAATCCAAGCATTTGCGAACCACCTAACGAACTTTTCCGCCGCCGACGGACCACGGGGAGGCATCCTTCTCAAGCGTGGAACCCAGCGCCGCTTTCGCTATAGATTCATTGACCCACTACTCCCTCCCTATGTTCTCATGAAGGGAACATCAGAGGGCAGGATCAGAATCCCAGAACGTCCATCATAGCCAAAGTTGCAATTGGGATGGCAGCGACGATATCTCTACTGGCTGAGCTAGGCCGCAGTCGGCAAAGTTGCGCTCCTTGCCATACCCCTCCGCAAGCGCATCGAGCAGATACCACCCCACCTGGTCCGATCTGCTCTCGCCAAGGTCCGCAGCCAGAGTTTCATTTCAGGGAGCAACCTCGACGCCGCGTTGGATTGGCCCACAGTTGGCCCACACGCGCTGGTCAGAGGTGACATACAGGCGAGACAAGGTGGGGCAGGAATCGAAAAGGGCGGTTGATGGGAATCATCCCATCAACCGCCCTGACCAGCGTGTTCTCTACCTGCGGAGAGCGAGGGATTCGAACCCTCGGTCACGGTTCCCCGTGACGACAGTTTTCAAGACTGTTCCCTTAGGCCGCTCGGGCAGCTCTCCTTGCGCGGGTGGGCAGCACGAAGGGGGCGAGGCCCCCGGGTGGTTGTCCGCGCTCAGGGATCTTCTCATGTTTGCGGGGGTGCTCGGGCAGCAATAGCCCCGTACGGCGGTGGGGCTGGTTGCCGTACGGGGCCGGTGGGCGCCGGAGTGTGTCCGGGCCGGGTGGGGTTACTGGTCGCCGGTGCGGGAGCCGAGGGTGACCTTGGTGGTGTGGCTCTGGCCGTCGCGGGTGTAGGTGACGGTGACGATGTCGCCCGGGTGGTGCGACCAGATCTCGCTGACCAGAGTCGGGCCGCTGTCGATCTGGACGCCGTCGAGCGAGGTGATGACGTCGCCCGCCTTGAGGCCGGCCTTGTCGGCGGGGCCGCCCGCGGTGACCGGGGCGCTGCCCTGGACCGCTGCGGAGGCGATCTTGGCGCCCTCGCCGGTGTAGGAGTCGTCACGGAGCACGCCGATGATCGGGTAGACCGGGGTACCGGTCTTGATCAGCTGGTCCGCGACCCACTTGGCCTGGTTGATCGGGATGGCGAAGCCCAGCCCGACGCTACCGGACTGGGTGCCGGTCGAGGTGTCGCCGCCGGTCGACTGGATCGCCGAGTCGATCCCGATGACCTGACCGGAGGCGTTCATCAGCGGGCCGCCGGAGTTGCCCGGGTTGATCGACGCGTCGGTCTGCAGCGCGTTCATGTAGGAGGTCTGCGCGCCGGTCTCGTCGCCCGAGGCGACCGGGCGGTTCTTGGCGCTGATGATGCCGGAGGTGACCGTGCCCGAGAGGCCGAAGGGCGCGCCGATGGCGATGGTGGTGTCACCCACCGCCACCTCGTCGGAGTTGCCGAGCGCCAGCGGGACCAGCGGCTTCTTCGGGGTTCCGTCGATCTTGATGACGGCCACGTCGTAGCCCGAGGCGCGGCCCACGATGGTGGCCGGGTAGCTGGTGCCGTCGGAGAACTTCACGCTCAGCTTGCCGCCGTTGACCGAGGGCGCCACCACGTGGTTGTTGGTCAGGATGTGGCCCTGGGTGTCGTAGACGAAGCCCGTACCGGTGCCCGACTCCTGCGAGTTGCTGGCCGAGATGGTGACCACGCTGGGCAGCGCCTTGGCGGCGACCCCGGCGATGCTCTCGGGGGCGCGGCTGAGCGCCTTGGGGTCCACGCTGCTGGTGACGGTGGTGGAGCCGTTGGAGCTGTCGTTGTTCTCCAGCGCGGCGCCGATGCCGCCGCCGATCCCACCGGCGATGATCGCGGTCACCGCGAGCAGGGCGATCAGCGCGCCGCGGCGCTTCTTGCGCGGCGGGACGGGCTGGCCGTAGCCGCCGTAGTAGGGCAGACCGGGCTGGCCGCCGTACGGGGGCTGTCCGCCCTGGCCTGCGTACGGAGGCTGTCCGCCGTAGGGGGGCTTCGGGGCACCGTAGGCCGGGTCGAACGGGGGCTGGACCGCGGTCGCCTCGGCTCCGGGGACGGCGCCGGGGACGGGAGCCCCGGTCGGCGGCACCGTCGGCAGCGGCGGCTCGGCGGGGTAGGGCTGCTCCTGGTGCTCCGCCTTCGTGTACGCGTCAGTTGCGACGGCGGGGGGAGAGGCCACAGGGGCCGGGGGCACCGGGGGTACGACCGGGTCCGCTATGGGTTGCTGCGGGGCCGCGGCCTGGACCGGGGCCGGCGGCGGGAACGACGCGAGCGTCGGGTCGGCCGGCGGCTCGACCGTGCCGTACGGGAGCGCGGTCGTGTCTTCGTTCACCGGTGCCGGTGCCGGCTGGACGACGGTGTCGTCCGCAGCGGGGGCGGCTACGGGCGCTGCGGCTACGGGCGTTGCGTCGCGCGGCGCGTCCTGCGACTGCGCGTCAAGGGAGGGTTCCACCGGTTCCCCACCGGTGGGGACGGCCCCACCCTCGTGCTCGGTGCTCACGAATGACCTCCTCCTGCGGGACTTGGCGTCCCAAAGCATTGCCCACCCACTGTCAGGGCATCGTAAGGGCCAGCCGTGCGCTTCCCTTGGCCGCATCTATAGCGCACTGATCTGAGAGCTTTCTTACGCCCCCCGCTCACAGCTCATCTACAGCTCATCGGACATTCATCCTTGGCTCGCCGACCGGCTGCCCCTAGCATGTCATCGAACACATACGCGGGAGCTTGGACCCATCCAGGCTGAGAGGGCGCCGAACACGGGGCGCCGACCGCCTGAACCTGACCGGGTAATGCCGGCGTAGGGAGCTGAGCCTCGTGACGTCCGTTTCGCCTTCCCCCAATCCTGTCCTCGACCGGGTGACCGGGTCCCCGCGCGCCGAGGCGCCGCTGCTGCTGGACACCTCGCCCCCGCGCACGCTGGGCTTCCGCGACCAGGCCGCCTTCTGGACCAACCTCGGCGTCAGCCTGATCGGCTTCCAGAGCGCCGCGACCGTACTGGTCTTCAACGGCAAGGACCTGTCCCTCGCCGCCTCCGTCACCGCGATCGTCGTCGGCACGGTGATCGGCTCGGTGATGCTCGGTGTCGCCGCCGTCATCGGGACCAGGGCCGGGGCCCCCGCCATGGCGATCCTGCGCGGGCTGTTCGGCACCCGGATGTCCTATCTGCCCACCGTCCTCAACATCGTGCAGTGCCTCGGCTGGGGCGTCTTCGAGCTGACCGTGATCGCGATGGGCGCCGACGCCCTCTTCGGCGGCGGCCCGCACTGGCTCTACGTGGTGCTGGCCGGGGTGCTGACCACCGCGATGACGATCCGTCCGCTCGGCGCCATCGGGGTGCTGCGCAAGTACGTCGCGGTCGCGGTCGGCGTCGCCATGCTGTTCTTCACGGTGGAGCTGGTGCGGCACGGGGTGCACGACCCCTCCCCGGGCAACTGGACCGGCTTCCTGCCGGCCGTCGACTCGGTAATCGCGGTCTCCATCTCCTTCGTCCCGCTGGCCGCCGACTACACCCGGCACGCCAGGAGCACCCGCAGTTCCTTCTGGGGCGCGTTCACCGGCTACACGGTCTCCCAGGTGTGGTGCTACGTGGTGGGGCTGCTGGCGCTGCTGCAGGTCAACGGCGACCCGGACAGGATCTTCAGCACCTTCATGGGCATCACCGCCGGCTGGCTGTTCTTCGCCGTGCTGGTGCTGCGCGAGGCGGACCAGTCCTTCGCCAACGTCTACTCGACGGCGATGTCGGTGCAGAACCTGCTGCCCCGGGTGGACCGCCGGATTCTCACCATCGGACTCGGCGCCCTGGTCACCCTGCTGGCCCTGCTGGTGACCGACTTCAGCGGGTACGAGTCCTTCCTGGGACTGATCGGCGCGGTGTTCGTGCCGCTGTCGGCGGTGCTGGCGGTGGACTTCTACTTCGGGGCGGGGCGGCGAGAGGGAGGCTGGGATCTTGGCGAGACCGCGCCGACGCGGTGGCTGACGCTGCTGCCGTGGGCGGTGGGGTTCGCGGTCTACCAGCTGATCGCCCCGGCCCAGCTGACCGGCTGGGCCGACTTCTGGCCCTCGTTCTGGGCCCACGCCCAGAACGTCCTGCACGTCCACCCCCAGGTGTGGACCTCGGCCTCGCTGTTCTCCTTCGTCGTCCCGGCCCTGATCACCTGGGCGCTGACGCCGCTGCTCCGCCGCGGGCTGTGAGCAGGAGGAGCTGTGACCCGGACCGGTGCCGGTGCCGGTGCCGGGCGGTGTGACCGGGACCGTTAACCGGTCACACCGTCAGAATTCATCTGCCGCTGCCGGGGCCGCACGGGGGCCGGTCCTAGGCTGGTGGCGTGTCGAACGCTCCCCAGTCGAAGGCCCACCGGCAGCAGGTGCTGCCCAATCGCGCGGCCACCCGTGTGGTGGCCCACCGCGGCGCCTCCGGCACCCTCGCCGAGCACACCCTGGCCGCCTACAAGCTGGCTGTCGACGAGGGGGCCGACGCCCTGGAGTGCGACGTCCGGCTGACCGCCGACGGGCATCTGGTCTGCGTGCACGACCGCCGGGTGGACCGGACCTCCAACGGCCGGGGCGTGGTGTCGACCCTGGAGCTGGCCCAGCTGTCCGAGCTGGACTTCGGCTCCTGGAAGGCCGCCCGCGCCGCCACCGGGACGGCCGATGCCGACGACACCGGTGCCGACACCGACGCCGATGCCGACGAGGCGGACTGGGCCGACGCCGAGCACACCTCGGTGCTGACGCTGGAACGGCTGCTGGAGTTCGCCACCGGCTGCGGCCGCCGCATCGAACTCGCGATCGAGACCAAGCACCCCACCCGCTACGCGGGCCTGGTGGAGCGCAGGCTCCTGGAGCTGCTGCACCGCTTCGATCTGGTCACGCCGGCGGACGGCGAGCGCACCCCGGTGCGGATCATGAGCTTCAGTCAGCTCTCGCTGCGCCGGGTACGGGAGCTGGCCCCCGCCATTCCGACGGTCTTCCTGATGGAGCGGGTGCCGCTGCGCTTCCGCGACGGCACCCTCCCGCACGGGGCGCGGATCGCCGGACCCGGCATCGACCTGGTGCGCGCCAACCCCGGCTACGTCGCCGCGCTGCACCGGGCCGGGCACCGAGTTCACGTGTGGACGGTGGACGATCCGGAGGACGTCGAGCTGTGCCTGCGGCTCGGCGTGGACACCATCATCACCAATCATCCGCGCCGGGTACTTGACCAGTTGGGCCGCTAGTGCGGACCATGGCGGAGTCGGGAGCCTGCTTCGGCAGGCGTACGCGGGCGCAGCGGAATGGCCGGAAATTCACCCGGTTCACCATTCTTCACCACCCCCGATAAACCCTCAGTGACGAGTCGGCTACGCTTAGTGAAATGAGTGGGACAACTCCGTCTCCAGCTGCTTTTTCGGCATGCCGTGGTGCTTCTGTTCTCGTTTCCGCCGTGCTTGCAACGGGCATTCACACCCTGGCTGACAGCTGAGGAGGAGGTCCGGGGGTGGCGCTGGTGGTAGCGCGTGATGTGCCGACTTCTTCGGCGACCATGGCCGTGCCCCATGGTCCCGAGAGCGTGAGCACTGCGCGGCGTCGACTGCGAAAGGACCTCGCCGCGCAGCATCTGCCCGACGTCGTCATCGACGACGCGGTGCTCATACTCTCCGAACTCCTGAGCAATGCCTGCAGGCACGCCAGGCCGCTGGAGCCGGCACCGGCCTCAGCCCACGACGGGATCCACCCGGGGTCCGCCGCCGAGCCGTCGGCGCGAGCGCACGCCCAGGCAGCCTGGCTGGGACAGGGACCCGCGCAGGGGGACTGCGGCCGGGTCGTCGTCGGCTGGGAGCTGCACAGCGACGGACTGCTCACCGTCGAGGTGACCGACGGCGGCGGGCCGACCCGGCCGCGCCGGGGCAGCCCCTCGTTGACCGCGCGGGGCGGTCGCGGTCTGGGCATCGTCGGACAGCTGGCGAGCGACTGGGGGGTCAGGGACGCCCCGGGCGAGGTGACCGTGTGGGCGGTGCTCCCGGTGCGGGCCCGTCACGCCCGGCGCGACGGCGTCGCCACCGGGTGAGAGTGACACCACGTCAGCGGGGCGGCGCCGCGGCGGACACCCTCCGGGGCGCTGCGGCGTGACCGGCGGGGACCCGCGGCACCACTAGGCTCGGTGCGGAACAAGCAGCCGCCGCACCGGGAGAGACCGCACCATGGCCAAGAAGCCGCCGAAGAAGGCGCCCGTACGCGCCGGGTCGAACAACGCAGCCACCGCAGCCGCGGGGGAGGTCCCGGTCGTCGGCGCGCGCGAGGCGTGCCCCTGCGGTTCGGGCCGCCGCTACAAGGCCTGCCACGGCCGCGAGGCCTCGCACGCCGTCCAGGAACTGGTGCAGCGTCCGTTCGAGGGGCTGCCCGGCGAGGGCGACTGGGTGGCGCTGCGTGAGCTCGTCCCGGCCGCGACGGTGCCGCTGACGCTGACCGCGGCGGCGCTGCAGGGCGCCAACGGCGAGGTCCCCTCGGTGACCCTGGCGACGGTGCTGCCGATGGCCTGGCCCGCGATGCGCCGTCAGGACGGCAGCGTGCTGCTGGGCCTGCAGACCCACGGCTCCTCCGGCGACATCAGCCGTGACCTGGGCGACGCCCTGCTCCAGGCGCTGTCCGCCGAACCGGGCACCCCGGTGCCGCCGCGCCGCCCGGCCGCGGACGCGCCGCGACTGCAGCAGCTGGTCGACACCGCGGCGCCGTTCGAGCCGTCCCTGCACAGCGGCTTCGAGTTCTGGCTGGACGACGCGGAGGCGGCCACCGGCGAGGTCGCCGCCTCGCTGGAGAGCGCCAACGCCACCATCATCCCGACCGTGCGGCTGGCCTCGGTGGACACCGCCTACTGGTGCTCCGTGCCGGACAAGAACCACCTGCGGTGGGTGATGCCGTACGCCGAGGACGAGTTGCTGGACGCGCTGGCGCGGCTGGCCGCGACCGAGGACGCGGGGCTGGGCGAGGGGACCAAGCTGGTCGGCTCGTTCCGGGCGCACGGGCTCACCGTGCCGGTGTGGGACCTGCCCGCGGAGATGACGGCGGAGGACTGCGAGAAGCCGGCTGCCGCTTTCGCCGAGCGACTCGCCGGCGCACTCGCCGAAAGCGCGCCGCTCACCGGTCAGGAGCGCCGCGCACGCGCCGGTCTGGTGAACCGTCAGGTCACCCTCGGCTGACCGGAGCGCCTTACGGATTGCATCCGTTCAGGCACGTTCGGCGACACCGATTGTCCGACGCGGTCCATTTTTCAGTGACATGCATCACAATTCCCCAGGTGGAGGCAGAAACACCGCTTCTGGCTCCGCCCGGGGAATTTGCTTGGGCGCCAAAACTTGTTACGGTTTAAACAGCTCGGTCGCTGGTGCATCCCCCGTCGCCAGCGGCCGGGCCTTATCTTTGCCCGCCCGTTCCGAGGCGGCCGCGCTCAACGCCGAACGCTCAGTACGCCAGCCGTGCCCCGTCGGGGACCGCAGCACTGGCGGCGACCAGAGCCCCCATCAGATCACTCACCGAGGGTAGCCACGGCACCCCGTCGACACCCGGTCCCGGCACCGGTTCACGGGCCCAACGCAGCACCCCGGCCCCGGTCCTGGACGGCGGCAGCACCACGTACCCCCCGCTGCCGTGGTAGCGCAGGCTGGTCGGCACCCACTCCTGGGCGATCAGCAGTTCCGCCAACTCCTGCATGGTGTAGGGCGCGACGAGCATGACGTACCTGGTGGGCGTCGCGATCACCGGGCCCGTCCTGATCCGCAGCGCGTCGAAGTACTCCAGCACCCGGGCCCCGGCCGAGGCCGGCAGGCTGACCGCGGAGACCGGGCCGCCGGTGGCCAGCACCAGCGGCGCGTCCGGATGCTGCCGCCACCACCAGCGCACCATCCTGGAGTCGGTGGTCGCAGCGAGTAGCGGCGGATCGTAGGGATGGGCCCCGGGGGTGGGGCAGTCAGGACGCGGGCAGGCACAGCGCTCCCGACCCGCGACGGCGCCCGGCAGTACCGGCCAGCCCCAGTCCTGCGCGTAGATCGTGGCCGCGGACAGGAGCAGTGACCGCTCCCTGCGCCGACCGGCGGAAAGCGCCCGTGCGAGCCCCCGTGCAAGCAGGTACCGAGGGCGGATCGTGTTGAGAACCCCGCGCATGAGCACTCGTTCCTTTCCGTGACCAGTCAAGGATCGGTACGTGATCTCGCGCAACGAGAAGCGCACCACGCCCGACGCGCTCTGCGGAACCTGGCGGGGGGGTGGCGCAGGGTGGCGATTTTTCCGCCGTCCCCGTCAGGCTTGTACCCCGGAACCCGGATGTTGCCTCAGCATTCCCGCTACGGCTTGCAGGATGTTTTCGGGCTGCTTCCCCGGGCGGCCCCGCCGAAGGGCCTCGCGAACACGTCCACTCACGAGATTGACGCATCGTCCGGAATGACGCGGTCGATCCGGCGGCGGTTCCACCGTTCGGGTCATCGGAGGCCGTTCCAGCAGCGGTTGGCGCATTGGCATGTCCAGAAGGGGCCGCGCCGGACCCCTCGTGCTCGTACGATCCGGACATGGACGCGCAACCGACGCCGGACAGCCCGCACGGCGGCGAGCTCAATGACGAGCTCGAAGGCGGGAGAACTCCCTCGGAACGCTCGGTCGCGGTGGTGATGGCGGCACATGACGAGGCATCACGTATCGCCCTGACGGTGATCGCGGCCCGGCGGCTGCCGGGGGTGGACCTGGTCGTGGTGGTCGACACCGGGTCGACCGACTCCACGGCGCGGGTCGCCGAGGAGTCCGGGGCGCGGGTGATCCGGCTGGGGGCACGGGTCGGCCGGACCGAGGCACTGCTGCGCGGCGTGGCGGAGGTGACCGCCCTGGAGGCGATGGCGGGCGTCGGCACGGACCCGGGCGCGGCCGGGGCTGATCGGGGGGTGGCCAGAGCTGATCAGGGGGTGTCCGGGGCTGATCGGGGGATGGCCGGATCGGGACGGTCAGCGCCGCGCCATCTGCTGTTCCTGGAGCCCGACGTCCAGACGGACGCCGCCGAGGCGGTCCGGCTGCTGGAGCCGGTGCAGGCCGGCCTGGCGGACGCGGTGCTGGCGCGGGAAGGCCGGGCCGCGCTGGAGACCGGAGCGGCCGCGCGCCGGGCCCGCCGGGGCGTCGAGCGGGCCACCGGTCTGTCCGCCGGCCGTCCCGTCGCGGCCGAACTGTGTCTCACCAGGAAGGCCTTCGCCGCCGCCGAGCCGCTGTCCGGCGGAGCCGGGGCGATGGCCGGTCTGATCATCGACTTGATGCGGCACGGATTCCGGGTGACCGAGGTACCGGTCGACTGGTCCCACCGGCCCCGCCGCGGGGGAGTACGGGCCGGGTTGCGGGAGTTCGGGCAGTGGCGCGAGGTCGGCCGGACCCTTTCCACGCGCCGATGACGAACAGCGATGTTTTTCGGCCAGATATTCGGGCAAAGACACCAATCACCTGGCACCTCACAGTCCTGGACATCACCCGATCGGTGTGTGTAGAAGTAAGTCACTAATTGCCTCACGGCATGACACGGGGGTGCAAAATTAGTTATTTCGGACAAATCACTTCACGCTCTGTCATCCCCCTCGGTGCGTCCCCCTTGCAGCCCGCACCCGCAGCGAAGGGCGCACACCATGGCTGACTCCCCCTCACCCCGAACCGGCCGCACCCTCGACGACTGCACGCTCGACGGGCAGGCACCCGCCGTCCCGGCACCGAAGACCCCGGTCGACACCGCACCACCGGCTGCTGACCCGATCGACCGCGGCCCGGCCGCAGGCACCGAGCAGTCCGAGCTCACCACCCTCTACGAACTGACCGAGCGGCTGACCGCCGCCTCCGGCCTGGAGGAGACACTGCGCGGAGCGCTGCAGGCCGGCGCCGCCATCCTCGGCGCCCAGCGCGGCATGCTGCTGCTCGCCGACGCCCCGGCGCACGGTGCCGACGGCGTCGACGCCCCCGAGGGCCTCGCCGCCTTCGGCACCATCGACTCCCCCGGCACCACCATCGGCTACGGCCTGGACCGCCCGGCGCTCGGCGCGCTGGAGACCGTGCCCCGCGACAGCGGCCCCTACGCCGGCCTGCTCGGCGGCGCCGCCCAGGCGATGACGCTGGGTCTGCTCGGCCCCGGGCCCACCGCGGCCCGCGGCGGCACCGGGGTGGTCGGCGACCGCTTCCAGCAGGTGGCCGGGCAGCTGGGCATCGACGCCTCCTTCGCCCTCCCGCTGGTCGCCCCCGGCGAGGGCGGCGACCCGTTCGGCGCCGCCATCTGGTTCTTCTCGGCCGCCCCCGGCGCACCCGACACGGCGGCCAGCACAGCAGTGTCCGGCACCACCGCGACCGGCACAGCGGTGTCCGGCGCCGTGAGGACCGCCCCCACCGAGAGCCAGCAGCGCCTGGCCGCGCTCTACTGCGCCGCCGCCTCCCGTCTGATCGCCAAGGAGATCGAGCGCGACCGGCTCCGGCGCACCACCGAGGCGCTGCGCCGCGGCCTGCTGCCGGACCGGCTCCCCCGGGTCCCCGGCATCCAGCTGGCCGCCCGCTGCCTGCCCGCCGGGCTCGACCTGTCCGCCGGCAGCGACTGGTACGACGCGCTGGCCCTGCCGGACGGCAGCCTCGCGCTGAGCGTCGGCAGCGTCAACGGCGGCGGCCCCGACTGCGCCGCCGCGATGGGCCGGATCCGCGCCGCGCTGCGCGCCTACGCGGTGCTGGAGGGCGAGGACCCGGTCTCCGTCCTCGGCGACCTGGAGCTGCTGCTCAAGACCACCGAACCGGCCCGCACCGCGACCGCGCTCTACGCCTACCTCGACCCGCGCACCCGCCAGCTGTCCATCGCCGGCGCCGGGCAGTGCCCGCCGCTGCTGGTCACCTCCTTCGGCGCCAGTTTCGTGGAGACCTCGCTGTCCGCGCCGCTGGGCATGCTGAGCTGCTGGGAGGCCCCGGGCGTGGAGCTCCGGGCGGACCGCGGCGACCTGCTGCTGCTCTACACCGAGGGCCTGGCCCGCCGCTGCGGCAACTCGCTGCACGCCGGGCAGGCCAAACTGCGCTCCGCCGCGGCGGCCGCCCCGCGCGAGGCCCGGCACGATCCGGACCGCTTCTGCGCACACCTGCTCAGCACCTGCCTGGACGGCGCCGACGGCCCGGCCGGGGCGGACGACATCGTGCTGCTGGCGGCGGGCTTCGAGTAGGGGCTGCGCGCAGGGGCCCGGAGCAGGGGCCCGGAGCAGGAGCTCGGAGCAGCAGCTCCGGGTAAGGGACGTACGGGTACTCCGACCCTTTCGCCCCCCTGTTCGCAGGACCTAGGATCGTACCGACCGCCCCCTTGTCGCGGGTGGTCCCGTACGAGCAGGAGGCGACGCAGGTGAACGAGGCGACCGAGCCGACCACGGCCGAGGCAGCAGAGACCGTCGACGAGGAGCAGGACCAGCCGATCAAGGGCCGCAAGAACGGCCTCTACCCGGCCCTCTCGGACGAGCTCGCCGAGGTCATGAAGTCCGGCTGGGCCGACACCGAGCTGCGCGACCTCGCCCCCGTCGAGCAGTCCGCGTACGCGGCCAAGCGCCGAGCCGCGCTGTCCGCCCGCTTCCCCGGCGAGCGGCTGGTGATCCCGGCCGGGAGCCTGAAGACCCGCGCCAACGACACCGAGTACCCGTTCCGGGCCGCCACCGAGTACGTCCACCTCACCGGCGACCAGACCCAGGACGCTGTGCTGGTGCTGGAGCCCCGCGCCGAGGGCGGCCACGACGCCACCGCCTACCTGCTGCCGCGCTCCAACCGCGAGAACGGCGAGTTCTGGCTGGACGGCCAGGGCGAGCTGTGGGTCGGCCGCCGGCACAGCCTGGCCGAGGCCGAGGCCCTGCTCGGCCTGCCCACCCGCGACGTCCGCAAGGTGGTCGCGGAGCTGACGCTGGCCGCCGAGGAGAAGCCGGCGACCACCCGGATCGTGCGCTCCTACGACGCCGCGCTGGAGGCGGCGCTCGCCGAGCACACCACCAAGCACGGCGACGAGGAGCTGCGGGTCTTCCTCAGCGAGCTGCGTCTGGTCAAGGACGAGTGGGAGGTCGCCCAGCTGCAGGCCGCCTGCGACGCCACCGCCAAGGGCTTCACCGACGTGGTCCGCGAGCTGGCCCAGGCCGTCGCCAGCTCCGAGCGCTGGATCGAGGGCACCTTCTACCGCCGCGCCCGGGTCGAGGGCAACGACATCGGCTACGGCTCCATCTGCGCGGCCGGCGCCCACGCCACCACGCTGCACTGGGTCCGCAACGACGGCGAGGTCCGCCCCGGCGAACTGCTGCTGCTGGACGCCGGCGTGGAGACGCACACCCTCTACACCGCCGACGTCACCCGCACCCTGCCGATCGACGGCCGCTTCGACGAGCTGCAGCGCAAGATCTACGACGCGGTCCACGACGCCCAGGAGGCCGGCATCGCCGCGGTGAAGCCCGGCGCCCGCTACCGCGACTTCCACGAGGCCAGCCAGCGGGTGCTGGCCGAGCGCCTGGTCGAGTGGGGTCTGGTCGAGGGCCCGGTGGACCGCGTCCTGGAGCTCGCCCTGCAGCGCCGCTGGACCCTGCACGGCACCGGCCACATGCTCGGCCTGGACGTCCACGACTGCGCCCAGGCGCGCACCGAGGCCTACGTGGACTGCGTGCTGGAGCCGGGCATGGTGCTCACCGTCGAGCCCGGCCTCTACTTCCAGGCCGACGACCTGACGGTGCCCGAGGAGTACCGCGGCATCGGCGTGCGGATCGAGGACGACATCCTGGTCACCACCGACGGCAACCGCAACCTCTCGGCGTCGCTCCCGCGGTCGTCGACCGAGGTCGAGGCCTGGATGGCGGGACTCAAGGGCTGATCCGCCGCCATGCTGACCATCGCCTCGCGTCCGCCGTCCGAGAGCGCGCACACGGTTGCCGTGCTCGCGTTCGACGGCATGGCGCCGTTCGAACTCGGCGTCGTGGTCGAGGTGTTCGGACTGCATCGGCCCGAGCTCGGTGAACTCCCCTGGTACGAGCTGAAGGTCTGCGCCGAGCAGCCGGGGCGGGACCTGCGGGCCGTCGGCGGGTTCAGCCTGAAGGCCGAGCACGGCCTGGACGTGCTGGCCGCCGCGGACACCGTGATCGTGCCCGGCGTCCCCGACGCCGGGGGCGCGGTGTCGCCGGCGCTGGTCGCGGCGGTGCGGGCGGCGCATGCGCGCGGCGCCCGGCTGGTGTCGATCTGCTCGGGCGCCTTCGCCCTGGCCGCGGCCGGGCTGCTGGACGGCCGGCGGGCCACTACGCACTGGCGCTACGCCGCGCTGCTCGCGGAGCGGTACCCGGGGGTGGAGGTCGATCCCGACGTCCTCTATGTCGACAACGGCAGCGTGCTGACCAGTGCCGGCAGCGCGGCCGGCATCGACCTCTGCCTCTACCTGGTCCGCAGCGACCACGGCGCGCGGGTGGCCAACGCGGTCGCCCGCCGCTTCGTGGTGCCGCCGCACCGGGAGGGCGGGCAGGCCCAGTTCATCGAGGCGGCGGTGCGGCCGGTGGCCGAGGAGGACGACGGGGTGGCCCGCAGCATGGCCTGGGCGCTCGGCCGGCTGGCGCAGCCGCTGACCGTGCCGGCGCTGGCACGGGTCGCACGGATGTCGGAGCGGTCGTACCTGCGGCACTTCACCCGTCGCAACGGGACCAGCCCGATCCGGTGGGTGGTCGCACAGCGGGTGGCGGCCAGCCTCCCGCTGCTGGAAGCCGGGGACGGCACCGTCGAGGAGGTCGCCGCGGCGGTCGGCTTCGACAGCCCGGCCACCTACCGCCACCACTTCACCCGCGCCATGCGAACCACCCCCACCGGGTACCGGCGTTCCTTCGGAACGGCGGCGTAGCCGTCTTTTCAGGGGCGCGGGGAACTGCGCTGCCGACCGTGCACCCTCGTAGCGGGTTGGTCGCGCAGTTCCCCGCGCCCCTGGGGGGTTGCAACTGGCCCGGTTGCATGTGTTTTTAGGGGCGCGGGGCTCTGCTTGCTTCAAAGGCGTGCGCGAACAGCAACCATCGCCGACGTAAAGGCCGCTACCGACCCTCGCCCCGGTCCGCGTTGGCGAGGACGGCGTCGTGGAACCACACAGCCGCGCCCTCGGCCAACCCCTCGTAGGTGGCCTGGAACCGCTCGTCGGCGACGAACATCTCGGCCAGCCCCCGCTGCATGGTGTAGCTGCAGTCGTAGAAGTTGCGGCAGATGTGCTGCCGGTGCTCCTCGGCGATGTCCATCGCCACCTCGCTGTCGGCGGCCGCGCCGCCCCGCACCGCCGCCGAGATGCGCCGCATGATCTCGTCGCCCTCGGCCTTGATCCGGATCCAGTCGTCCTTGCTGAGCTTCGCCGTCCGCTGCTGGGACTGCTTCCACGCGTCGGACCCGCCCCAGCGTTCCTGCGCCTCGTCCTCATACTCCTGGTAGCCCTCGCCGAAGATCTCGAACTTCTCCTCGGGGGTCAGCTTGATTCCCATGGTGCGTGCCTCCAGTGCTTCCGCGACGGCCGCCGCCATCCGCTGGAGCCGCTCGATCCGCCCGGTGAGCAGCGCATGCTGACGCCGCAAGTGCTCGGAGGGCGCGACCTCGCGGTCGTCCAGGATGGTGGCGATCTCTTCGAGGGAGAACCCGAGCTCGCGGTAGAACAGGATCTGCTGCAACCGGTCCAGGTCGGCGTCGTCGTAGCGGCGGTAGCCGGACGCCGTGCGACCGCTCGGCGTCAGCAGCTCGATCTCGTCGTAGTGGTGCAGGGTGCGCACCGTGGTCCTGGCGAAGCCGGCGACCTGGCCCACCGAGTAGCTCATGGCTCTCTCCCTTCCGCGGACCAGCCTGGATCCTCACGTCGCGTGAGGGTCAAGCGGACCGGGACCGGACCGGGAGGAGTCCCGCTCAGGAGGCGTGCAGCAGCGGCCGGTCGCGGTACTTCAGCACCTTGTCGAAGGAGACCACGGCGCCGCTGCCGGGGTGGTTCCGGAACTGCACATGGTCCATCAGCGCCCGGATCAGGAACAGGCCGCGGCCGTTCTCCGCGCACAGGTCCGGCAGTTCATGGCCGGCGTCGGCGAATGCCGCCGCGGTCTCGCCGGGGCCGAGGTCCAGGCCGGCGGCGGGACGGCCCGCCCGCACCGGGACCGGAACCGGACGGGTACGGGCCGGTGCGGCCCGGCGGCGGCCGTGCCGGCTGCGGGCCGTCACGCAGGGACGGATCCGGGTCGACGCCGGGGTCTCGGCCGCGGTCCCGGGGGCGGGCGAGGCGCAGTCGGGGTCGGCCGAGAAGCCAGGACCGGTGTCGGTGATCTCGACCCGCAGGCAGCCGTCCTCGATGGTCGCGGTGACCTGGAACCCGCTGTCCTCGCCGGTGTCCGTCAGATGCGCCGCGTGCTCCACCGCGTTGGCACAGGCTTCGGTGAGGGCGACGCCGACCTCGTGCGAGATGTCGGGGTCGACACCGGCCGAGGCCATGGTCCCCAACAGGATGCGTCGGGCGAGCGGAACGCTCGCCGGCTCACGCCGAAGGTGCAGAGACCACCAGATGTCCACGGCAGGCTCCTCCTGGCTGCGGCTCCACATACCACTACCTATAACCGACCGTCAGGGGAATCAATCGTCACGGCGGGAACTTGTCACCCCCTTAGCGGACGTACCGAAGCGGAGCGCGTAGTGGGAGGCATCGCCGGGGCGTATCCACGGGCGCGTACGCGGGCGCACGCTCCACCCGTCGGAGCGGTCTTCGCGGCACCCAGCCGCAGCCGGCCCCGGGCACGGTGAGAGACTGACCGACGTCATGTCTGTGTCCCCAGCCGCCCCGGCCGCCACGCCGGACCGCGCCGCCGCACTGGACCTCCGCATGCTGAGGGCGCTGCCCTTCGCGGTGGTCTGCGTCGTCGTGTCCGCGCTCGGGCACTGCCTCGGCGGTGGCGGACGGATCCCGACGGCCGCGCTGCTGCTCGGCGGCCTCGCCGTGTGGGCGATCGCGACGGCGCTGGCCGGACGGGAACGACGGCTGCCGTCCATCGTCGGGGCCCTGGCGGCGGGCCAGCTGGGCCTGCACCTGCTGTTCCACCAGGCGGCCATGGGCAGCATGGCGGGCATGCAGGGCATGAGCGGCATGGATGGCATGTCCGGCATGAGTGGCATGACAGGTATGGCAGGCATGGACGGCGTCGGGAGCTCGTCCGGCAGCGGCAGCGCCCTCGCCGCGCTCGCCGCCAAGCTGCTCTGCGGCCCGGCCGGTTCGGCCACGGCCGCGCTGCCGCGCGGCACCACCGCCGCACAGATCGTCCAGCGGGCCGGCATCGACCCGCACCTGGTGGTCAGCGGCACCACCCCGCAGCTGTCCTCGTTCTGGACCCACAGCGGGCTGCTGGGACTCACCCCGCTGATGCTGCTGGGCCACCTCCTCGCCGCGCTCACCGCAGGCTGGTGGCTCCGCCGCGGTGAGGCGGCGCTCTGGCGGCTGCTCCGGCTCACCGGCCAGGTCGCCGAGACCCTCGCGCAGACCTGGACCGCGCCGCTGCGCACCCTGCTCGCCCTCGCCGCCGCGCTGCTGCGCGGCCGGCTCGGCGGCTCCGAGGACGGCGCCGCGGCCGTCCGCCGGCGGCACGGCCGGGAGCGACGGCAACGGCCGCGCGGCGCACTGCTGCGCCACCAGGTGGTCAGGCGCGGGCCCCCGCTGGGCACCCTTCCGGCCTGACCCGCCCCGACGCCGCATCTCTCCGGCAGTACGGGCAGGGCAGGTCGGCCATGCCTCCCTGCCCCCGTACCTCCACCACTGGAGAGTTGCCACCATGCGTTCCACCATCCTGTCGGCGTCACGCCGTTCCGAACCACGCCGGTCCGAGTCGCGCCCCGAACCGCGCCGTCCCAAGCTGCTGCGCAGCCGTGCGGCGGCCGTCACCGGTCTCGCCGCAACGGCCCTGCTGCTGCTCGCCGGGCCCGCCTCGGCGCACGTCACCGTCAACCCCGGCACCGCCGTCCAGGGCAGCTACACCGAGGTGAACGTCCGCGTCCCCAACGAGGAGACGAGCACCAACACCACCAAGGTGGAGCTGTACCTGCCGGTCGACCACCCGATCGCCTCGGTGGCCACCGAGGCGATCCCCGGTTGGACCGTCACCGTGCAGAAGACCAAGCTGACCAAGCCGATCACCACCGACGACGGCCAGGTCACCGAGGCGGTCTCGGAGATCACCTGGAGCGGCGGCACGATCAAGCCCGGTCAGTTCCAGGACTTCGCGCTGTCGCTGGGCCCGCTGCCCACCGACACCGACTCGCTCACCTTCAAGGCACTGCAGACCTACAGCGACGGCTCGGTCGTCCGCTGGATCCAGCCGACCGTCGCCGGCCAGGCCGAGCCGGCCAACCCGGCCCCGGTGCTGCGGCTGACCGCTGCGGCCGCCTCCGGCAGCAGTGACAGCGCCGGCGCCTCCGCCTCGGCGCAGCCGAGCGTCACCACCACGACGGCCGCCACCAAGGTCGGCAGCGACACCACGGCCCGGGTGCTCGCCGGCGTCGGCGTGGTGATCGGCCTGCTCGGCGTCGGCTTCGGCTTCCTCGGCTGGCGCCGCGGCGGCTCTCCGCGCGGCACCGGCGGCGAGTGATCTGATCCCGCGCGGGGGCGGGCCTTCGGGCCTCCCCACCGGCCGGGGCCGGAAGGCCCGCCCCCGCGCACCGGCACCCCCCTTGAACCCAGAAGGTCTCCGGACCAGCCGAACGACCAGCCTCGCCGTAGGAATGGACCGCGTCATGAATGAACCGAAGCCGCCGCACCTCCGCCGCCGCTCCCTGCTCACCGGTGCCGTCGCCGCCTCCGCCGGCCTGCTGCTCGCCGCCTGCGGCAGTTCCTCGGGATCGTCCTCCGGCGACAGCACCGGCACCGTCAACCAGCTGAGCGGCCAGAGCAGCTCCGGCTACCAGGGCGTCAGCCTCGGCCGCACCTTCGACAAGCCCGCCGCGACCTTCACCGACACCAGCGGCAAGCCCTTCGACATCGCCAAGCAGACCGCCGGCAAGGCGGTGCTGCTCTACTTCGGCTACACCCACTGCCCCGACGTCTGCCCGACCACCATCGGCGACATCGCGGTGGCGATCTCCAAGCTGCCCAAGGCCCAGCAGAAGTCGGTCGAGGTGGTGTTCGTGACCACCGACCCGGCCCGGGACACCCCGGCCACCCTGCGCAGCTGGCTCAACTCCTTCAACAGCGGCTTCATCGGGCTGACCGGCGACATCAACACCATCATCGCGGCCGCCAAGTCGGTCGGCGTCGCGGTCGAGGCCCCGACCAAGGGCCAGGAACCGGTGCACGGCGCCCAGGTCCTGGCGTACTCGCCGACCGACGGCAAGGCGCACCTCCTCTACACCAGCGGCACCACCTCGGCGACCTACCTGCACGACCTGCCGCTGCTGATCAAAGGGGTGACGGCATGATGCGCAGGGCGGCCCTGGCCGGCGCAGCCGTTGCCGCGGCGCTCGCGCTCGGCTTCGGACTGGCGGGCTGCGGCGGCTCCGGGGGGTCCAGCGGGTCCGGGGGTTCCGGCGGCGGCACGTCCACGGCCGGCTCCGCCGCGCGGATCAGCGTGAGCAACGCCTACATACCGCTCTCCGCCACCCCGGACATGGCCGTCGCCTACTTCGACATCAGCAACACCGGTGGCAGCGCCGACCGGCTGACCGCCGTGAGCAGCCCGTCCGTCCAGAGCGCGGCGCTGAACCGGTCCACCGAGACGTCCATGGAGCAGATCGACGGCGTGGACGTGCCCGCGCACGGCGGCGCGCAGCTCGCCCGGGGCGGCACCCATGTGATGCTGATGGGCATCGAACCCGCACCCAGGGTGGGCCAGCAGATCGAGCTGCGGCTGTCGTTCCAGCACTCGGGAACGGTCACGGTCGAGGCCACCGTGCAGCCGCTGACCTACGAGCCCCCGACCGGTTCCCCGACCCCGACGACCAAGTGACGGCCATGCGGACCATGCAGACTGCCCCCCGTACCCGGGTCGCCTCCCTGACCGTCCTGCTCGGGCTGCTGCTCGCGCTGATGCTCGCCGGGGCGACCAGCGCGTCCGCGCACGCCGCGCTGCTGTCCAGCGACCCGGCCCAGAACGCCGTGGTGCAGAGCGCGCCGACGCAGATCGTGCTGCACTTCAGCGAGCAGGTCACGCTGGCGACGGACGACCTCCGGGTGTTCGACCCGTCCGGCAAGCGCGTGGACAGCGGCCCCACCGGGCACAACGGCAGCGACGACACCACCGCCCGAGTGGCACTGGCGTCCGGTCTGGCCCAGGGCACCTACACGGTGGCCTGGCGCGCCGTCTCCGCCGACACCCACCCGGTCTCCGGCGCCTTCACCTTCTCCTACGGGCACACCTCCAGCACCACCCCGGTGGCCGGGGAGCAGCCGATCAAGGGCACCACCCTGGTCGGCGCCCTCTACGGCGGCTCGCGGACGGTGCAGTACGCCGCCTGCGCGCTGCTGGTCGGCTCGGTGGCGCTGGTGCTGCTGTGCTGGCCGGCCGGGGTACGGCGGCGCTCGGTGCAGCGGCTGATGCTGGCCGGCTGGGCCGGGCTGCTGCTGGCCACGGTCGCGGAACTGCTGCTGCGCGGGCCGTACGAGGCCGCCACCGGGATCGGTCAGGCCTTCGATCTGACGGTCATTCAACGCACCCTCAGTGAGCATCTGGGGACGATGCTGGTGGTGCGGATGCTGCTGCTCGCAGCGGCGGGCGTGTTCCTGTCGATGCTGGGCGGCCAGAACGGGATCGGCCGGCCGGCCGGGGACGCCGGGGACTCCGTCGAGGTCGGCGAGGTCGGCGAGGACGGCGCGGTCGACGGGTCTGCCGGGGCCGCCGGGGAGACGGACCCCGCCACCGAGCGCCGGCTGCGGCTCACCCTCGGCATCGCGGGCGCGGTGATCGCGATCGCTCTCGCCTGCACCTGGGCACTGGCCGACCACGCCTCGGTCGGCATCCAGGTCGGCCTCGCCGTCCCGCTGGACGTGGTGCACATCCTGGCCATGTCGTTCTGGTTGGGCGGACTGGCCACGGTGCTGGTCGGGCTGCGCACCCCGGTCGCCGAGGGAGGGATCGGCGTCGCCCAGGTGCGGCGATTCTCCGCGGTGGCGATGGGCTCGGTGTCGGCGCTGGTCGCCACCGGCGTCTACCAGGCCTGGCGTGGCCTGGGCAGTTGGGGAGCCCTGACCTCGACCACCTACGGCCGGCTGCTGCTGGTGAAGATCGGCGCGGTGGTGGTGATCCTCGCTGCAGCCTGGATGTCCCGCCGCTGGACCGCACTGCTCGGCAGCGAGCCGGAGGCGGTGGCGGTCACGGAGGCGGCAGCGGACACGGCGGTGGCAACGGCAACGGCGGAGGCCGACCCCGCTCAGGCACCCGCCGACGAACCGGACCCGGTCCGCCGCGCGCAGCTCGAACGCCAGGACGCCGCCCGCCGCACGGCGACCGCGCAGCGGGTCCGCGAGGCCAGCCCGGCGCGCGGAATGCTGCTGCGCTCCGTCCTGCTGGAGGTGACCTTCGCCGTCATCGTGCTGATCGTCACCACCCTGCTCACCAACGCACCGCCCGGACGCTCCGTCAGCGAGCAGGCCGAGGCCGCCGGGCAGGTGCAGCAGATCACCAGCGGTCCGGCCGACCTCACCCTGCCGTTCGACACCGGCGGCCCCGGCGCCAACGCCAAGGGCAAGGTCAGCATCGAGGTCGACCCGGCCCGGGTGGGCAGCAACGTGCTGCACGCCTATGTCTACGACAGCAACGGCAAGCCCGTGGACGAGCCGGAGCTGGACGTCACCCTCACCCTCCCGGCGAAGAGCCTCGGCCCGCTGCCGGTGAAGCTGTCCAAGCTCGACATCGGCCACTGGGCCGCCTCGGCCCTGCAACTGCCGATGGCGGGCAGCTGGCAGCTGTCGGTGAGCGTCCGCTCGGACGCCATCGACGAGACGACCGTGACCGCGACCATGAACGTGAGCGCTTGAGATGACGCAGGACCAGGACGACAGGCACGACACCCGGCAGGGGCCGTCCCGGCGGCGGCTGCTCGCCACCGCCGGGACGGCGGGCGCGGCCGGCCTCGCCGTCGGCGCGGGCGGCGGCCTGGGCGCGCACGCGCTGGCGGCGGCCCCGGCCGCCACCGCGCTGACCTCGCTCGGCGCGGACAGCGTGCCCTTCTACGGCGCGCACCAGGTCGGGATCGTCCAGCCGATGCAGGCGCGGCTGGTGGCCACCGCCTTCGACCTCACCCCGGGCACGGCCCGGCCCGGCCTGGTCTCGCTGATGAAGCGCTGGTCGGCAGCGGCGGCGGCGCTGGCCGAGGGCCGTACCCCGCCCGGCCTGGCCGACGACGACGTGGCCCTGGACGCGGGCCCCTCCTCACTGACCGTCACCTTCGGCTTCGGCGCCTCGGTCTTCCCCAAGATCTCCGCCACCGCCCCCGCGGCCCTCGCCCCGCTCCCCGCCTTCCCCGAGGACGCGCTGGACCGCAGCCGCAGCGACGGCGACCTCTGGGTCCAGGTCTGCGCCGACGACGCCCTGGTCGCCCATCACGCCATGCGCACCCTGCAGCGGCTGGCGGCCGGCGCCGCCACGGTCCGCTGGCAGATGAGCGGCTTCAGCCGCTCCCCGGGCGCGACCGCGCAGCCGCACACCGGCCGCAATCTGATGGGGCAGATCGACGGCACCAACAACCCCAAGCCCACCGACTCCACCTTCGACGCCCGGATCTTCGTCCCCGCCAAGGGCGACCCGGCGTGGATGGCCGGCGGCAGCTACGCCGTGTTCCGGCGGATCCGGATGCTGCTGGACAGCTGGGACCAGCAGTCCACGGACCGTCAGGAACGGGTCATCGGCCGCCGCAAGGGCTCCGGCGCCCCGCTGTCCGGGGGAACCGAGACCACCGCCGTCGACCTCGACAAGCAGAACGCCGACGGCTCGCTGGCCATCCCCGGCGACGCCCACATCCGGGTCGCCACCCCGGACGCCAACCAGGGCGCCGCGATGCTCCGCCGCGGCTACTCCTACCACGACGGCTTCCGCAGCGACGGCGCCCCCGACGCCGGCCTGCTCTTCACCGCCTTCCAGGCCGACCCGCTCACCGGCTTCGTCCCGGTCCAGCGCAAGCTCGCCCGCGGCGACGCCCTCTCGGTCTTCATCCGCCACGAATCCAGTGGCCTCTACGCCGTCCCGGGCGGTGTGCCCGCCGGTGGGGGATATGTCGGCCAGGCCCTCCTGGAGTCCTGACCAACCCCCTTGACCTGGAAGCATTCTCACGCGCTACGCTCAGCCCCCACACAGACCTCACACGAAGCACCGGCCGGAGTCAGCAGCGCGCCCACACGCGCTCCCCCGGCCCGGGGGGACATCCGCATGCCGCGCAGACGCGCACTGACCGCAGCCACCGCCGTCACCACCCTGCTCCTCACCGCCCTCGGCACCGCCGCCGCCCGCGCCGACACCCCGACGACGCTGTATGTCGACCGGACGTCCACCGCCTGCAGCGACACCGGGCCGGGCAGTGACGCTGCCCCCTTCTGCACAGCGCAAGCGGCCGCCGACACAGTGGAACCCGGACAGACCGTCATGCTTCGCAACGCAACCGCCTCTGGGCCGGTTGTCATCAGTCGGTCGGGGACGGCAGCGGCACCGATCACCTTCTCCGGAGTGCTCACGAACCAAAGCGTCCCCGGTATTGACGGCGCTCTGCTGACCATCAGGAACGCCCAGTACGTCAACCTCGACAGTCTGCGGACGCATGCGACCGGCGGCGCAGCCTCCGTCGCTCTGGTCAACGCACAGCACATCAACCTGAGTCGGTCGACGCTGATGAGCGCGGGCTCAGGGACCAGGGACGGTCTCGACATCGATGGCAGTTCGTCCGATGTGAACGTGACAGCCAGCAGCTTCCTCGCCTACCTCGGCACTGCAGTCAAGGTGGCCGCCGGTGCGTCCCACGTCACCGTGGCCAGTTCCTGGCTCACTGTCGCACAGGCGAACGACATAGGTCTCGACGCCGAGGGCACGACCGATCTGCGTGTCGCAGGCGTCAGCGTGGAAGTGCAGAACGGGACGGGTCTCAGCATCACCGGAAGCTCATCCGGATCCGTCGAGAACACCGCGATCTCGCCGCTGTCCCATACACAGATCGTCGTTTCGGCCGACTCGGCGGCCTTCGTCACGGCGGACTACAACGCCGTCACAGCGGACCCGAGCACCGACACCTACCGCTCCGCCTACAACTGGGGCGGACAGCGGTTCACGTCGAGCGCGGAGTTCTACGCGGCCACCGGCCAGGGGCGACACGATCTGGACACCCTGGCGCTTGATGCCCCGTTCCCCGCTGTCGCCGACGGGTCCCCGCTGATCGACTCCGGCGACGCCGACGCCCCGGGCGAGTCCGCGACCGACGTCGGCGGTCGTGCCCGTGTCGACGACCCGCTCGTGCCCAACACCGGGACCGGCGCAGGTACGACCGACCGCGGCGACTCCGAGTTCCAGGACCCGCTCACCGTCTCGGCCGTGACGATGGCGCCGACCCAGGGACCGGCGCCCCTGCCGGTGACCGTGACCGCCGCTGTCCAGAACACGTGGTCGACTCCGGTCACCGGCTACACCTTCGACTTCGGCGACGGCACCCCGACCCAGGACTCGACGGTACCGAGCATCAGCCACACGTTCCAGAACCCCGCGTTGGCCGCCGGGGGCACCTACACGGTGACCGTCACCGTGCACGGGGCGGACGGGGTGTCGGGCAAGGGAACGGGAACCATCAAGGTCGGCAGCCCCGGGCCGCTGGTCCCGCACCTGGGCTTCAGCACGTCGTCCACCAGTCCGAGCTCCGTCGGGGCAACCCTCTCCGCCATTTCCCCCTGGGCGGTGACCGGCCACACGGTCGACTTCGGTGACGGCTCACCCGTGGTGCACGCCGACGGACCCAAGCCGCAGCTGCAGCACACCTTCCCCGGCCCGGGGACCTACACGGTCACGGACACCGCCACCGACGCCGGCGGCCGGTCCGCGACGGCCACCCAGCAGGTGACGCTGGGCACGTCCTTCACTCCGCTGGTGTACCCGCCGCGGGTCTTGGACACCCGTATCGGCACCGGGGGACGCAAGGCGAAGATCGGCCCAGGCGGCATCGTGAAGATCAAGGTCGCAGGCGCGCAGGGCATCCCCGCCAAGGGAGTAGCGGCGGTCACGATGAATGTGACCGATGTCAACGCCTCCACCGACGGCGTGATCACCGCTTACCCGGACGGCTCGGCCCGCCCCGGCACCTCCAACCTCAACTTCCGGGCCGGGCAGGTCAACCCCAACCTGGTGACGGTCCCGGTCAGCAACGACGGCTACGTCGACCTCTACAACGCCAGCGGCAGTGTCGACCTCGTCGCCGACATCCAGGGGTACTTCCGCACCTCCCCCGTCAACGCCTGGGATCCGTCCGCTACGTACTACCTGCCGACGACGCCCACCCGGGTCGTCGACACCCGGATCGGCACCGGTGGACAGAAGGCGCCGTTGCAGCCCGGACAGTGCCTCACCCACAGCTTTCCCGCCGTGCTGCCCGGCAACGGCGCGGTGGCGGCGGCAGTACTCAACGTCACCGCGACAGGGGCGAGTTCAGGCGGCTGGATCGGTGTCTACCGCGGGGGATCGGTCCAGTCCATCGCCTCGAACCTGAACTTCCAGGCCGGACAGACCACCTCCAACCTCGTCGTCGTCCCGGTCTCCGACGGCGCTCAGTTCTGCAACCACGCAGGCAGTGTGAGCCTGATCGTCGACGTACAGGGGTACTACTTCTCCTACGGCGGGCAACCGGCCACCGGCTATCTCCCGCTCGCTCCGAGCCGGCTCGTCGACACCCGTAACGGGACCGGGGCGCCCAAGCGGCGTCTGGGCCCCAACTCCACCCTGCGCATCAAGGTCACCGGCACCCACGGCGTCCCCGTCGGTGCCACCGCGGTCACCCTCAACCTGACCGGTATCGGCAGCGACAAGGGCACCTACCTCACCGCCTACAGCGGCGGCACCCGCCCCACCGCGTCCAACATCAACCTCGCCCCCGGCCAAACTCGGCCAATCCTGGCCACCGTCCCCGTCGACAGCAGCGGCTACATCACCGTCTACAACTACAACGGCACCGTCGACGTCGTAGCCGACCTCGAGGGCTACTACGCGCCCGTCGCGCCCCTTCCCTAGCCGCCCGGCCGTACCGAAAAGCCCAGAGGAAGCCTCCCACATGCCGCGCACCCGCGCCGTAATAGCCATCACCAGTGCCGCCCTCCTACTCAGCGGCCTCGGCACAGCCACGGCCCACGCCGAGGCACCGGTCACGGACCTATACGTCAACAGCAGTTCCAGTACCTGCAACCAGACCGGCCCTGGCACACAGGCGATTCCGTTCTGCTCCGTCCAGGAGGCCGCCGACGTGGTGGACCCTGGGCAGACCGTACACATTCTGAGCTCGGCTCAGCCGACGGCACCCATAGTCATCAGCCGATCAGGTACGCCGGACGCACCCGTCTCCTTCGTCGGCTCTGGCTCTTCGCCCGACTTCACCGCCATTGCCGCGCCCTCGGCCCCGAACACAGGTCAAGCCCTGGTCTCCATCGAGAACGCGCAGTATGTCTCGTTGAGCAACCTGCGGCTGGAGTCGCACACGGAGACGGCGGTCAGATCCATCAACTCTCAGCACATAGAACTCGATCACGTCGACGTGATCGGCTCCGATTCCCCTCTCACGCCCGTCGCCTCTCCCGCGGACGGTGTCGACATCGACGGCACGTCGTCCGATGTGGTGATCAGCCACTCCCAGAACCAGGGAAGTGCAGGGAGCGCGATCGCCGCCAAGGCTGGGGCCGCTCATATCGTCCTGGCCAGCGACGCGCTTGTCTCGGTCGGCTCCGCCGTCAACGCGGACAGCGTCGACGACCTCGAAGTCGCGGGCGTCACCATCCTGAACGTCGGCGGTGGAGTCCGGATCACCGGAACGTCCACCGGTTCGGTCGAGAACACGGTGGTAGTCCCCGACTTTCGAACCGGCACGGTCGGCAACGTCGCCGTCTATGTCTCGGCCGAGGCGTCAGGCGGCGTCAGCGCCGACTACAACGTGGTCACCCCCTTCAATAACGGGGCGGAGTACTCCTGGGGCGCCACTGTTTACACGTCCACCTCGGCCTTTCATGCCGCTACCGGCCAGGGCCTGCATGATGTGGACAACCCACCGGGTCTGTCCGCCACCCCCGTGGAAGGGTCGCCCGTCATCGATTCGGGGGACGCCGACGCCCCCGGGGAGTCCAGCACCGACTACCGCGGGCAGCCCCGAGTCGACGACCTCCTGGTGGCGAACACCGGCACGGGCAACGGCTACGTCGACCGGGGCGGCATGGAATACCAGGACCGCTTCTCAGCCTCCGCCACCACGACCACGACCGGCCTCGGCGACCAGACCTATCCGCTGGCCGTCACCACGACCACCTCGGTCAACAATCCCTGGTCGGAAGGTGCCACCTACAGCTACGACTACGGTGACGGCACGAGGCCGACAGTCACTAGGGACCCCAGTCCCCAGCAGCACACGTACACCGGGCCCCCTTCCGACGACAGCGGCGTCTTCACCGTAAGGGTCACCGTCCAACGGGACTCGGGTACGTCGACCACCTTCTCCCAGCGGCTCAGCGTGCTGAAGGACGGCCCACTGGTAGCCGAGGCGTGGCAGTCGACTCTGGCCCATCCGGAGGAAGCCGGGGTGGTCACGCTCTACGACCAGTCGAACGACCCCTACAAGATCACAAAGATCTCCACGGACTGGGGCGACGGCTCCGCTCCCACGGTCTCCGCACCCGAGAATCTCACCCCGGGGAATAGCGAGATCATCCGGCACGGGTACGCCGACCCCGGCGTTCACACCGCCGTACAGACGGTGATCGATGCCGCCGGGCACTCAGTGTCCAACACCGTCCAGGGGGTCGCCGGCACCGCATACGAGGCCTACAGCAGTCCTGAGCGGATCCTCGACACTCGGTCCGGACTCGGAGCGGCGAAGCGCAAGGTCGGTCCAGGAGGCGTCCTGAAGCTGAGGATCACCGGGACGTCAGCAGACACCGGCACTGCACCGACCGCAGTCACCTTGAACGTGACCGATGCCGATGCCACCGCCGCCAGTTGGGTGACCGCCTATCCGGACGGCTCCGCACGTCCCACCGCTTCCAATCTCAACTTCCAGGCCGGACAGAGCAATCCCAACCTGGTTACGGTCCCTGTGGGCGCCGATGGCTGTGTCGACCTCTACAACGCGAGTGGCTACGTCGACCTCATCGCCGACATCCAGGGGGAGTACGACATCACCCCGTCCAACGACGGGCATGCCAGTACGTTCCTGCCGAACACCCCCACCCGGATCCTCGACACCCGTCACGGCATAGGCGTGGCTGCCAAGCCCGTAGGCCCGGGCAGCACCATCTCGGTGCCTCTGCCGTCCTCCCTGGTAGACAGCGGCACCACCGCCGTCATGGTCGATGTGACCGCCACTCAGCCGAGTGCCCGCAGTTGGATCGCCGCCTACGCCGGCGACGGAACATTGCCGACCACGTCCAATCTCAATTTCAGCGTCGGCCAGACCACCTCCAATCTGGTGATCGTCCCGGTGGACAGCTCCCATAAGATCAAGTTCTATAACCGGGCCGGTCAGACCGCGATCATTGCGGATGTCCTCGGTGTTTTCACGAACGAGGCCAGGGGGACCTTCTATGTTCCGCTCGCTCCCGCCCGCCTGGTGGACACCCGCTCCGGACTCGGTACCGCGAAGAAGCGTTTGGGCCCGAACTCGACCCTGCAGATCAACGTCAGCGGCACCCATGGCATCCCTACCGGTGCCACCGCGGTCACCCTCAACCTGACCGGCACGGGCTCAACCGCCGCCACCTACCTCACGGCGTACAGCAGCGGAACAGTCCCGAAGACGTCCAACATCAACCTGGTCCCGGGCCAGACCCGCCCCGTCCTCGTCACTGTCCCCATTCGCGCAGACGGCACCGTCCTCATCTACAACTACACCGGCAGCATTGACGTAGTAGCCGACGTCCAGGGCTACTACGCACCGTAGAAGCCCTCGACCTGGAGGATTGCCACGCATCGCAGCAGCAGCGACCATAGGATGAGACCTCGGGACGCCGCGGGGCGGCAGTGGTTACCGTTGCTGTGGTCCACTGTCGTCGGCCGATGGTCGGCAGCCCGTCCTACGGAGGCCCCGGTTGTCCGCGACCCGCTACACCTACCTCGGTCCCGAGGGCACCTTCACCGAGGCCGCGCTGCGCACGCTGCCCGAAGCGGCGACGCGGGAGCTGGTGCCCTCGGTGTCGGTGCCGGCGGCGCTGGACGCGGTGCGGAACGGGGAGGCCGCGGCGGCGCTGGTGCCGATCGAGAACTCGGTGGAGGGCGGGGTCACCGCCACCCTGGACGAGCTGGCCACCGGCCGGCCGCTGATGATCTACCGCGAGGTGCTGCTGCCGATCGCGTTCGCACTGCTGGTGCGGCCCGGGACGGCGCTCGCGGACGTGAAGACGGTGAGCGGGCACCCGGTGGCCCAGCCGCAGGTGCGCCGCTGGCTGGCGGAGCACCTGCCGACCGCGCACTGGGAGTCGGCGGCCTCCAACGCGGACGCCGCCCGGCTGGTGCAGGAGGGGCGCTTCGACGGGGCCTTCGCGGGCGAGTTCGCGGCGCCGCTGTACGGGCTGGAGCCGCTGGCCACCGACATCCACGACGCGTCCAGCGCGACCACCCGCTTCGTCCTGGTCGGCCGCCCCGGTCGGACCGCGGCGCCCACCGGCGCCGACAAGACCTCGGCGGTGTTCTGGCTCGCCGACGACCACCCCGGCGCGCTGCTGGAGCTGCTGCAGGAGTGGGCGGTGCGCGGGGTCAACCTGATGCGGATCGAGTCCCGGCCGACCGGTGAGGGCCTGGGCCAGTACTGCTTCTCGGTGGACGCCGAGGGGCACATCACCGACCGCAGGGTCAGCGAGGCGCTGATGGGCCTGCACCGGATCTGCCCGCAGGTGCGCTTCCTCGGGTCCTATCCCCGGGCCGACGAGGTCGCGCCGCAGGTCCGCCGGGGTACCTCGGACGAGGAGTTCAGCCGGGCCGCCGACTGGCTCTCCCGCTGCCTGGACGGGCGCGGAGAGAAGTAGCAGGCCGCCTGCGTTCCTGTCCGCGCAGCCCCGGTGATCATGTTGGATCGCTTTGGATCACCTTTTTTGCGACCGCGTTGACGACCCTTCATCCACGGGTGCGAGTTTTCCCCAGGCCAGGCCGGGTGTGGATGGAGGGTGAGTTATCCACAGGCTGGGGATGAATCGACAAATCCCTCTGCGGCGGCCTTGGATCGAGCCCTTCGGTCAGGTCGGACATTTCGGCATACGGGCGGCCTGTTTCCCTTTTCGCCGCCCGAGGTTCGCCAAAAATCACACCCACGCCACCAAAGCCGAGGTTTAGCCGCCCATCAAGGTGGTCCGGAGTACCATCCCGAGCCCCCTCGGCGATCCACAGGCCGGCTTCGCCAACTGTGGACAAATCCATGAATCCTCGGGAGTCATCGAGATATCCACAGGGCGGAGCGGGTTATCCCCAGGCGGCCCCATTGTCACAGACTCACTCATTGCAGTCATAGTAGGACAGAGAGTGTCAGTCTGTGATCATTTGACGGGGAATTCGAAAGAGTAGCCCTTGCTGACGAGCTCCGGCAGCAGTTGCTTCAGTGCCGCCACCGTCTGCGAGCGGTCCCCGCCCCCGTCGTGCATCAGGATGATCGCCCCCGGCACCAATTCCTTGTGGATATTGGAGAGGATCCGGGGAACGCCCGGTCGCATCCAGTCCTGGCTGTCCACGGTCCAGCCCAGCGGACGCAATCCGTTCTGCGCGGAGATGTGCCGGTTCAGCGGGGAGAAGTCACCGCCGGGCGCACGGAACCAGTCGACCTGGGTTCCCGGACCGCCCGCGTTCTCGATCATCGTCTTGGCGCCGGCGATCTCGTAGGTCTGCCGCTGCGCGGTCCACTTGCTCATGGCCTCGTTGTGCGACACCGAGTGGTCGCAGAGCCGGTCGCCGGCCGCCCTGATCGCCTTGACCGTCGCCGGGGAGGCCTTGGCGTTGGGGCCTATCTCACAGAAGGTCGCATGGGCGTGGTACTGGGCCAGCACCGCCAGGATCCTCGGCGTCCACACCGCGCTGGGACCGTCGTCGAAGGTGAGCGCCACCACATGGCCCTTGGCCCCGGTGGTGTACTCGATCAGCGGGTTGACCGCCGCCGTCCCGCCGGGCGGGACGTTGTCGCCGGAGGTGCTCTTCGCGGTCGGCGAACCGGAGGGCTGCACGGCGCCGCCGGAGGCCCCGGAGGATCCCGCCGAGGGCTTGCCGGCCTGGACCCGTCCGCCGGACCCGCATCCCGTCAGCGTCACGGCCAGCGCCGCGACCGCCGCACCCGCCAGCGCTATTCGGATGTTCGTACGCATGCCCATGGGGTCCCCCCGAAGTCGTTCTGCTGCCGGTCCCCACCCTTGCAGGCCGTCGGGCGGCTGTGGAGCCGCTGTACCGTCCTGGTGGCGGACAGGGACAAATGTGTGACAAACCACCGCACAGCAGACCATCGGCGGTCACCGGCAGTGGCCCGGCAGTGGCCCGGCAGTGGCACGGACCCTGCGCAGCATAAGGAGCGGCAGGCGGCAGCCCGGGACCGGTAGGCTCGTCCCCGTGATTGACCTTCGCCTGCTCCGTGAGGACCCTGACCGTGTGCGCGCCTCGCAGCGTGCCCGAGGAGAGGACGTCGCCCTTGTCGACGCCCTCCTCAGTGCTGATGAGCGGCGCAGGTCCTCCGGTTCCCGCTTCGACGAACTGCGCAACGCCCAGAAGCTGATCGGCAACCAGATCCGCAGCGCCCAGGGCGAGGAGAAGGCCGGCCTGCTCAAGCAGGCCTCCGCCCTCGCCGCCGAGGCGAAGGCCGCCAACGCCGAGCAGTCCGAGGCGGACGACGAGGTCAAGCGGCTGCAGGGGCAGTTCGCCAACCTGCTGCACCCCGACGCCCCGATCGGCGGCGAGGAGGACTTCGTCACCCTGGAGGAGGTCGGCCTCCCCCGCGACTTCGCCGCGGAGGGCTTCGAGCCCCGCGACCACGTGGAGCTGGGGCGGATCCTCGGCGCCATCGACATCGAGCGAGCCGCCAAGGTGTCGGGCTCGCGCTTCTACTACCTGACCGGCATCGGCGCGCTGCTGGAGCTGGCCCTGGTCAACATGGCCATCGCCCAGGCGGTCGAGGCCGGCTTCATCCCGATGCTGACCCCCGCCCTGGTCAAGCCGCGGGCCATGGAGGGCACCGGCTTCCTCGGCCAGGCCGCCGAGAACGTCTTCCGGCTGGAGGAGGACGACTTCTACCTGGTCGGCACCTCCGAGGTGCCGCTGGCCGGCTACCACATGGACGAGATCATCGACGCGGACCGGCTGCCGCTGCGCTACGCCGGCTTCTCGCCCTGCTTCCGCCGCGAGGCCGGGACCTACGGCAAGGACACCCGCGGCATCATCCGGGTGCACCAGTTCGACAAGGTCGAGATGTTCGTCTACACCTCCCCCGAGGAGGCCGAGGCCGAGCACCAGCGCCTGCTGGAGTGGGAGAAGCAGTTCCTCGACAAGCTGGGCCTGGCCTACCGGGTCATCGACGTGGCCTCGGGCGACCTGGGCTCCTCGGCGACCCGCAAGTTCGACATCGAGGCCTGGATCCCCACCCAGGGCAAGTACCGCGAGCTCACCTCCACCTCCAACTGCACCGAGTACCAGTCGCGCCGGCTGGACATCCGGATGCGCGGCGAGGGCGGCAACCGTCCGCTGGCGACGCTGAACGGGACGCTGTGCGCGGTGCCGCGCACCATCGTCGCGATCCTGGAGACGCACCAGCAGGCGGACGGCTCGGTGGTGGTCCCGGAGGCGCTCCGGCCCTACCTCGGCGGACGCTCCGTCCTGGAGCCGGTCGGCAAGTGAGCGGCACCAGCGGGAAACCCTCCCGCCCGTACGACCTGATCGCGACGGACCTCGACGGCACGCTGCTGCGCTCCGACCACACCGTGTCGGAGCGCACCCGGCGGGCACTCGCGGCGGCTGCCGCCGCCGGGGCCCAGCACATCGTGGTGACCGGCCGCTCCGCCTCGTGGACCCGGCCGACGCTGGACGCCATCGGCTACACCGGCCTGGCCGTCTGCAGCCAGGGCGGCCAGGTCTACGACGCGGGCGCGCACCGGCTGCTCACCTCGATCACCCTGGACCGCAAGCTGGCCCAGGTGGCCCTCGCCAAGATCGAGGCGGAGGCCGGCCCGGTGTTCCTCGCGGTGGGCCGCGAAGGGCTGGACGGCGAGATCCTGGTCGGCGAGGGCTACCGGATGCCCGGCGACGGCGAAGGCGAGGAGGAGCTCCGCGCGGTCACGGACCCCGCGGAGTTCTGGGCCGAGCCGATCACCCGGCTCTTCCTGCAGCACCCGACGCTGACCGACGACGAGCTCACGCAGATCGTGCGGGAGGTCGGCGGGCAGCTGGTGGATGTGGTGATGGCCGGTCCCGGGTTCGTCGAGGTGCTGCCGCTGGGCCTGTCCAAGGCGACCGGGCTGGCCCTGGCGGCGGCCCGGCTGGGCGTGAAGCGGGACCGCGCACTAGCCTTCGGCGACATGCCCAACGACCTGCCGATGTTCGCCTGGGCGGCGCACGGGGTGGCCATGGCCAATGCGCACCCCGCGTTGGTCGCGGCGGCGGACGAGGTCACGTCGAGCAACGATGCGGACGGGGTGGCCGTGGTGCTGGAGCTGTTGTTCCCCACTGCGTGAACCTCTCCGCTGGTGGGTGGCTTGTCGCGCAGTTCCCCGCGCCCCTGGCTGATTGCAACTGAGCCAGTTGCAGAACCTCAGGGGCGCGGGGAACTGCGCGACAAGCCAGCTACGGCCGTAGAGCCCTCCAACCACGGTGACCACCCACCGCGTTAGGGTGCCGCCATGGACACACGGGTCGCAGTGGTGACCGGAGCGGGCTCGGGCATCGGTCGGGCGACGGCGCGCGCCCTGCTCGGAGCAGGGTGGGCGGTGGCCCTCGCCGGACGGCGTGAGGCGCCGTTGCGGGAGACCGCCGCAGGCGACGACGTGCTGGTCGTGCCGACCGACGTCACCGATCCCGGCTCCGTCGACGCCCTGTTCACCGCGGTGAAGGACCGGTTCGGACGCCTGGACCTGCTGTTCAACAACGCCGGAGTCGCCGCGCTGTCCGCCCCGCCGGAGGAGCTGGAGCACGAGCAGTGGCGCCGGGTGGTGGACACCAACCTCACCGGCTCGTTCCTGTGCGCCCAGGGCGCCTACCGGCTGATGATGGCCCAGGACCCGCAGGGCGGCCGCATCATCAACAACGGCTCGGTCTCCGCGCAGGCGCCCCGTCCCAACAGCGTCGCCTACACCGCGACCAAGCACGCCATCACCGGCCTGACCAAGTCCCTCGCCCTGGACGGACGCCGGCACAACATCGCCTGCGGGCAGATCGACATCGGCAACGCCGCCACCGAGATGACCGAGCGGATGAGCACCGGCACCCTCCAGGCCGACGGCCGCACCGCGGTCGAGCCGACGATGGACGTGGCCGACGTCGCCCGCACCGTGCTGCACATGGCCTCGCTGCCGCTGGCCGCCAACATCCCGTTCGTGACGGTGATGGCCAGCGCGATGCCGTTGCTCGGCCGGGGCTGAGAGTCGGCCCACCCGGTGGCCGGACCGGTCGAGTTCCAGTTGTAGGATGACTGGGCAAGAGGATGTAGGACGACCGGAGGACCTCGTACCGATGAGCAGCAACCTGCACGCCGCCGGCCGCACCTCCCTGGTCGACTCCGCCATCGAACAGCTCCGGGCCCAGATCAGCGGCGGCGCCTGGCAGGTCGGCGACCGTATCCCGACCGAGCACGAGCTGGCCGCGCTGCTCCAGGTCGGCCGCAACACCGTGCGCGAGGCGGTGCGGGTGCTGGTGCACTCCGGGATGCTGCAGTCGCGGCAGGGCGAGGGCACCTTCGTCCGCAGCAGCAGCGACCCGGCCGCCGTGCTGCACGGGGTGCAGCGGGCCGGGGTGCGGGACGTGCTGGAGGTCCGCGGCGCGCTGGAGACCGAGGCCGCGCGTTTCGCCGCGCTCCGGCACACCCGGGAGGACCTGGCCCGGATGCGGGCCGCGCTGGACGCGGAGGAGACCATCCTGCGCGACGAACCGGAGCGGGGCGGCCGCGAGGCCACCGTCGAGCACGACCTGGAGTTCCACACCGCCCTGGTCGAGTCCGCGCACAACCCGGCGCTGACCGAGGTCTACCGCTACTTCAGCGCCTCGGTCCGGGAGTCCATGCGCTCCTCCTCCGGGGACCAGGACATGCCCGAGGTCGACCTGGCCTCGCACCGCGCGCTGATCGACGCGGTCGAGTCCGGCGACCCGGACGCGGCCGAGGCCGCCTGCCGACTGCTGCTGGCCGAGCCGACGGCGGCCGTGGGCCGCCTGCTCGGTGACAACTGATCCACCCCACCTGCAACTCCGGAAAGAACGCCATGCCGCGCACCACCCTCGACGCCCCGACCCCCTCCGTAGGGACGCCGTACACCCCCGTACCCTCCCGGGCGGCCAGGATCGCCGTCCACCCGGCGACGGCGCTGGTAGGGATCCTGCTGGTCTCGCTGAACATGCGCGCCGCGCTGTCGGCGGTGTCGCCGCTGCTCACCGATGTCAGCAACGGCTACGGACTCTCCGCGACGGCGGGCGGGCTGCTGACCACCCTGCCGGTGCTGCTGATGGGCCTCACCGCGCCGTTCGTCCCCCGGCTGGTGCGCCGCCTCGGCCCCGAACGGGTGGTGCTCGGCGCGCTGGCGCTGCTCGCGGCGGGGATCGGGCTGCGGGTGGTCTCCGGCACCTGGGCGCTGTTCGCCGGCAGCGTGGTCATCGGCGCGGCCATCGCGCTGCTCAACGTGACCATGCCCGGCCTGGTGAAGCGGGACTTCCCGGACCGTGCGGCGACCATGACCGGCGTCTACACGACCTCGATGATCGTCGGCGCGACGCTGGCCGCGGCGCTGTCCGTCCCGATGGAACACGCCTTCGGCGGCTGGCAGGGGTCGATGGCGTCCTGGTCGGTGCTGGCGCTGTTCGCCGCAGCGGTGTGGCTCCCGCAGGTCCGCCGTCCGGCGGGGTCGGCCGGGCGGGTGGCCCAGCCGGTCGGGGAGCGGGTGGCCGGGCTGTGGAGGCATCCGCTGGCCTGGCAGCTCGCCGTCTACATGGGCGTGATGTCGCTGCTCTCCTACACCCTGATCGCCTGGATGCCGACGATCCTCACCGACCAGGGCATGGACCGCGGCACGGCCGGGGCGGTCTTCGCCTTCTGCAACCTGGTCCAGGTCGGCGGGGCGTTCGTCGTGCCGACGCTGGCCGGACGGATGCACAGTCAGCGGGTGCTGGTGGCGCTGATGGTGTCCTGCAACGTCGGCGGCATCCTCGGCCTGGTGCTGGCGCCGGTGGGCGGCGCATGGCTCTGGGCGGTGCTGCTCGGTATCGCGCAGGGGGGCGGTTTCGGCCTGGCGATGGCACTGATCGTGCTGCGCTCGGGGGGTGCGGCGGTGGCTTCGCAGCTCTCGGGGATGTCGCAGATGGTGGGGTACTTCATCGCGGCGGCCGGGCCTGTGGGGTTCGGGGCCCTTCATCAGCTGACCGGGGGGTGGACTCTTCCCTTGGTGCTGCTGCTGGGGTGCTGCGGGGTGGCGCTTACGGCGGGGTTGGGTGCGGGACGGGCTCACACGCTCAGGCCGTAGCTGGCTTGTCGCGCAGTTCCCCGCGCCCCTGAGGTGATTGCAACTGACGGTCCGTTGCAAAGTCCTTTTTAGGGGCGCGGGGCTCTGCTTGTTCAACTGCGTGCGCGAAACGGCGGTAGAGCCTATTCCTCCGACGCCAGCGTCAACCTGCTCAATCGGACGGCTGCAAAGGCAGTTGCACCGAGCGTCACCACGATGAGCAGCGGAATCGCCGTGGGCAGGTGCACCGAGGAGCTGACCACGCCCGGGTCGGCGATCTTGCGGGCCACCGAGAGGGCCCACTGCTGGACGCTCAGTGTCTTCGCCCCGGAGACGAAGTTGCCGACGATGCTCTCCCAGAGCAGCGAGTACATCAGGCCGACCACCACCGCGTGCCGCGTGATCACGCCGAAGAGCAGGAAGATGGAGCTGTAGGCGACCCCGGCGATGAGCGCTCCGACGCCGTAGGCCAGCGCCAGGTTCTCGAAGTTGCCGAAGAGGATGACCCCGGCGATGTAGGTCGGGACCGCCGCGAAGACCACGGTGCAGCCGATGGCCACCGCCAGCTTGGTGGTGATGATCTTCCAGCGGGGCAGCGGCTTGGCCAGCAGGTAGATGATCGAGCCGTCGTCGATCTCCGGGCCGATCGCCCCGGTCCCGGCGATCAGGCCGAGCAGCGGGACCAGGGTGCCCAGGGCCAGGGTGCCCAGGATGTTGACGGTGGTGGACTCGTCCTGGCCGGCGGCGGCCCGGATCACCACCGACAGGATCAGCAGCAGCGCGGGCACCGCGAGCAGCAGCAGGCCGCGGCGGCGGCCTAGCAGGCCGCGTACGGTCAGCCGGGCGACGGTGATGTTCACGGGCGGGTCACCTTCTTGTCGGGCTTCATCGGGCGGAGGTGACGAGGTAGGAGAAGACGCTCTCCAGGGACTCGTCGGCTGGGGAGACGGTGTGCAGGCGGATGCCTGCCTCCTTGGCGACCCGGGGCACCAGCTCCGTGAAGCGGTAGAAGTCGATGGCCTGGATCCGCAGCGCCTTCTCGGTCCAGTCCAGTTCGATGCCGGCCGTGGACGGGTCCGCGATCAGCGCCGCCGCGAGCTTGCGGTCGTCGCTGGAGCGCACCAGGTAGCGGTGCGGACGGTCGGTCATCAGCCGGCGGATCTTGCGGAAGTCGCCGGAGGCGGCGTGCCGTCCGGCGACGACGACCTCGATGTGGCGGGCCAGCTGCTCGACCTCCTCCAGGATGTGGGAGGAGAAGAGCACCGTGCGGCCGTCGGCCCCGAAGCGCCGCAGCAGCTCCATCAGGTGCATCCGCTGGCGCGGGTCCATGCCGTTGAAGGGCTCGTCGAGCAGCAGCACGTCAGGCTCGTGGACCAGCGCGGACGCCATCTTGACGCGCTGCCGCATGCCCTTGGAGTAGGTGGTGACCTTGCGGTCCTGCGCGTACTCCATCTCGACGGTGGCCAGGGCGCGTTGGGCCGCCGCGCCGGGGTCGGGCAGACCGTGCAGCTCGGCGTTGGCGAGCACGAACTCCTGGCCGGTCAGGAAGTCGTACATGGCCTCCCGCTCGGGGACCAGTCCGATCTGCCGGTAGGCCTGCTGGTTCTTCCACACCTGGACGCCGTCGAGGGTGACCGATCCGGAGGAGGGCGGCAGGAAGCCGCTCATCATGTGGATCAGGGTGGACTTGCCCGCGCCGTTGGGGCCGAGCAGGCCGGTGACCCCGGGTCCGATGGTCATGCTGACGTCGTTGACCGCGACGACGTTGCCGAACCAGCGGGAGACCTGGTCGATGCTGATGGTGGTCATGGCGGCCTCTCAGATCTTCCGGTAGCGACGGACCAGCAGCCAGAACGAGGCGGCGGCGATGACCAGGATCTCGGCGAGGAAGACGAAGCCGCCGAGGTCCGAGGGGACGTGCGGGCCGTCGCCCCTGCTGCTGAGCCCGAAGAGCCAGTCGACGGTCGTGGCGACCAGACTGCTGGGGCTGATCACCAGTGCCCAGCCGGCCCCGGACGCATGGCCGTGCACATGCAGCACCGCGTAGATGATCCCGGCGATCGCCTCGGAGATCAGCAGCACCGCGATGATGGCGGCCACCCCGAAGCCGCGACGGGGCGTCACCGAGGAGATCACCAGTCCGATCCCGGCGTAGAGCAGGGAGTAGAAGGCTGCGGCGACCAGCCCGTAGGCGAAGTGCTCCAGGTTGTAGCCGAAGTCCATCGAGGCCAGCATCGAGCCGATCCACATGATCAGCATCGGCAGGCCGGTCAGCACGAAGATGGCCGAGGCCATCGCGCCGAACTTCGCCTGGACGTAGTCCCGCGAGGTCAGCGGGCGGGAGAAGTACAGCGGCAGGGTCATGAAGCGCAGGTCCCGGGAGAGCGCCACCGGCGCCTGGGCCGCGACGAACACCGCGATGACGAACTGCATGATCGAGAGGTAGTGCGGATAGCTGGCCGTCTCGGGGTACTTCGACAGCTTGGTGTAGACGCTGACCGCGACGATGATCAGCGCGGGCAGGCAGATCACCGCGAGCAGCGCCATCGGCAGGATCTTGGACTTGACGGACCGTCCGAGGCCGAAGCTGCCGCGCAGGCTCAGGGTGAAGAGCGAGCGGGTCGCGTAGGAGCGGCCGAGGCGGGGTCCGTCGTAGTGGCGGTAGCCGATGTCATGGATGACGTCCGCCCGTGGTTCGGGCAGCGCCGGGGTGGTTGCCTCAGACATGCGCGGTCTCCTCCTCGGCCTGGTCGTAGCTGAAGACCTCGGAGATGTGGTGCCGGCGCTGTTCCATCCGCACCAGGCCCACGCCCAGGTCGGCCACGGCGTCGCGGACCAGGTCGTAGGTCTCCTCGCCCTTGATCTCGACCAGCAGCACCCGGCCGCCGTCGGCCTTGGCCGTCAGCCCGGCTGCGGCGAGCGCCTCCAGCAGGGCCTTGTCGGTGTCCAGGGTCGGGTCGGACTGCTTGTCCGTCACCTCGACCGCGAGCAGCTGGGTCACCTGGGTGAAGTCGGCGGTCGAGGAGGAGCGCAGCAGCCGGCCCCCGTCGATGACGACCACGTGGTCGCAGGTCCGCTCCAGCTCTCCGAGCAGGTGCGAGGTGACCAGCACGGAGATCCCGAACTCGGCGTGGACGCGCCGGATCAGGCCCAGCATGTCGTCCCGGCCGACCGGGTCGAGGCCGTTGGTGGGCTCGTCCAGCAGCACCAGCTGCGGGTCGTGCACCAGCGCCTGGGCCAGCTTCACCCGCTGCTTCATGCCGGTGGAGTAGCCGCCGATCGGGCGGTAGCGCTCCTCGTAGAGGCCGACGTGGCGCAGCGTGTCCGCGGTCCGCTCACGGGCGGCGGAGGCCGGCAGGCCGGACATCCGCGCCATGTGGACGACGAACTCGGTGGCCGAGACGTCCGGTGGCAGGCAGTCGTGCTCGGGCATGTAGCCGACCCGTTCCCGGATGGCACCGCCCTCGGTGGCGACATCCAGCCCGAGTACCCGGGCCGTGCCCTCGGTGGCCGGGGCGAGCCCCAGCAGGATCTTGATGAGTGTGGACTTGCCTGCGCCGTTCGCTCCGACCAGGCCGACCACTCCGGGCTGCACATCGACGGTCAGTCGATCCAGCGCGGTGACCCGGGGGAACCTCTTGGTGAGGTTGTCCGTGATGATGACAGACACAGGAGGACCGTATCGGGGCGGCGATCCGCACCGCATCAGTCCGGAGGCAGCGGCTTGCCCCACTCTTCCGGCGTACCGGTGCGGGTGCGTCCCCTAGGGGACGCACCCCGGGACCCACCCGCGACGGCTGCGGTCAGCCGAGCAGCAGCTCGCTCTGGAGCGTGGCCACCTGCTGGGCGACGACCGGGTTGACCTTCGACGGGTTGGTCATCATCACCACGGCCGCGACCTCCCCGTGGTCGAAGCAGGTGACCCGGGCGGCCGGATGTCCGCCCTGAGCGTCCCCGGCCCGACCGGAGAGGAAGATGCCGGTGGGGATGTCCGGTGCGGAGAACTCCGGATCCACCAGCGCGTCCGGCGCCGCCGCCGGTGAGGTGTCGCAGGTCAGGCTGTTGAGATCGCCGGCGCTGGAGGAGGAACGGAACTGCAGCAGGTAGATCTCGGTCCGGGTGCCGTCGGGGCCGGTCCAGGCCGTCGCGGCGATGTGGCGGACGCCGTCGTCCTGGAGGTGCTTCGCCATGCCGGACGCGTCCACGAACTTCTGGGCGAAGGCGGTCGTGGAGTACCAGCCGGAACGGCCCGGGTAGGACGCGTCGGCCTGTCCGCCCACCGGCATCGGGAGCAGCAGCTGCCGGAGGTCGGCCGCATGCGTCTCCTCGACTCCGGAGGAGGTCTTCTGCTCGGCCGGACCGACCGCCCCGGAGGGGAGCGCGGGCAGCGTCAGCGCGGGGAAGGCATAGCGTCCGTCGGTCGGGGTCTTCAGCCCGGGGATGTCGGTGCGGCGCGGGGCGGCCACCGCGAAGGCGGCACCGGTGCCGACGGCCGCGCAGACCACCACGGCGGTGGTCCAGCGCAGCGCGGTGCGCAGCCAGGTGCGGTTGCGCGGGGGAGCCGGGGACAGCAGCGGTGGCACCGCCCAGACGGTGCTGGGGTCGAACTGCGGTGGGGCGGGGACGGGTACGGGTGTGGATGCGGGTGCGGGTGCGGGCGTGGGCGTGGGCGCCGGCGTGGGTTCCGTCAGCTCGCTCATATCTGGGCTCCCGGGATCGCAAGTCGTTCGAGCTGCTGCCGGAGCAGATCCGTGGCAGAGGTGGAGTCCAGCGGCGCGACTCCGTAGGCGGACAGGCGGACATAGATGTCGCCCACCGAGGCGTCACAGTCCATGTAGTCGAGCTTGTCGCCGCTGGCCAGCGGGGGAAGGTAGCAGTGCACCTTGGGGAAGCCCGGCACCGCAGGGCCCGCCCGGAACGCCTGCGTGCTGTCGGCCAGTTCCTTCAGCCAGGCAGCACCGTAGGAGGCGGCCTGCTGGTTCTCCTGGCGCAGCTCCACCTCGATGACCATGTTGCCCGTCGACTGGTAGGTGCGTACCGCGTCGCCCTTGACGAAGCTCGCGTTGAAGCCGCCGTCGAGCTTCTTCCGGTCGCTGTCGGACAGGGACGCGATGTCCTCGTCGAAGATCGCCCGGTACTGCGCCGTGGTCAGGGTGGTGTCGTTGCCGATTCCCGGGTCGTCCGGACCGAGGTTGTACCCGACGGGCAGCGGCAGCAGCAGATCGCTCAGCGCACCGAAGTGGTCGCCGTCGGCGTGGGCGCCGTAGGAGGGCGACGCCGAGGGTGCGGGCGACGCGCCGGCGGCCGCGACGGGCTTGTCCGGCTTCTTGTCGGCCTGGAGGATGCCGAAGCCGACACCGCCGCCGACCGCGACGGCCGACAGGACCAGCAGGGTGCCCAGCACGAGCGCCCGGCGCCTGCCGGGACGGCGCACCGGGTCCTGGCCTGCGGCCGGCTCGGCAGCGGGTGGTTCGGTCCCGAATGTTTCGGCCGGCTGCGGTTCGGGTTGCGGTTCGGGTTGCGGCAGCCCGGGGGTGGGCAGTTCGGTGGTCACAGTCGCTCCAACTGGTCCTGGACGACGGCCATCAGGGCCTTCCCGTCGATCGGGTGCGAGGAGTCGACCCACACGGCGACGACGATGTCGCCGTGGACGGCGAGACCCCCGCCCCGGTAGTACGTGCCGCCGTCGTCGTGCAACTGCTTGTGGCCGGCGAACACGGCGCCGTTGACGGTTCCCGGGACGGCGGTCCGGTACTTCGCCCCACCGGCATCGGTCAACAGGTAGTCGGACTGGTCGACGAGGAACTGTGCGGTGGACGCCTCGGCGGTGTGCTGGAACTGGATCAGGTTGACCTGGTAGTTGACACCGCCCTGGTCCCAGGCCACCACGGCAGCCCTGCGGAAGCCGTGGTCGAGTTGCCAGGTGAACTCCACACCGGGCTTGGTGTAGGTCTCCGCCAGACTGTCGAGGGCCAACCAGCCGTTGTCGCCGGACTCGTCGGCGTTCTTCTTGGCGCCCTTGGGGACCGGAATCAGGAGCTTGGTGAGGTCGCCGTCGGTCCTGACCAGGTCGTCCTGCGCCGCGGTGAGTGCTGCGGCGGTGGAGTGGGCGGCCGGGTAGGACGGCTGGGCGACGGAGAGCGGGGGCAACGGGGTCGGGGCACGGTGCTGCTGCACGGCGTAGCCGACGCCGGCGCCGCCCAGGACTCCGAGGACCACGGCGACCGCCATGATCAGCGCCGTCTTCCCACGGCGTCGGGGCTTCCGGGCTGCGGGGGGCGCCACCGCCTGAGGCGCGACGGCTTCGGGCGCGACGGTGGGAGCCGGCTCCGCCACGGCGTCGGCAGCAGCTGCGGGCGCAGTTGCGGCACCGGCAGCGGGCTCAGCTTCGGACACGGTCTTGGCTTCGGGCTTCGGCTCCGGTTCGGCCTGAGCCTCGGCTTCGGGCGCCAGCTCGGGCTCGGGCTCGGGCTCGGCCTGGGCTTCGGCTTCGGGCGCCGGCTCGGGCTCTGCCTTCGGCACGGCCTCGGCTTCGGGCTCGGGCTCGGGCCCGGCCTCGGGCTCCGGCTCAGTCTCAGCTACTGGTACAGCATCAGAGGGTGCGTCAGTTGCCGCTTCGGGAACAGCCTCTGGTTCAGGGGTTGCCGGCTCGGCGGCTTCGGTGGTCAACGGTCGGTCCTCCACGGGACGGTCTGGGAAGGGAGTTCGGGAAGGCGCGGCAGCGCACCTGCGCCTCAGTGGCCGGTGCTGAGCCGCTGCTCCTCGCGCTTCATCAGCGGGGTCAGCAGCGAGTGGGCCAGCTTCCCGGTCCCGGAGACGGTGATCTCGTACTCGACGTCGCCGACATGGGAGATCCCGAGCAACTCGCCGTCGCCGTCGGCGGTGGCCGGGTCGAAGGCGATGCCCCTGCCGTTGTCGATCCCGGAGACGCTGAACTCCTTGCCCTTGCCGAAGGTCAGTCCTGACGCCCAATCACCGGCGTGGCCGGAGCCGTCGAAGTGCAGCAGTTGGACGTCGACGGTGACCGTGCCGTCGTTGCTGCGGTAGCTGCGGTACGCGCCGCCGGAGCAGCCGTACTCGTTGAGGATCTTCTTGCTGGTGGTGGGGTTCCCCAGGGTCTTGGCGATGTCGGCGACAGTCATCTTGTTGCCGTCGGAGTCGCCGTACGCCTCGGCGTCCGAGGGCACGGGTAGCAGGAAGAAGCGCAGGTCACCGCTGTGCGTGGAGCCCTGGACGGTGCCCTTCACGGTGGAGCTGGGGCTGGGCGCGACCGTCGGCGTGGGGGCGATCACCGGTGCCGAGCTGCTGGCCGCCGCCGAGGGCGAGGCGCTCGCGCTGGGCAGTGCCGCCGCGGCGGCCTGCGTGGTACCGCCGCCGTCGCCCACCAGCACCACGCCGGTGGCCGTACCCGCTGCGATCACCAGCCAGCAGGTGACGGCCAGGGCCACCCGTCGACCCTTGCGCGAGCCAGGCGCCGGGGGTTCGGCCGGGGCTGCCGCATATCCCACCGGTGGCGGCGGAACGGGCGGATAGTAGCCGCCCTGGGGCACACCGGACACGTCTTCGCTTTCCCCCACGACAACCCCACAGAATGGTGATTCGCCTCATTCCCACCCTGGGGAGGCCGAACGCGCCGCAACCGCCAGGAGAGGATTGGCAGGGGCACGAACAGCAATGATGTCCATCTCCTTACCTACCGCACAACTCGTTTATAGGATCGATACGCAATACCGCTGCGCCAAGGGAATTGCGTTGTGGAATAACCCCTTCCGCCCCTTATGCGAATCCGCCGGAATTCGGCGGGATCCCGCTCAACCACCGACCAGCCGCATCCTGGAGACGGAGAGCGTCGTGGTGCTGGGGGAAGTCCCCAATGCCGCCGAGTAGTTCGGCGCGGCCTTGACCGAGGCCCAGGCGAGGTCGCCGTCCGGGAGCACCGCGATGTCTCCGGAGATGTGCTCGGGGACCACCACCGCGGGGGTGACCACCTTGCCGGTGTAGTCGATCAGTTCCAGGTGGGTTCCGCCGAAGCTGCCGGTGCAGGTGCCGCTGGCGCATTTGGCCCCGGTCACCGACTCCCAGGAGACCAGCAGTCGGCTCCCGCCGTACGGCGCGATGCGGACGTTGACGTGGTCGGTGCCCGGGTCGTCGGTCAGGTAGACGGTCTTCCCGCTGGGGGTGGAGGAGTTGCCGAGGAAGTCCACGGCGACCTGGTGGGTGTTCCAGCGCGGGGTCACCGTCCAGCCGCGGCCGCTGGTGTCGGCGGCGTTCTTCACCGCCGAAGCGGCTCCGCGGGAGGCCAGGGCGACGGCGTAGCGGCCCGCCGCCGACTTGACGATCGCCCCGGTTCCGTCCGGGAAGGCCCCGCCGCAGTAGCCCGCCCAGCACTGTTCCCGCCCCAGCACCGGTGCCATGTCCGGGGCTCCGATTCCGGTACTGACGAACAGTCCGGAGCGCCAGTCGTCCAGGCAGACCGAGGTGAACGGGGCGGACTTCTCCGGGTAGAGGGCGATGCCCTCGTTGTGGCTGCAGCCCCAGCTCCAGCCGCCGCTCAGCCGGGTTCCGGTCGCGCCCGTGTAGACCAGTTTGTCGCCGAAGTGCCCGTCCGCGAATCCGCCCGCGCCGTGCACCACGAAGTAGGCGCCGTACTCGGTGCCGTTCCAGGCGAGTTGGCCGTCGAGGACCGGTGCGGTGTCGTCGCTGGCGGTTCCGGTCAGCTTGTCGGTGAAGGCCCGGGCGCCGTTGCGGTAGCGGATCAGCGCGGCGGCGGTCTCGTTCCACTTGTTGCTGTCGGCGACCCTGGTGAGCAGCGCGAAGCCGTCGTCGTGGGCCACCAGCCCGCCGACCTCCTGGGCCCCGGCGACCACGGTGTCCGCGCCGCTGCGGGTCAGGTTCGTCCCGAGCGGGGTGACATGGATGCCGTTCGCGGCCGGCCAGGCGACCTGGACCTTGCCGCCGGGCGCGGCGGCGACGGCGACCCGGGTCCACTGGGGCGTCTCGTTGTAGCCCTGCTCCAGATAGTGCAGTGGACTGGAGAGGGTGAGCGTCGTGCTGCTGATCCGCTGGGCCAGCGGCGTGGCGGCGGAGACGGCGGCTGCGGACGCGGCAGCCGAGGCGGCGGCGCCCGACGCGACGGCTGCGGCGGACTTGGAGGGCCGCTTGGACGGCGGGGTCGGCGTCTTCGACGATGACGACGAGAGCGACGACGACACCGACCCGGCGGCGGCGCGGCTCGCCTCGGCGACTCCCGCCACATTGCCCACCGCGCGTTCGTGCGGCGCTCCCCCCGTGGCCGCGTGCACGGACACCCCCACGGCGGTCGCCACCGCCGCGAGGAGGACCACGACGGTCCCGCGTCGCCATCCCCTGCCGTGGCTCCTGCGTCGTGTGCCGGCCATGCGCGCTCCCTGGGTCCGTCTCTGGCGGATACGGCCCGCTCGGTGCGCGCCGTACCCCCAAGTGGCCCGGGAAACCGGAATGGTTGCCTTGCCGGGCAAGCCCGTTGGGGCGGCGGGGGCCGGTGGTCAGCCGAAGGCCGCGACGTTGCGCTCCGCCCAGCCGGCGAAGGTCCCGGCCGGACGGCCGAGGATCCGCTCGATGTCGGGACTGGTCCGCAGCTCGGCGGCGGTCGGGGCGCCGAGGATGTCCAGCGTGGTCGCGACCACGGGCTCGGGCATGAACCGCAGCATCTGCTCGCGGGCCTGATCCGCGGTCAGTTCGACGAAGCGGACCGGCTCGCCCAGCGCCGCGCCGATCGCCTCGGCCTGCTGCCGCGGCGTTACGGCCGCAGGCCCGGTCAGCTCGTACACCTGGCCGCCGTGTCCCTGCCCGAGCAGCACCGCCGCGGCGACCTCGGCGATGTCGTCCGGGTCGACGGTCGGCAGGCCGACGTCGCCGAACGGAGCGCTGACGGTCCGTCGGGTCCGTACCGACTCCGCCCAGGCGTAGGCGTTGGAGTCGAACCCGCCGGCCCGCAGCACGGTCCACTCCAGCCCCGACTGCCGGACCGCGTCCTCCCTGGCCCGCCCGACCACCCCGTGCGAGACCGACTCCGGCCGGGTGCCGACCCCCTGGGAGGACAGCAGCACCACCCGCCGGACCCCGCCGGCCTTGGCGACGTCGAGGAGGTCCGGCACGCTGAACCCCTGCGTGCCTCCGCCGCCGTCGTGCAGGAACAGCGCTTCGGCACCGTCCAGGACCGGCCGCAGGGTCTCGGCGTCGTTCAGGTCCGCCGCGCGGTGCCGGACCCGCTCCGGCAACGGATCGCCGGGGTTCGCCCGGGACACCGCCGTGACCTGCGCACCGGCCGCCGCGAGTGCCCGCACCAGCGGTCGTCCGACGTTGCCGGTGGCTCCCGTGACTACGATCATGATCAACACCTCTGTGTATTCGTCGGGTCAACTCACGCCGGAACAGGCGGAGTTGTCGCCGCCCCGATTGCTTCCCCGCGGCGACTGGACGAAGCTAACATCGTCGGGATAGTAGGTACCTAGGAGATAGTGGCTATGCCGAAGGGATGCGGAGCCGGATGAGCAAGCAGGAGAGCTGGACGTCAGCAGGGTCGGACGACGCCCGGCTGGCCTGTCCGATCACCCCGGTGGTCGACATCGTCTTCAGCCGCTGGACCACCCCGATCCTCTGGACCCTGCACCGGGAGGGCCGCATGCGCTTCGTGGAGCTCCAGCGGCACATCGGCACGGTCACCCCCAAGGTGCTGACCCAGCGGCTGCGCCAGCTGGAACGCGACGGCCTGGTCCTGCGCACCTACCACCCCGAGGTGCCGCCACGGGTGGAGTACGAGATCAGCGAGCTGGGTCGGAGCCTGGCCCCGCTCTTCGCCAAGCTCGCGGAATGGTCCGCCGACCACCTCGACAGCGTCGAGACGGCCCGCCTTGCCTACGACGGCGGGACGCTCCCGTGAGGTCGGACCCGCTCGTGCGGTTCTCGACAGTTCGCTTGGGCCGCAGTTGCCCGGAATCCTCCTGTTCCTGCGAGAGTTCATCGCCGAAGGTGCCGGGGCGGTGAACGGCCGGGAGGCGGGTGCGCGTAGAACTACTCCTGTGATTCCTGTCGGGAACACGCGGGGACCATTGGGGGGTTGCGTTGCGAATAACGAGACTTGGAGTGGTTTCTGCTGTCACGGTGCTCGGCGTGGCGGCAGCACCACTGGTCGCCCATGCCGATGGCACGACCGGCAGAACCCTCTACGTGGCGAAGAGTTCCGCCTGCAGTCCCAGCGGGACGGGGACCCAGGCGGTTCCGTTCTGCACGGTGCAGGCGGCTGTCGACGCGGCCGGGCCCGGGGACACCGTGATCCTGGAGGGCAGGAGCGCCGCTTACGCCGAGAACGTCAGCGTCACCGGCTCGGGGACGGCTGCCGCACCGATCACCATCACCTCTGAGTACCCGGCCTTCGAGCAGCAGCCGAAGGTCAGGAGCATCAGCCTCAGCGGGGCCTCCCATGTGCTGGTCCGGGGCATCGAGACCACCGTGGGCGGCGTCACCGTCAGCGGTTCGCAGAACGTCACGCTCGACAGCCTCTATGTCCTTCCCTCCCAAGGGACCGACGGCGTACACCTGAGCGGCGATTCCTCTGACGTCACAGTGAGCCGGAACTGGGTGTACGGCGACCGGGCGTCAGCCGTCGTCGTCGATCCCGGATCGACCGGCATCGTCATCACCACCAACTTGCTCGACAGCTCGACCGATGCGGTCGGCACGCCGATCCTCTCGGTCGACGGTGCCCCGGGTACCGACGTGGTCAGCAACACTCTGCAGACGCCCTGCGCCGGGGCGGAGATCGACCTCTCCGGGGGATCGGTCAACTCAGTGGTCGAGAACAACGTGCTCACGCCGTCCCTCGGAGCAGTCGCCTACTGCACCTCGCCCGTCAAGACCGGGATGGAGGTCTCGACGGACTCCATCTCCGGCACGACCGCCGACTACAACGACATCTACTCCCCCGGTGGAGGGGCGCTCTACACCTGGGGCGGAACGGGATACACCAGCGGCGCCGCCTTCAACGCGGCCACCGGGCAGGGCGGGCACGACCTCGCGTCCAACCCCGAGTACGTCAACAACGGCACGGCGTGCAGCGTGACGCCGACACCGGGCAGCGGCTCACCGGTGATCGATTCGGCCGACCCGCTCGCACCAGGCGAACTCACCACCGACATCAACGGCGCGCCACGAATCGCCAGTATCGCGGCGGGCCGCACCGCTCCCGACGCTGACGCCTACGACCGCGGCGCCGTCCAACTGCCGCTCTGCCTGACGACGAACAAGGACCTCACCGAGCTGTGGTGGAACAGCACTCACGAGGTCATGTTCCAGCCCCTGGTGACCGCCGACCTGAACGTGGCCGACAGCTACACCGTGAACTGGGGCGACGGGACCAGCACCACCGGCAGCTCGCACACGTCCACCAGTCCGACGATCACGCACACCTATGCGAGGGCGGGCAGCTACCAACTCGTCTTCAGCGAAACAGCGGCCGGCCAGTCGGCGACGTACACCCGCACGGTCACCCCACCGGGAAGCGATTACGTACCGCTCACCCCGCGCCGACTGCTCGACACCCGCGACGGGACCACGCCGGTGGCCGCGCACGCCAAGGTCCGGTTGCAGGTCGCGCAGGGTGTTGGTCTGCCGACCGGCCCGGTCACGGCGGCCGTCCTCAATGTGACGGCGACGGGCCCCACGGCGGCCGGCTACCTGTCCGGCTACGCGGACGGCGGCTCGTCCAGCACGTCCTTCCTGAACTACCCCCGTGGCGGAACCGTCGCCAACCAGGTCACCGTCCCGGTGGCGGCCAACGGCTATGTGGACTTCTACAACGGATCCAGTGGGACCGTGCAGGTGGTCGCCGACCTCCAGGGCTACTACACCCAGTCGGCCGCCAACGGGTACCTGCCAACCACGCCCAAGCGCCTGCTGGACACCCGCACCACCAACGTCGCCCGCCACGCCGGGCAGGTCCCGGCCAGGGGCACCGTCACCGTCCAGATCACCGGTACCGACGGCATCCCCCGCACCGGCGTCACGGCGGTGGTGATGAACACCACCGAGACCGGTGCCACCGCGGCCGGCTTCATCACCGCCTACCCGGGCGGCACCGCTCTGCCCACGGCCTCCAACCTGGACTTCACGGCTGGAAGCACTGTGCCCAACTTGGTCACCGTCCCGGTCGGCACCGATGGAACAGTCACCCTCTACAACGGCTCGAGCCGACCGGTGGACCTCATCGCCGATCTGCAGGGCTACTACCAGCAGGGGGAAGGCCTCAGCTTCTTCCCGGACCAGACCCGGCTGTACGACAGCCGGTCCGAGCCCGGCACGCAGGGAACCCCGGTCGACAGTCCGCTGACACCGGGCCTGAGCCTCAGCCTGGGCGTCGGCGAGTCCCTCTCGATGTCGGGCAGGGACGGCAGTTACCACATGCCCGAAGCCGCACTGCTGAACACGACCGTCACCGGTCCGAAGGCCGCCGGATTCATGTCGCTGACCCCGACGGAGTCATCGGCCCCGACGACGTCCAACGTCAACTTCACCGCGGGCGAGACCGTGGCCAACGCCGACGTCGCCACGACCGGATCAAACGGATGGGTCTGGTTCCACAACGGCTCCAAGGGCAGCACCGAACTGATCGTCGACGTCGAGGGCTACTTCGCCTGAGAATCCGGACCGCATGTCATCCGTACGGGGGCAGAGCCGTGCTCCCGAGCGCATGCGTTCCCGTAGGGTCGGATCCATGCGTCTGAGCACTGTGATTCTGCCGATCCACCGCTGGTCCGAAGGCCGGCAGGTCTGGCGCCGGGCCGAGGAGCTGGGGTTCCACGCCGCCTACACCTACGACCACCTGTCGTGGCGGTCGTTCCGGGACGAGCCGTGGTTCGGTGCGGTCCCGACGCTGACGGCCGCCGCGACCGCGACCGAGCGGCTCCGGCTGGGGACGCTGGTGACCTCGCCTAACTTCCGGCATCCGGTGACGCTGGCCAAGGAACTGCTGACGGTCGACGACATCTCGGGCGGGCGGCTGACCGTCGGCATCGGGGTGGGCGGGACCGGGTTCGACGCGACCGCGCTGGGGCAGGACGAGTGGACCGCGCGGCAGCGGGCGGACCGGTTCGACGAGTTCCTGCCGCTGCTGGACGAACTGCTGACGCATGACTCCACCACCCGCTCGGGGGAGTTCTACTCCGCTGTCGAGGCCCGCAACATCCCCGGCTGTGTGCAGCAGCCCCGGGTGCCCTTCTACGTGGCCGCCACCGGACCGCGCGGGCTGAGGCTCACCGCCGAGTACGGCCAGGGCTGGGTCAGCTACGGCGACCCGCGCGGCCCGGCCGACGTGCCCGTCGACCAGGCACCGTCCGTGATCGAGGCCCAGCTGGCCAAGCTCCGCAGCGCCTGCGAGGCCCGGGGCCGGGACTACGCGACCATCGACCGGATGCTGCTGCAGGGCTCCACCGCCGAGCGGCCGCTGCAGTCCCTCGACGCCTTCGTCGACTACGCCGGCACCTACCGGGCGCTGGGCATCGACGAGATCGTCGTGCACTGGCCGGTCCCCGACTCCATCTTCGCCAACGACCTCGCCGTCTTCGAGAAGATCGCCACCGAGGGCCTGGCCCAACTGGGCTGACCGGCTCTCGCCGGCCGCACCGGGCCGGAAGGTTCCGCCGGGGTGGACGATCTCTCCGACGGTCGGTGGGGGCGTGCGGGAGAATCGTCGGGTGAGATTCGGGATTCTGGGCGCGACGCAGGCGTGGGACGCCGAGGGGGCCCCGGTCGCGCTCGGCGGACCGGGGCGGAGAGCCGCGCTGGCGCTGCTCGCGCTGGACGCCGGACGGATCGTCACGGTCCAACGGATGATCGACGGGCTGTACGGGGAGGACCCGCCGAACGGCGTCGGCAACGCGCTGCAGTCGCAGGTCTCCCGGCTGCGGAGGGCGCTGCGGGGCGCGGGCAGTGGTGGTGGGGCGGGCGGCAGTGGCGGTGGTGGCGACGTCATCGAGAACCATGTGGCCGGGTACCGGCTGGCCGTCGACCGCGAGCAGGTGGATGTGCACCGTTTCGCGCGGCTGGCGGCCCAGGGGCGGGAAGCGCTGGGCGCGGGGGATCCGGCGAAGGCGGCCGAACTGCTCCGGGACGCGCTGGCGCTGTGGCGCGGGCCCGCGCTGGCCGATGTGGGGGACGCACCCTTCGCCGGACCGCAGGCCGTCCGGCTGGAGGAGCAGTGGCTCACCGCCACCGAGGACCGGATCGAGGCCGACCTCCGACTGGACGACCCCCGCGCGGTCGTCCCCGAACTGCGGGAGCTCGTCGCCGCACACCCGCTGCGGGAACGGCTCAGCACCCAGCTGGTGCGGGCGCTGCACGGCAGCGGGCAGCAGGCGGAGGCCCTCAGCGCGTTCGCTGATGCCCGCGAGGCCCTCGCCGACGCGCTCGGCGCGGATCCGGGTCCCGAGCTGGCGGCGGCGCACCTCGCAGTGCTGCGGGGGCCTGCGGCCGATGTTTCACGTGGAACATCGCCGAGGGGGGTGGATCGCGTCCCGGGCCGGACGGCCGGTGGGGCCGACGGGGACGGTGGGGCCGACGGGGACGGTGGGCCGGAGCGGTTGGCGTTGCCGGTCCGGCTCAGCGGGCTGGTGGGGCGGGGGGAGGAACTGGCGGGGGTCGCGGCACTGCTGCGGGAGGGACGGCTGGTCACGCTGACCGGCCCCGGCGGCACCGGGAAGACCCGGATGGCCGTGGAGACCGCCGCCCGGCACCCCGCGGACAGCTGCTTCGCCGACCTCTCCGGCCTCGCCGCCGGCGCCGATCTGCCGCAGGTCGTCCTCAGTGCGCTGGGGCTCCGCGGCTCCGGGCTGCTCGGCGCGCACGAGGGCCCCGCGCCGCTGGAGCGGCTGACCTCGGCCCTGGCCCAGCGCGAGCTGCTACTGGTCCTGGACAACTGCGAGCAGCTGATCGCCGACGCGGCCCGGCTCGCCACCGACCTGCTCGCCGCCTGCCCCGGCCTGTCCGTTCTGGCCACCAGCAGGGAGGCGCTGGCGATCACCGGCGAGCGGCTGTTCCCGGTGCCGGCCCTGCCGGAGCCCGCCGCCGTCGCCCTGTTCGCCGAACGGGCCACCGCCGTCCGCCCCGACTTCGAGCTGCGGCGCGACGCCGAGGCCGTCGCCGAGATCTGCCGCCGGCTGGACGGCCTGCCGCTGGCCATCGAGCTGGCCGCGGCCCGGCTGCGGATGCTGTCGCCCCGTCAGGTCGCGGACCGCCTCGACGACCGCTTCCGGCTGCTCACCGGCGGCAGCCGGACCGCGCAGCCCCGGCAGCAGACCCTGCGCGCGGTCGTCGACTGGAGCTGGGAGCTGCTGCCCGAGGCCGAACGCGGGGTGCTGCGCCGGGCCTCGGTGTTCTCCGGCGGCTGGACCCTGGACGCCGCGGAGGCGGTCTGCTGCACGGAGGCTGACGATGTGGTGGAACTCCTCGGCGCGCTGGTGGACAAGTCCCTGGTGGGCATGGAGCCGGACGGGGACGGGGAGGTCCGCTACCGGCTGCTGCAGACGGTCCGCGCCTACGCCGGCGAGAAGCTGGCCGAGTCCGGCGAGGAGGAACGCACCCGGCAGGCCCATCTGCGCTGGTTCACCGGGCTGGCCGCCGAGGCGGGCCCGCTGCTGCGCGGCGCGGACCAGCTGTACTGGCTGCGCCGGCTGTCCGCCGACCACGACAACTTCCACGCCGCGCTCGGCAGCGCCGGACCCCGGGAGGCACTGCGGCTGATCGGCGAGCTCAGCGGCTACTGGCTGCTGCGCGGCCTGCGGTTCGAGGGCGGCCCGTACGCCCGGGCCGCGCTGCGGTCACTCCCCCCGGAGCCGGTGCCCGGGCTGGAGGAGGAGTACGCGATCTGCGTGATCCTCGGCGTGCAGACCCCCGGCGGACGCGAGGCCCTGGCCGAGCACTACGCCGTCGCCGAGGCGCTGATGGGCCGGCTGCGGATGTCGCCCTGCCGGCTGCCGGCCGTCCTGCTGCTGTGGGCGCCGATCACCGGCGCACCCGCCGACCTGGACGACATCGACCTGGCCTCGGCCGAACAGTGGCTGGCCGACCCCTGGTACCGCGGCCTGATGCACATCGGCAACGGCTTCCGGGCCGAGTACGTCCTGGCGGACATGGCGGTGGCGGAACGTGAGTTCCTGGCCGCCACGGCGGAGTTCGGGGCACTGGGCGACCGCTGGGGCCGGCTGATGGCCGCCGGCGAGCTGGCGGTGCTCAGTTACCGGCGCGGCGATGCGGCGGCGTCGGAGCAGTACTCGGCGAGCGCGCTGCAGCTGGCGCACGAGCTGGGCGCCACCGAGGACATCGCCGACCAGCTGTACGCCCGGGCCGAACGCCGGATCAGCAGCGGGGAGCTGGACGCGGCCGTCGCCGACTGCGAGGAGTCCGAGGCACTGTTCCGACGGGTCGGCGCGGTCGACAACGTGGGACGGCCCCGGTTGCTGCTCGCCACGGTGGCGCGGCTGCGGGGGGATCTGCGGTCGGCGCGGGAACTGTGCGCGGGGCTGCTGGAGGCGGAGGCACCGGGGTGGTTCGGCGGTGACTGGCAGCGGATCAGCGTGCTGCTGGAGCTGAGCCGGATCTCGATGGCGGAGGGGGATCCGGTGGCGGCTCGGGGGTACCTGCGGGAGGCGCTGCCGGTGGGGGTGGACATCCGTAACCGGCCGGCGCTGGCGGCTGCGGCCGAAGTCGTCGCGGAGTTGCTGCGGGTGGAGGGGCAGCCGGAGCGGGCCGAGGAGTTGTCGGGGGTGGCGGGGGTGCTGCGGGGGGAAGGGGGCTCCGTCGAGGCGGCGGCGCAGGTGTTGACGGAGGCGGCGCAGGAGCAGGGTGGGGGGTGCTGAGCTGCGGCGGGTGCGGCTCCTGGGTGGGTTTCTCGCGCAGTTCCCCGCGCCCCTGAGGGGCTGCGTGGTGACGGTCAGCGGTTGGTCAGGGGTTGGTCAGCGGGGGGCTCGAATGTTGGGGCATGACCTCCTCGACGAACATCTCCGCCGCTCGTAAGTGGGGCACGCTGGCCATCTGCACGGTGGCCGGGCTGCTCCTGGGAATCGACAACACCGTCCTCAACCTCGCCATCCCGGACCTGGTGCGGGAGTTGGACCCCTCCTCCACCCAGATCCTGTGGATCGCCGACGCCTACAGCTTCGCGCTCGCCAGCCTGCTGGTGGTGATGGGCGGGCTCGGGGACCGGATCGGACGCAAGAAACTGCTGCTGGTGGGCGCCGGCTGCTTCGGGCTGGCCTCGCTGCTGGCGGCCTACTCCGGCAGCCCGGACCTGCTGATCCTGGCCCGGGTGCTGCAGGGCGTCGCCGGGGCGACGGTGATGCCGTCCACGGCCTCGCTGATCCGCTCGACCTTCACCGTGGCCAAGGAGCGCACCCTGGCGATGGGGATCTCCGGCGGCGTCGCGGCGATGGGCTTCGCCATCGGGCCGGTGGTCGGCGGTGCGCTGCTGAACCACTTCTGGTGGGGTTCGGTGTTCCTGATCAATGTGCCGGTGCTGGTGCTGCTGGTCGGTGCGGGCTCGGTGCTGCTGGTCGAGTCGCGGCACCCGGCCCCCGGGCGGATGGACTGGCCCAGCCTGCTGCTGTCGGTCGTCGGGCTGTTCGGTGCGGTGTACGCGGTGCAGACCGGTGCGCACGACGGCTTCGGGTCGCTGCCGGTGCTGGTCGCCGGGATCGGCGGCATCGTGGTGCTGACCGTGTTCGTCCTGCGCCAGTCCAGGATCGCCAACCCGCTGATCGACCTGCCGCTGCTGCGGGAGCGGGCCTTCGCCGGCTCGGTCGGCGCCAACCTGGTCACCATCGTCTCGGTGTCGGCGCTGTCGCTGGCCTTCTCGCAGTACTTCCAGGACGTCCGCGGCTGGTCCCCGCTGTCGGCGGGGCTGGCGCTGCTGGCCGGGCCGCTCGGCGCGATGATCGGCGGGCCGAGCAGCGCGGCGATGATCGCCTGGCTGGGCCGGGCCCGTACCACCGCGATCGGGCTGGGTCTGATGGCGGTGAGCATGGTCGGCCTCAGCTGGGTGGGCGTGTCCACCCCGTACTGGATGATCGCCCCGATCGTGGTGGTCAACGGCATCGGGATGGGCTTCATCTTCGGCGTCACCCAGGACACCATGATGGCCACCGCCCCCAAGGAGCGGGCCGGCGCGGCGGCGGCGATCGGCGAGACCGCGATGGAGCTCGGCGGCGGTCTGGGGATCGCGGTCCTCGGCTCCGTGCTGACCAGCGCGTACCGGGGCGGGCTGCGGCTGCCGGCCGGGCTGCCCGAGCAGGTGGTGGCCGCGGCGCACCAGAACGTCGGCAGTGCGATGGCCGCCGGGGCGGCGCTGCCCGCGCCGCAGGGCCCGGCGCTGGTCCGCACGGCACAGCAGGCCTTCGTCCACGGGATCCACGTCAGCACCGTGATCGGTGCGTGCATCCTCGCGGTCGGCGCGGTGGCGGCGCTGTACGCCCTGCGCGGGGTACCGGCGGTGATCGAGGACCCGGAGTCCGGGCTGGCGGGGTCCGGGCAGTCCGGGCAGTCCGGGCAGTCCGGGAAGTCCGGGAAGTCCGGTCTCGGGCAGCCGGGTTCCGGTCAGCCCGGTTCCGGGCAGCCGGGCTACCAGCGGGTGGGTTCCGAGCGGGACGAGGAGGTGGCGGAGGGCCCGCTCCCGACCGTCGGCTGACCGGTCGGTCCCGTCGAGCCGTGGGCCGCATCCCTCCGGGGTGCGGCCCACCGGCATGCCGCTCGGCTCCACTGAGCGAAGATGGGGAGGTGACAGCCACCCCCGCCACCCGCCCCCGCCTGATCGCCACCGACCTCGACGGCACCCTGCTGCGCAGCGACGGCACGGTGTCCGCACGGACCCAGGCCGCGCTGGCGCTCGCCGAGGACGCCGGGATCTCCATCGTGTTCGTCACCGGCCGGCCGCCGCGCTGGCTGGAGTCGCTGGCCGAGCACACCGGCCGGCACGGCGTCGCCATCTGCTCCAACGGCGGCGCCGTGTACGACGTCCGGCGCAAGGAGCTGGTGGAGACCTCGCCGCTGCGGGTCGAGGACTCGTTGGCGGTGGTGACCGCGCTGCGGGCCGAGCTGCCGGAGGTGGCCTTCGGGATCGAGTACCCGGGCGGGTTCTCGCACGAGCCCGGCTACCGCTCGATGCTCGACTGGTCGCCGGCCAACCGGATCGCCTCCGTCGAGGAGCTGCTCGGCGGAGCGGAGGGCGGCACCGTGTTCAAGCTGCTGGCGCAGGTGCCGGGGATGGACCCGGACGAGATGCTGCGGCGGGCCTGCGGCGCGGCGGGGGACCTGGCCGAGATCACCCGGTCCAGCCCGCTGCTGGAGATCGGGGCCCGGGGCGTGACCAAGGCCACCGCGCTCGCCCGGTGGTGCGCGGAGAAGGGCATCGCCGCGGACGAAGTGGTGGCCTTCGGCGACATGCCCAACGACCTGCCGATGCTGGCCTGGGCCGGCCGCGGCTACGCCATGGCGAACGCGCACCCGGCGGTGCTGGGCAGCTGCACGCTGCGGGCCGGGGACCACGACCGGGACGGGGTCGCCGAGGTGATCGAGTCACTGGTGGCCGGGGCGCAGGGCTGAGGGTCGCTGCGGTGTCGGGGTTACGGGGCGGTGTCGGGGCTACGCGGCGGGGTCCGGGGCTGCTGCCCCGGACCCCGGTTGCGGCTTCGGCGGCGGCCAGGTCCTGGGACCTAGTTGCCGCTGGGGGCGCCGCCGCCCGGAGCACCGCCCTGGCCGCCCTGGCCTCCGCCGAAGCCGCAGCCGCCGCCCTGGCCGCCGCCGAAGCCGGCGCTGCCGCTGGGACGGGCTCCGGTCGGCATCCCGGACGGCCTGGCACCGCCGGACGCCATCGCACCGCCGGAGGGCATCCCCGAGGGCCTGGCACCGCCCGAGCGCATCGCCCCACCGGACGGCATCCCCGACGGGCGGCTGCAACTGGCGTTGCTGGTCGTGGTGGTCGACGAGGAAGAAGAGCTGGATCCGCATGCGGTCAGCATCAGGCCACCCGCCACCAGGATCGCCGCTGCGGGGGCGACCCGGCGCTTGAGGGTGCTACTCAGGGCAGTGGTCATCGCTGTGGGCTCCTCAGTTACTTATGCGGACGAAACATCAGCCCACCACGAGGTCCTGTCAGCGAGCCGTGCACGGGTTAGCAATCACGTGCGACTCGTCGCGCCTGGGATTCGGTCCGGTTTACAGCGGGGCCGTCCAGGAGAGCAGGGTGCCTTTTCCGTCCGGACCGGGCTGGTGCCAGGCCGCGCCGCCGAGCGCCGCGGCACGGTCGGCGAGGTTGCGCAGACCGCTGCGGCGGCCGCCCTCGGGGATGCCGATGCCGTCGTCGAGCACGGTGAGCAGCACCGCGGGGCGGCCCGCCCCGGCCTCGCGCAGGGCGGTGGAGAGGTCGGCGCCCTCGGGCAGCTCGAAGGCGTCCCGGCCGGTGGTGAGGCGGCCCTCGTCGTCGATGTGGGCGGTGGTGTCCACGTTCACCGCCACCGTGGCGGCGCGGGCGTGCCGGGCCGCATTGGACAGGGCCTCCCGCAGCGCGGCGATGAGCTGGCGCCCGATCCGCTCGCTGACCATGGTCTCCACCGGGCCGACGAAGCCGACGGAGGGCTTGAAGCCCAGCGGTCCGGCCGCCTGCTTGGCCTCGCGGAGGATCCGGCCGCGCAGGTCGGCGTCGGCGTCGGCAGGGGTGTCGTCGTGCTGGAGGGCGTAGATGGTGGTGCGGACCTCCTGGATGGTGGCGTCCAGCTCGTCCACCGCCTTGCCGATCCGCGACCCGACCTCGGGGACCTGGGCCTTGCGGGCCGCGCTCTCCAGCATCATGCCGGTGGCGAAGAGCCGTTGGATCACCAGGTCGTGCAGGTCCCGGGCGATCCGGTCGCGGTCCTGGTAGACCGCGAGCCGCTGCTGGTCCTGCTGTCCCTCGGCCAGCCGCAGGGCCAGCGCGGCCTGGCCGGCGAAGGCGGCGGCGAGTTGCACCTCGTCCTCGCTGAAGGGTGGTCGGCCGGAGCGGCGCCAGACGGCGACGGCGCCGAGGATGCGTCCGGCGCTCTTCATCGGCAGCGCCATGCTGGGGCCGAAGGCCTTGGCGATCCTGGAGGAGACCCGGGGGTCGCTGCCCAGATCCTCGATGATCACATTCTGACCGTCCATCAGCAGGGCGACCTGGTCGCTGGCCGGGACGTGCTCGCCGACGACGAAGTCGGCGGCCTCGCCGGCCGCGTGCGACACCCGGAGGCCTCCGTCGCCGGTGGGCAGCAGGATCATGCCCAGTGCGGCGGCGGCCAGGTCGCGGACCTGTTCGGCGGCGATGGTGAGGGCGGCGTGGGCGTCCTCCGAGGTCAGCAGGACGGTGGTGACCTCTCCGGCGCCGGCGATCCAGCGTTCGCGGCGGCGGCCCTCCTCGTAGAGGCGGGCGTTGGCGATGGCTACGCCTGCGGCGGCGGCCAGGGCTTCCATGACCTGTTGGTCCTCGGTGCTGAAGGAGGCTCTGGGGGGTTCGGGGGGTGTGGTTCCAGCTCCTCGTTTCTCGGTGACGTAGAGGTTGCCGAAGACCTCGTCGCGGACCCGGATCGGGACGCTGACGAAGGAGTGCATCACCGGGTGCCCGGGCGGGACGCCGACCGAGCGGGGGTCGGTGGTGAGGTCGTCCAGCCGCAGCGGGCGGGGGTCCTCGATGATCGCGCCGAGCAGGCCCCGGCCCTCGGGGTAGTGGCCGATCCGGGCGGCCTCCTCGTCGGTGAGGCCGACGTGGATGAAGTCGACCAGCCCTGAGGTGTGCGGGGCCAGCACGCCGACCGCGGCGTACTCGGCGTCGGCGAGGTCCGCGGCTGCGGCGGCGATGCGCTGCAGGGTGGCGTGCAGGTCCAGCCCCGAGCTGACCGAGACCACGGCCTCCAGCAGCTCCCGCATCCGGTCGTTGACGGCGGCGACGGCGTGGAGGCGTTCGGACACCTCGGTGACGAGGGCGTCCAGGCCCAGGGGGGGCGGGGGGTGCTCCATGGGGAAAGGGTATTTTGCGGTTGTTCAGGGTGGTTGGTCGATTAGCCCGGTTGGTCAGACCGGGAGGTCAGGCCGGGAGGTCAGACCGGGAGGTCAGACGGGGAGGAGTGTTTCGGCCTGGCGTTCCTGGTCCCAGCTGCGGCGGAACGGGCCGTCGGTGGCGACCAGTTCGGTCCAGGTGCCGCGTTGGACGATGCGGCCGTGGTCCAGCACCAGGATCTCGTCGACGGCGTCCAGGCCAGCCAGCCGATGGGTGATCAGGAGCGTGGTCCGGCCCTCGGTGGCGGTCAGCAGGTCGGCGGTGAGGGCGTCGGCGGTGGCGAGGTCCAGGTGCTCGGCGGGTTCGTCCAGGAGCAGCACCGGGAAGTCCGCGAGCAGGGCCCGGGCCAGGGCGAGGCGCTGGCGCTGGCCGCCGGAGAGGCGGGCGCCGTGCTCCCCCACCATGGTGTCCAGGCCTTCGGGGAGGTCGTCGCGGATCCAGTCGCCAAGGCGGGCGATGTCGAGGGCCTGCCAGAGGTCGTCCTCGGTGCAGTCGGGGCGGGCCAGGCGGAGGTTCTCGCGGAGCGAGCTGTCGAAGATGTGGGCGTCCTGGGCGCAGATGCCGACGGCGGTGCGGACGGTGTCGCTGAGGAGGGTGGTGGTGTCGGTGCCGTTGAGGGTGACCGTTCCGGAGGTGGGGTCCAGGAAGCGGAGGAGCACGTGGGCGAGGGTGGTCTTGCCGGAGCCGCTGGGGCCGACTACGGCGATGCGGTGGCCCTGGGGGAGTTCCAGGGTGATTTCGGTCAGGGCCGGGTTTTCGGTTTTTGAGCCGGGCCAGTGGGCGGTGAGGGCGGTGGTGCGGAGCGGGAGGGGGGTGGTGGGGAGGTCGTTGGAGGTGGTGGGTTCGGTGATGGGTTCGGGGGCGTCGACCAGTTCCAGGACGCGGGCTGCGGAGCGGGCGCTGCGGCGGCGGATCTGGGCGGCGACGGGGAGGCCGGTGACGGCCTCGAAGGCGGCGAGGGGGGTGAGGACGACGACGGCCAGCCAGACTCCCTGGAGGGTGCCGGCCGCTACCGCGGCCACGCCTGCGGCACCGCAGGCGGCGGCGGTGAGGCCGGTCAGGGCGGTGCTGAGGCCGGTTCCGACGCCTGCGCCGGCGGCGGAGCGGCGGGAGAGGGCGGTGAGGGTGGCGTCCGTTCGGCGGAGGGTCTCCAGGCGGTGCGGGAGGGCGCCGCTGATGGTGAGTTCGGGGGTGCCGTCGAGGAGGTCGACCACCTCGGCGGTGAGTCTTCCCTTGGCGGGGGCGTGGAGTTCCTCGGCTCGGGAGGACAGCCGGGCGGTGAGGGCGGGGACGGCGACGCCGGCCAGGAGCAGGCCCGCGGCGAGGATCGCTCCGGCGGTGGGGAGGATCACTGCCAGGGCGGCGGCGGTGGCGGTGGCGGTGAGGGCTGCTGCGGCGGCGGGGAGGCGGTAGCGGAGGACGTAGTCCTGGATCGCGTCGACGTCGGCGACCATCCGGGAGAGCAGGTCGCCGCGGAGGCGGCCGTCGGCGCCGTCGGGGCTGAGGCGTTCCAGGCGGCGGTAGACGGTGGTGCGGAGCTCTCCGAGGGAGCGCAGCACGTTGTCGTGGCTGAGCAGGCGTTCGGCGTAGCGGAGCACGCCTCGGGAGATGCCGAAGGTGCGGACCGCGGTCATGGCGACCATCAGGTAGAGGATCGGCGGCTGTTGGGAGGCGCGGTCGATCAGCCAGCCGGAGGTGCCGAGGAGGGCGGTGGCGCTGAGAAGGGCCAGGGCGGAGAGGGTTACCGCCAGGGCGGTGCGGGGGGACTGGCCCTTGCGGTGGGCGGCTATGCGGATGCGGGACAGGGGGTTCGGGTTTGCCTGCGGCGCTGTTGGTGCAGTGGGGCGGGGGCGGGCCGGGGCGGGG
>NZ_JOEH01000008.1 GCF_000719095.1 Streptacidiphilus jeojiense | reverse complement strand
TCAGCCGATGGCCGTTCAACTATGCGCGCTCCCAACCGATCCGGTGACAAACCCCCGGATCAGGTGGAAACCCGTACACCACTCCCCAGGACGCAACCGCGCTTCCCACGCTCGCAGGTGGAGTGCCACGTCCTCCGGGTCGTCGAGCCACATCTCGGCGTGCCATGCCTCCGTGATCACCAGTTCATCGTCATGGACGGAGAAGCCGACGCCGGCAGGCACGTTCATGTCCGCCTCGAAGGGGACGATACCGACACGCACATGCCCCGAGCCGAGTCGCGCGGCGACACGATCGAGTTGCGCCGACAGGACGGCGGCGGAGCAGGGGCGAGCACGAAGCGCGCCTTCCCAGAGGAGGAAGCGAAAGCTCCGTGTCTGGTCGCCGAGGATCTCCTGACGGCCCAGTCGCGCCTGCACGGCGGCTTCGATGTCGCGCGGGGCAGTGTGGATCGCTGCGTACCTCGTCAGGACGTCACGGGCGTAGTCAGCGGTCTGCAGGAGGCCGGGGATCAACGCCGGATCGAAGCTCTTGCGTGTCTGGGTCCTGCGGGCCTGTGCCTGGTGCGCCTCCTGGACGGCGCGGTACCCACCTGCGAGTTGCCGACGCCATGACCGGTACTGCGTCTCGAGCCCGCGCAGTCGGCCGGCCAGCTCCGCTGCCGTTTCGGGATGCCCGGTACCCTCCGCCCACGCAGCGAGATCAGCGAGGAGCGGCGTCTGCTTGCCATTCTCCAACTTGCTGACCTTGGACTGTGTCCAGCCCAATCGGTCGGCAAGTTGTCGGCCGGTGAGACCGCCCTCGACACGCAACTCTCGAAGCCGCACGCCGAGGGACAACCGGGCTTGCTGGTAGTCGGTGCTCACCCAGCGGACGGTACCTGAGCCTTGAATGCTGTGTAAGGCGTCGCATGGTGCCAGGCGGCGTCCCGTACCTGGCAGGCTCGCAGAACCTCCGCAGGGTCCGTGACCAGCTCCATGCCGACGGTCCGTTCCCCTTCGAAGTGGAAGCGTGCAACCGTGCGTGAGTCGAACAGCCAGAAGTCCGACAGGTTCACCCCGTGACGCTCGGCGTCGGCACGCCACAGGTACCGAATGTCCTCACCCGCTGCGACATTGGTCCGAGCACACGCCAGGAGGTACCGCTGGCCGACGGTCGGAGGGGAGTCCACGAGTCGCACACGTTCGAAGCGCTTGCCGCTGCCCACCATGCGTCGGACGCCGTCGAACCATGGGTGGCCGACCTCTCCAGCGGTGTCACCCGTCCGTAGGAACTCCTGGTACGACGGCATCTGCTGGTCGGAGAGATAGCCGGTCCTGGTCTCCAGACGCCAGGCGGTGTGCTCGAAGCCGTCGTTGATGAACTCGCTGATCTTCTGCTGAGGGACGAACTCGGGCACGTGGTCCGCCGCTTCCTTCGGTGCGAAGTCGACCAGCAGCGAGCGGGGGACGATGACGAAGCCTTCCCCGTCCTTCACGTACTTGAGCTGCGCCACGTCGTCCGGGTCGGTCACGGCGTCGCCCTGGACCACGACCTCTCCGGTGTCCAGGTCTTCGTACAGCGTCGGGCAGTCGCCCACCGCTGACGTGCTGCCAAGCACCCTCAGTCGTCGTGCCACGTTCGCTCCCTTCTCACCGGACAGAACGACTTCACGATGGGCCATGCCTTCCCAGCTGTCAGTGATGATTCTCGATTATTCTCGCAATGCGCTGCGGTCTGATGGACGATCAGGCCCAGGACTGCTACTGAGATCGAATCATGCACCGGCCGTGAGCCCTATGTCCGTGCGGCGACAGCGCCGGGGTGGTGGGCAACCTGAGCCGGATGGGTCAGTTGGAGGTAGTGGCCGGCCCCGGCGACCTCGGTGACTGGGTGGGCGACGGGCGTGACCAGCGGGTCGGTCGAGCCCACGATGATCTGGACCGGGACACTCACTTGGTCGAGCAGTGCTCGCGACTTGCTGCGTCGCGTGATGTCGGCGCGCAGCGCTGCGGCGACCCGGCGCGCGACTCCGGGACGGTGCAGGTCTGCTGCGGCGCTCTTCACCTCTACTCCGTTGGGGACGCCCAGGGTGTGGGCCAGTCGAGCGGGGGACATGCGGCGCATCAGCGGGGCGGCGAGGGGTGAGCGGGCGAGTGGGGAGGCCGGCGCCTGGAGGAATGACGGGGAGACCAGGACGAGCCCGCTGATGCGGGTCGGATGGTCGATGGCGAAGCGCAGCGCGGGGGCGCAGGCGAGGGAGTGTGCGACGAGAAGTGGGCGGGTCTGCACCGGGTCCAGCAACTCGGCCAACCAGGAGTCCATCGGCTGGGCCGTGGCGGACGAGCGGCCCAGGCCCGGCAGGTCGGGGGCCAGTACCGGGCCGGTGAGCAGGGAGGCGAGCGGTGCCCAGAGGTCGGCGTTCATCGGCGCACCGTGCAGCAGGACGTGGTCGGGGCGGTGCCGGTCCCCGGTCAACCAGGTACGGCTGCCGGCAACGGGGTGGAAGCCGTACGGGCGCAGCCAGGGTGAGGTGGCACCGAAGCGGGCGGCCACCAGGTCGTCGGCCCAGGTGTGCAGGGCGTCGGTGGCCGCAGGTGTCCGCAGGCCGGCGTCGGTGGCGAAGGCATCGGCCCCGGCTGTGGGATAGCGGTCGGTGGACAGGAATGACAGTGTCTCGGGATCGGCGCCGGTCAGCTTGCGGGGCAGGCGACGTACCAGGCCGACGGGAACGGTCCGTCGGGGCGCCCGCGTGCCGGTGTGGCCGGCGATCGTGCCGATCAGTTCGGGTAGGCGTGGGGTGGTGTCGTCCAGTACCCAGTGGTGCACGCCCGCAGGCGACGTGGGGAGTCGAGCCATGAACCGAGCCAGGTGGTCGAGCACGGTGATCGGCACGAAGGTGTCGGCGCTGCCCGGTACTGCGGGCAGTCGGCCGTTCCACAGGTCCTCGACGAGGGTGGCCAGGCCGATGTACTGGCCCGGCCCGATCACGACACCGGGATTGACGATGTTCAGCGGGACGTTCAACTCGCGGGCCCGGGCACGCAGAGCCTGATCGCCCTCGATCTTCGAGGCCTCGTACGCACCGAGGCCTGCGTAGTCGGGGCTGCCGTCGACCGCGCTCACCCGGTACCCGCTGATGTGCACCAGCCGCCGCAGTGAGGGCCGCGCGGCCGCCCATTCGAGCACGTGGAGTGCCCCAGTGACGTTGGTCGCCCGTGCCTCTTCCACTCCGAGGCCGAAGGCGTAGCGCCCGGCGGTGTTGTAGACGTCGCGCACTTCTGGGAGCCCCGAGAGTGGTCGGGTGATGTCGGCGGTGACGAGTTCCAGGTTGCCGGTTTCGATGCCCTGGGAGATCAACCAGGGGGTGAGGGTGTCCTTGCGCACGGTGGCGGCTACCCGCTGCCCCTGGGTGAGCAGTTCAGCGACGAGGGAGCGGCCGATGAAGCCGGTCGCGCCGAAGACGATTGCGTCCAGCGGATCCATGAGACTCCTTAATAGATCGGTCTACATATTTTTGAGCCATGGAAGGGCCCGCCGATGCGGCGGGCCAGGTCAGCTCAGCAAGACGCGAATCTGACGGGTGACGCTGTCCAGAGGCCTTCTGCTGCGATGCGCCCGGGCCAGCAGAAGTGCGCCCTCGATCATCGCCAGGATCGTCACGGCGAGGTCGTCGGCATCCTGACGGCTCGCCAGTTGTGCCCGCAGGGCCGTCTCCCACGAGGAGTAGACCTCCGCGCACGCCTCCTGCAGCAGGTCGTTGCCGGCGGCCGTCTCCAGCGCGACGGTGGCGACGGGGCATCCCTGGTGCCAGTCCGAGCCCTCCAGCCGGTCGCCCAACTGTCGCAGGACCGCGTCGACGAACTCCGCCGCCGAGGAGGTGGAATCGGCCAGCCCGCCCATCGCGTCGCCGATCGTCTGCCCTGCCCGCCGGATCGACTCGGCGACCAACTGGTCCTTGCCGCCGGGGAAGTGGAAGTAGAGCGAACCGCGGGGCGCACCGCCGGCAGCGATCACCTGGTTGAGTCCAGTGCCGAAGTAACCTCTGGCCTCGACCGACTCCTGCGTTGCGTCCAGCAGTCGGTCGCGCGTTTCGGTGCCCTTCTGTCCCATGGCGCCAAAACTAGACCGATCTACATATTCCTGCAACCACCGGCCCTCAGCCGGAGAGGTCGATGCGGTCGCGCTGGTCGAGGGTGGCGGCCACGGTGGCGAAGCCGCAGACGTGACGGGTCATCCGGCGCATCGCGGCCGAGCCGTCCTGCTTGCGGATCGCCTCGGTGACCTTGGCGTGGGCCCGGGCAGTGACGCCGCGGATGTCCGCGTCCAGGAACTGCTCCAGGTCGGTGGCGGAGTAGATCGCCTGCGAGAGGGCGCTCATGAAGCCGATCAGGAGCTCGTTGTCGCCGGCCTTGGCCACGGCGTTGTGCCAGCGGATGTTGGCGCGGAGGAACCTGGGGAGGTCGGGGCCGGCGTCCACCAGGTCCGCGTGGGCGGCGTCCAGGTCGGCGAGGTCGGCGTCGGTGCGGCGCTTGGCGGCCAGGGCGGCGCAGGTCGGCTCGATCGCCTCGCGGGTCTCGTGCAGGGCCTCCAAGCGGATCTGCTGTCCCCGGATGACCAGTTGCACGGTGTTCGCCAGCGATTCGCGGCCGGGCCGGTGCACGAAGGCGCCACCGCCCCGGCCCGGCCTGATCCGCAGCAGCTTCTCGACCTCCAGGATGCGCAGGGCCTCCCGCACCGTGGCCCGACTCAGGCCGGTCTGCTCAACCAGTTGACGTTCCGGCGGCAGCGCCGTCCCCTCGGCGAGTTCGCCGCTGAGGATCCGCTCACGCACCTCGGCGGCCAGCACGTCCGACGCCTTGGGGACGGTGAGAGCGCCGAAGCGCGGCAACGGCTCTGCGCTCTGCATGGGTTCGGACCTCTCGTTACTGGTCGGACGGTTCGGTTTGGTCGAACCATTGGACACCGTATCCGGGCCAGTCGTCAGGTCACCATGCTTCCATCCACAGACAGGATCAGGCTGACCTCAAGTTCTGCCGCAGTAGGCAACCGTGAGTTAGCGCGCTGCTGGAAGTGGGCTCCACCCATTGCAGTTTTATAACGCAGCAAGTGCGCCTTACCTGACTCATCGTCAAGACTTACCTATCGGGTGCACCTAATTTTGGGCGAATCCTTCACGCTTCCGTCACGCGTGGTGATCGTCAGATTGGATGCCCGCAGTCCCGTGTATCCGCTGGGAGTTGGCTGTGTTGTTGCCGAGTGCCGTTCGGGCTGATGCCTGACAGGATCACGCCGTTTCTCGGCGCAGTCGGTGTGCTGACTTTGTGGTGTCGGTGAAAGGCGGGGGCGTTCGTGTTCTCGAGCGGGTTCGCGGGCGGGCTGATACGCCCGGCGCTGCGGCGTTGGGTGTCGGTGGTGGTGTCGGGGGCGCTGGCGGTGTCGGTGCTTTCAGTGGTGGCGCCGGCGGTCGTGCCCGTGGTGGCCCCGGCGGTGGCGGCGACGGCGTCCTCGGGGGGTGACTTCGTTGCGGTCGCACCGACGCAGAAGATCGTGGACACCTCCACCGGGGTCGGCATCAGTGCGACGTTGGGCGCGGCTTCGACGACGGCGTTCCAGGTGCTGGGACAGGGCGGTGTTCCGTCCAGTGGTGTGGGTGCGGTCTCGGTGGACCTGGAGGCGACCGGGTCCAGTGCGGGCGGGTATCTGACGCTGTGGGCGGACGGCACCACCAAGCCGTCCACGACCACGATGAACCTGACCACGGGTCTGACCTCAGACAACGCCGCGATCCTGGCGGTGGGTTCGGACGGCAAGGTCGATGTGTACAACCTGGCCGGTACGGTGAATCTGCGGGTGGTGGTCAACGGCTACTACACCACCGCGACCGGGACCGCCGCGCCCGGCGGCTATGTGCCGATCACTCCGACGCGGCTGGTGGACACCCGGGTGGGCACTGGTGCTGCGCTGGCGCAGATCCCGGCCGGCGGCAGCATCGATGTGCAGGTCGACGGGGTGGCCGGGATCACCGGCGAGTCCTCGGTCTTCGCGAACCTGACCGTGCCCGCCGCGACCGCGGGCGGGAGCCTGTACGGGTATGCCAGTGGGGCGTCCAGTGGCGGGCAGCCGATCCTGACGTTCTCCACCACTACCCGCAGTGCCGGGGCGATCATAGCGGTGGGTTCCAACGGGAAGATCACGCTGCGGAACAGTTCGACGACTGCGGCGATCGACGTGGTCGTGGATGTGCCCGGGTTCTTCTCCACTGCCTCGTCCACCGGGGGCGGGTTCACCGCGACGTCGGCGCGGCTGCTGGATACCCGTACCACCACTGCGTTGGCGGCCTACGGGACGGTGAACCTGCAGATCGGCGGCAGCAACGGCGTCCCGGCGCGGTTCGGTGCGGCGGCGGTTGACCTGGTGGCGATCAGCGGGGCCAACACCGGCTACCTGCACGCCTGGGCCACCGGGAGCACCATGCCCACCACGTCGGTGGACAGCTACCAGGCCAACGGCGTGACCTCGTCGATGGCGGTGGTGGCCCCGAACGCCACCGGCAGCATCAGCGTGTACAACGCCAGCTCAGGATCGATCCAGCTGGTGGTGGACCTGCAGGGCTGGTTCGCCTACAACAGCCCCCCAACCACCCCGACCGCGCTGGCGGCGGCGCCGACCGCGACGGCGGGTTACACCTCCAGCGTCACCCCGACCCTGTCGGGGACGGCTACGGATGCGGACAGCAGCACGGTGCGGTTGGACTACCAGATCCTGTCCGGCAGCACCGTTGCGGCCTCGGGGTCCAGCGCGTTCGTCAGCTCGGGCACCTCCGCACCGTGGGCGGACACCACCACGCTGGCGCAGGGGGCCTACACCTGGAAGGTCCGCAGTTTCGACGGCAGCCAGTACTCCGCCTGGTCCGCGGCTCAGCCGTTGACCGTGGACAGCTGGGCTCCGAGCGACTCCAGTGTCGCCTCCACGGATTTCCCGGCGAACACCTGGTCGGGTACGCCCGATGCGAGTGGCAACTTCACCGGCAGCTTCACCGCCACCCCGCCGTCCAGCGAGGTGGCCGGGATCGGCCTGCAACTGGACGGCGGCGCCTGGACCAAGGTGGCCACGACCGGGACGGCCGTCTCCCAGTCGTTCACGTTCGCGGCGGGCAAGCACACCGTGGTGGCCAAGACCTACGACACGGCCGGGAACTGGGCCGGCGGCACCTCCTACGTCTTCTACGCCGGCTCCGGAGCCGCATTGACCGCCCCGGGTGCGGGTGAACGCCCGGCGCGCCGGGTCGGATTGATGGCCCTGGGGCTGACCTCCTACACCGGGGTCACCTACCAGTACCGGATCGGGGACACCGACACCTGGCACAGTGTGCCGGTGGCCAACGTCACCCAGAACTCCGACGGTTCGACCCTGTCGTCCTGGCCGGTAGCAGTCACCAACGGCCTGCCGGCGGCGCTGACGTGGAACATCACCGACACGTTCGCCGTGGACGGTCCGGTGGACGTGCGCGCGCTGTTCACCGACGGCACCACCACCGGTGCCTCGCCGGCCAACACGGTCACGGTGGACCGCAACGCCGGTACCGCGCCCAGCGTCAGTGCCGGGCCTGCGTCGGTGAACTCGCTGACCGGAGACGCGAGCCTGTCGGCGACCGACGCCTCGGCGTTCGGGATGACGGTGACCCGTTCTTCGTCCTCGCGGCGTCCGGGCAACGGCGCCGCCCAGGCCGGGCAGGCCGCGATCTTCGGCCCGCAGTGGACCGCCGGCACCACCGCCGAGACTACCGACTCGGACTGGTCCTACATCACGCAGACCTCGACCATGGCGGTCTCGCTGGTGGACGTGGACGGTGACCCGACCGGGTTCACCGCCACCAGTTCGGGTGCCTGGAAGCCCGAGCCGGGCTCGGAGGATCTGACCCTGACCGGGTCGCTGACCGGGTCGTTCACCCTGAAGGACACCGACAGCACCACGACGGTGTTCACCAAGCCGTCCGGGGCGAGCACCTGGCAGGTGACCAGTACGTACCTGGCCACCGCCAACTCCACCACCACCGTGGTCCCGCAGACCGTGACCGTGAATGGGACCACGCTGGTCGAGCCGCACTACGTGATCGCGCCCACCAGCGCGGTTGCGGCGGCGACGTGCCAGACCACGCCGTCCACGGCCGGCTGCCGGATGCTGGAGTACGTCTACGCCACCGCCACCACTGCCACCACATCCACGCCGGGGGACTTCACCGGCCAGGTCAAGCAGATCAAACTGTGGGCCACCGCTCCCGGCGCGACCAGCGCGACCGCGACCGTGATCGGCCAGTACGACTACGACACCGCCGGCCAGTTGTTGGACCAGTGGGACCCGCGGGTCAGCCCCGCGTTGAAGACCAGCTACAGCTATGACAGTGCGGGTCGGGTCACCACGCAGACCGACCCGGGCCAGCTGCCGTGGACGTTCGCCTACGGCAAGGTCGGCACCAACTCCACCTCCGGCGACGGCATGCTGCTGTCCGCCTCCCGTCCCACCCTGACCCCGGGCAGCAACACCACCACCAACGGCACCGCGACCACCACCGTGGTCTACAACGTGCCCCTGTCCGGCAGCAGCGCACCCAACGCCATGAGCACCACCGACACCGCCACCTGGGCCCAGACCGACGCACCCACGGATGCCACCGCGGTGTTCCCAGCCGACCAGGTCCCCGCCTCCAACGACGGATCCACCCTAGGCAGCGGAGACTACGGCCGGGCAACCCTGACCTACCTGGACGCCTCGGGGCGCCAGGTCAACACCGCCACCCCGGTCGGACACATCACCACCACCCAGTACGACCGGTACGGCAACACCGTGTTCCAACTGACCGCGGCCAACCGCGAACTGGCCCTGGGCACCGCCGCCTGGCAGGTCGCCCAACGGCAGTCGCTGGACATCGAAAAGGACACCACCGTCCAGCGGGCCCAACTGCTGTCCACCACCTCGCTCTACAACACCACCAGCGTGGTCGCCGACACCGGCACCGACAAGAACACCGACCCATCCGTCATCGGCCAGCGCAACATCGAGGAGTACGGGCCGATCCACCTGGTCACCCTCGCGCACAACACCACCACTGCGGGCGGCACCATCGCTGCGGGCACCCAGGTGCCCTCGCGTCAGCACACCCTGAACACCTTCGACCAGGGCCGTCCCACCGACGGCACCGCCACCACCAGCAACCAGATCACCACCGCACAGGTCGGCGCGGTCGTCGACGGCGCGGCCGACGGCGACACCACCACGACCAAAACCACCTACGACTGGGTCAAGGGCCTGGCCACCGCGACCACCACCGACCCCAACGGCCTGGCACTGACCACCACCACCGGTTACGACAGCCAGGGCCGGGTCATCTCCACCAGCTTGCCCAAGTCCACCGGCTCGGACGCTGGCACGACGATCACCACGTACTGGTCCGCGACCGGGACCGGCACCTGCCAGGGTCGCCCCGAGTGGGCCGACCTGGTCTGCTCGACAGCACCCGCTGGGGCGATCACCGGCGGTGGGACCAATCCCACCGGCCTGAAGACCACGACCACCACCTATGACCAGTGGGGCAACACCGCCACGGTCACCGACACCGCCAACGGGGTTACCCGCACCACCACCAACACCTACGACGCGGCCGGACGCCTGACCAAGACCGCCGTCACCGGCGGGAGCGGCACCGCGGTCGCGGACACCACCACCGCCTACGACCCGGCCACCGGCAACAAGGCCTCGGTGACCGCCAACGGCCAGACCATCACCTACACCTATGACGCTCTGGGCCGTCAGACCCAGTACGCCGACGGCAACGGCGCCACCACCAGCACCAGCTACGACGCCCTGGACCGCCCCGTCACCGTCACCAACAACACCGGCACCACCACCAACACCTACGACACCAGCAAGAACGCAGCCGGGCTGATGACCTCGATGACCGACCCGGTCGCCGGCACCATCAGCGCCCAGTACGACTCCGACGGCAACCTGTACGCCGAACAACTACCCGGCTCCGTCACCCTGCAGGTCAGCCGCGACCAGACCGGCGCCGTCACCGCACGCACCTACACCCGCAGCGACGGCACCGTGATCACCAGCGACACCGCCACCTTCACCATCGCGGGCCAGGAGGCCACCCACAGCTCCACCGCCCCGGGCATCGGGGCGGAGCAGGCCTACACCTACGATGCCGCAGGACGGTTGACCCAGGCCGACGACACCGAGGGCAGCACCACCACCCACCGTGCCTACACCTTCGACAACAACACCAACCGCACCGGGTTGACCACCACCGTCGACAACGCCGACGGATCGGCCGGCACTCCGGCTACCACCGCCTACACCTACGACAGCGGCGACCGCCTGCAAACAGTGGCCGGAACCGGTGTCGTCTACGACGCCTTCGGCCGCACCACCACCCAGGCCGACGGCACCACCCTGGCCTACTACACCAACGACCTCGCCCAACGCGAAACCTCCGGCACCACCCGCCAGACCTGGACCCTGGACGCCGCCGGCCGCCAGGCATCCTGGAGCACCGAGTCCAACAGCACCGGTACCTGGACCCAGTCCGGATCCCACACCAACCACTACGGATCCGACGGCGACAGCCCCGACTGGACCGTCGACAACACCGCCGGCACCATCAGCCGCAATGTCCAGGGCATCGACGGCGACCTGGCCGCCACCACCGACGCGACCGGCAACACCGTCCTCCAACTCACCAACATCCACGGCGACGCCACCGTCCAGTACCCCCTGGACACCACCAAGAGCCCCGTCGTCCAGGCCTACGACGAATTCGGCAACCCCATCAACGGCACCACCGCCACCACCTACGGCTGGCTCGGCGCCAAACAGAAATCCAGCAACACCCCCAGCGGCCTCACCCTCATGGGCGTCCGCCTCTACAACCCCACCACCGGACGCTTCCTCCAGATCGACCCCGTCCCCGGCGGCAGTAGCAACGCCTACGAGTACGGTGGTGGCGACCCAATCACTCACTTTGACCTCGACGGGCAGTCCTGGCGAATTCACTGGAACTACACGGTTCTCGGGCGGTATGCCCTGGAGTTGATCGGCCGTAGCGGCGGATCAGCTAATCGATCCTTCGCATCCGGGTTGGGATTCGGCCTACGCAGAATTGCGCCCCTCTTCGGCTATAAATGTGGACACTCATACGGAATGCGTACATGCGTTGGTGGGAGCTTTCTCAATGCGCGCGGAGGTACTACCCTCGGAAATACGTACTTCACAGGTTCTAGGCGGTACGTGACACCGGCTCGCATTCGGCACGAGATGGTTCACGTTCGGCAGTGGCGGACGTACGGACCCATATTCCCCATCCTCTACGGTTTGGCCGGTAGCAATCCTTGCACCAATCGATGGGAAAGGCAGGCCGGCTGGAGGAATGGAGGATACTCGCAGTGCTAAAGAGGGACGTAAAATCCATCGGGGCTATGCAGCGCGGTGCGTTGATACTGACTCTCTCCTTGCTCGCTGCTCTCGTGGCAATTCTGATGATCGTCACAGTGCTTCGAGGTTCCTTGGCTGGGGGACTGCTCCCTAGCGACCCGGAGCCTCCGGTCTTGGGGATTAGAGTCCTCTCTAGCGGAAGCCTGGAGGTGAAAATTCCCGTATGCCACAGAACTCCGATCAGTGAGGTCGATGCGACGTTTTATGATCGCATCGATAATCAGCCGGAGAACCCGAACTGGATGCGCAGCGGAATTTCAAGCGAAAGCGGCGCGATCATTCTCGGGGCAAGCTCCGGCCCCGGAGTCACAAAGGGATCGATCCCCAGTATTCGAGAATTCCGGTATCTATATATTGGATATTCCGAAGGAGCCGGGGGTTCAGGTGCCGTTATCGATCTGGGGGCAGCCTTGACCGCTGGATCAACTGGCAGTCGATATTGGACCGAACGAGGTACGATGACTGCTGGACAGATCGAGGACGCGGGTAGTTGCTGAATCCCGATCCATGCGAACCGCAGTTAATAGGTCTGGGGTGGTCTAGTCATACTTGCGGTGCGGGCCCGGATTCACAGTCGGGTCCGCGCCGGTCTGTGGAGGCGGTCGCGCCATGGAAGGAATCCTGGCCCGGTTGAGCCGGCAATTCCCGGTACGGAAGCCAGCGTGGTCCGGTTGGGCCCGGGCCCGGGAATCCCCGCTGTCGGGGCGGGGGAGGCGTCACATCACCATGCCTCCGTCGACCGGTAGGACCTGGCCGGTGATGAAGGAGGCGGCGTTGGAGGCGAGGAAGACGAAGGCGCCGGCGACCTCCTCGGGGGCGGCCCAGCGGCGGAGGGGGATGCGGGCGAGCATGGCGGCGGCGAACTTCTCGTCGGTGCGGATGGTGGCGGTCATCGGGGTGGCCGCCAGTGGGGCCAGGGCGTTGACGGTGATCTGACGGCGGGCCAACTCCCGGGCCAGCGACTTGGTCAGGCCGATGATGGCAGCCTTGCCGGCGGAGTAGTTGACCTGGCCCAGGGTGCCGGTGATGCCGGCCGAGGAGGTGACGTTGATGATGCGGCCGGTGCCGTCGTCGGGGAGGAAGGGGAGGGCGGCCTGGGCGCAGTGGAAGGCGCCCATCAGGTGGATGTCCATGATGCGACGGAAGGAGTCCTCCTGGAGGTTCTCGAACATGGCCGGTGCGGTGACCCCGGCGTTGTTGACCAGGATGTGCAGCTTGCCGCCGGTGCGGGACGCGGCCAGGGCCACGGCGGCGTCGGCGCCGACGCGGTCGGTGACGTCCAGGGCGTAGCTGTCCGCCTTCAGCCCCGCGGCGGTGAGCTTCTCGGCGACGGCCGCGGCGGCCGGTCCGTCCACGTCCGTGACGAGTACCGTCGCTCCGGCTGCGGCCAGCGCTTCGGCGACGGCGGAGCCGATGCCGCCGGCGGCTCCGGTGACCAGCGCGGAGCGGCCGGTGAGATCGAACAGTGCGGTGGTGTCGGCGACCATCAGTAGCTCCTCGGCATTCCCAGTGTGTGCGATCCCAGGTAGTTCAGGATCATTTCCTGGCTGATCGGGGCGATCTTCATCAGTCGGGCCTCGCGGAAGTAGCGGGCCACGGGGTACTCCTCGGAGTAGCCCATGCCGCCGTGGGTCTGCAGCGCCCGGTCGGCGGCGGTGAAACCGGCGTCCGCGCACAGGTACTTGGCGGTGTTGGCCTCGCGGCCGCACGGTCTGCCGTGGTCGTAGAGCCAGGTCGCCTTGCGCAGCATCAGCTCGGCCGCGTCCAGCCGGGCCAGTGAGTCCGCGAGCGGGAACTGCACGCCCTGGTTCATGCCGATCGGCCGGTCGAAGACGACCCGTTCCTTGGCGTACTCCACGGCCCGGTCGAGTGCCACCCGGCCGATGCCCAGCGCCTCGGCGGCGATCAGCATCCGTTCCGGGTTGAGGCCGTCGAGCAGGTAGCGGAAGCCCTCGCCCTCCTCACCGACCCGGTCCTCGACCGGGATCCGGAGGTCGTCGATGAACAGCTCGTTGGAGCTGACGGCGTTGCGGCCCATCTTGGGGATGGGCCGGATGTCGATCCGTTTGCGGTCCAGGTCGGTGAGGAAGAGGGTCATGCCGTCGGTCTTCCGGGCGACTTGGTCGATCTTGGCGGTCCGGGTCAGCAGCAGGATCTTCTCGGACTCCAACGCCTTGGAGATCCACACTTTTCGGCCGTTGACCACGTACCCGTCGTCGCCGTCCCGTTCGGCGAAGGTGGTGATGCTGGTGGTGTCCAGGCCGGCGCCCGGCTCGGTGACGCCGAAGCAGACATGCAGGTCGCCGGTGGCGATCCGGGGCAGGGTGCGGCGTTTGAGCTCCTCGGAGCCGTGCACCGCGACCGGGTGCATACCGAAGATGGACATGTGGATCGAGCTGGCCGCGTTCATGCCGCCGCCGGACCGCGCGACCGCCTCCAGCAGCAGTGAGGCCTCGGTGATGCCGAGGCCGTGGCCGCCGTACTCCTCGGGGACGGTGATGCCCAGCCAGCCGCCGCCGGCGACGGCCTCGTAGAACTCGGTGGGGAACTCGTGGTCGCGGTCCCGGGTCATCCAGTAGCGGTCGTCGAACCGGTGCAGCAGTCCGGCTATGCCCTCCTGGATCGCTTTTTGATCATCAGTCAGCTCGAAGTCCACCGTACGGACACCCCCAAGGGCTCGTTTTGGCGAAACATATCAAAGGTCAGACCAAAAAAGGGGCCGGATTGCTTGAGCCGGGCAACCGCTGGCCGTAGCGTGGACCGCATGCCTCCGGAAGGTTCGGACGGCCCTGCCGGGCCGACCGGCCAAGAGTCTGTCGAGGCTTCAACTGCCCTGCCCTGCCCAGGAACTGCTCCCCCGTCAATGAGGAGAGAGATGGCCGACACACTGGCCGACACCGCGAACGAAGCCGCTGCGTCCCTTCCCGAGTACCCGATGGCCAGGGAGGGCCGCTGCCCGTTCGACCCGCCCGCGGCGATGCGGGCGCTTCCCGCCGAGCGTCCGATCAGCAGGGCCCGGATCTGGGACGGCAGCACGCCGTGGCTGATCACCGGCCACGCCGAGCAGCGGACTCTCTTCGCCGACCCCCGGGTCAGCGTCGACGAGCACCAGCCCGGATTCCCGCACCAGAGCCACGCCATGGCGGAGACCCTGGACCACCGGCCGCTGACCATCTTCAACGCGGACGCCCCCGAGCACACCAGGTTCCGCCGGATGCTCACCGGGCCGTTCACGCTCAAGCGGGTGGAGGCGCTGCGGCCGGCCATCCAGAAGATCACGGACGACCGGATCGACGCGATGCTGGCCGGTCCCAAGCCGGTCGACCTGGTCACCGCGCTGGCGCTGCCGGTGCCGACGGTGATGATCACCGAGCTGCTGGGCGTGCCCTACAAGGACCATGAGTTCTTCCAGCGCCACGGCGTCACCGCGGTCGACCGTGACGCGACGCCCGAGCAGAGCCGGGAGTCCAGCACCGCGCTGGTCACTTACCTGGCCGAGGCGATCGTGGCCAAGATGGCCGACCCCGCCGAGGACGTGCTGTCCGACCTGGCGGCCCGGGTCAAGGCGGGCGAGGTCACAGTGCCCGACGCCGCGCTGATGGCGGTGGTGCTGCTGATCGCGGGCCACGAGACCAGCGCCAACATGATCGCCCTGGGCACGCTGGCGCTGCTGCAGCAGCCCGAGCAGCTGGCCCTGCTGCGCGACACCGAGGACCCGAAGGTGGTCGCGGCCGCGGTGGAGGAACTGCTGCGTTACCTGACGATCGCTCACACCGGCCAGCGCCGGATCGCGTTGGAGGACATCGAGGTCGGCGGCGAGACGATCCGGGCGGGGGAGGGCATCATCCTGGACCTGCCGTCCGCCAATCGGGATCCGGAGGCCTTCCCCGAGCCCCAGCGGCTCGACCTCACCCGGTCCGCCCGCCACCACCACGCCTTCGGCTTCGGCATCCACCAGTGCGTGGGCCAGCTGCTGGCCCGGGTGGAGCTGCAGATCGTCTACGGCACCCTCTACCGGCGCATCCCCACCCTGCGGCTGGCCACGGAGCTGGAGCAGATCGAGTTCAAGGACGACCGGCTGGCCTACGGGGTCTACGAACTCCCGGTCACCTGGTAGCAGACCCCGAGCGCCCCAGCACCCGAGCACCTGAGCACCGAGCACCCGAGCCACGGACGAACGGAACAGGCATGACCATGCAGGTGGAAGTGGACGAGTCGAAGTGCATCGCGGCGGGCCAGTGCGTGCTCAGCGCCCCCGAGGTGTTCGACCAGCGGGATGAGGACGGCATCGTGGTGCTGTTGGAGCAGCGGCCCGGCGCCGAGCTGCACGAGGTGGTGCGCGAGGCGGCCGGCCTGTGCCCGGCCGCGGCGATCCGACTGGCCGAACTGGTCGAAGGGTGAGCCGGATCCTGGTCGTCGGCGCCTCGGCCGCCGGGCTCGCGGCCGCCGAGACCCTGCGCCGGGAGGGCTTCGACGGAGAGCTGACGCTGGTTGGTGACGAGCCGCACGCCTTCTACGATCGCCCGCCGCTGTCCAAGCAGATCCTGGCCTCGCAGTGGGAGCCGGGCAAGCTGGCCCTGCGTCCGCCGGCCGACCTGGAGGCGCTGGGCCTGGACCTGCGCCTGGGCGTCGCGGCCGCCGGTCTCGACCCGGCCGGACGTACGGTGCGGCTGGCCGACGGCAGCGAACTGCGCTACGACGGGCTGATCGTGGCCACCGGCGTGCGTCCGCGCCGGCTGCCGGGCGAGGGCGCCCATGCGCTGCGGACCCTCGGCGACGCCCTGGTGCTGCGGGACCGGTTGGGGCGGGGGAGACGGCTGGCCGTGGTCGGCGCCGGGTTCCTCGGATCGGAGGCGGCCGCGGTCGCCCGGGGGCTGGGGGCCGAGGTCGTCCTGGTGGAACCGGCGCCGGTGCCGCTGGCGCACGCTGTCGGGACCGAGGTCGGTCGGGTGCTGACGCAGGCCCACCTGGACCACGGGGTCGACCTGCGCACCGGGGTCGCCGTCGTCGAGGCGGGCGGCGGGGGTGTCCGCCTCGCCGACGGTGAACTGATCGACGCCGACGAGGTCCTGGTCGCGGTCGGCTCGGTGCCCAACACCGAGTGGCTGGCGGGCAGCGGTCTGACCCTGGCCGACGGCCTGGTCTGCGACGAGTACTGCGCCGCGGCGCCGGGGGTGTACGGGGCGGGGGACGTCGCGCGCTGGCACAATCCGCTGTTCGACGTGCCGATGCGGATCGAGCACCGCACCAACGCCGCCGAGATGGGCATGGCCGCCGCCCGCAACCTGCTGCGTCCGGATGCGGAGGCGGAGGCACGCAGACCGTTCGCCCCGGTGCCGTACTTCTGGTCCGACCAGTACGACATGAAGATCCAGGCCTACGGCTACCTGCGCGGCCATGACGAGATCGCGGTCGTGGACGGGGATCTGAGTGGGCGTCGGTTCGTGGCCGCCTACCGCACCGGCGACCATCTGGCCGGGGCGCTGGCGGTCGGCATGCCGCCGAAGGCGCTGCTGTCCTGGCGGCGCGCGGTCGCGTCCCGGGCGGCCTGGAGCGAGGCGGTGCCGAGCACGGCGTCCGTGGTGGGGTAGCCGGCACAACAGTCCAGCTCCAGTTCCGGGGATCAGTTGAGGATGGCGACGATCTGGGGGAGGTCGGTCGTCGAGCGGATCCCCGGGGCCGCCTCGCAGACGAAGGGGACGGCGTTGACGGCGCGGTTGGCCGTGTACGAGGGCGAGACCTCGGCGATCCGGTCGAGCGGTACGGCGAAGTGGATGTCGATGTCGAGCGGGGCGTCGCCCTCGACCTGGATGCGCCAGCCGGTGGCCCGCAGGTTCCATGAACGGTCGATCTCGGTGGTGCAGTACCAGGTGGCCCGGAAGCGCAGCAGCGGCCGGCCGTCCCTGATGCCCGAGACCGTGATTCGTTGGGCCGCCACGGTGCCGGGCTCCAGGGTGCCGGCGGCGATCCGGACGGTACTGGTCGCGGTGGCGACCTCGCCCTCGGCCTGCACCGAGTCCAGCGGCAGCGCCAGCGCGTCGGCCAGGACGTGCAGCGACGGACCGAAGCTGTCGCGCGGATGGGCCAGTCGGCGCTCGTCGAACTCGGCCGGCGGCCTGCCGAAGCCCATGATGTCAAACAGCAGCCCGGGCGAGTCGCGTTGCGAGAGGTCGGCGAACTCGTCGATGGTCAGCCGGTCCAGCCGCCGCTGGATCGAGGTCAGCGCCAGCGGGACGGCCTCGGTGATGAACCCGGGGCTGCTGCCGGTGCTGTGGATCGAGGTGCCGCCCGCGGCGCAGGCCGCCTCCACCCGGGCCCGGAGCTCGGGGGCGAGGCTGGCCGCGCGGTGGAACTCGCCGCGGGTGGTGACGATGTTCGCCCCCGAGGCGAGCAGCCGGCAGACCTCGTCGAAGTCGCAGGCGCGCGGCATGTAGAGGACGCAGTCGGCGTCGAGCGCCAGGATCTCGTCGATGTCATGGGTCGTCAGGACCCCGGTCCTGCCCAGCCCGCAGAGCTCACCGGCGTCACGTCCTGCCTTGTCCGGCGTATGCACGAACACCCCGACCAGGTCCAGGTCGGGGTGTTCGACGACGGCCCGCAGCGAGCGGGTGCCGATGTTTCCGGTGGCCCACTGGGCGACCCGGTAGCGCCGTGAGGGTGCCATGGCCACGCTCCCGTCCTCGGTCAGTCGCGAGAACGGTACTCTCCATGGGGGAGAGGGGCAATATCAGCGCTTCTTGGACGCGCTCGCCTTCGCGGGTGCGGCCGTCGAGGCGGTGGAGATGCCGTTGAGGCAGAACTGCCAGACCTCCTCGGCGGTGACCGGGCTGGCGTGGCTGTCCGCCGGAACTCCGTTGGCCTGGGCGGCGAACATGATGGTCTGCATGACCAGGTTGGCCTGGCGGCGGGGCTTGCCGGGCACGACCGCGCCGGCCTCGGTGGCCTGCTCGATCAGGTCGCTGAAGATCATGAGGATGGGCAGGTGCGCGGTCGCCACCTGGGCCGGATGCTTGACCAGCAGCTGCAGCGCGAAGTCACTGAACAGCGGCCGCTGGACGCCCGGGTCGGGGTGCGACTGACGGAAGAGCAGCTCCACGGCGACCCGCAGGGCCTCCACCGGGTCCGATTCGGCGGCGGACGCCTCGCGGATCTCGGCGGCCGAGGTGGCCAGCGCGTCCTCGAACAGCGCCAGCAGCAACTCGTGCTTGCCGTCGAAGTGCTGGTAGAAGCTGCGCAGCGACTGCTTGGAACGGTCGACGATCTCCTGGACGGTGAAGTCCGTGGTGCCCTTCTCGGCGATGAGCTCCTGCGCCGATTCCAGGAAGCGTTGGACCCGCTGTTCGGCACGCAGTTTCGCGGCGCGGGTGGATCGCTCGACGGCGCGTTGGCGCCAAGCGGGCTCGACGGGCGGTTCGGCAGCGGCAGCAGTCACGGGCAAAACGATACTCCACTCCTGTGGTAATCGAGCCCAGCTCCCTACCGAACCGCGCATCACGTGTTTCGAGACTCTTACTTCCATCTGAAGAGAAGGCTATTCTCATCGCAGGTGTACCACCACGAGACGAGGGTCGGCTGACATGGCATGGGACTTTTCCACCGAGCCGGAGTTCGAGGAGAAGTTGGAGTGGATCCGGGAGTTCCGCTCCGAACGGATAGAACCGCTGGACCTGCTGTACCCGGGCCGGGCCTACCATCCGCTCGACGACGAGCTCGGCCCCGTGGTCAGGTCGCTCAAGCAGCAGGTGCGGGACCAGGGCCTGTGGGCGCCGCACCTCGGCCCCGAGCTGGGCGGACGCGGGTTCGGGCAGGTCAGGCTGGCGCTCATCAACGAGATCCTGGGCACCTCCAGCTGGGCCCCCGTCATCTTCGGCACGGCCGCGCCGGACACCGGCAACGCCGAGATCATCGCCCGCTACGGCACCGAGGAGCAGAAGCAGCGCTACCTCCAGCCGCTGCTGGAGGGCGAGTGCTTCTCCTGTTTCTCGATGACCGAGCCGCAGGCCGGCGCGGACCCCACGCTGTTCACCACCCGGGCGGTGCGGGACGGCGACGAGTGGGTGATCACCGGACGGAAGTTCTTCTCCTCCAACGCGCGCACCGCACGGTTCGTCATCGTGATGGCGGTGACCGACCCCGACGTCAGCCCGTACAAGGGGATGTCGATGTTCCTGGTGCCGAGCGACACCCCCGGCCTGCGGGTGGAGCGGCACCTGGGCACCCTGGGCGAGGCCGCGGACGAGGGCATGCACGCGCTGATGTCGTACGACGGGGTGCGGGTGCCGGGCGACGCGCTGCTCGGCGGCGAGGGCCAGGCGTTCGTGATCGCCCAGACCCGCCTGGGCGGCGGGCGGGTGCACCACGCCATGCGGGTGGTCGGGCAGTGCCAGAAGGCGCTGGACATGATGGCCGAGCGCGCCGTCTCCCGCGAGACCCAGGGCAGCAGGCTGGCGGACAAGCAGCTGGTCCAGGCCGACCTGGCCGACTCCTACGCACAGCTCGCCCAGTTCCGGCTGTTCGTCCTGTACACGGCCTGGCAGATCGACCAGTACAACGACTACCGGCGGGTCAGGAAGGACATCGCCGCCATCAAGTTCCTGACCCCCAAGGTCCTGCACGACATCGTCTACCGCTCGATGCACCTGCACGGGGCGCTCGGGGTCTCCAACGAGATGCCCTTCGCCGACATGTGGACCGGGGCTGCGGTGATGGCGGTCGTCGACGGACCGACCGAGGTCCACAAGATCACGGTGGCCAAGGAGGTGCTGCGCGGCCGCGAGGCCGCGCCCGGCCTGTGGCCCACCGAGCACCTGCCCGCTCGTCGGGAGTGGGCCCGCAAGCAGCTGGAGCAGATGTGAATACTCAGCCTCAATCGGCGGGGACCGATCCGCAGAGCCCGACCACCTCGGGTTCACGTGGGGGTGCGGGGGGTCGCCCCCCGGGAAGCTGGAGTACGGAATCACTCGCCCGCTGGCTGGACGGTCAGGGCATCGCGCCGGGCGAACCCCTGGAGACCTCTCTCATCTCCGGCGGCACCTCCAACGACATCCACCAGATCCGGCGCGGCGACCTGCGGCTGGTGCTGCGCAAGCCGCCGGAGAAGGTCCCGCCGGGGCGCGACAAGACCATGCTGCGCGAGTACCGGGTGCTGAAGGCGCTCAACGGCACCGACGTCCCGCATCCGGAGGCCATCGCCGTCTGCGACGACACCAGCGTGTTGGGCTCCTGCTTCTACCTGATGGAGGAGGTGGACGGCTGGTCGCCGATGAACACCGACGGGTGGCCGGAGCCCTATCGGAGCGACCTGTCGCTGCGGCCCGGCCTCGCCCTCCAACTGGTCGAGGGCATCGCCAGGCTCGGCAACGTGGACTGGCGGGCGCGCGGACTGGAGGGCTTCGGGACGCCCGAGGGCTTCCACGACCGGCAGGTCGACCGCTGGCTGGCGCATCTGGCGAAGTTCCAGTTCCGCGAGCTGCCCGGACTGGACCGGGCCGCCGCCTGGCTGCGGGTGCACCGGCCCAGCCACTGGGGGCCGGGGATCATCCACGGCGACTACCAGTTCGCCAATGTGATGTTCCGTCACGGCGGGCCGGCCCGGCTCGCGGCGCTGGTGGACTTCGAGATGTCCACCGTCGGCGACCCGCTGCTGGACCTGGGCTGGGTGCTGATGGGCTGGCCCAACGCCGACGAGGACCGCTCGCAGCAGGGGTACGCCGACTACACCGGCATGCCGGACCGGGCCGACCTGATCGAGCACTACGCCACGGTGAGCGGACGGGACGTCAGCGAGATCGACTACTACGTGATCCTGGCCAGGTTCAAGATGGCGGTGGTGCTGGAGGGCGGATACGCCCGGCACGTGCGCGGCGACGGCGGCAACCCGAAGATGGCCTACTACGGGGACGCGGTGCTGCAGATGGCCGCGGGAGCGGCCGAACTCGCCGCCACCACCAAGCTCGCAGCGTCGACCGCGACATGAGGGCGGCCCGGTGCAATGCCGTCGGCGGCCCGGTGGTGGTCGAGGAGGTCCCCGACCCGCAGGGCGAGGTGCCCGTCGACGTGCGGTTCGCGGCGGTGAACTTCGCCGACCTGCTGGTGGTCCGGGGCACCTACCAGGTCAAGGAGGAACCGCCGTTCACCCCCGGGAGCGAGTTCGCCGGGGTGGTGGCGCGGTCCGGGCACGGCTTCGAGAAGGGCGACCGGGTCTTCGGCTCGGTCTTCGTCGGCGCCTGGGCCGAACGCGTCGCCGTCGCCGCGACCAGCCTGAACCGGATCCCGGCGTCGATCCCGACCGAGCGCGCCGCCGCCTTCGGGGTCTCCCACGCCACCGCGTTCAACGCGCTGCGCCTGGTCGCCGACGTGCGGCCGGGGGAGCGGGTGGCGGTGCTCGGCGCGGCCGGGGGAGTGGGCCTGGCGACGGTCGAACTGGCCGCGCTGCTCGGCGCCGAGGTGGTCGCGGTCGCCTCCACCGAGGAGAAGCGGGCCGTCTGCGCCAAGCAGGGAGCCCATGAGGTGCTGCCGTACGAGGACCTCAAGCGGCGGCTGCAGCAGTCGGGCGGGGCCGACGTGGTGGTAGACCCGGTCGGCGGTCCGCACTCCGAGCAGGCGCTGCGCGGGATGAACTGGGGCGGACGGTTCGTCAGCGTGGGCTTCGCCAGCGGCGAGATCCCGCGGATCCCGCTCAACCTGGCGATGCTCAAGGGCGTCACCATCCACGGCTTCGACTTCGGCGGCTGGGGGCGGCACCACCGGGAGCGGCTGCTGGCCGCCCGGACCGAACTGCACCGGATGTTCGCCGAGGGCGCGATCCATCCCCGGGTCCATGCCGTGTACCCGCTGGACGCCGTGGCGCAGGCCGTCAGCCTGGGCCGGCAGGCCCTGGGCAAGGTCCTTCTGGAGGTCAACGATGGAGTTTGAGTTCGACGAGGACCAGCAACTGCTGCAGCGCCTGGTCCGCGAGACGGTGACCAAGTCCCGTTCGCTGCCCGAGGACCAGCTCTGGAACACGTACCAGGAGCTGGGCTGGCTGGAGGCGCCCCCGGTGGAGCTGGCGATCGTGCTGGAGGAACTGGGCTACGTCGCCGATCCGACCCCGTTCCTGGCCAGCTCCACCTGGTTCGCGCCGCTGGCCGGACGGCTGCCGCGGGGCTCGGGCACCGGCGTCTTCGACGGAGCCGGCCGGTTCGTGCTCGACGCGGACCGGGCCGACGAGATCGCGCTGCTCACCGGGGACGGCGTGGTGGTGGTCGACGGCGCGGACCTGGACCCGCAACGCGTCGACATCTTTGACGCGACCCTGCACGTGGCCCACGTACAGGCGCCGGACCTGGTCCGCGACGTCCCCGACCTGGCCCTGATGGGACTGGCGATCACCACGGTCGGCAGCTGCCGCCGGATCCTGGACCTGGTGGTCGGCCACGTCCGGCAGCGGGTCCAGTTCGGCCGGCCGATCGGCTCCTTCCAGGCCGTCAAGCACAAGGCCGCGGACATGTACGTGGCGATCGAACGGGCCAGGGCGCTGGCCTACTTCTCCGCGCTCACCATCGCCGAGGACGACCCCCGGCGCACCCGTGCCGCCTCGATGGCCAAGGCCGCCGCCGGGGAGTGCCAGCGGCTCTGCTTCCAGGACGGCTACCAGCTGTTCGGCGCCATGGGCTACACCTGGGAGAACGAGCTGCAGATCCATCTCAAGCGGGCCAAGGCCGGCGACCTGCTGCTGGGGACGGCAGCCGAACACAGGAAGGCGCTGCTGCGATGAGGCTGACCTCCGAATCCGACGCCGAGGTCGAGGAGTTCCGTGCCGAGTTCTCCGCGTTCATCGACGCCAACGTGCCCGGCGCCGCCGAGGCGGTGCCCGCCTCGCAGTCCACCGCCGACGTGCCGCCGTGGGCGGCCGACTGGCAGCGCAAGCTGTTCGACGCGGGCTGGCTGCTGCCGGGTAACCCGCCGGAGTTCGGCGGGCGCAACGCCACCCTGCCGCAGCAGCTCGCCCACCTGGAGGAGCTGTCCCGACGGCGGATCAACCACAGCTTCAACCCGCAGGGGCTGGGCATCATCGCGGCCTCGATCCTCACCTTCGGGACCGAGGAGCAGAAGCACCGCTGGGCCGTTCCCATCCTGCGGGCCGAGATGACCGCCGCGCTCGGCATGAGCGAGCCGGAAGCCGGCTCCGACCTGGCCAGCCTGCGCACCAGGGCGGTGCTGGACGGCGAACACTTCACCGTCAACGGGCAGAAGGTGTGGACCTCCGGGGCGCACGACGCCGATGTGCTGCTCACCTTCGTGCGCACCGACCCGGACGCGCCCAAGCACAAGGGCATCAGCGTGCTGCTCATCCCCACCGACACCGAGGGAGTGGTCCGCAAGCCGTTCGGCTGCCTCACCGACCCCGACGACCTGGACTTCAACGAGGTGTTCTTCACCGACGTCAAGGTCCCCAGGGAGAACCTGGTCGGCCCGCTGAACGGCGGCTGGGGCGTGGCGCACGGCTCGCTCGGGCACGAGCGCACGCTGCTGTGGCTGCACTACGCCGAGCGTCTGGAGGACCTGATCCAGGACGCGCCCTGCGCCGAGGAGTGGTACGCCACCCTGCAGATGGACTTCCAGGCGCTCAAGCTGCTGGGCTACCGGCAGCTCGGCGAGGACCGCAACGAGGCGGAGCTGTCCGTGCTCAAGCTGTTCGGTTCGGAGGCGGTGCGGTCCGCGGCGCTGTGCGCACTGGAGGCGCGCGGGGCCGACGGCCTGGTCCACCCCGAACTGACCGGCCCGCTCAACCACATGGGCATGCCGTCGTTCACCGCCAGCTGGTTCGAGCGCTACGCCCGGTCCTTCGGCGGCACCATCGCCGGCGGCACCTCCGAGATCCAGCGCAACATCATCGCCGAGCGCATCCTCGGCCTGCCCCGATGAGAGAAGGAGCCACCCGGATGGACCAGATCCTGTACGAGGCCAAGGACGGGGTGGCGGTCATCACCCTGAACCGTCCCGAGGTGGCCAACGCCCAGACCATGGCGCTGCTGGACGACCTGGACGCGGCCTGGACCAGGGCCGCGGCCGACCCGGAGGTCAAGGTCATCGTGCTGCGGGGCAACGGCCGGCACTTCTCGGCCGGCCACGACCTCAAGGACCGCTGGCCGGCCCCCAAGGAGATCACCCTGGAGTGGATCTACAACGCCGAGACCCGCAGGTACCTGGAGTACACCCTGCGCTGGCGCAACATCCCCAAGCCGTCGATCGCCGCGGTGCAGGGCAAGTGCATCGCCGGCGGGCTGATGCTCTGCTGGCCCTGCGACCTGATCCTGGCGGCCGAGAACGCCGAGTTCTCCGACCCGGTGGTGTACATGGGGATCGGTGGGGTGGAGTACCACGGCCACACCTGGGAGCTGGGGGCGCGCAAGGCCAAGGAGATCCTGTTCACCGGCCGGGCCGTGACCGCCGCGGAGGCGGAGCGGGTCGGCATGGTCAACCGGGTGGTGCCGCTGGAGGAGCTGGACGCGGCGGCGATGGAGCTGGCCGGGCAGATCGCGCAGATGCCGGCGTTCGGGCTGCGGCAGGCCAAGCGCGCGGTCAACCAGACCTTGGACGTGCAGGGCTTCTACGCCGCCGTCCAGTCGGTCTTCGACATCCACGAGACCGGCCACGGCAACGCGCTGAGCGTCACCGGCTACCCGGTGCTGACCCGGTTGGACGGGATGAAGGAGCACATCAGGAAGCAGTGACGCGCAGTCAGGCCTGCGGCGGTGCCGGCTTCACCAGGCCGGACTGATAGGCGATCACCACCAGCTGGGCGCGGTCGCGGGCGGACAGCTTCATCATGGCCCGCTGGATGTGGGTGCGGATGGTGAGGTGGCTGACGAAGAGCTCCTCGGCGATGTCCTGGTTGGACTTGCCGTGCGCGGCCAGAGCCATCACCTCGCGCTCACGGGTGGTCAGCGCGGAGAGCTGCTCCGGCGGCGCCAGGTGCGCCTCGGGGTCGGGGGAGACCAGGAAGCGGCTGATCAGCGCCCGGGTGGCGACGGGGGAGAGGAGGGCGTCGCCGGAGGCCACGGTGCGGATGCCGGCCAGGAGTTCGTCGGTGCTGACGTCCTTGCCCAGGAAGCCGCCGGCGCCGGCGCGGACGGCCCTGGCGACGTACTCGTCGATCTCGAAGGTGGTCAGGATCAGCACATGGGTGGCGGCGAGTTCCGGGTCGGCGCAGATGGTGGCGGTGGCGGTCAGCCCGTCCGTGCCGGGCATGCGGATGTCCATCACCACCACGTCGGGCTGGTGGGTGCGGGTCAGCTCGATTGCCTCGGCGCCGTCGGCGGCTTCGGCGACCACCTCCAGGTCGTCGCAGGAGTCGATCAGGATCCGGAAGGTCGCCCGCAGCAGGGCCTGGTCGTCGGCGAGCAGGACGCGGATGGTCATGGAGCGGTGTCTTCTTTCGGGCTGGGGTCTTCAGGGGCGCGGGAGGGCAGCGGAAGCTCGGCGAGCACCTGGAAGCCGCCGTCCGGGCGCGGGCCGGTTCGCAGCCGGCCGCCGACCGAGTGGGCGCGTTCGCGCATGCCGATCAGGCCGAAGCCGCTGTCGGGGGCCGGGGCGGCGGGGGCGGACGGCTTGCGGGCGGGCGGGCCGGCGCCCTGGTCGGTGACCGCGATGCTCAGCCATTCGTGGGAGTACGCCAGCTCCACCCGTGCCTCCTTGGTGCCCGCGTGCTTGGTGACGTTGGTGAGCGCCTCCTGCACGATCCGGTACGCCGTCAGGTCCGCTCCCGGCGACAGCGGCCGTGGTGGTCCCCCGTCGGCGACGGTGACGGTGACGTCGAGCCCGGCGGCCGAGAGGGCGGCGACCAGGTCGGGCAGCCTGGCCAGTCCCGGGGCCGGTTCCAGCGGCGCCTCCGGGTCGTCGGTCTGGCGCAGCAGGCCGACGGCGGCCTTGAGCTCGCGCAGCGCCGAGGAGGTGGTCGCGCTCAGCTCGGCGAGCATCTGCTGGGCCTGGTCGGGACGGTTGCGCACGACGTGTGCGGCGGTGCCGGCCTGGGCGTTGGCCAGGGCGAGGTGGTGCGCGACGACGTCGTGGAGTTCGCGGGCGATGCGCATGCGCTCCTCGGCCACCCGGTGCCGGGCCAGCTCCTCCCTGGTCCGCTCGGCCTGTTCGGCGCGGGTCTGGGCTGTTTCGAGGTACTCCGAGCGCATTCTGGCCACCGTTCCTAGAGACGTGGGGAGCAGCAGCCAGGCGGTGGGTGCGATGGTCTTGAGCACGAGCGGTTCGGCTGCGGGACCTGCCGCCATCGCCGTGACCACCAGCAGTCCGATGGTGACGAGGGTGTAGGTGTTGGCGGTCCTGCGGTCGGTGCGGAAGGCCAGTGCGAACAGGCCGACCATGACCGGTCCCAGCAGCAGCACGGTGAGCAGGTAGCCCAGCGCGGCCACCCCGACGGCGCAGCCGGTGACCACCGCCACGACCGTGCGCGGGTGGTCGCGGCGCCACAGCAGGGCGGCGCAGGAGACGCCGGTCAGCAGCACCGCGGGCCACCAGGGGACGCTGGAGGTGCCGCCCTGGAAGGTGATGGTGCTGCCGGAGAAGGAGAGGCCGAAGAGCAGCAGGGCCAGCGCCGCGTCGATGCTGCGGGCATGATCGCGCTGGTAGGTCTGCCAGGTGGTGAGCATCGGCGGGGGTGGCTTCCTGTCGGGTGGTGCGACCATGGTCGCCGACCGGGCCGCGGTGTGCCCGCAGGGCCGACGGTCGACGGCTGTGTCGTGACTCCAGGCTGCCAGTCCGCGGTGGTGCGGTCGTCGTCCTCCTGCCGACATTCCCGACTACTGAATCCGCAGTACATGCCGGCGCCGATGCTCATTCGTCACCGATGCTCACTCGTTGCGGAAGACCTTGCCGCCCTTCATGACGAAGCGGACGTCGGCGGTCACCGAGATGGACTCCAGCGGGTTGCCGGGGACCGCGACCAGGTCGGCGAGCAGCCCTTCGGCGATCCGTCCGCGGTCCTCGACGCCGATGAGCTCGGCGGCGTTGACGGTGGCGGCCCGCAGCACCTCCAGCGGTGTCATGCCGCGTTTGACCAGGGCGATGAGTTCCTGGGCGCCGCGGCCGTGCGGAATGGCCGGTGCGTCGGTGCCGACCGCGATCCTCACTCCGGCCTTGACCGCCCTGGCGACCACGGTCTGGGCCAGCGGGAACACCTCGGCCGCCTTCGCCCTGAGCTCGGGGGCGGCCCCGGTCAGGTCCATGCCCTCGGTCAGCGCCGTGGTCGGCACCAGGAAGGTCCCGCGTTCGGCCATCAGCGCGATGGTGTCGTCGTCCAGCAGGAAGCCGTGCTCGATGCAGTCGATGCCCGCCTCCACGGCGGCCCGGACGGCGGCGGCGCCATGGGTGTGCGCCGCCACCTTGAGTCCGCGCCGGTGGGCCTCGTCCACGATGGCCCGGAACTCCTCGTCGGAGTAGTGCTGCGCCCCCGGGGTGCCGGTGTGCGACATCACCCCTCCCGACGCGCACACCTTGATCAGCTGCGCGCCGTGCTTGATCTGGTACCGCACCGCCTTGCGGACCTCGTCGACCCCGTTGGCTATCCCCTCCTCCAGCGAGAGGGGCATGATCCCGGGTGCGTAGGCGGTGAACATGGTGGGGTCCAGGTGGCCGCCGGTCGGGCTGATGGCGTGTCCGGCCGGCACGATCCGCGGACCGTCGATCCAGCCCGCGTCGATGGCCTTGCCCAGGGCGACGTCCAGCAGGTAGCCGCCGGTCTTGACGAACAGTCCGAGGTTCCTGACGGTGGTGAACCCGGAGCGCAGCGTGCGGCGGGCGTTGCCGACGGCGCGGAGCATGCGCAGCGGCGGGTCGTCCTGGACGTGGGAGAGGACGCCGGTCTCGCCGCGTCCGCCCATCAGCAGGTTGACCTCCATGTCCATCAGGCCGGGGATGAGGGTGACGTCGCCCAGGTCGAGGACGTCACCCCCGGCCCCGGACGCGACAGCGGTCCCGACGGCGGTGATCCGGTCGCCCTCCACGGTGACCAGGCCCGGCGCCTCGATCTCCCCCGTCTCCACGTGCAGCACGCGGGCGGCTCTGAGGGTGACCATGCGTCAGACCCTGGGCTCGACGAGGAGGTCGAGGTAGGCGGCGCCGCTGTCCGGGACGCGGGCCTGCTTCCAGACCTCCACCGGGAAGGAGACCATCACCAGGGAGTAGCTGAGCTGCAGCAGGTTGCGCTCCGGCTCGGGCAGGTCGTCCAGCGGGAAGGCGTCCAGGTGCGCCATCGCCCGTTCCAGCAGCGGGAAGGCGGCGTCGTAGAAGGCCTGCATCTCCTCCATGGAGCTTGCCAGCCGCTTGGCGTAGCGCTGCGGCTCCTTGGCCAGGACCCAGTCGCTGTACGGTTCAAGCTCCGCGAACTCAGCCGGCAGCATCGGCGTGCTCCTTCTCGGCGTGCTTGGTGACGTAGTCCCCGACCACCTTGTGCAGGTGGCGGAGCAGGATCTCCTGGTCGTTGAGCGGGAAGTCGGTGACCACCCGGCCCTTGAGCATCGACTGGGTGGCCTCCAGGGTGTTGGCGTCCTGGAGCGCGTACTCCTTGAAGGTCACCGCCGCCAGCTCCTGGGCCAGCCGCTGGCTGGCGGTCTTCGCGGGCACGAAGTAGAGGTTGGCCTCGAAGGTGTGCCGGTCGACCGCGGTGGGCCAGTAGTGGTAGGTGAGGTACCACCCGGGCGCCCAGAACAGCAGGGTGAAGTTGGGGAAGAACTCGAAGGAGTCGGTGCCCCAGGAGCGGTGCCGGGCCGGGTTGAGGCCGGGCGGCAGCTTGTCCAGGCCCTCGATGGCGGGCTTGTCCCAGGGGCCGAACAGCCCGCTGCGCAGCACCCGTTCGATGGGCTTGACCATCGAGGGGTCCTTCGGCGGGGCCATCCCGCCCCAGGACGAGATCATCGCGTGCGGGCTGCGGAGCTCGTAGTGCAGCGCCTCGAAGCCGTAGCTGAGCAGCTTCTCCGACTCGTCCTTGGTGGCCTGCTTCTGGTGCAGCACCGGCGCGTGGTAGAACTCCGCGAACGCGTCGATGAACAGCTTCCAGTTGCTGCCGATGTCCGCCTTGTAGGTGAAGACCTCGGTCATCTCGTGGAAGGGGTAGCCCTCCAGGCCCTTGGCCATCTCGCCGAGGTACTCCGCCAGCGGCTGCGCGTCCGGGTCCAGGTTGACGAAGATGAACCCCTCCCAGATCTCGCAGCGCACCGCCTTGAGGCCGTACTCGCTCTTCTCGACGCCGAAGAACTCCTCCTCCTGCTGGATGAAGGTCAGTTCGCCGTCCAGGCCGTAGCGCCAGGCGTGGTACTTGCAGGTGAACTGGCGGCAGGTGCCCTTGACCTCCTCGCGCGGGAAGTCGTTCCAGACCAGCTTGTTGCCGCGGTGCCGGCAGACGTTGTGGAAGGCGCGGACCTCCTTGTCCTTGCCCCGCACGATGATCAGCGAGGTTTCGGCGGCGGCCAGCTCCTTGGTGAAGTAGCTGCCGGTCCTCGGCACCAGCTCGACCCGGCCGACGTTCAGCCAGGTCCGCTTGAAGATGGCGGCCTGCTCGGCCGCGTAGTAGGCGGGATCGACGGAGTCCTCGTAGTTGACGGGACCCGTGCCCAGCTCGGGGTACTGCTCGGTCCAGCTCCCGGTCTCAGGCTTGGTGAAGTGTGGCATGGTCACCCCTCTCTCATGTGAGAATATCATTCTCCGTCAGTGTAAGTGAAGTTCTCAACGGAGAACCCGGGGTCGAGTTCCACCTCGAAGGTGTTGAAGGCCATGGCGAGCAGGCCGTAGGCGCCGACGGTGAACACCAGGTCCATGAGTTGACGGTCACTCAGATCGGCGGAGAGGAGCTGGTAGGTCGCGTCGGAGAGGGTGGAGTCCGTCTCCAGCTCGGCCACCGCGCGGTTGATCGGCGTGTCGGCCCCGGTGCGGATCTGGTCGATCTCCTCGTCGGTGACCCCGGCCCGCTTGGCGATCAGCAGGTGCTGCGCCCACTCGTACTGGCAGCGCCGCCGCCAGGCCACCCGCAGGACGGCCAGTTCGCGGATCCGCTTGGGCAGCGTGGAGGCGCCCAGCAGGTGCAGGTTGAAGCCCAGGAACGCCTTGGCCAGGTCGGGATGGTGGGCCAGCAGTCCGAGTGCGTTGGACGGCGGCAGCTTCTGCCCCCTGGCCATGGCCGCGAAGGCGTCGTCGTCCCACTGGTCGTGCGGGACCGGGGGCAGCCGGCTCATGTGTTCCGGCCGCCGTTCACGCCGAGGATCTGCCCGGTGATGTACCCGGCCTCTTCCGAGACCAGGAAGGAGCAGGCCGCGGCGATGTCCTCGGGGCGCCCGACCCGGCGCACCGGGGTCCGCTGGATGTGGTCCTCGACCGTTCCGCCGATCAGCTCGCGCGCCTCCGCCCTGCGCAGCATCGGGGTGTCGATGAAGCCGGGCGGTACCGCGTTGACGGTGATGCCGGCCGGGCCCAGCTCCAGGGCCAGCGCCTTGGTCAGTCCGTTGACCGCCGACTTGGACGCCACGTAGTGCGTCATGAACGGCTGCCCCGACTGGGCGCTGGAGGAGGAGATGTTGACGATCCGTCCCCAGCCGGCCTCCACCATGTCCGGGAGCACCGCCTGGACGCAGTGGAAGACGCCGTTCAGATTGACGTCGATCAGCCGCTGCCAGCTGGCGAAGGAGAGGTCGGCGAACCGCTTGAAGCCGTCCATGCCCGCCGCGTTGACCAGGATGGTGACCGGCCCCAGACGCTTCCTGACGTCGTCCAGCGCGGCGTCCACCTGGGCCCGGTCGGTGACGTCGGCCGCCAGGTCGTCGCTCCCGTCCAGCGGATTGAGGTCGAGCGCGGCGACCTGGTAGCCGTCGGCACGCAGGCGCTCGGCGATGGCGCGGCCGATGCCCGAGCCGCCTCCGGTGACCACTGCGGTCTTGATCGTGGCTGTGCTGATCACAAGAATCTCCCTTCCATATCAGAGAACATTATTCTCCGGTCTGCAGTCCGGGAAAGCCCCTCGGCGGTGCTTCCTGAGACGGCTGCTCCTGGCTGCTCTGCTGCGATTGTGGGCGCTACCAGCGTAGATTACATTCTCGTTGCCAGACGGTTGCTTTGCGCGTGGGGAGAATGTAGTTTCCGGCATATCCGAGCAAGGAGGCAGGATGCGGTTCCAGGACAAGGTAGCCATCGTCACCGGCGCAGGGCAGGGCATCGGCGAGGGCTACGCCCGGGCGCTGGCCGCCGAGGGCGCGCGGGTGGTGGTGGCCGAGCTGAACGAGGAGCAGGGCCAGCGCGTGGCCAAGGAGATCGACGGGGCGCTCTACGTCAAGGTGGACGTCGCGGACCCGGAGTCCGCCGACGCGCTGGCGGCCTCGGTGATGGCGGAGTTCGGCCGCATCGACTACCTGGTGAACAACGCGGCCATCTTCCACAGCATGAGGCGGGACGGGCTGCTCACGGTCCCGCTCGACTACCTCACCCGGTTCCTCCAGGTGAACCTGATGGGCGCGCTGTACGTCACCCGCGCCGTCGCCCCGCACATGACCGACGGCGGGGCCATCGTCAACCAGTCGTCCACCGCCGCCTGGATGGCCAGCGGCTACTACGGGCTGGCCAAGGCCGGGATCAACCACCTGACCGCCTCGCTCGCCATGGAGCTGGGCGGCCGCAACATCCGGGTCAACGGGATCGCGCCGGGCCCCACCGACACCGAGGCCACCCGCAGCATCGTGCCCGAGGAGTTCCAGGACCGGATGGTCCAGGGCCTGGCGCTGAAGCGGATGGGCACCCCCGAGGACATGGCGAACACCGTGCTGTTCCTGCTCTCCGACGCCGCGGGCTGGCTCACCGGCCAGGTCGTGAGCGTGGACGGCGGACAGGTGGTGCGCCTGTGAAGCGCCTGCTCATCGACGGTCGCCTGGTCGGGACCGAGAAGACCTTCGCCTCGCTCAACCCCGCCACCGGCCAGGTCCTGGACCAGGCCCCGGACGCCACGGTCGCCGACGCCGAGGCCGCCGTCGCGGCCGCCCGCCGGGCCTTCGACACCACCGCCTGGTCCACCGACGTGCAGCTGCGGATCCGCTGCCTGGACCAGCTGCACCAGGCGCTGACGGACCATCTGGAGGAGCTGCGCGAGCTGACCATCGCCGAGGTCGGCGCCCCTCGGATGCTCACCTACGGCCCGCAGCTGGAGGACCCGGTCAAGCTGGTCCGCTACTACGCCGACCTGCTGCGCAAGTACCCGCTGACCGAGGAGCTCGGCGAGCGGGAGATCCGCGGCCAGCGCCACCGCCGCTGGGTGGAGAAGGAGGCGGTCGGGGTCGTCGCCGGGATCACCGCGTACAACTACCCCAACCAGCTCGCCCTGGCCAAGCTCGCCCCCTCGCTGGCGGCCGGCTGCACCGTCGTCCTCAAGGGCGCCCCTGACACCCCGTTGACCACGCTGTTCCTCGGCGAGCTGATCGCCGAGCACACGGACATCCCGCCCGGCGTGGTGAACGTGCTGGTCTCCTCCTCGGTCGAGGTGGGCGAGCTGCTCACCACCCATCCCGGCGTCGACATGGTGAGCTTCACCGGCTCCACCGCCACCGGCCGCCGGATCATGGCCGCGGCCAGCACCACCGTCAAGAAGCTCTTCCTGGAGCTCGGCGGCAAGTCCGCCATGGTCATCCTCGACGACGCCGACTTCGCCACCGCGGCCATGTTCTCGGCCTTCACCATCTGCTCCCACTCCGGTCAGGGCTGCGCGCTCACCTCGCGGCTGCTGGTGCCCAGGGAGCACCACGACGAGATCGTGGCGATGGTCGCGGCGGGCCTCGGCCGGGTCACCCTCGGCGACCCCACCGACATCAAGACCTTCGCCGGACCACTGATCAGCGAACGGCAGCGGGACAAGGTCGACGGCATGGTCAAGCGGGCCGTCGCGGCCGGCGCCACGCTGGTCACCGGTGGCGAGAAGGTCGACCCCGGCTTCTTCTACATGCCCACCCTGCTCGGCAACGTCGACCCGGACAGCGAGATCGCCCAGGACGAGGTCTTCGGACCGGTGCTCGCGGTGATCCCGTTCGACGACGACGACGATGCCGTGCGCATCGCCAACAACTCCATCTTCGGCCTGTCCGGCGGGATCCAGAGCGGCGACGAGGAGCGGGCCGTGGCGCTGGCGCGCCGGATCCGCACCGGCACCTTCAGCATCAACGGCGGCAACTACTTCGCGGCCGACGTCCCGTTCGGCGGCTACAAGCAGTCCGGCATCGGCCGCGAGAGCGGGGTGGCCGGCCTGGAGGAGTTCCTGGAGTACAAGTCCTTCGCGACGGTGCTGCCGGCCGCCGAGGCGGCTGAGTCATGAGGCCGCTGGAAGGCATCCGGGTCCTGGAGGTCGCCATGTACGGCTTCGTGCCCTCGGCGGGCGCCGTGCTCGCCGACTGGGGCGCCGACGTCATCAAGGTCGAGCACGCCGTCACCGGCGACCCCCAGCGCGGGTTGCGGCAGACCGGCACGTTCAAGGTCGAGGGCGACCCCAACCCCAATGTCGAGCACGCCAACCGCGGCAAGCGCAGCATCGGCCTGGACATGTCCAAGCCCGAGGGCAGAGAGGTGCTGCACGACCTCATCCGCCAGGCGGACGTGTTCCTGACCAGCTTCCTGCCCCAGGGCCGGCGCAAGCTGGGCTTCGACGTCGAGGACGTGCGGGCGGTGAACCCCCGGATCGTCTACGCCCGGGGAAGCGCGCTGGGCCCGCGCGGCGCGGAGGCGGAGAAGGGCGGCTACGACAGCACCGCCTTCTGGGCCCGCGCCGGCATCGCCGCCAGCCTCACCCCCAAGGGCACCGACGGAGTGGTCAATCCGCCGGTGCCGGCCTTCGGGGACACCATCTCCGGGACCAACCTGGCCGGCGGGATCGCGGCCGCGCTGCTCAAGCGCGAGCGCACCGGTGAGCCGTCGATCGTGGACGTCTCGCTGCTCGGCAGCGGGGTGTGGGCGATGGGCCACGGGATCGCCCTCTCGCTGCACCTGGACAAGCCCTTCGTCGCCGCCGTGCTGGGCGGCCACGGCTCGCCGACCAATCCGCTGTCGGGCATCTACACCACCTCCGACGGCTACCACCTCACCCTGGCGCTGCTGCAGCCGGGCAAGTTCTGGGCCGAGTTCTGCCGCCACATCGACCGGCCCGAACTGGCCGAGGACCCGCGCTTCGCCACCGTCGAACTGATCGGGCAGAACACCGAACAGGCCGTCAAGATGCTGCGGGAGGTCTTCGCCACCCGGACGTTGGCGGAGTGGAGCGAGCGCTTCGCCTCGCTGTCCGGGCCGTGGGCCCCGGTGCAGGACTCGCTGCAGGTGGCCGGTGACGCGCAGGTCCGGGCCAACGAGTACGTGCTCCGGGCCGGTGAGCTCGAACTGGCCGCCAGCCCGGTGCAGTTCGACGTCAGCGCCCCGCAGCTGGGGCCGGCCCCCGAGTTCGCCGCCCAGACCGAGGAGATCCTCCAGGAACTGGGCCTGGACTGGGACCGCATCATCGCGCTCAAGGCGGCGGGCGCAGTCACGTGATCTCCGTGCCACCCGAGAGCCAGTTCCTGAAGAACTTACTGCCCCTAGGAGTGTCCGCATGAGCAGCCGTATGAGACGCCTGAGATGCCTGTCCGTCGGTGTGGTCGTGACCACGCTGGCGATGGCCGGCTGTGCCTCCCGCTCGAACAACACCACAGCCGGCAACACCGCCACCGCATCCGCCGGGACCGCCTCGTCCGCGGCCGCCGCCTCCCAGGCGGACTTCGGCACTCTGAAGAACGTCTGCAAGCCCGGCACGCCCGCGAGTTCGACCTCGCAGGGGGTCACCGCGGCCGAGATCAAGCTCGGTGTCTTCACCGACATGGGCTTCACCAAGAACCCCGAACTCGTGGACGCGGCCAAGGTGTTCGCCGCCTGGTGCAACGCGGCCGGCGGCATCAACGGACGCAAGATCGTGCCGGTAACCCGGGACGCCGCCTACTTCGCGGACGCGCAGCAGGTGCTGGCGTCCTGCCAGTCGGACTTCGCGGACGTCGGCGGCAGCGCCGCCCTGGACGACCTCGGCGTCAAGAACCGGTTGAACTGCCTGCTGCCCGAGTTCCCGGCGCAGCCCGGCCAGATCCTGTCCACCGGGGCGGACCTCCAGGTGATCGCCGGCGGCGCCTCGGTCGGCTACGCGCCCTACGCGGACTTCTACTCCTGGCTGATCAAGGAGGCGTACCCGGACTCGGCCGACGCGGTCGGTGTGATCTCCGGCGACTCGCCGATCACCAAGGTCATCGCCGCGCAGCTGGCCGAGCAGATCCCGGCGCTGGGCGGCAAGCTCAGCTACTCGGACCTGTACCCGGCCACCGGGGTGTCCGACTGGACCCCCTACGCCCAGTCGCTGAAGAGCAAGAAGGTCAAGGGCCTGGTCTTCAACGGCGACTTCGCCAGCCTGGCCAAGCTGGAGCAGGTGCTCACCAACATCGGCTACAAGCTCGACTGGATCGACACCAACAACAACGCCTACGGCCCCGCCTTCATCGCGCTGGCCGGCTCCGCGGCACTGTCCGCCCAGAACAACTACGCGGACATCAGCGGCGTCTACCCGCCGGAGAAGGCCTCGTCCAACCCGGCCACCCAGCAGGTCGTCGACCTCTACGCCAAGTACGACCCCAAGGCCCAGCTCACCCTGCCCGCGCTGCGCGCCTTCTCGGCCTGGCTGCTGTTCGCCACCGCGGCGTCCGACTGCACCACGCTGACCCGCACCTGCGTCTACCAGAACGCGATGAAGCAGACCGCCTGGACCGGCGGAGGACTGCAGGCACCGGTCGACCTGAGCAGCACCACCGAGCCCCCCAAGTGCTTCAACGCGGAGAAGGCGACGGCGACCGGCTGGGTCCCGGCCGACTTCAAGCCCAACACCGGCGCGTACCGCTGCGACAGCGTCGCGTACAAGTTCACCGGCAACTACGGCAAGCCCCTCACCCTGGCGGACGTCGGCAAGACGATGGCGGACGTGAAGTAGGTCGCTGCGAAGCAGGAGGAGATTCATCGTGAAGGTGCGGGTCGACCCGGATCGCTGCCAGGGGCACACCCTGTGTGCCATGCGCGCTCCGGAGGTCTTCGAGCTCAGCGAGATCGACGGTCATGCCTCGGTGGCCGACGAGGAGGTTCCGGCCGATCAGGAGGACCAGGTCAACGAGGCGGTCATGTCCTGCCCGGAACGGGCCATCGCCATCGTGAGCACGGCAGGGGCGAGGTCATGAGCGGGGATGGGGCCATGAGCGGGGACGACCGCAAGCGGGCTCCGATCCGGTTCGACCGGCACACTCCCGAGTACCGCGAGCAGTTCGAGGCGGTCACCCAGGAACTGCAGGGCAAGTGTCCGATCGCCTGGTCGGAGACGTACGACGGGCACTGGGTGGCCAGCGGCCACCACGAGGTCTTCGAGATCGCCCGGTCCGCCGACGTGCTGTCGAACGACCACGACGTCAAGGGCGAGCGGCGCGGCTACGAGGGCATCAGCATTCCGGCGCCGCCCCGGGCGAAGTCCTCCCGGGGCGGGTTCCTGGAGATGGACCCGCCCGAGCAGCGCTACTACCGCCAGACGCTGAACCCGTACCTGTCGCCGGCCGCGGTCAACCGCTGGATCCCGCTGGTGGACGAGGTGGTGCGGGCCAGCATCGACGAGCGGATCGAGGAAGGGCGGATCGACTTCGTCGACGACCTCGCCAACATCGTGCCGGCCGTGCTGACGATGGCCATGATGGGCATTCAGCTGAAGAAGTGGACCGTCTACAACGAACCGGCGCACGCCTCGGTCTACACCCCGCCGAACTCGCCCGACCAGGCCCGGATCACCGAGATGCAGCGGGCGATGGGCCGCGACCTGTACACCTCGATCGTGGAGATCCGGGCCAACCCCCGGCCGGGTCTGGTGGACGCGCTGGTCCGGGCGGACATCAACGGCAGCACCCCGCCCGACGACGAGTTGCTCGGGGTCCTGGCCCTGCTCATCGGCGGCGGCTTCGACACCACCACGGCGCTCACCGCGCACGCGCTGGAGTGGCTCTCGGAGAACCCGCGGCAGCGGGAACGCCTGAGCCGGGAACGGGGCGCCCTGCTGGACTCCGCGACCGAGGAGTTCCTGCGCTACTTCGCGCCCGCGCCCGGTGACGGACGCACCTTCTCCGCCGACTGCGAGATCGTCGGCACGCGGTTCAAGGAGGGCGAGCGGCTCTGGCTGTCCTGGGCCATGGCCAACCGGGACCCCTCGGTGTTCCCGGAGCCCAACACGGTCGACCTGGAGCGCAAGGGCAACCGGCACAGCAGCTTCGGACTCGGCATCCACCGCTGCATCGGCTCCAACGTGGCGCGGATGGTGTTCAAGCGGATGGTCACCCAGGTGCTGGACCGGATGGCCGACTTCGTCTGCGACCCGGAGGGCGCCGAGCACTACGAGACCATCGGCGTCATCCAGGGCATGCGGCACCTCCCGGCGACGTTCACCCCGGGCCCCAGGCTCGGGGCCGGGCTCGACGAGACCCTGGACGCGCTCCAGAAGGTCTGCGACGAACAGCGGCTCGCCGAGCCGGTCACGGTCCGGAGGGCCGTGGCGAAGATCGACCACTGATCCGGGAGACGACGTGTCGGAAGCCTCAGGACGCCCACTGCCTCAACTGACGGAGGCGAACAGGTTCTACTGGACGTCCGGGGCGGACGGCCGGTTGCGGTTCCAGGAGTGCGGGTCGTGCGCCGCCCTGATCCATCCACCGCAACCGGTCTGCCGGTACTGCCGGGGGCGCGAGAGCGGGGTGCGCGCCGTCTCCGGTTTCGCGACCCTGATCGGATTCACCGTCAACCACCGGTTCAGCCCGCCCGGGATGCCGGCCCCCTATGTCGTGGCCCAGGTCGCGATCGAGGAGGACCCCCGGGTCAGGCTGACCACCAACGCCGTCGAGTGCGACCCCGAGCAGCTCCACCTGGGCATGCGGATGGAGGTGGTCTTCCAGCAGGACGGCGGGGTGTGGCTGCCGCTGTTCCGGCCTGCGGCCGAACAGGGCGAGCCGGTCCCGCTGCCGGCGGACGAGGTGGCGCCGGATCAGTTCCGCAGCCGGGTGCGCCCGATGGCCACGCCGGACAAGTTCGAGGACGAGGTCGCCATCAGCGGCATCGGCAGCTCCGAGATCGGACGCCGGCTGATGGTCCCGCCGCTGTCGCTGACGGTGACCGCCTGCGAACGCGCCATCGCGGACGCCGGCCTGACCATCGACGACATCGACGGACTGGCCAGCTACCCGGGCGCCGGAGCCTTCGGCGGCTTCTCCGAAGGCGGCGTGACAGCCCTGGAGTCCGCCCTGGGCATCCGGCCCACCTGGTACAACGGCGGCGGCGAGACCTTCGGTCCGGGCGGCTCGGTGATCGCGGCGATGCTGGCGGTCGCCGGCGGCCTGGCCCGGCACGTGCTGTGCTTCCGGACCGTCTGGGAGGCCAGCTACAGCGAACTGTTGCGCCGCGGCAGCCTGGACCCCGGCGCCGCCGGCTCGGGGGACGCCGGCTGGCTGAAGCCGTTCGGCGCGGTGTCGGCCGCGCACACCCTGGCCCAGAACGCCCAGCGGCACTTCCACCAGTACGGGACCACCCGCGAGACGCTGGGCTGGATCGCGCTCAACCAGCGGGCGAACGCCGCGCTCAACCCGACGGCGGTCTACCGCGACCCGCTGACCATGGACGACTACCTGCAGGCCCGGACGGTCACCACCCCGTTCGGGCTCTACGACTGCGACGTGCCCTGCGACGGGGCCGTCGCCGTGATCGTCTCGGCCGTCGACGCCGCACAGGACCTGGCCCGGGACCAGGCCAGGCCGCCGGTGCTGGTGGAGGCGGTCGGAACGCAGATCCTGGAGCGGCTCGAATGGGACCAGAGCACGCTGACCCATGAACCGCAGGTGCTCGGCCAGGCCGCACACTTGTGGTCGCGCACCTCACTGCGCCCCTCCGACGTCGACGTGGCCGAGCTGTACGACGGATTCACCTTCAACTGCCTGTCCTGGATCGAGGCGTTGGGCTTCTGCGGGATCGGCGAGGGCAAGGACTTCCTGGACGGCGGCAAGAACATCGCCAGGGACGGCGTGCTGCCCCTGAACACCCACGGCGGCCAGCTCTCGCACGGGCGCACCCACGGCCTGGGGCTGTTCGAGGAGGCGGTGGTCCAACTGCGCGGGCAGGGCGGTCCGAGGCAGGTGGACGGCGCGCAGGTCGCCGTCGTCAGCACCGGCGGCCTCGCCACCAGCGGCGTGATCCTGCTCAGGGCGGACCGTTGACCGACAGCGGGTCAGCTCCGGTGCACCGCGTCGTCGACGTCGACGGCATCCCCATGTCCGCCCTGCAACTGGAGGCGGCGCAGCCGCAGGCGGTGATCCTCGCCCTGCACGGCGGCGCGGTGACCTCGCGGTACTTCGACTACCCGGACCGGCCGCGGCAGTCGCTGCTGCGCACCGCCGCGGCGCTCGGGTTCACCGTGATCGCCCTGGACCGGCCCGGCTACGGCAGTTCCTACCAGCGCGGCGACGAGATGGGCGATCCCGCCCGCAGGGTCGACCTGGTGTACGCCGCGCTGGACCGGCTGCTGGACGGGCGTCCGCGCGGGGCCGGGGTGTTCGTGCTGGCGCACTCGATCGGCTGCGAGCTGGCGGCCCGGGTGGCCGCCGACGACCGCGGCAAGGAACTGCTGGGCGTGGAGCTGTCCGGCACCGGGACCCGGCACCACGAGGGCGCGGTGGAGATCATGGAGGGCTGGAAGCAGGACCGGTCCTGGCCGAGGAGGTCCGGTCGCGGTGTCCGCGACCTGATCTGGGAGCCGGCGCGGCTCTACCCGGACGAGGTCGTCGGCGGCTCCCGCATCATCTCCGCCGGTCCGCCGTACGAGGGCTATGTGGCGGAGCACTGGGCGCAGCAGTTCCCGGACGTCGCGGCCCGGGTGCGGATCCCGGTGCACTTCACCCTCGGCGAGTACGAGCGGGTCTGGCGCTCGGGCCCCGAGGCGCTGGCGGACATCGCGGCCCTGTTCACCGCCTCCCCCCGGGTGGTGGTCGAGGAGCAGGCGGAGGGCGGCCACAACCTGAGCATCGGTCTGACGGCCCTGGCGTACCACCTGAAGATCCTGTCGTTCGTCGAGGAGTGCATCCACAACGGGACGCTCTGCTGACCCGGCGTCAGGAACGCCGTCAGCCCTGCTCGGCGAACTTCTCCCAGGCGGACTGCCGGGCCACCCCCAGCGCGTCGCCGATCTTCGTCCAGGACACCCCACGGGCGCGCAGGCGGTCGACCCAGGTCTGCAGACTCGCGTCGACCTGGCCGCTGACGGATGCGATCCGGGGGAGCAGGCCGAGGATCTCCTCGACCGTCATGCTGTCGGCGATCGGAATCTCGGGCTGATCGCTGGGCTCGGCCGGCTCTTTGGCGGGCTGGGCCAGCAGGTCGTCGCACAGGCGCACGCACTCGTTGCAGATGTAGACACCGGGGCCGGCGATCACCTTGCTGACCTCGGCCTCCGGCTTCGCGCAGAAGGAACAGTGGATCATCCGATCGCCGAAGAGCTTGGCCGACATGGGCCGCCTCCATCCGTGAAGGTGCGTCAGGCTCACCCTGACGCCCGGGCCTTGAAAGTAGCGCGTCAGGCTGACCCTGACAAGTAAACCCTGCGAGAATCAGGTTTTCGTGCATGAGTATTGTGTTCTGAATGATCAGAACATTATTCTCCGAGGCATGTTGATGCAGGGCGCGCGATACATCAGTGGCACCTCGATCACCCTCGCCGACGGATGGAGCCTGGAACGGCTCACCCCGCCCAGCCGGCTGTTCGGTGCCAACGGTCTGCGCACCGGCCCCGACGGGCGCATCTACGTCGCGCAGGTGACCGGCAGTCAGATCAGCGCCCTGGACGTGGTGACCGGCAGGCTGGAGACCATCAGTGCCAAGGGCGGCGAGATCATCGCCCCCGACGACGTGGCCTTCGACTCGCGGGGCAACCTCTACGCCACCGAGGTCATGGACGGCCGGGTGAGCATGCGCGGCGCCGACGGCCGCACCCGGCTGCTGCGCGACGACCTGCCCAGCGCCAACGGCATCACCGTGCACCAGGACCGGCTGTTCATCAACGAGTGCCGGGTCGGCGGGCGGCTGATGGAGCTGGACCCCAACGGCGGCGCGCCGCGCATCCTGCTGGAGAACATGGCGATGCCCAACGCCATGGAGGTCGGCCCCGACGGGATGCTCTACTACCCGGTGATGGGGACCAACGACATCTGGCGGATCCATCCGGACGGCGGCGAGCCCGAGCGGGTCGCCGGGGACCTCGGCGTCCCCGACTCGGTGAAGTTCGACGCCGAGGGCTTCATCGTCTCCACCCAGGTGGCCAGCGGCCAGGTGCTGCGGATCAACCCCCGCAACGGCGACCGCACCGTGCTGGCGGCGCTGACCCCCGGCCTGGACAACTGCACCTTCGTCGACGGCCGGCTGTTCGTCTCCAACTTCACCGGGGAGATCACCGAGATCCTCGGCGGGGGCGCGACCAGGACCACCCTGCCGGGCGGCTTCAACTGGCCGCTGGACATGACCGTGGGCGACGACGGAAACCTCTACGTCGCCGACGGCACCTACTTCTACCGGCTCCGCCCGGACGGCCAGGGCGGGCTGCAGACGCTGGGGATGCTGTTCACCCCCGGCTACCCGGGCTTCGTCCGCGGGGTGACCGCCGTCGGCGGCGGCGAGTTCATCGTCACCACCTCCGGCGGACAGGTCTCCCGCTACCGGCCGGCGAGCAACGAGAGCGAGGTACTGGCCGACGGCCTGGACCAGCTCTACGGCGTGGCGGTCGCCCCGGGCGGGGCCGTGGTGGCGGCGGAGTTCGGCACCGGACGGGTGCTGTCCGTCGGCTCCGGCCGGGTCGAGGTGCTGGCCACCGGTCTCAACCAGCCGCTGGGGGTGGCCTTCGCCCCCGACGGCGCCTGCCTGGTCTCGGAGGCGGGCGGCGGGAGGATCGTCGCGGTCGCCGGCTCCGGGGCCTCCGGGGTCGACACGGTGGTGGACGGCCTGGAGAAGCCCCACGGGATCCTGGTCCGGGACGGAATGCTGTACATCGTCGACGCCGGCACCAAGACGCTGGTCGGTGTCGATCTGGCGACCAGGACCCGGCAGACCATCGCCCGAGAGCTTCCGGTGGGCGCCCCGCCCGGGGTGACCCCCAAACCACTGCGCGGACTGCCGCCGTTCTCCGGACCGCAGGGACCCTTCTCCGGCATCGCCGCCGGCCCCGACGGCACCCTCTACCTCTCCGCAGATGCCGAAGGCAGCGTCATGGCGCTGCGGCTTCAGGAGAGTTGAGGCATCGTCATGAGCAACGACCTGCTCAGTCTGGACGGACGCATCGTCATCGTGTCGGGTGCGGGCGGCGGTGGCATCGGCACCACCGTGGCCGCCATGGCCGCCCGCGCCGGGGCGACCGTGATCGGGGTGAGCCGCTCCAAGGAGAACCTGGAGACGCACGTCGCACCGCTGGCCGCGCAGGGCCTGCCGGTCGTGCCGGTCGCCGCCGACGCCTCCACCGACGAGGGCATCGCGACCGTGATGGAGCAGGTCGCACGGACCGAGGGAGACCTGTACGGGCTGGTCAACGTGGCCGGCGGGGCCGCCCCCTCGACCTGGATGCCCACCACCCGGGTGACCCGGGCGGACTGGCGGGAGCTGTTCACCCAGAACCTGGAGACGATGTTCTTCATGAGCCAGGCGGTCGCCGCGCAGCTCAAGTCGCAGCGCCGTCCGGGGTCGATCGTCTCCATCTCCTCCATCAGCGGCATGAACTCGGCGCCGCTGCACATCGGTTACGGCACGGCGAAGGCGGCGCTGGTGGCGGCGACCCGCACCATGGCCGTCGAACTGGCCGGCGACGGCATCCGGGTGAACGCCGTCGCGCCGGGCGTGACCGAGACCCCGGCCTCGGCCACCTACGTCGACCAGGACGCCGAACGCGACCGCCGCGCCATCGCCATGGGGCGACGGGGCCGCCCCGAGGAGCAGGCGGGAGCAGTGCTCTTCCTGCTGTCCGAGCTGTCGAGCTACATCACCGGGCAGACCCTGCTGGTCGACGGCGGTCTCAACCTCAAATGGACCCACCTGGCCGCCGACAACACCTCCCTGTTCCTCAAGGACGAGTCGTTCCGCGCCGCCATAACGCGCTGACGCGCGAGTTGGAGAATGTGATGAGCACTCAGGAACCTACAGAACCGCTGTCGGAGCCCCTCACCATCGGCGTCGAGGCCTACATCTCCGAGGAGTACGCCCGGGCCGAGCGTGACAAGTTGTGGGGCAAAGTCTGGCAACAGGTCGGCCGGGTCGAGGAACTCCCCAGGGTGGGCGACTACCTCAGCTACGACATCCTCGACGACTCGATCATCGTCGTGCGCACCTCGGCGGACACTATCCGCGCCTACTACAACGTCTGCTCGCACCGGGGGCGTCCGCTGGTCGACACCCCGCCGGGCGCCAGGGACGCCCGCGGCCGCCGCAGGATGTTCGTCTGCGGGTTCCACGGGTGGCGGTACAACCTGGAGGGCGAGTGCACCCGGGTGGCCCTGGGGGAGGACTGGCCGTGCGGGCTGACCGAGCAGAACACCCGGCTGGCCGAGGTCAGGCTGGACACCTGGGGCGGATGGATCTGGATCAACCTGGACCCGGAGTGCGAGCCACTGCGCGACTACCTCGAACCCGCGGCCACCCTGCTCGACCCGTTCCAACTGCAGAACATGCGCTACCGCTGGCGCCGCTGGCTGGTCTTCGACTGCAACTGGAAGACCGCCCTGGAGGCCTTCATGGAGACCTACCACGTCCAGCAGACCCACCCGGAGTTCATGACCTACGGCAGCTTCCTCGGCTGGTCCCGGGCCCAGGGCAAGCACAGCAACATCGGCTACGACGCCCCCAAGGGCCTGGACGAGAACCAGGCCAAGCTGCGCCTGGGCACCGGCGGCGACCCCCGGGTGTCCACGGCCGACCTGCAGAACTTCACCTGGGAGAACGCCAACACCAACACCACCCGGACACTGGTGGACGCGGCCAACCGGCTGGTCGACGAACTGCCCGAGGGAACGCCGGCCGACCAGGTGCTGCGGCACTGGCTGGACTCGGCCCGCCGCGACGACGCGGCGCGCGGCGTGGTCTGGCCCACCGTCGCCCCCGAGGACATCGGAGTGAGCGGTACGGCCTGGCAGATCTTCCCCAACTTCCAGATCGGCCACGCCCTGAACAACATGCTCTGCTACGGCGCCCGACCCTACGGCTACGACCCGAACAAGTGCATCTTCGAGGCAGCCGTCTACGAGCTGTACCCGGAGGGCCAGGAGCCGCAGACGGAGTGGGAGTTCACCCCGGTGGGCGACCCGGCCTGGCGCACCGTGCTGCCACAGGACTTCGCCAACATGGCCGCGGTCCAGAAGGGCATGAAGGCGCGCGGCTTCACCGGCCCCAAACCCAACCCCTACCGCGAGCGCAGCATCGTGAACCTGCACCACAACCTGGCCAGGTACATGGGCACCGGCGCACCGCGCGACCTCACCTGACGCCTGGCACCTGACACCTGACACCTGACACCTGACACCTGACGGACCGACAGCCCAAGCCGAGGAATCCGCATGCCGAAATGCGTACCGACACCGACCCCCGAGATCGACCACGCGGCCCTCAGGACGAAGTACCTGTTCGAGCGGGACAAGCGGATCCGCCCCGAGGGGCAGCAGCAGTACCTGGTGGCCGAGGGCGAGTTCGAGGAGTACTACGAGAGCGACCCGTACACCCCGGTGGTGCCCCGCCCGCCGATCTCGGAGTCGATCGACGTGGCCGTCCTCGGTGGCGGATTCTCGGGCCTGCTCGCTGCGGCCCGGGTCAAGCAGAGCGGTGTCTCCAGCCTCAGGGTCATCGAGCAGGCCGGCGACTTCGGCGGCGCCTGGTACTGGAACCGCTATCCCGGCATCCAGTGCGACGTGGACAGCACCTGCTACCTCCCGCTGCTCGAAGAGGTCGGCTACATCCCGAAGCAGAAGTACGCGATGGGGGACGAGGTCTTCGAGTACTGCCAGCGCATCGGCAAGCACTTCGACCTCTACGACAACGCGGTCTTCAGCACCCTGATCCGCTCGCTGGAGTGGGACCAGGAGATCCGGCGCTGGCGGATCGGCACCAACCGCGGCGACGAGATCCTGGCCCGCTTCGTCATCATGTGCCAGGGACCGTTCAACCGCCCGAAGCTCCCCGGGATCCCCGGGATCACGGACTTCCAGGGGCACACCTTCCACTCGGCGCGCTGGGACTACGAGTACACCGGCGGCGACATCAACGGTGGGCTGGACCGGCTCGCCGGCAAGCGCATCGCCGTCATCGGCACGGGCGCCAGCGGTGTCCAGATCATTCCGCACATCGCCCGCACCGCCGAGCACCTCTACGTCTTCCAGCGGACGCCGTCGTACATCGACGAACGCGGCGACGTGCCCACCGATCCCGAGTGGGTCAAGACCCTGAAGCCGGGCTGGCAGAAGGAGATCCAGCGCAACTTCCACACCGCGGCCTTCGAGGCCTTCGGCCCGGGCCAGCCGGACCTGGTCTGCGACGGCTGGACCGAGGTCAGCCGCAACCTGGCCGCGCACCTGGACGCCACCGACGGCTGGGCCGCGCTGGCGGACCCCGAGACGTTCATGGAACTGAGGGAGCTTCAGGACTACCGCGCGATGCAGCGGCTGCGCGACCGCATCGACGAGATCGTCGACGACCCCGCGACGGCGGAGGCGCTCAAGCCCTACTACCGCTTCCTCTGCAAGCGGCCGTGCATGAGCGACCAGTACCTGCCGACGTTCAACCGCTCCAATGTCACCCTCGTCGACGTCTCGGGCACCAAGGGCGTGGAGCGCATCACCGCGAAGGGCATCGTCGCCGACGGCGTCGAGCACGAGGTCGACTGCATCGTCTTCGCCAGCGGCTTCGAGATCACCACCGACCTGGACCGTCGTCTCGGCATCCAGCCGTACACCGGCCGCGACGGCCTCTCGCTCTACCAGCACTGGGCCGACGGCTACCGCACCCTGCACGGAACCATGAGCCACGGCTTCCCCAACCAGTTCTACACCGGGTACATCCAGGGCGGCGTGACCGCGAGCACCACCGCGATGTTCGAGCAGCAGGCCGACCACATCGCCTACATCATCAAGGAGACCCTGGCCCGCGGCGCCACGTCCGTGGAGCCCACCGCGGAGGCCCAGGAGCAGTGGTGCACGACCGTCAGGGAGAGCGCGGTCGACAACACCAACTTCCAGCGGGAGTGCACGCCCGGCTACTACAACAACGAGGGCGAGCAGCAGATCCGGTCGCACCTGGGCGACCCCTACTGGCCCGGCTTCTACGTCCTGGAGGACCTGTTGCAGGCCTGGCGCGACTCGGGCGAGATGGCCGGCCTGGTACTGGAGGGGACCCCCGATGCCTGAGCTGGGATTCGACGACCGGGTGGCCGTGGTCACCGGAGCCGGCCGGGGGCTGGGACGCGCCTACGCCCTGCTGCTCGCCTCCAAGGGGGCCCGGGTCGTCGTCGACGACCCGGGCTTCGACCTGAGCGGCAAGGGCGCCGACAGCGGTCCCGCCGAGGAGGTGGTCCGGGAGATCAAGGCAGCCGGGGGCGAAGCGGTCGCCTGCACCGAGTCCGTGGCGACGGCCGAGGGCGGGCAGGCGATCGTCCAGTCGGCGCTCGACAACTACGGCCGGATCGACATCCTGATCCACAACGCCGGAAACGTCCGGCGGGCGCCGCTGGCACAGATGTCGTACGAGGACTTCGACGCGGTCCTGGACGTCCATCTGCGGGGCGCCTTCCACGTGGTCCGGCCGGCGTTTCCGGTGATGTGCGAGGCGGGTTACGGCCGGGTGGTGCTGACCTCGTCGATCGGCGGACTGTACGGCAACCACGAGGTCGCCGGGTACAGCGCCGCCAAGGCGGGCGTGATCGGTCTGTCCCATGTGGTCGCGCTGGAGGGGGCGGAGCACGGGGTGAGGAGCAACGTCATCGCCCCCGGTGCGCTGACCAGGCTGGCCGAGGGGATCGACACCTCGGCGTACCCGCCGATGGGCCCGGAACTGACGGCACCGGCCGTGGGCTGGCTGGCCCACGAGTCCTGCTCGATCAGCGGGGAACTGCTGGTGACCATGGCCGGCCGGGTGGCCAGGGCCTTCGTGGCCGAGACGGCCGGGGTGTACCAGCCGTCCTGGACGATCGACCAGGTCGCTGAGCAGATCGCCGCCATCCGTGACACCGCCGACCCCTGGATCCTGCCGGTCGTCCCCTCGGGCTTCGTCGACCACATCGGCAACAGCTTCGCGATCGCAATGAAGGGCGGCAACTAGCATGCCGGTCAAGGTCTTTGAACGCATTCTGGACTTGTTCGAAGCAGAGGGCATCAACACCCTCTTCGGGATTCCCGATCCGAACTTCGTCCACATGTTCCACCTCGCCGAGGAGCGCGGCTGGAACGTGATCGCCCCGCACCACGAGGAGTCCGCCGGCTTCATGGCCGAAGCGGTGTCGCGGATGACCGGCAGGCCCGCGGTGTGCATCGGCACGCTGGGCCCGGGCGTCGCCAACCTGGCCGGCGCCATGATGTGCGCCAAGGTCGAGAACTCGCCGGTGGTCTTCCTCGGCGGCCAGCGCGCCCGCATCACCGAACAGCGGGTCCGCCGCGGCCGCATCCAGTTCGTCAGCCAGGCCGCCCTGTTCGAGCCCTCGGTCAAGTACTGCGCCAGCATCGAGTACGCGGACCAGACCGACGAGATCATCCGTGAGGGCCTGCGCAAGGCCCTGTCCGGAACACCGGGCCCGGTCTACATCGAGTACCCCTCCCAGGTGATCCAGCAGGAGCTGGAGGTACCTCCGGCGCTGCCGCCCCGGTCCTACCGCCTGGTGGACCAGACCGCAGGACCGGACCGGATCGCCGAGGCGGTGCGCTACATCGGCGCGGCCGAGCGGCCGATCCTGCTGGTCGGCCACGGCGTGCACACCACCCGGGCCGGTGCGTCGGTCAAGGCATTGGCCGATCTGATGGCCTGTCCGGTCATCCAGACCTCGGGCGGCACCTCGTACATCGAGGGGCTGGAGGACCGTACCTTCCCCTACGGTTTCTCGGCGGCGGCCATCGACGCGGTGGTGACGTCCGACCTGTGCCTGGCCATCGGCACCGAGCTCGGTGAGCCGGTCCACTACGGCAAGGGCCGGCACTGGGTGGCGAACGAGGCCGACCGCAGGTGGATCCTGGTCGAGCAGGACCCGCAGGCCATCGGTGTCAACCGCGCGGTCGACGTCCCGCTGGTGGGCGACCTGCGCGCGGTCGTCCCGCAGCTGGTCGAGGCGCTCAAGGACACGCCGCGCAGCCCCGCTCCCGGCCTCGACGGCTGGATCCAGCAGGATGCGGCCCAGCTGGCGGAACTGGCGGAGACGGCTCCCTCCGGGATGTCGCCGGTACATCCCGCACGCCTGATCGTCGAGGCGACCAAGGTCTTCCCCAGGGAGGGCATCATGGTGCGCGACGGCGGTGCCACCACGATCTTCGGCTGGACCTACTCCCAGGCCAAGCCCCATGACGTGATGTGGAACCAGAACTTCGGCCACCTGGGCACCGGGCTGCCGTACGCCATCGGTGCCTCGGTGGCCGAGGGCCGCAGACGTCCGCTGATGCTCATCACCGGGGACTCCTCGTTCCAGTTCCACATCGCCGAACTGGAGACGGCCGCGCGGCTGAACCTGCCGCTGGTGTGCGTGGTGGCCGTCGACTACGCCTGGGGCCTGGAGGTGGGCGTCTACAAGCGCACCTTCGGCCAGGGGTCGCTGGAGACCGGCACGCACTGGAGCACCAGGACGCGGCTGGACAAGGTCGCCGAGGGCTTCGGCTGCTACGGCGAGTACGTCGAAACGGACGAGGAGATCGGCCCTGCCATCAAGCGTGCCTACGCCAGCGGCCGGCCCGGCGTCATCCACGTCGCGGTCGACCCGAAGGCGAACTCGGAGGAGATGCCGAGCTATGACGAGTTCCGGACCTGGTACGCGGAGGGGACGCAGTGATGCGTGAATACGGTCAGTTCTACATCGGCGGCCGGTGGATCGATCCGGTGCAACCGCGGACCCTGGACGTGGTGAACCCCGCGACGGAGGAGGTCTGCGGCCGGGTGGCGGTCGGCTCGGCCGCCGACGTGGACCGCGGGGTCGCAGCCGCCCGGGTGGCCTTCCCCGGCTGGTCGGCGACCAGCGTCAAGGAGCGGCTGGAGGTGCTCCAGAACATCCTGGACGTGTACCAGAACCGGGCCGGGGACCTCGCCGCCGCGCTGACCGAGGAGATGGGCGCGCCGAGCACGCTCGCGCACGGCTTCCAGGTCGGGCTCGGGGTCGGACACCTGACCACGGCGATCGAGGTGCTCAGGGACTTCACCTTCGAGGAACAGCGCGGCGCCACACTGATCGTCAAGGAGGCGATCGGCGTCTGCGGCCTGATCACGCCGTGGAACTGGCCGATGAACCAGATCGCGGTGAAGCTCTTCCCCGCGCTGGCGACCGGTTGCACCGTGGTGCTCAAGCCCTCGGAGCAGTCGCCCTTCACCGGGCAGGTCTTCGCCGAGATCCTGGACGCCGCAGGCGTCCCCGCCGGGGTGTTCAACCTGGTCCAGGGTGACGGTCCGAGCGTGGGGGTGCCCCTCTCGGTGCATCCCGACGTCGACATGATCTCGTTCACCGGCTCGACCCGGGCCGGCATCGAGATCGCCAGGAACGCGGCGCCCAGTGTCAAGCGGGTGACCCAGGAACTGGGCGGCAAGAGCCCGAACATCATCCTGGACGACCAGGACCTCGCCGAGAACGTCGGCAAGGGCGTCACCACCATGATGGGCAACTCCGGGCAGACCTGCAGCGCGCCCTCGCGCATGCTGGTGCCCGCCGCGCGGATGGCGGAGGCCGTGGAAGCGGCGCGCGAGGCCGTGTCCCGGGTGACCGTGGGCGACCCCAACGGTGACTTCGTGATGGGCCCGGTGGTCTCCGGAGCCCAGTTCGACAAGATCCAGGCACTGATCCAGAAGGGCATCGACGAGGGCGCCGCCCTGGTGTCCGGCGGTACCGGACGCCCGGACGGGCTTCCGCGGGGCTACTACGTGAAGCCCACTGTCTTCGCCGAGGTGACCAGCGACATGACCATCGCCCGCGAGGAGATCTTCGGTCCGGTGGTCACCATCCACGGCTACGACAGCGTGGACCACGCCGTCGAGATCGCCAACGACACCGAGTACGGCCTGGCCGGCTATGTGGCGGGGGCCGACCTCGACCAGGCCCGGGCCGTCGCCCGTCGCATCCGGGCGGGATATGTCGCGATCAACGACGGATTCGACTTCAACTGCCCCTTCGGCGGCTACAAGAAGAGCGGCAACGGGCGCGAGTGGGGCGAGTTCGGGTTCCACGACTACCTGGAGATCAAGGGAATCCTCGGCTACGCGCCCGACGAAGCCAACGGGTAGACCATGGGTTCTCTTGCAGGCAGGGTCGCGGTGGTCACCGGCGCCAGCCGGGGCGTGGGAAAGGGAATCGCCCTGGCCCTCGCGGAACAGGGCGCGACCGTCTACGTCACCGGACGGACCGTCACCCCCGGCTCCTATCCGCTGCCCGGCACCGTCGGCGAGACGGCCCTGGAGGCGGACCGCCGGGGCGGGCGAGGCATCGCCGTCCAGGTGGACCACGCGGACGACGAGCAGGTCGCGGCGCTCTTCGACCGGGTCGAGCGGGAGCAGAGCCGACTCGACATCCTGGTCAACAACGCCTTCTCGCTACCAGAGGACCTGACCGAGCCTCAACCCTTCTGGCAGAAGCCGCTCTCCAACTGGGAGATGGTCGATGTCGGGGTGCGCTCCAACTTCGTCGCGGCCTGGCATGCCGCCCGGATCATGGCCCCGGCGAAGTCCGGCCTGATCGTCGCCACCTCCGGGTATGTGGGGGTCACCTACACCTACGGTGTCGTCTTCGGCACCTGCAAGTCCGCCGTGGACCGGATGGCCCGCGACATGGCGGTGGAGCTGGAGCCGTACGGGGTGACCTCGCTGTCGTTGTGGCTGGGCCTGACCTTCACCGAGCGGGCGGAGCGCAACCTGCGGCGCGATCCCGCCATGACGGCGCAGACGGTGACCAACCCTCAGGTCGGCTCGACAGTCGAGTTCCCGGGCCGGGTCATCGCCGCGCTCGCCGCGGACCCGCAGCTGATCCGCCGTTCCGGCGGAACCTGGATCGCCGCCGAACTCGCCCAGGACTACGGCGTCACCGACGTCGACGGACAGTCACCACCGTCCCTGCGCGCGCAACGCGGCTCACCGATCTGGTCTCCCGTCTCAGCGCCCAACCCAACGCATCCGGAGAAGACATGACCACGACCGAGGACAGACTGGACCGGATCGGGCAGTTGCTCGACCGCCAGGACATCACCGACTGCCTGACCCGCTTCAGCCGGGGCATGGACCGCTTCGACCGGGACCTGTTCCTCTCGGCCTTCCATGACGACGCGGTGATCGCCGCCGGGGAGTTCGTCGGCGGGGCGGCCGCACTCTACGACTGGGCTATCGTGCTCCACGAGCAGGGACAGGTGTCCACGCACCACAATCTGCTGAACAACACCTGCGACATCGACGGCGACGTCGCCCACACCGAGACCTACTACCTGTTCGTCGGGCGCAACCGGGACGAGTCCAACTGGATCGCCGGCGGCCGCTACATCGACCGGCTGGAGCGCCGCGACGGGCAGTGGCGGATCGTCCTGCGCACCAACGCCATCGAGTGGTCGGGCCTGGTCCCCACCCTGCCGATTCCCTTCGCGGACGTGCCCGGCATCGACCTCAACGGCGTCCCCTCGCGCAGCACCGAGGACCCCTCCTACCAGCGCCCGCTGACCAACAAGCGGGAGACCAACGTCCCGTCTGCCGGAGGCGATGCGGCATGACTGCCAACGCCGAGGTCCTGAACGGCCTCATCGCCCGCGAGCGGATCCGCGACTGCCTGGCCCGCCTCAGCCGCGGCGAGGACCGCCGCGACGCGGACCTGATCAGCGCCGGCTACTGGCCCGACGCCACCGACGACCACGGCATCTTCCTCGGCACCTTCAAGGAGTACTTGGCCTGGGTCGTCCCCGGCGCGCCGACCATCCCGGTCACCCTGCACACCCTGGGCCAGAGCCTGATCCAACTGCAGGGCAGCACGGCTGTGGTGGAGACCCACGTCACCGCCTACCACCGCATCACCATCGGCGACCAGGACACCGACATCGTCCTCGGCGGCCGCTACCTGGACCGGATGGAGGAACGCGACGGGGAGTGGCGCATCATCCACCGCACCATGCTCTACGACTGGCTCAAGGACTTCGGTCCGTCGGTCGACTGGTCCCAGGGCCTCCTCGGCATGCCCTTCCTCACCGCCCACTCCGTCGGCACGGCCCAGGACGACCACAGCGAGACGCTCTTCAAGCCGGCCTGACCCGCGGCCGCGCCATCAGAACCAGTGCAGGCAGTGCGGGGGGCGCTCGGCGTGGAAGAGGGCGTCGGCGAGGGCGGCCGCAGCCGGGTGGTGGGCCCGGATGTGGCCGGCACGTACGAGCCTGCTGGGAGTGGTGCCGCCGAGGTAGACCGAGCCCAGGTCGCTCACGTCGAGTGACAGGTCGGGCTCGCGGTCCGTCGGGACGCACTCGGCCTTGCCGTCGCGGACGGTCAGCAGGTAGCGGTCGTGTTCGCCGAGGAACGGGTCGTCGACGTCGAGGACGAGCTCGCCGTCCGTGGACCAACCGCGCGCCGTCAGGGCACGCGGGACGTCCAGCAGTCGCACCCAGAGCCAGTCGGTGTCACTGCTGACCTCGGCGGCGCGGAAGTCCGCGAGTTGCCAGCGCAGCGGGTGCTCGGGCGGGACGTGCTTGAACACGACCTGAGTGACCAGGTCGTGTCCGAGCAGGAACCGGGCCAGGGCGGTGGAGGCGGCGTCGTCGGTGGCGATGGTCTCGTCGACCGTCAGGGTGCGGGACTCGTCCAGCGAGTAGCTGGCGTACCCGTCCGGGACGCCGTCGGCGTCCCGGTGCACGGCGACGTGGCGCGGCGCCGGGGAGACGGGGGGCTGCCCCGCGCCCAGGTCCCACCAGCGGTGCGGCCGGGACAGCGCGCCCGGCTGTGCACGTCGGTACCGGTCGTAGACCTCTTCCAGGATCTCGCCGCACTCGGCCCGCCGCAGAAGCTCGACCGAGCCGGTCGCCGGGGCGTCGTCCGCCGATCCGCGCGCCCGGGGGAGGGCGAGGGCGGCCTTGTGGCGCGGCACCGTCAGCCTCTGGGTGTAGGTCGCCGGTCCGTAGCCGAACCTGCGGTAGATCACGGCCTCGGAGGCCAGCAGCACGGAGAGGAACTCCCCTCGGGCCCGCAGATCGGTGAGCTGATGCCGCATCATCGCGCTGAGCACGCCCTGGCGTCGGTGCGAGGGCAGGACGCCGACGGCGGTCACTCCGGCGGCGGGGACGACGGTCTCACCGGGCAGGGTGAGTTCGAAGGAGTACGCACCGGCGGTGCCGACCGGGCGCCCGTCCGCGGTCACCGCGAGCAGGTTGCGGTCCATTTCGAGCGCCGCCCACGAGACCCCGCGGCCATCGCTCGTGGCCTCCCTGAACTGCCCGAACGCGGCCTTGATCGTGTCGACGAAGACCTCGAGGTCCTGGTCGGTCGTGGGACGGATCTCCATGGCTGCTGCTGCCCTCCCGGCGTGCGGACACCACACCCCGCGGTGTCCCGCCACAGTGCAGCGTCGACCTGTCGCCAGGTCAAACGAATTACGCCCGGGCCCGCAGCCGGTCGGTGTGGGCGGCCACGTACCGGCCCGTGGTGCGGTGCAGGTGGCGGAGGAGGATCTCCTGGTCGTTGAGGGGGAAGTGGGTGACCACGCGTGACTGGAGCATGGTCTGGGTGGCTTCTAGGGTGTTGCAGTCCTGGAGGGCGAACTCCTTGAAGGTGACCGCGGCCAGCTCCTGGCGCACGCGGTCGCGGGCGGTGCGGGCCGGGACGAAGTAGAGGGTGCCCTCGAAGGTGTGGCGGTTGTAGGCCGTCGGCCAGTAGTGGTAGGTGAGGTACCAGCCGGGGGCCCAGACCACCATCATGAAGTTGGGGAAGAAGACGAACGAGTCGATGCCCCAGGCCTTGTGGCCGGAGGGGTTCAGCCCCGGCGGCAGCGGGTCGAGGCCGGGGATGTCGGGGCGGTCCCAGGGGCCGAAGTTGCCGCTGCGCAGGACCCGTTCGATGGGCTTGACCATGTTCAGGTCCTTGGGCGGTGCCATGCCGCCCCAGGACGACACCATGCCGTGCGGGCCGTCGAGTTGGTAGTGGAGGGCCTCGAATCCGTAGCTGGAGAGCTTGCGCGACTCATTGCCCACGTACTGCTTCGCATGCAGGACGGGTGCGTGGTAGAACTCCGCGAAGGCGTCCATGTACAGCTTCCAGTTGCTGCCGATGTCGGCCCGGTAGCGGTAGACCTCCGTCATCCGGTCGAACGGATAGCCCTCCAGGCCGGCGGCGAGCGTGCCGAGGTACGTGGCCAGGGGTTCGGCGTCGTCGTCGAGGTTGACGAAGACGAAGCCCTCCCAGACCTCGCAGCGGATCGGGACGGGTCCGGCCGGGCCCCCGCGGAACGCGTGAAGTGTGCCGTCGGCGTCGCGGAGGACCTTCACCGAGCTGCCGACGGCGGCGATCTCCTTGGCGAAGTGGCCGCCCGGCTCCGGTACCTGCTCGACGCGGCCCACGTTGAGCCAGGTCCGTTCGAAGACCGCCTTGCGTTCGAGTTCGTAGTACTCGGGCGAGATGGAGTCCTCGTAGGACATCGGGGCAGTGCCGAGCTCGGGGTAGTGCTCGGTCCAGCTGCCCTCGGCAGGCTTCGCGAAATGAGGCATCGTCAAATCCCTTCTCCACCTGCTCTGATGGCTCCTCAAAAACCATACGATGGCGTCTGGTTACGGTCAATCGGTCTGACCTGCTGTCTTGACCGGAACCAGACGGGACCGTACATTTTCGGGAATGGAGTCCAAGGCGGGCAGCGAGCGTTCCCGAGCCGGGCGACCGACGTCGGTGGAGGCCGCCCAACTGACCGAGCGGCTCCGACGGGCCGCCGTCGACACCTTCCTGCAGTACGGGTACGACGGCACCACCATGGAGGCGGTGGCGCAGGCCGCAGGCGTCACCAAGAGCACCCTGTACGGCCGTTACGCCGACAAGCGGACGCTCTTCCTGGCGGTGAGCGCCTGGGCGCTGACCCGCCAGGAGCGCGACGAACGGGTACTGGAGCCGTTGCCCGAGGACCTCGCCGGCAGCCTGACCGTGATCGCGCGGTCGATCCTGGCGCGCTCGGTCGACCCCGACATCGTGCGGCTGAGCCGGATGGCGATCGCCGAGTCGGAGCGCTTCCCCGAGTTCGCGGCGAGCTCCCAGGCCGTCACCTGGTCCCCGCGGATCCAGGTGATCATGGATCTGCTGGACCGTCATGAGCGTGCAGGGGCAGTGGTCGTCGGCGATGTCGAGATGGCGGCTGAGCAGTTCTTCGCCATGGTCGGCGCCATGCCGGCCTGGCTGGCGGCCTACGGCATCTACCGCACGCCCGAGGTGGAGGAACAGCACATCCAGCATGCCGTCGGACTGTTCCTGAACGGCGTGCTGGCCCGGAAGGACGACTCGGATCGAAGTCGAGGAAAAGGGTGAAGATGGCCGGGACACTGGTCGGCAGGGTCGCCGTGGTCACGGGCGGTGCATCGGGAATCGGGCGGGCCTGTGCGCAGCGGCTGGCCCGTGACGGTGCCGACGTGGCCGTGCTGGACCTCGACGCGGACGCCGCCGAGGGTGTGGCCGCGGAGATCGTGGCCGAGGGCGGCTCGGCCCTGGCCCTCGGCGTCGACGTGGCGGACCGTCAGAGCATCGACCGCGCGGTCAAGGAGGTGCACGAGCGGTTCGGCCCGGTCGCCGTGCTGGTGAACTCGGCCGGCAAGGAGGGCGCCAAACGCTTCCTCGACATCACCGAGGAGGCCTGGAACAACCTGCTGGCGGTCAATCTGACCGGCACCTTTCACTGCTGCCAGGCGGTGGTGCCGGACATGGTCGAGGCGGGCTGGGGCCGGATCGTGAACATCTCCTCCTCCAGCGCGCACAGCGGCCAGCCGTTCATGACCCACTACGTCGCCTCCAAGGCGGGCGTCATCGGCTTCACCAAGGCCCTGGCGCTCGAACTCGGCCCGTCCGGCATCACCGTCAACACCATCCCGCCCGGCTTCGTCGACACACCGATGCTGCGCCGCAACGAGAAGCTGGGCCGCTTCGTCCAGAGCATGGACTACCACATCGCCCAGACCCCGGTGCGGCGGACCGGCCGCCCCGAGGACATCGCCGCCGCCTGCGCCTTCCTCGCCTCGGAGGAGGCCGGCTACATCACCGGGCAGGTCTTCGGCGTCAACGGCGGCCGCAACACCTGACCTATCGCCGAGTCCGAGGGGCCGTCAGCGGCCCTTCCACTGCGGGGGGCGCTTCTCGGCGAAGGCCCTGGGCCCCTCCTGGGCGTCCTCGCTGTTGTAGCAGAGCTCGGAGGCGTGCCTGGCCGCCTTCAGGGCGGCCGAGCGGCCCATCTCGGTGGCCAGCATCACCGTCTCCCGGGCGGCGCGCACCGACAGCGGTGCGCCTGCCAGGATGTCGCGAGCGAGGTCGAGGGCGGTGTCCATAAGTGTCTCCGGATCGGAGACACGATTGACCAGACCGATCTCGTAGGCCCGCTGGGCGGTGATCGGCCTACCGGTGAGCAGGATCTCCATCATGATCCGCTGCGGGATCATATGGATCAGCGGCGAGGCCCACGGTGAGCTCCGGCCGACCTTGACCTCGGAGACGGCGAAGGTCGCACTGGTGCTGGCCACGCACAGGTCGCAGGCCTGGGCCAGCATCCAGCCGCCGGCGAACGCGGCGCCGTTGACGGCCGCGATGGTGGGCTTGGACAACTCGACGGTGTCGTAGGGGAGCGGGAACATGTCGCGGGGCGGCTCGCGCAGTCCGGTCTCCACCATCTCCTTGAGATCGCCGCCGGCGCAGAACGCCCGCTCGCCCGCTCCGGTGAGGACGGCGATGCGCAGCCGGTCGTCGCGCTCGAAGCGGTCCCAGGCGGCGAACAGGCCCTCGCGGACGTCCCGGGCCAGGCAGTTGCGGGTCTCCGGCCGGTTCAGGGTGATGACGGCGATGCCGTCGTAACGGGCATCGAAGAGTACGGCGTCGCTCATCAGAAACCCCTCTGCTGAATGGTGTGGGCCTCGCGCGCCAACTCCTCCTGGAAGGCGGGGTGGGCGATGGCGATCAGCCGGCGGGTGCGCTCGGCCAGGGTCCTGCCCTTGAGCTCGGCCGAGCCGAACTCGGTGACGATGACATCGACGTCACTGCGTGCGGTGGTGACCGGTCCCGACAGCCTGGCGGTGATCCGGCTGATCGTTCCGCCCTTCGCGGTGGCGGGCAGGGCGATGACGGCGTGCCCGCCCGGCGAGCGGGCGCCGGCACGGACGAAGTCCACCTGGCCGCCGGTGCCGCCGAGGTAGGCCGAGCTGCTCTGCTCGGCGTTCACCTGGCCGGTCAGGTCCACCTCCAGCGCCGAGTTGACGGTGACCAGGCGGTCCAGCTGCGCGAGCACGGCCGCGTCATGGGTGTAGCCGGTGGTGCACATGCGCAGCTGCGGGTTGCGGTGGGCGAAGTCGTACAGCCGCCTGGTGCCGATCAGGGCGCCGCTGATCGTGATCCCGGTGTCGATGTGTTTGCGGGCGTTGGTGACCACCCCGGCCTGGACCAGGTCGACCAGGGCGTCGCCGACCATGCCCGAGTGCACGCCGAGGTCCCTGCGGTCGTGCAGGAGCCGGAGGACGGCGTCCGGCACCGCGCCGATCCCGGTCTGCAGGACCGAGCCGTCCTCGATGTAGGCCGCCACGTGCTTGGCTATCGCCTCGTCGGTCGCGCCGATCTTCGCGGGCGCCACCTCGGTCGGCGGGCGGGAGATCAGCACGGCGCAGTCGATCCTGGCCGCGGGCAGCAGTTCGCCGTAGGTGAAGGGCACCTGGTCGTTCACCTCGGCGACCACGACGCGTGCCTTGGCGACGGCCGCCTGCACATGGTCGCCGGTGAGGCCGAAGCTGTGGTCGCCGTCCGCATTGGCCGGGCTAACCTGGACGAACGCCACATCGCAGCCGAGCGTTCCGGCTTCGATCATCGGTCCGATCTGACTCACATGACAGGGGATCACCCCGAGCCGGTGCTCCTTGGCCAGTGCGCGCAACGCGCCGATCGCGCCCATGCTGCACACGCTGATGCCGTCCATGGCAGCCGGGGTGAGCAGTCCGGAGAAGCTGGTGGCGATGAAGGTGGCGAGCCCGCCGATGTCGCGCCCCTGCTCGCTCAATGCCTGGACCAGCGTGGTCGGTTCACCGCAGGCCTGACCCATGACGATGCGGTCTCCGGGACGCAGGAACTCGCCGAGATCCAGGTCGCGGGCATCGGCGACGACTCTCATCCGCGTCCCGCCGATGCCAACAGCGCCTGGGCCCGGGCCAGATGGGGACGGTCGAGCATGGCGCCCCGGTGGCCGATGGCCCCGACGCCGGGATGGGCGGCGAAGAGGTCGACGATCTCCTGGGCCGCGGCCAGTTCCTCCTCGTCGGGGGTGAAGGCCGCGTTGATCACGTCGACCTGGGCGGGGTGGATGGCCAGCATGCCGCGGAAGCCGTCGCGGCGTACCTTCTCGGCACGCCGGCGCAGTCCCTCCAGGTCGCGAAAGTCGCCCTGGATGGTGTCCACGGCCGCCACCCCGGCCGCTGCCGCGCCCAACAGGCAGAGGCTGCGGGCCAGTTCGTAGGTGAAGCCGTAGCTGCCGTCGGCATTGCGGTTCTCGGCGGCACCCACGGCGTCGGCGAGGTCCTCCGCGCCCCAGGTCATGGCGACCACCCGGGGTGCACCCCGGTAGCTGCCGGTGGTGAACATGGCTTCGGCCGTCTCGGTGACCAGGACGATGACCTTGGTCGATCCCTGCTCGATGCCGGCGGAGACCTCCAGCGCGGAGAGGTAGTGGTCCAGGAGTTCGACGTCGGCGCGGCCACGTGACTTGGGCAGCATGATGCCCCCGGGGCGTGCCGGGATCACCGCTGCCAGGTCCGCCAGTGTGTGCGGGCCGTCCAGGGGATTGACCCGCACCCACAGCCGGCTTCGGTCAGCTGTCGGCTGCCCCGCGAGGAAGGCCGCGATCATCGCCCGGGCCTTGGGCTTCCCGTCCTCGGTCACCGCGTCCTCCAGGTCGAGGACGACGATGTCCGCCGTGCCCGCGGCGGCCTTCTCCATCTTCCGCTCGCTGTCGCCGGGGGCGAACAGCCAGGAGCGCGCACGGAAGGGCGTATTGGTGCTGGTCATCGTTGCTCCATCTCCGCCGCGATCTCCTCGGTGTGGGCGCCCAGTCCGGGTGCGGGGCCGGCGACTCGTCCGGGGGTCCGTGAGAACCAGGTCGGGATGCCGGGGAAGCGCACCGGTCCGTTCGGGCTGTCGACCGTCTCGAAGAATCCGACGTCGTTCAGGTGCGGATTGTCGAACAGTTCGTCAAGTGTGCGGACCGGGGCGGCGGGTATGTCCAACGACCGCAGCAGGTCCAGCCAGTCCTTGGTCGTACGCTCCAGGAAGGTCTCCGCCAGCAGGGCGTAGACGGTGTCGATCCGGCGGGCCCGCAGTTCGAGGGTGGCGAAGTGCTCGCCGGCCCAGGCCGGTCGGACGGCGTCGACGAATGCGGTCCACTGCTTGTCGTTGTAGACCAGCGCGGCGACCAGGCCGTCCTTGGTCCGGTAGGGCCTGCGGTTCGGCGCCACCGCGCGGGGATAGACCGCGGGGCCCAGCGGCGGGCTGAACATCGCGCCGTTGGCGTGCTCGACCAGCATGAACGAGGCCATCGTCTCGAACATGGCGACCTCGACCTCCTGCCCCTCGCCGGTCCGCTCGCGGTGGAAGAGCGCCATCGCGGTGGCGTACACGGCCGTCAGCCCGGCCACCTTGTCCGCCATGATGGTGCCGACATAGCCGGGCTCACCAGTCAACTGCCGCTGTACGGAAGGCAGTCCGCACTCCGCCTGGATGGTGTCGTCGTAGGCGGTGAGGTCGGCGTCCCGGCCCCGGCGGCCGTAGCCGTAGCAGTTGGTGTAGACGACGGACGGGTTGACGGCGGCCACTTCGGCGTAGTCGAAGCCGAGCTCGGCGATCGCCCGGGCACGCATGGAGTGGATGAAGACGTCGCAGCCCCTGATGAGTCCCCGCAGCGTCTCCTTGCCTTCCTCGTTGCGCAGATCCAGGACTGCACTGCGTTTTCCCCGGTTCACATTGACGAAGACACCGCTCATGCCCGGTTCCGGACCCACCGAGATGTGACGGGTGTTGTCGCCGGCCGGGGGCTCGATCTTGATCACGTCCGCCCCCATGTCGGCCAGGATCTGGGTGCAGTACGGACCCATGACCATGGCCGTCAGATCGACGACGCGCACCCCGGTGAGGGGACCTGTGTGTTCCATGCGGCTGGGCCTCTTGCTATCCTCTATATCTTAGTAATCTTTAGGATGACTATGCGAGGGGCGTGCACCGATGTCAACGGCCCAGGCAGGTCCGGAAGTTGATCTCGATCTCGGTCCCAGGGCGGCCGTGCTCCGCATCCGCCTGCGTGCCCTGCTCGCCGAGGAGCTGCCCCCCGACTGGGTCGCGCCGTTCTCCCTCGCGCCGGACGTCCGGGCCGTCGTCGCCCGGGTCTGCCGGCGCCTCGCGGACGAGGGCCTGCTCACGCTGAGCTGGCCGGTCGAGTACGGCGGCGGGGGAGCGGACCTGTGGCAGCAGACCGTGCTGCGCGAGGAGATGTGGGCCCACTTCGAGCCGCGTGGTCCGCAGTACATGGGACTCAACTGGGTCGGCCCGGTGCTGATGGAGGTCGGCACCGCCGAGCAGCGCGCCAGGCACCTGCCCGGGATCTCCTCGGGCACGGCCGTCTGGTGCCAGGGGTTCAGCGAACCGGAGGCGGGCACCGACCTCGGCTCGCTGAAGCTCGCCGCACGCCGCGACGGCGAGGCGTGGGTGCTCGACGGCCAGAAGATCTGGACCTCCTACGCCGGCCTGGCGCAGTGGTGCTTCCTGGCCGCCAGGACGTCCCGGACGGAGAACAAGCACGACGGCATCACCATCTTCCTGGTGCCGATGGACAGTCCGGGGATCACCGTGGTCCCGATCGACTCGATGATGGGCGAACAGCACCTCAACGAGGTCTTCTTCGACTCCGTGCGGGTGGGCGACGAGGCGGTGCTCGGCGAGGTCGGGCGGGGCTGGGACGTGATGGGCCTGGTGCTCAAGCACGAACGCATCGGCATCCCCAGGTACGCGCGCGACGACCGGGTGCTCTGCGAACTGGCCGGCCATGAAGGGCTCGACGAACCGGCTGCCGCCGCCGAATACGTCCGCGCGCTGGTGCACACCCGGGTTGCCCGACTGCTCAGCTATCGTGCCGTCGCTCTCAGCGAGGCCGGCCGGCTGACCCAGCAGGTGGCCTCGTTGGCCCGGCTGGCCTCGATCCAACTGGACCAGGAGGTGGCCGAGTTGGCCGCCGACGTGTGCGGGGCCGAGGGGCTGGCGCCCGATCCGGGACGGGGACTGCTCGGCCACGTCGAGGACGTACTGCGCTACTCGCGGTCGGCGACGATCGCGTCCGGAACGATCGAGGTGCAGCGCCTGGTGGTCGCTCGCGCCGCGCTGGAGGGGGCGGACCGTGCGTCGTGAGTGGCCGAAGAGCGCCAGGGCCTATGCGGAGACAGTGTCCGACGTGCTCGGCTCCCTGGGCGGGGTCGAGGCGGCCCGACGGGCCGAGGTCGAACCCACCCACCGGGCGGAGACGGTCCGCCCTCGGCTGGATGCGATCGGTGCGCTCGCGCTCGACCCCTGGGGGGACGAGGAGGAGTCGGCGGCCGCCGCCCTGGCCGTGCGCGAGGCCGGCCGGGTGGTCCTGCCCTGGCCGCTGGTGCACGTCCTGGCCGTGCCGCCGTCCGCCCGCGCGGACTGCGGCGGGGTCCACCTGGTGCTGGGGGAGTGCACCGCGCTGGACCATGCCGACGTGCTCCCGGACGCGATCGCGGTGGACCTGCGCGACCAGCGGGTCTTCTCGGTCACCGTGGAGCGGCGCAGGCAGGCCCCGCTCGACCCGTTCGGCTGCGAGGTTCGCCTCGTCGACACCGGGCTGGGCCCGCCGGTGACCGACGCGTCCGCAATGCACCTGCTGCTCGACGCGTTCTGGGTCGGCGGCGCCCTGGCCGGGGCCGCGGACCTGGCGCTGCGGCATGCCCGGGAGCGGCGCCAGTTCGGCGTGCCCATCGGACGGTTCGGCGAGATCCGCTGGCGGATCGCCGACCTGGTCCTGGCCCGGGACAGCCTGGACGAGCTGGCCCGCTACACCTGGTGGCTGCTGCGGGTCGGCCGCGCCGGCCCCGCCGACCTGCTGGCACTGCGGCTGCAGATGCTGGAGTCGGCCCGGACCGTCCTCGCCAACGCCCACCAGATCCTCGGCGCGATGGGACTGTGCGAGGAGCACGACCTCGCCGTCATCGACCGCCACCTGCAACCCACGCTGCGTCGACCGGTCGGACGACTCGGAACCACGACCCTGCTCGCCGACCGGATCCGCCGCGACGGCTTCGACGCTCTGTTCCCGGTACCGCCGAGCCCGATCCGGCCGGGATGCTGACGGAGCGTTCGTGATGCGGAATGCTGTGGCCATGAGCGAGGACACCGAGCGGCTGGCGAAAGCTCTCATCGAGCTCCGGGAGGCCGAGGGCCTCTCGGTGACGGAGCTCGCACTCCGCACCACATTGAGCGTGGCGACCATCAAGGTCCACGAGAGTGACCTCGGACGCCTTCCCACCTCCTTTGCGGCCCGCCGTTTCGAGGAAGTCCTCGACTGGGCACCGGGCAGCATCCCGACCCTGCCGCAGGAGCCGACGGATCCCGAGTCCCCGCCGGACTCCAGCGCTGTCACGGGATAGGTCGATCGGCCGGTGCGGCGTCCGGCTCAGGCTTGGATGTTCTCCAGGTCGTCGAGCAGGCTCGGGTGGGTCGGCTGCCAGCCGAGCGCGGTGCGGGTGCGACTGCTGGATGCGGGCTGGTCGGTCGCGAAGATCGGGCCGAGGGGACCGAAGTGCTCCTGCGGTGCCGGCTTGACCGGGAGGTCGAGCCGCCGCCCGATGACCGCGGCGATATCACGTACCGCGTCGCCCTCGTCGGCGACGGCGTGCCACGAGCTTCCGGCCGGTGCCTGCTCCAGTGCCAGCCGGAACAGGACGGCGGCGTCGAGCGCATGGACGGCCGGCCAGCGTTGGGTGCCGTCCCCGGGGTAGCCGGCGGCGCCGGTGCGGCGGGCGATGTCGGTGAGCAGCCCGGCGAACCCGCCCTGGCCCTGGTTGTGCACGGTGCGCGGCAGCCGTACCGCCGAGCTGCGCACACCGTTGGCGGCGAGTGCGAGGGTGCGGGTCACCGACTGGCTGCGTCCGGCGACGGGGCCGCTGGTCGGCAGCGGGTCGTCCTCGGTCGATGCGCGTCCGGCCGCATGGGGTGTGCCCGCGACGGTGACCAGTGGCCGGTCCGTGCCGACGAGGGTTTCGCCGAGTGCGCCGAGCGCGGCGGCCTCCTCGGCGATGGCTCGCGCGAGTGCTTCGGGGGAGCTGAAGTCGTTGCCGAAGGCGAGGTGGATGACGCCGTCCGCCTGCTGCGCACCGGTTCGCAGCACCTCCAGGTCGGTCAGACCTCCACGGAGGACGCCGGCGCCGGCGTCCTCGGCGCTTGCCGCGGAGGCGTCGGAACGGGCGAGGGCGGTGACGGAATGACCTGCGGTGAGCAGTTCGGCGACTACGGCCGAACCGATCAGGCCTGTTCCACCGGTGATGAAGACGCGCATGGCGGGCTCCCATGAGTGATGCGACTGATGTCCCATCACGGTACACCCGATGCGACACATGTCGCATCGGCTAGACTGCCGCCATGCCGAGATGGAAGCCCGATGCCCGACAACGCCTGGTCGTGGCGGCCCTCGGCCTGTTCGCCGAGCAGGGCTACGACGACACGACGGTCGCTCAGATCTCCGAGCGGGCCGGCCTCACCCGGAGCACGTTCTTCCGCCACTTCGCCGACAAGCGGGAGATCCTCACGGCGGGGCAGTCGGCTCTCAGCCGCCTGCTGGCCGAAGGCATCGAGACCGCCCCCGACGACGCGACACCCATGACGGCCGTCGCGGCCGGCCTGGAGCGCGCCTCGGGCGAGATGACATCGTTCAACCGCGAGCTCGGCCCACTGCTGCACGCGGCGATCGAGGCGAACGAGGAGTTGCAGGAGCGCAATGCGCTGAAGAGCATCGGCATGGCTGCGGCGATGGTCGAGGCGCTGAAGCGACGGGACGTCCCGGAACCCGCGGCGCATGTGGCCGCCGAACTCGGCGTGCTCGCGTTCCGGCTCGGATTCAACCGCTGGGCCGACCCAAGCCGCGACGAGGACCCGGGCGAGCTGGCCACCCACACACGAGCCGCATTCGCCGAACTGCGCGCAGCGGCCGCAGAACTGCGCTGATGGCCGACCGGCCCCTGGGCCGGGGCCGGCGGGAGAGTTTCGAGGTCAGTCGCGCCGGGGCGGGCGTGGGGGCATCTCGAAGCCGGTGACGATGACGGCGTTGGTGTCGGCTGCGGCCTGCCGCAGTGGTCTGGCCTTCGCGTACTCGGGCGACTCGTACCAGGCGCGGGCCGCCTCCACCGAGTCGAATTCCAGGACGACCGTCCGGTCGCCGTGCCAGCTGCCTTCGAGCAGCTGGGGCTGTCCGTCAGCGGCCAGGACGGACGCGCCGCCGCTGGCCATGGAGGGTCCGGCGGCCCGTGCGTAGGCGTCGATGCCGGCCTGGTCCCTGACCGCCTCGGTCAGGATGACGTAACCCTTGGGCATGGATCTCCTCGGACGTGGTGTCAGTACACGGTGATGGCGTGCTCGGGGCAGGTGCCCACGGCGCTGCGGACCGCCGCCTCGTGCTCGGCCGGGACCTCCGACGGCTGCACCACGGCGTAGCCGTCGTCGGAGAGGTCGAAGACCTCGGGGCAGATCGTCCAGCAGACCCCGTGGCCCCGGCAGCGGTCCTCGTCGACGGTGACCTTCATCGGGCGCTCTCCTCGGCGGGCGTGAAGTCCAGGTTCAGATGGGTCAGGCCGCGGAGGATGAAGGTCGGGATGTACTGGTAACGGCGGGCGTCGGCCGGGCCGTGCACCCGCTCCGAGATGCGGATGTCGGCGGTGCGGTCGAGCAGCCGCTCGATGCCCACCCGGCCCTCGGCCCGGGCCAGCGGTGCGCCGGGGCAGGCGTGGATTCCGCGCCCGAACGCCAGGTGCTGACGGGCGTTGGGGCGGGCGGGGTCGAAGGTGCCCGGGTCCTCGAAGCGGCGCGGATCGCGGTTCGCGGCACCGTTGACCACCATCAGCGTGGTGCCGGCCGGGATGTCGACCCCGCCCACCGTGGTCGGCACCCGGGACAGCCGGAAGTCGCCCTTGATCGGACTCTCCATCCGCAGGGTCTCCTCGACGAAGTTGGGGATGCGGGTGCGGTCGTCGCGCAGCAGCCGCTGCAGGTCCGGGTCCTCGGCGATCAGCTTGAACGCGGAGCTGAGCAGCCGGACGGTGGTCTCCTGGCCCGCCGAGAAGAGGTTGGCGGCGACCCGCACCACGTCCCCGACCTCGGGCATCGAACCGTCGGGGAAGGTCGCGGTGGCCAGGCCGGTGAGCACGTCGCCGCGCGGCTCGCGGCGGCGGTCCTCGATGTAGGCGGCGAACCGCTCGTAGAGGAACTCCATCGGGGAGTGGGCCAGGGTGTCGTCGCCGGTGCTGCCGAGGCCGCCGGCCGACTGCGGTCGTTGCTGCATCCGCTCCAGGAACTCGCCCAGGTCCTCCTCGGGCACGCCGAGCAGGTCGGCGATGACGAGCAGGGTGAAGGGGCCGGCGAAGCCGCTGATGAACTCGCCCTGGCCGTCGGCCAGGAAGCCGTCCAGTACGCGGTCGGCCAGCCGGCCCATGGCCTCCTCGTTCTCCTTGAGGCGCTTGGGCGTGATCAGCCGCATCAGCAGTGCGCGGTGGTCGGTGTGGGTGGGCGGGTCCATCGTGGGGAGCTGGTCGCTCATCGGGAGTTCGTCGCGGTGCTGCTCGATCAGCTCGGTCAGGTCGTCGCCCACGAGCGGGACCGGGAACCCGGGGAAGGGGCCGGTCACCGCGATGCAGGAGGAGAAGGTCTTGGCGTCGTGGAACACCTCGACGGCCTCGTCGTAGCCGGTGACCATCAGCACGTCGTGATGGGGTTCGCGCCGTACCGGGCACTGCTGGCGCAGGGCGTCCAGATAGGGGTACGGATCCGCGACGAGCGCGTCGTCGCGGAAGTAGTCCATCGCCTCGAAGTCGTCCACTGTTGGCACACCTCTCCGTCACTGCCTTGCCGGAGCCTGTGAGAAGTTTATTCTCATATGCGAGGATCACATTTTCATGGCATGGCTGCGACGTCAACGGTCGGTGCGCGCACACTACGGGCTATGCCTTTAATCCTTACAAGGATAGTGATATCAAGGATGCCATGAGCAGCGTCGCCCTCCCGGGCTCGATCGCGCAGGTACTGGACGCCCAACTCGCCTCGCGCTCGGGCGCGGAGGCGGTCGAGGCGGCCTCCGGTGTCTGGTCCTACGCCGAGCTCGACGACCGGGCGCGCAGGGCGGCCGGAGCGCTGTGGTCGCTCGGCGTACGCCCCGGCGACCGGGTCGCGGCCTGCCTGCCCAACGATCTGGACATCGTCGCGGCCTTCCACGGCGCCCAGCGGATCGGCGCCGTCTGGGCGGGGATCGGCGAGGCGCTGTCGGCCGCGGAACAGCAGGAGCTGCGCGACGTCTGCGACCCCGCTGTGGTGCTGGCCGGCGCCCGCTACCGGCTCAGCTCCCCGGAGCGGGTCGACCCCGATCGCTGGACGGAACTGACGGCCCGTGACGAACGGGCCCCCCGCGTCGACCTGGACCTGGACGGGCCGGCCGGGATCGCCTTCACCAGTGGGACCTCGGGCCGCCCCAAGGCGATCGTGCACAGCCAGCGCAACCTGCTGCTGCCCGGCGCCGTCCTGGTCGCCTCCCGGGGCTGGGGACCCGAGCTGCGCAAGGGTGACAGCTTCCCGCTGACCATTCTCAACCTCATGGTGCTGTCCACCCTGCTCACCGCGCAGGCCGGCGGATGTGCGGTGGTGATGGACCGGCGCGATGCCGAGGGGGTCGCCCAGTGGATCTCCTCGCGCCGGGTCACGGTGTGGAACGGTGCGCCCGCGCAGCTCTACGACCTGGCCGGACGGCCGGACTTCGACCTCGGCCCGCTGCAGGAGGTGTGGAGCGGCGGCAGTGACACCCCGGACTCGCTGCGCCAGGCCTTCGCCGCCGCGCACGGCCTGGTGCCCCGGGTCACCTACGGACTGACCGAGGCGCCGACGGTGGTGTCCATCGACCCGCCGGGCGACGCCTGGCGCCCGGGTACCAGCGGGCAGGTGCTGCCGCACTACGACGTCGCCGCCTACGACGACGAGGGGCGCCGCCTCCCGGCCGGCGAGCTCGGCGAGCTGCGGCTGAGTGGGGCCGCAACCGGTTCGTGGGCGGGCAGTTGGCGGCCGATGCTCGGCGTCCGGGAGGACGGCGCCATCCGTCCGCCGGAACCGGGGCCGGTCCGCACCGGAGACATCGGCACCGTCGACGCCGACGGCTGGCTGACCGTGCTGGACCGCAAGAAGCTGGTCATCATCCGGGGCGGGGCCAATGTCTACCCGCTGGAGGTGGAACGCGTCATCGCATCGCACCCGGACGTCGCCGTGGTCGCCGTGTACGCGGTGCCTGACGAGCGTCTGGGGCAGCGGGTGGGCGCCGTGGTCCAGAGCGCCGGCCCGCCGCTGGACTTCGAGGCCCTCGCCGAGCTCTGCCGGCGCCAACTCGCCGCCTACAAGGTCCCGGAGACCTGGTCCCAGGTCGACGTCCTGCCGGTGAACGCGATGGGCAAGGTGCAGCGCGCCCGGCTGCCCGAGCTGCTCGCCGAGCCGCCTCGCCTGAGGGGGTGACGGACCATCACTGCTAACCTTGCAATCATGGAACGAACAGGGTCCGAGCACGTCAAGATCGGGCAGATGCGGATGGCGGAGCAGGTCGCCGCGGCGCTGCGCGACCGGATCCTGGCAGGCGGCATCGTCGACGGCTCGACGCTGCCCAAGCAGGAGGAGCTGGTCGCGGAGTTCGGCGTCAGCCATCCCTCGGTGCGCGAGGCGCTGCGGATCCTGGAGACCGAGGGCTTCATCACCGTGCTGCGCGGCAACCGCGGCGGCGCCACCGTGCATGCTCCCGACATCGGGACCGCCGGCTACGCCCTGGGCCTGACGCTGCAGGCGATGCAGGTCGGGGTGCCGGACCTCGGCGCCGCGCTGGCCACCTTGGAACCGCTGTGCGCGGCCCACTGCGCCCAGCGGTCGGAACGCGACCGCAAGCGGGTGCTGGTGCCGCGGCTGCGCGAGCTGCTGGCCGAGAGCGAGGGCTGCATCGACGACGGTGCGGCGTTCACCCGGGCCTCGCGCGCCTTCCACGACACCGTGGTCGGATTCGATCCCAATGTCACGCTGCGCGTGGTGGTGAAGAGCCTGACCTCGCTCTGGTCGGTCCAGGAGGAGGCCTGGGCGGACGCCCAGGTGTCGCGCGGCTCCTACCCCTCGCGCGCCGACCGCGCCGTCGCCCAGCGGGCGCACCAGCGCCTGGTCGAGAGCATCGAGCAGGGCGACGCCGACGAAACCGCGAGGATCGCGGGCGAGCATCTGACGGCGACCCAGCGCTGGGTCTGCCGCACCCTCAAGGACCGGGTGATCGACGCCGCCTCCGCCCGGAGCCGGATGCGCTTCCGCCGCGGCTGACGGACCGTGCTGACGGACTGTACGACAGGAACCCTGCGGAGTCGGAGAGGCCCACGTGTCGGACCCGGATGCAGCAGCACTACGGATGTTCGGCCTGGACGGCCGGGTCGCGATCGTGACCGGTGCCTCCTCCGGGCTGGGGGCCTCGGTCGCCCGGGCCCTGGCCGCGTTCGGCGCCCGGGTCGCCGTGGTGGCGCGCCGTCAGGACCGGCTGGACGGGCTCGCCGAGGAGATCGGCGGGCTCGCCGTCGCCTGCGACCTGTCGGATTCCGACCGGATCGGCTCGGTCGTCCCCGCCGTGGTCGAGGGGCTGGGACCGCCGGAGATCCTGGTCAACGCCGCCGGGACGATGGTCAACAGCGAGCGCGCGGAGTCCGAGCCGCTGGAGGGCGTGCGCCGGACCCTGGACCTGAACCTGCTGGCCCCACTGCTGCTCGCGCAGGCGGCCTTCCCGCACATGTGCGCCGTCGGCCGGGGGAGCGTCGTCAATGTCTCGTCCATCAGCGGCCGGGTCGGCATCCCCGGGATACCGCAGGCCTCCTACGCGGCGAGCAAGGCCGGCCTGTCCGGGCTGACCGCGGAGCTGGCGGTGCAGTGGGCGCGGCACTCGATCCGGGTGAACACGGTGGCCCCCGGCTTCTTCCGCAGCGAGATCACCGGCCCGCTCTACGCGAGCGAGCGCGCCACCGAGTACCTGCGCCGCAACACCCCGCTGCCGCGGGAGGGCAGCCCCGACGACATCGTCGGCGCGGTGCTCTGGCTGGCCGGCGACGCCGGGAGCTATGTCACCGGTCAGACGGTGGTGGTCGACGGCGGCTGGACCGCGCGCTGATCCTCGACTGCGGACCGTAGCTGGCTTGTCGCGCAGTTCCCCGCGCCCCCAGCGGTCTGCAACTGGCTCAGTTGCACATGCTCAGGGGCGCGGGGAACTGCGCTGCCAACCATGCAGAGGCCGCAGTCAAGAACGAACCGTCAAGTCACGGCGCCGGGACCTCCACCACCGTTGCCGAGCCCATCCCCCCGCCCGCGCACATCGCCGCAACCCCCACGCCACCCCCGCGCCGCCGCAGCTCGTGCACCAGGGTGACCAGCATCCGCGCCCCCGTGGCGGCGATCGGGTGGCCCAGCGAGCAGCCGCTGCCGTTGACGTTCACCAGCTCCGGGTCGATGTCCAGCAGCCGGCAGGCCGCCACCGGCACCACCGCGAAGGCCTCGTTGATCTCGAACAGGTCGACGTCAGAGGCCGACAGACCCGCTCGGGCCAGCGCCTTGTTGATCGCCGGGACCGAGGCCAGACCGGTCTCGGCGGGGTCCACGCCGACCGAGGCCCAGGCCCGGACCGTGGCCAGCGAGGGCAGCCCCAACTGGTCGCTGGCCACCACCAGAGCGGCGGCGCCGTCGTTGACGCCGGCGGCGTTGCCGGCGGTGATGCTGAAGCCCTCGATCTCCGGGTGCAGCGGCTTCAGCGCGGCCAGCTTCTCGGCGCTGGTCTCCCGGCGCGGGTGCTCGTCGACCGAGAACAGCCCGTGTGCGGTCTCGATCGGAACGATCTCCTCCTTGAAGTGGCCCGCGTCGATGGAGCGCACGGCGTTGCGGTGCGAGCGCAGCGCCCAGGCGTCCATCTCGGCGCGGGTGATCCCGGCCCGCACCGCGGTGTTCCAGCCCACGGTGATCGACATGTCCAGGTTGGGGGCGTCGGGACGGTCCGGGTGGGTGGGCGGGTTCCAGTCGACCAGTTCCCCGTCCACCTTGATCCGGGAACGGGGCCCGGTGGAGGAGGAGTTCACGCCGCCGGCGATGACCAGCCGGTCCATGCCCGCCCGGATGCTCGCGGCCGCGCTCTGGACCGAGGCCAGGCTCGCGGCGCAGTGCCGGTTGTGGGCCAGTCCGGGGACGGCGGTCAGGCCGGCGGTCAGCGCAGCGTGCCGGGCGATGACCCCGCCGCCGTACAGGCCCTCGGCCAGGATCACGTCGTCGATCAGGGCCGGGTCCAGGCCCTCCGCCGCGGCGCTGACGATGTGGTGGCCCAGGTCGAAGGCGTTGGTGTCGCGCAGGGTTCCCTTGAAGGAGGTGCCGACGGGGGTGCGCAGGGCGGACACGAGCACTGCTTCAGGCATGGGTGGTCTCCAGTTCGGCCAGTAGGGTGCGGCGCAGCAGTTTTCCGGTGTCGGTCTTGGGCAGTTCGGGGCGGAAGACGACGGCGTCGGGCGTCCTGGAGGACCGCAGCCGGTCCCTGACCCACTGTCGGATCTCCTCCGCGTCCCCGGTGCCGACCAGGACGGCGACGATCCGCTGTCCCCACTCGGGGTCCGGCACGCCGAGCACCGCCGCCTCGGTGATCCCGGGGAAGGAGAGCAGGACGTCCTCGATCTCGGCGGGGGCGATGTTCTCCCCGCCGCGGATGATGGTGTCGTCGGCCCGCCCCTCGATGAAGAGGTAGCCGTCGGCGTCCAGCCGGCCGCGGTCCCGGGTGGCGAACCAGCCCTCCGGGTCCAGGACGCTGCGTCCGCCGTACTCGCCGGAGATCTGGTCGCCGCGGACGAAGACCAGTCCGGTGGTCCCGTCCTCGGCCGGCCGGTCGTCCTCGGTGCGGATCTGGATCTCGATGCCCGGTAGCGCCCGGCCGACCGATCCGAGCCGGTCCCGTACCGCGGGGTCGTCGGAGGCCAGGGCCTCGCGGTGGTCCTCGGGGCCGAGCACCGCGATCGAGGAGGCGGTCTCGGTCAGTCCGTAGGCGTTGGCGAAACCCGTGTCGGGGAACTTGCGCAGGGCCTGCTCCACGACGGGCAGCGGGGCCCGGGCGCCGCCGTAGGCCAGGCTGCGCAGCGTGGGGGTGTCGGCGTCCTCCCCCTGGACCTGGGCGACGATGCGGGCGAGCATGGTCGGCACCACCATGGCATGGCTGACCCGCTCCTGACGGACCGTCCGCAGCCAGGCCTCCGGGTCGAAGGCGTCGAGGTAGACCACCCGGCGGCCGGAGTAGAGGTTGGTCATCAGGTTCATCAGCCCGGCGACATGGTAGGGCGGCACCGCCACCAGCGCGGCGTCCTCCTCGCCGGAGGACTGGAACTCCTGGGTGTTGAGCACATAGGCGAGCAGGTGCCGGTGGCGCAGCACGGCGGCCTTGGGAGCCGCGGTGGTCCCGCTGGTGTAGAGCAGGACGGCAATGGGATCGTCATCCTCCGGCGTTGGGTCCACCGGGTCCGGCGAGGCCGGCTCGGGTGCGTCGAGCAGGGCGTCCAGATCCGCCGGACGCAGCACCAGGGCGCCGGGGTGGCGGGACAGCAGGCTGATCAACTGCACGTCCCCGAGCCGGTAGTTGAGCGGGACGAAGGGGACGCCGGCCACCGCCGCGCCGAACAGGGCGACCGGGTAGGCGGCGTGGTTGGCACCCAGGTAGAGCACGGCTCTGTAGTGCCGGAACCGGTGGGCGGCGGCATGGGCGAGCCGCAGCAGTTCCGCGGCGGTCAGTGAACGGCCGCCTGCCGTCACCGCCGTCCGATCGCCTGCCGAAGCCGCCATCTCAAGGACCATGGTGATATTCATGAGAATGCTATTCTCCTACTTCAAGAGTACTGTTCGCAAGAGAGGGAAGCCTTCATGCAGATCAGTGGGAGTTCCGCGGTCGTGGTCGGCGGCGCGGGAGGCCTGGGCGAAGCCACCGTCCGTCGCCTGCACGCGGCGGGGGCCAAGGTGGTCGTCGCCGACCTCGCCGATGAGAAGGGCAAGGTGCTGGAGCAGGAGCTGGGCGTGCGCTACGTGCGCACCGACGCCACCTCCGAGGAGGACGTCAGGGCGGCGATGGAGGAGGCGGCGGCGCAGGGACCGCTGCGGATCTCGGTGGACGCCCACGGCGGACCGGCCAGCGGCGGACGGCTGGTCGGCAAGACCGGCGAACCCCTGGACCTCGCGGGCTTCCGTACCACCATCGAGGTCTACCTCACCGGCGTCTTCAATGTGCTGCGGCTGGCCGCGGCCGCCATCGCCAAGCAGGAGCCGGCCGAGGGCGGCGACCGGGGCGTGATCGTCAACACCGCCTCGATCGCCGCCTACGAGGGCCAGATCGGCCAACTCCCCTACGCCGCGGCCAAGGGCGGGGTGGTGAGCATGACCCTGGTGGCCGCCCGCGACCTCTCCCCGCTCGGCATCCGGGTGGTCACCATCGCCCCGGGCACCTTCCTGACCCCGGCCTACGGCAAGGCCGGCGACCAGTTGGAGGCCTACTGGGGTCCCCAGGTGCCGCACCCCAAGCGGATGGGACAGTCGCCCGAGTACGCGGCCCTGGTCCAGCACATCTGCGAGAACGGCTACCTCAACGGCGAGGTCGTCCGCCTCGACGGCGGCCTCAGGTTCCCGCCCAAGTGACCGGCCCGGTGCAGGGGAAGCCGCCGGAGGGTAAGCCGCTGGCGGGCAAGGTCGCCTTCGTCGCCGGGGCCAGCCGCGGCATCGGCCGCACGGTCGCGCTGGCCCTCGCGGAGGCGGGGGCCTCGGTCGCCGTCGCCGCCCGCTCCGAGCAGGAGGGGCGGGTACCCGGCACCATCCACGCGGTCGCCCAACGGATCACGGACGCGGGCGGCCGCGCTCTGGCGGTCCCCTGCGACGTCACCGCCGAGGAGTCGGTCGAGGCGGCCGTGGCCGGCACGGTCAAGGAGTTCGGCGGGATCGACGTCCTGATCGCCAACGCCGGGGTGCTCTGGCTCGGCCCGGTCGAGTCCACACCGCTCAAGCGCTGGCAGCTGTGCCTGGACGTCAACCTGACCGGGGTGTTCCTGGTGACCCGGGCGGTAATCCCGCACCTCAGGGCGCGCGGCGGCGGCTCGCTGGTGGCGGTGACCACCGGCGGGGTGGGCATGACCGACCGGGGCGCCAACGCCTACTGGGTCTCCAAGGCGGCCGTCGAGCGGCTCTACCTGGGGCTCGCGGTCGATCTGAGGCCCGACAACATCGCGGTCAACTGCCTGGCCCCGTCCCGGGTGGTGCTCACCGAGGGCTGGGCCGCGAGCGGCGCCGGCCGGGAGATCCCGCCGGAGGCGGTGGAACCACCTGAAGCGATGGCCGCTGCCGCGGTCCTGCTGGCGAGGCAGGACGCGAGCGGCATCACCGGCACCGTCCAGCGCTCGGAGTCGATCCGTCGGTGAAGCGGTGTTGGGGCTTGACAGACCGTCAGGCCCCAACCCCGCAAAGGGTTCAGGCTCCGGCAGGGGCCCTGCGGGTGCGGTCCTTGTCCACCTCGGGCAGGGTCTCGATGACGCTGCGCAGATGGGTACGCATGGCGGCCTCCGCGGCCTCGGCGTCGCCCGAGCACACCGCCTCGATCACGGCCAGGTGCTGCGGCAGCGAGACATTGGGCCGCCCGGGGTGCATGGCCAGCTTGAACTGGTGCCGGACGTTCTGCCCGTGCAGGCGTTCCAGCACGGCGCAGGCCGTGGTCTGGCCGCTGACGGACAGGATCCGGGCGTGCAGCTGCCGGTTGAGGTCGGAGTAGCCGAGCACGTCGCCGGTGGCCACGGCCGCCTGCATCAGCGAGCCGATCTCCCGCAGCCGCTCCCGGTCGGCCTCGGTGGCGTGCTCGGCCGCCTTGGCCGCGCACAGGCCCTCCAGGACCATGCGGACCTCGGTGATCTCGATGGCCTCGTCCAGGGAGACCGCGCGGACCCGGGCGCCGCGGTTCTGGATCCGCTCGACCAGGCCCTCGGTGGCCAGCTGTACCAGCGCGTTGCGCACCGCGGCCCGGCTGGTGTCGAACTGCTGCGACAGCTCGGCCTCCACTAGCCGCTGGTTGGGACCGAAGTCCCCGCTGATGATGGCCTCCCGGATCGCGTCGGCCGCGTTCAGCCGGAGCGGTTCGGTCGGTTCGGCCTTCTCAGCGGTTGCACCCATGCCCCACACCCCACACACATTGGCGACAATATTGTTCGTCCATGTTAGCCGGTGTCAGCCCTGTTCAGGCGACGGAACCGGCGGGGTGCCGTGGGTGTGGAAGGACTCGATCGTCTTCAGTCCCCAGGCCTGGCCCTTGGCGCGTTCGGCCTCGGTCCAGGTGATCGTCTTCCAGTCCGGCGCCAGCACCAGCCGGGTCAGCGGGTTGCACAGCTCGATCCGGTTGCCGCCGGGCTCGTAGACGTACAGGAAGAAGGTCTGCTGGATGGCGTGCTTGTGCGGGCCGGTCTCGATGTGGACGCCGTTCTCCAGGAAGATGTCGGCGGCCCGCAGGATGTCCTCGCGGGTGTCGGTGGCGAAGGCGAGGTGGTGCAGCCGGCCCCGGCTCCCGGTCCAGTCCCGGGTGTAGACCAGGTCGTAGGACTTGTTGGTGAAGGTCAGCCAGCGTCCGCCGATGTTGCCGTTGTCCAGCAGGATCTGCTCGGTGGTGTGGGCGCCCAGCACGTCGCGGACGAACTCGGAGGAGGACTCGACCTCGGCGGCCAGGTAGTTGATGTGGTCCAGGCGGCGCACGCAGACCCCGCGGCCCGGGTAGGCCTGTGGCTGGTTCTTCAGCGCCGGGGCCAGCTCCGGCGGGGCCTGGTACCACTCGCTCTCCCAGTAGAGCTCGAACTCGTGGCCGTCCGGGTCGCGGAACAGGTAGGTCGGGCCCAGGCCCGGGTCGCCGTCCTGCCAGCCGATGCCCAGGCCCGCCTCGTCGATGGCCTTCACCCGGCGCTCCAGCGCCTCCTGGCTGCCGGCCCGCAGACCCGTGCGGCGGATGCCGGAGGTGTGATGGGCCGTCAGCTTCAGCGAGTGGTGCTCGTAGTCGTCCCAGGTGCGCAGGTAGACCGAGTCGCCGTCGGAGCCGTTCTCGGTCAGGCCCATCACCCGGGTGAAGAAGTCCAGGCTCTTCTCGGGCTCGGGGGTGAGCAGCTCGGCGTGGGCGAGGTGGGCGATCTCGTGCTTGGGTGCCATGGTGGGGGCCTTCTTACTGGGGGCTGCTGGGCTCTACGGGAGCGGGCGGGGAAAGACGGTGCCGTCGAACAGCTTGCGCGCGGTGCGCACCAGACTGGAGCGGCGCACCCGGGGCGGAGCGATTCCAGTGTCCGGTTCGAGGTCCAGTTCGAGCTCGACCTCGACGTCCAGCCGGCCGGTGGGATGCTCGATGCCCAGGGCGGTGCCGGGGTCGGGCAGCCGGGCCAGGTCGTGCCCGACGGCTCCCTCCAGCAGCACCGCGGTGGCCACGGTGACGGCGCCGAGCACGCCGATGGAGGCGTGCGGGCGCAGCGGTATGAAGGTTCGGGTGCTCACCGTACCCCCGTCCCTGGGCGGCGCGACCAGGGTGGTCTTCGGGACGGGGGCGTCGGTGACGTCGCCCAGACCCATCAGCTGGCCCGCTTTGAGGCGCAGCGACTGGATCCGTTCGACGAGCTCGGTGTCGGCGGCGAGTTCTGCGGGCGTCTCGTAGCCGGTGACGCCCAGGTCGCGGGCGGCCGCGACGACCACCGGCATGCCGTTGTCGATGCAGGTGACCTCGATGCCGTCGATCTGGTCGCGGAGCCTGCCGGTGGGCAGCAGGCCGTGGCCGGCCGAGCCCTCGGTGTCGGCGAAGTCCAGCAGGACGGCGGCCGCGGTGCCGGGGACCCCGCTGATGGCGGTGGTGCCGTCGTAGTCGACGGTGCCGCCGGGGGTGGGGAAGGTGGCGGTGGCCAGCGAGCCGGAGTTGACCATCCGGATCCGCACCCGGGTGTGCCCGTCGGCCGCGGCGACCAGGCCGCGCTCGACCGCGAAGGGCCCGACGCCGGCCAGCAGGTTTCCGCAGTTCTGCCGGTCCGAGACGGTCGGCGCCTCCACTCCGACCTGCAGGAACAGGTAGTCGACGTCGGCGTCGGGGTCGGCCGAGCGGGAGACCACCGCGACCTTGCTGGTGAGCGGGTGGGCCCCGCCGATGCCGTCGATCTGGCGCGGGTCGGGGGTGCCCATGACCCGCAGCAGCAGCCCGTCGCGCTGCTGCGGGTCGGCCGGCAGGTCCTCGGCCAGGAAGTAGGCGCCCTTGGAGGTGCCGCCACGCATCAGCATGCACGGCAGGCCGGTCGAGCTGGGAGGCATGACGCCGCCTTAGGGGTCTCAGGGGTCTCAGGAGCAGGGGGCAGGAGTCAGGAGTCGCCGCTGAGGCGGGCGTACTCGTCGGCGCTGAGGTACTCGATGCCCAGGGCCTTGACCTGCTCGCGCAGCCCGTAGCGGTCCAGGCCGAGCTGGCCCTCGCGGAAGGCGGCGCGGGTGGCGTCCTCCTTGTCGGTGCGGGCCCTGGCCGCGACCACGGCCGCTGCCGCGTCCAGCCGGGGGACGACCAGGACGCCGTCGTCGTCGGCGACGACCACGTCGCCGGGCCGGACGGTCTGCCCGCCGATGGTCACCGGTACGTTGACCGAGCCGGGGGTGGCCTTGACCGTGCCCTGGGCGCTGACCGCGGCGGACCACACCGGGAAGCCCATGGCGTGCAGGTCGGCGACGTCGCGCACCCCGGCGTTGATGACCAGGCCGCGCACGCCCCGGTGCTGCAGCGCGGTGGCGAACAGGTCGCCGAACATGCCGTCGGTGGACGGCGAGGTGGTGGTGACCACCAGGACGTCGCCGGGGCGGCACTGCTCGACCGCGACATGGATCATCAGGTTGTCGCCGGGCCAGGACAGCACCGTCACCGCGGTCCCGGCGATGCGGGAGCCGAGGTGCACCGGGCGCAGCCCGGGGCCGAGGTAGCCGGTGCGGCCCATCGCCTCGTGCACGGTGGCCACGCCGTACTCGGCCAGCGCGTCCACCTGCTCGGCGTCGGCCCGCGGCGGGTCGGTGACCACGACGTTCCTGGGGAGGTTCGTGGGGATGCTCATGCGAGGACTCCGGTGGTCTGCGGGTAGAGCCGGACGAAGGCCTCGGCCATGCAGGTGTGCGGCAGGCCGAGGTTGGGGCCGGCGTTGCGCTTGAGCTGCACGCCGCGGCGCTTGGCCAGGTCGGTGTAGTAGTCCCACATGTGCTGTTGGGCGGGCAGGCACTCCATGGCCTTGCGCTTGCGGTCGAAGACCGGGGTGATGTCCAGCAGGGTGTCGGGCTTGAAGTCGCACTGCTCCGGCTGGTGCGGTTCGAAGTGGAAGACCGGCGGTGCTCCGAGCGGTTCCCCGGGGGCGTCGTAGCCGATCGCCTGGGCCAGGATCCTGGCCTGGATCGCCATCCGCGCCGCGGCGGGGTGGTCGCCGTTGTAGGGGTCGGCCAGGGTGTGGGTGAGCACCACGGCGGGCTCGAACTCGCGGTAGACGTGCACCAGACGGTCCGTCAGCTCCTGGGTCTCCAGCAGCGGGTAGTCGCCGGCGTCGAGGAACTCGATCTCGGCGCCCAGCGCCTGCGCGGCCTGCTCGGCCTCGGCGCGGCGCTCGGCCTTGATCTCGTCCAGGTTCTTGCCCTCGCGCCAGGCGCGGGCGGACTCGCCGCGCTCGCCGTAGCTGAGGCACACCACCTTGGCGCGCTCCCCGGCGGCTGCGGTCAGCGCGATGGCCCCGCCGGCCCGCCAGACGAAGTCGCCCGCGTGGGCGCTGATCACCAGCAGCGGTCCCGTGGCCGACTGGGCGCCGGTGGTGGTGCTCGTTGTCTTCATAGTGCCTCTCCGCGTGCCAACTCCTGTGCGACTGACGGTTACGCTAAGAGATGGCAACAACATTGTCAACAATTTCTGTCGCAACTCTTGCGCCACTATCGGCCGCGGTCTACAGTCGCCGGAACGCGTCGCCGTTACCGCACCGCCCCGCACCGCCCCACCTGAGAAAACAACGAAGTTCTCCATGAACTAAGGGGTCATCTTGTCCATCCCGCTCTCCGCGTCGGGGGCCTCGAGCACCGAAACGCGCCGTTCGGTCTCGCACACCACGCTCAACACGGCCACCATCGTCGCCGTCGGGTTGGCGGTCTGTCTGGCCCAGATAGGTCTGGCCGTACCGGCCACTCTCAACGGGACCTTCCAGACCGTCCTGCATCCCACCGGAGCGTCCCAGCTCGACTGGATCTCCGACTGCACCCTGCTCCCGATCGCCGCACTGGAGCTCACCTTCGGCGTCCTCGGCGACCTGTTCGGCCGCAAGAAGCTGCTGGTCGGCGGCGCCGTACTGCTGTTCATCGGCGAGATCATCTCCGGCTCCTCCACCGGCGTCGCGCAGATGTACGTCGGACAGTTCATCGCCGGCCTCGGCTCGGCGGCGCTGTTCCCGACCACCCTGGCGATCATCGCCTCCGGCAGCCACACCCACGCCGGCCGGGCCCGCATGATCGCGCTGTGGGCGGCGCTGCTCTCCACCGGCAACTTCATCGCCCCGATGCTCGGCGGCCTCACCGCCACCTACGGCAGCTGGCGCACCGCGTTCTGGATCATCTCGGCGCTCTCCGCCGCGGTGGCCGTGTTCTGCTGGTTCTTCACCACCGACTCGCGCTCCCCGGAAGGCCGTTCGCTGGACGTCCCCGGCCAGACCGCGGTCGGCCTGGGACTGTTCGCCCTGCTCTACGCGGTGATCGAGGGACCGACCGCCGGCTGGGGCAGCGCCACGGTCATCGGCTGCTTCATCGCCGCCGCGGTGCTGCTGGTCGCCTTCGTGGTGATCGAGACCCGGGTCGAGAATCCGCTGCTGCGCATGGACCTGTTCCGCAACCGGGCATTCTCGCTGGCGGCCGCGGTGACGGTGCTGGGAATGTTCTCCTTCCTCGGCACCGCCTATTCCATCAGCATCCGGATGGAGGTCATCCAGCACCAGAGCGCCATGCGCTGCGCATTCGCCTTCATCCTGCTGAGCGGTCTGACCATCTTCCTGCTGCCGCTGACCTCCTTCATGATGGCCCGCTACCAGCCGCGCTGGATCCTCGGCGGCGGATTCCTGCTGATGGCCGTCGGACAGCTGCTGGCCTCCCAGCTGCCGATCACCGAGACCTCGCTTCCGTCGATCATCCTGCCGATGGGGCTGGTCGGCGTCGGCTTCTCCTTCGCGGTGTCCTCGGTCACCGCGACCGTGGTCAACACGGTGCCGAGCAAGCTGGCCGGCATGGCCGCCGCCACCACCAGCATGGTGCGCGACTTCGGCTTCGCCATGGGCCCGGCCCTGATCGGCGCCGTCGCCCTGAGCAAGGCGGCGACCAACTTCAACGCCGCGCTGGCGGGGGACTCCTCGCTCTCCGCGGTCAGGGCTGCGGCCGAGGGCGCCGGCGCGGTCGCGACCAACTCGGTCCCCGCCGACGTCCCGTTCAGCAAGGCCGCCCCGCTCGCGGTCAAGGCCCTGGACAGCGGCTACTCGCTCGGCTTCCTGATCTGCGCCATCGCCGCTCTGGTCTGCTGCGTGGTGACGGTCGCCCTGCTGGGCGGCAAGAAGGAGCAGGAGGCGGAGATCGCGATGATCGAGGCGGAATCGGCGGAATCCGCCGCAGCCTGACCTTCCCCCTTCTTTTCCTTCCCTCCTTCCGGGTGTCCGGGTCGCACTTTCAGCGATCCGGGCACCCGTTTTTTGTCGTCCAAATCGTCAACAATTTATGCGAAGACTGTTGCGCCAATATAAGCGCCAAGATACGTTCTGGTCTGCACACGGCACACCCTCAGCTGCTCCCCACCCACCTGCCGATCAGGAGTCGCACCATGTCGCCGCATTTCTTGGAACGTTGGGGCCTCGAACGAAGGAGCCTCCGGCGCAGAAGCCGGTGGACGATCTCCACATCCGTCCTGGCCTTCGTCCTCGCCATCGGCCTGAGCCTGTCGGCCTCCGGCGGACAGGGCAGCGCGCAGGCCGCCACCGCCACCACCGCGACCGCGGCGAGCGCGACCACCACCGCGACCGTCCAGCCGGTCCTCAGCTGTGCGAGCGTCGCCGGCAGCATCAACCTGCTGGCCCTCTCCGGCGCCAACACCTCGATCACCTCAGCGACTTCGGTCGCGGCCGCGTCCAACCCGGTGGGCAGCTGGGCCGCCTGCGAGGTGCAGGGCATCATCGCCCCGGAGACGCACTTCACCCTCTACCTGCCCACCAGCACCTACGCGGGGGAGTACCTGCAGGAGGGCTGCGGCGGCTACTGCGGCAACGTGAACGTCAACACGCCCACCGCCGCGGTCGGTTGCGCCCAGTCGACGGCCGGCAACTTCGCCGTGGCCGCGGACGACGAGGGCCACGAGGGCGGCGGCTTCACCGCCCCCGCCTTCCAGGACCCGGAGTTGAAGGCGGTGTTCGGCTACACCTCCGAGCACCAGCTCGCCCTGGTCTCCAAGGCGATCATCAAGGGCTTCTACGGCAGTGCCCCGGCGCAGTCCTACTTCGACGGCTGCTCGGACGGCGGCCGTGAGGCGCTGATCGAGGCCCAGCGCTACCCGACCGACTTCAACGGCATCATCGCCGGTTCGCCCGCCTCCATTCAGACCGAGTTGAACGCCTTCGAGGAGGCCTGGAACGCCCAGGCCAACACCGCCGCCGACGGCGTCAGCGCCGTGCTGACCAACGCCGACCTCACCCCGCTGCACAACGCGGTGCTGGCGGCCTGCGGCGGCACCGCGACCGGCTACCTGGCCGACCCGCTGGCCTGCACCTGGCAGCCGAGCAGCATCGCCTGCAAGGCCGGCCAGACCTCAACCGCCGCCGACTACTGCCTGACGCCGGCTCAGGTCACCACGGTGAACAAGCTCTACAACGGGGTGCGGGACGCCGACGGCAAGCTGCTCTACCCCGGCTACGAGACCCGCGGGTCCGAGCTCAACTGGTCCGGCTGGATCGTCCCCAGGAGCGGGACCGTGGAGGCCACCACCACCGACGCCGGGATCGGCACCGGTGCCTGGCAGAGCCTGGTCTCCCCGACCGGCACCTTCGACGGCACCGCGTCCTACATGGACGTCAAGTTCACCGCGGCCGAGTTCACCAAGGTGACCAAGGCCAACGACGGTGAACTCGACGCCACCGACCCGGACCTGACGGCCTTCAAGGCGGCCGGCGGCAAGCTGATCCTGTGGGCCGGCTACGCCGACCCGGCGATCAACCCGGTCGGCACCATCTCCTACTACCAGGCGGTGCAGAAGTACATGGGCGGCGCAACCGCCACCGCCGACTTCGCCCGGCTGTTCCTGCTGCCGGGTGTCGCCCACTGCGGCGGCGGCCAGGGGCCGTCCAGCTTCGACGCGCTGACGGCGATCACCTCCTGGGTCACCGCGGACCAGGCCCCGTCCAGCCTGCTGGCCTCGACGCTCGACCCCACCGGCGCCACCACGGCCAGCCTGCCGATCTACGCCTACCCGAACATCGCCGTCGACACCACCGGCGGCCCGGTCACCGAGGCGAGCAGCTACACCCCGAAGGTCTCCGCCGCGGAGAAGAACCTCCAGGTGACCTGGCTCGGCTCGTTCCACCCCGGCTACGAGACGGTCAGCAGCTGGATCAACGGCCAATGGGTCACCCGCCCGGCAGCCAAGCACTGATCTAGCAAGCCTCCCCGCGCCCCCGACGCGCAACTAGCCCTCACCGGCCCAGTTGCACTCACCTCAGGGGCGCGGGGCTGTGCTGATTTAACAGCGCGCGCGACAAGCCAACTACGGCCCGCAGCCGAACAACCGTCAGCCACCCGACGACTCACCCCTCAACACTGCTCAGGACGGCGTCAGCCATCCCCCGTTCCCCCGCCGCATTGGGATGCACCGCCGCCGCCGGCGAAGCCGGCACCAGCGGCTCGATCCAGCGGCTGGACGCCGCCGAGCAGGCATCGTGCCCCACCGATGGCTTGTAGGTGTCCACGTACCCCGCGCCGGCGGCCTTCGCCTCGCGCTGGAGCATGGTGTTGAGGTCCTGCTCCTTCTCCCGCAGATAGCTGACGTCACCGGGCGCCAGCCCCATCGCCCGGGAGCAGTCGGTGTCTCCGTCCGGAAGGATCGCCGGGTAGCCGACCACGTACACCCGGGCCTTGGGCGAGCGCTTCTTGATCTCGTCCAGCGCGGCGGACACCCGCGCCGCGGCGGCGTCGATCTTCTGCTGCACCTTGTCGGTTCCGCCGGTGACGTACTGGGTGCGGCAGGGGGCGTCGTCGCCGGTGTTCACCCCGAGCCTGATCGCGTAGTAGAGCACGCCGGTCTCCACGCAACGGGTGATCAACGAGCTGAACCCGATGTCGTTGCCGCCGATGCCCAGGGTCACCAGCCGGGTGTCGGAGGTGAGCGCGGAGAACTGGGCCGGATTGGTGCCGTCCCCGGTGGACTGCTGCCCGCTGAGGTCCGCGGTGGTGGCGCCGCTGCAGGAGCGGTCGGTGATCTGGGCCGGCTGCAGCTTCAACGCCGCGGCGACCAGCGCCGGGTAGTTCTGGCTGGAGCGGTCGCAGCCCAGCGGCGTCCCGTTCTGGTCCGGGATGTCGGGGCCGGCGGTGTAGGAGTCGCCGAGCGCGACATAGGGTCCCACCGGGGCAGTACCGCCGTCGTGGCCGTGCTGGGTCAGGCCGACCGCGGCCACCAGCACACCGCAGGCCAGCACGGCCACCGCCCCGGTCCTCAGGTGGTTCCTCATCTGCGACCTGCTTTCGGAGTCTGTCTCGGACACCTTTGAATGCTGTCCGAGCAGGCCCGGTGCCGTCGTCGTGCGGCTGCTGGCCGTCGGCTACTGAGACCGCAGTACCGCCGGGCCGCGGGCGCAGGGCGGACTGAGTACGGCCTCCGGGCTAGGACGCACCCCCGGCCCAGCCGAACCGCCGTGTGGTCTCCTCCTCCTGCGCGAGCCGGTGCAGCGCCAGCAACGCCGGTTCGAACAGGACGGCTCCCAGCACCGCGACCTCGACCTGCTCCACCTCCGACGCGTGGGTCTCCATGAAGTCGAGGTCCAGGACCGCCCACCGGTGCATCGTCTCGGCGTACTGCGTCAGCAGCTCGACCCCCTCGCCGTAGCCGAGCCGTCGGAACGCGGCCAGTGCCACCACCAGCGAGCGGTAGGACGGGGAGATGGTGCGCAGCGCCAGGGCGTTGGTCCAGCCGAGCTGCTCCAGAACCGAGTCCACCTCCTCTCGGACGCCGCGGAGGTGCTCGTCCTCCTCCCCTCCGTCCGGTTCCGGCACCTGCGGCAGCGCCCACAGGGCGGCGCCGAGCCGGATCGTGTGGCCCAGGGAGTCGTCGTCCACGTGCCCCAGCACCTCGCGGACCGTCGCCACCGGGATCCGACCGATATGGATCATCGCCCGTACCAGCCTCAGCCGGCGCAGGTGCTCCTCGTCGTACTCCGACGTCCTGGCGTTGACCTGCCGGCCCGGCGGCAGCAGCCCTTCCCGCAGGTAGTACTTGATCGTTGCGGCGGACACCCCGCTGCGCTCGCTCAACTCCGCCAACCGCATCTCGCGCGCCCTTCCTGGAGCCTCTTGCGCCTTCCATTGGAAAGTGTCACTATCTAACCACTGCACAGGAGGATAGTGCCGCTATCCGAGAGGGGGATCGCCGTGTTCGCCAAACCGACCCGCGGTCGCACGACCGCGGACACCGAGGGTGATGTGGTGGTCCTGCTGATCGGGATGCGGGTGAACCACTTCTGGGCGGTGCACCAGTGGCTGCCGGTCATGCTGGCGATGCTGCGCATGCTCAGCGAGCTCGCCCGGGACAGCGGCCGGGGACTGCTGGGGCGGGTGCTGCTGACCGCCTCGCCGCGAACGTACTACGTGGTGCAGTACTGGGAGTCCAAGGAGCAGCTCTACGCCTACGCGACCTCGCCGGACATGTTCCACCACCGGGCCTGGGGGATCATCAACCGCAAGGAACACGCGGACAAGGTACGCGGGCACGTCGGACTGTGGCACGAGACCTACGTCGTCCCCGAGGGGTCCTACGAGTCGATCTACTTCGACATGCCGGCCTTCGGCCTGGCGGCGGCCCACGGACAGGTCCCACTGGAGCAGCGCGGCCGGCGCGCGAAGGACCGCTTCGCGCACCGGCCGACGAAGACGGCCGAACAGGCCGGCTAGGGGGAACGGGGGATCGGGGGAGGAGCCTCGGCTCCTCCCCCGATGGCGGTGCAGCGAAGCGAGGCGCTGCATTGGGGGCGGAACTGCCGAAGTGGTTGGGCAGTTGGGGGGTACGCTGCGGAAGCTGCGCTGGTGGATCTCTTCGGGGTGGGGGCGAGCATGGGGTTGCAGCACGACCAGGGCGAGCGGTGTGGCGGGCCGATGGTCTCGCTGAGCATCGGGTCGTCGCGGCTCTTCGGCCACGGGGTGCCGAAGAGATGACGGTGATTCTGGTGACCGGGGTGATGGCCTCGGGGAAGTCGACTGTCGCGCAGGCGCTGGCGGAGCGGCTGCCGCGCAGTGTGCACCTGCGTGGGGACGCCTTCCGTCGGATGGTGGTGAACGGGCGCGTGGTGGCTCGGCCGGGGGCGGGCGAGGAGGCGGGGCGGCAGCTCACCCTGCGGTACCGGGCCGCCGCCGCCACCGCGGACCTGTACGCGGCGGAGGGGTGGACCGTGGTGGTCCAGGACGTGGCGGTGGGTGAGAAGCTCGACGTCTTCCTCGGTCTGGTGCGCACCCGGCCGCTGCACGTGGTGGTGCTCGCGCCGAGGGCGGAGGTGGTCGCGGTGCGGGAGGCGGCGCGGGCGAAGAGCGCCTACGGGGGCGGGTGGACCGTCGAGGCGATGGACGCTGTCCTGCGCGAACAGACTCCCCGCCGCGGACTGTGGCTGGACAGCAGCGAGTTGACGGTGGCCCAGACTGTGGACCAGGTCCTCGCAGCTATGGCATCCGGTCAGACCGCGGTCGTCTGACAGGTGGGTGTCTGAACCTGTCCCGATTTTCGGGACAAGTTCGCCGGGCGCGCCGGCGGTGTCAGTGGCACCCGCTACATTTCCCGGAATGGTCGAACTGGACTCCCTCCCCGCTACCCGTGACGCCTACGATGCCGTCGCAAGGCGTTACGCACAGCTGTTCACCGACACCCTGCACGACCGGCCGCTGGAGCGTGCGCTGCTTGCAGCGTTCGCCGAGTCGGTGCGCGCCAGTGGTGACGGCGAAGTCGCGGATCTGGGCTGCGGACCCGGGCACGTCACCGCCCATCTGCGGCGGTTGGGGCTGCGTGCCTTCGGTGTGGACGCGTCGCCCGCGATGATCGGGCTGGCTCAGGAGGCCAACCCGGAACTGCGGTTCGAGGTGGGCTCCATGGCAGCGCTCGACATCGCGGACGGCGCGCTGGGCGGGGTGATCTCGCGGTTCTCGATCATCCACACCCCGCCGCAGGACCTCCCGGCCGTGGTCGCGGAGCTCGCCCGGGTTCTCGCCGTCGGCGGCCACCTGTTGATCAGCTGCTACGCCACCGACGACGCCGCGATCCCCACCCAGTCCTTCGACCACTCGGTGGTGACGGCCTATCGCTGGTCGCCCGACCACCTGGCGGGGCTGCTGTACGACGTCGGCGTGAGCGAGGTCGCCCGGGTGCTGTGCCGGCCGAAGCCCACCGACAAACGGCAGTTCCAGGAGCTGCAACTGCTGGCGGCCAAGAACGCGTGACCCGACCACGTGGCGCTGCCGCAGCCGCGCGCTTACGGGGACCGCAGTACGGCCAGGCCGTTGGCCCCGGCCGGATTGGTGATCCCGGTACGGGTGCCGGCGCGGGTGAGCAGGACGACCCCGTAGGAGGCCAGTGCGGCGCCGACGGCGGCAAGGGCCGCGATGAGCGGGCCGCCGTGCAGGCGTTCGCCGAGGAGGGTGAGACCGATGGCCGCCGCGGCGACGGGATCGGCGAGGGTGAGCACGGCGAGCGGAGCGCCCAGGCCGCCCGTGTAGGCGGCCTGGGCCAGGAGCAGGCCGGCGACCGCCAGGACCAGGGTGAGCAGGGTGGTCAGCATCGATCCGGGGGAGAACAGGTCGTCCGCGTGCACCAGGGTCTGGGCGAGCGCCGACGCGGTCCCCGAGGTGACCCCTGAGGCGATCGCCAGGCCCAGCATGCGTGGCCGACCGCTGCGCAGCGCCAGAGCGACCGGGACGAAGAAGCAGGCCGCGGCCGCCACGGCCGTTGCACCGGCTGCGTCCGGGCCGCTGCCCGGTACCGAGGCGCCGGCGGTGACCGGCAGCAGCGCGGCGCAGCCGACCACGGTGAGGGCGGCACCCCGCCACTCGGCGCGGCCGACCGGCCGACCGGCGGTGCGGGCGCCCAGCGGGAGGGCGGCGACCAGGGTCAGTGCGCCCAGGGGTTCGACCAGGGTCAGCGGGCCGTACACCAGGGCGGCCACGTGGACGGCGGCCCCCAGTGCGTTCAGGGTGACGGCCAGCCACCAGGCTCCCCGGGTCAGCAGGGAGAACGGTCCGGGGCGGGCCGGCGCGACGGCGATGCGGTGCTGCACCGCCGCCGCGGCGGCATAGGCGACAACCGAGGCGAGTGACAGTGCCACAGCAATCAGGGTATTCACTGTGGCTCTCCTCTCGCGACGGGTGTGGACCTGACGGTGTTGTTGCTAGTGGATGCGCGCCGGACTCCCGTGGTCCGCGCGCTCCCCGTCCTCCCAGCCCTCCCCGTCCTCCCAGCCCTCCCCGTCCTCACGGCCCTTCCCGTCCTCGGAGGCGTCGCGGTGCTCCGCTGCGGCGGCGCGGCGGGTCAGGCCCTCGCCCTCGATGTCCACCTTGGGCAGCATCCGGTCCAGCCAGCGCGGGATCCACCAGGCCTTCTGCCCGAGCAGCGCGAAGGCCGCGGGGACGATGGCCAGCCGGACCACGAAGGCGTCGAACAGGACGGCGATGGCCAGGCCGAACCCGATCATCTTGATCATGGCTTCGTCGGCGCCGATGAAGCCCGAGAACACCGCGATCATGATCAGTGCGGCGGCGACCACCACCCGGGTGCTGGTGCGCAGCCCGGCGACCACCGCGTCCTTGGGCTGTGCGCCGTGGACGTAGGCCTCGCGCATCCGGGAGACCAGGAAGACCTCGTAGTCCATGGCCAGTCCGAAGACGATGCCCACCATGAAGATCGGCATCAGGCTCATGATCGGCCCGGTCTGATGGACCCCCAGCAGCTCGGCCAGCCAGCCCCACTGGAAGACCGCGACCACGGAGCCGAGCGCGGCCAGCACCGAGAGCAGGAAGCCGAGCGCGGCCTTGAGCGGTACCAGTACGGACCGGAAGACGATCATCAGCAGCAGGAAGGCCAGGCCCACCACGATGCCGAGGTAGGGGATCAGCGCGCCCTGGACCTTCTGGGCGCTGTCGATGTTGATGGCGGTGGTTCCGGTGACCTGGTAGGTCGCGCCGGTGCCCGTGGTGATCGAGGAGCGTTCGTCGCGCAGGGTGTGCACCAGGTTGGTGGTCCTGGTGTCGTTGGGGGCGGTGGCCGGGACGGCGGAGAAGACCGCGGTGTCACCGGCCTTGTTGAACCGCGCCGCCGAGACGGAGACGACGCCGTCGGTGGCGCTGATCTTCTGGGTGATGCCGGTGACGGCGGCCTTGGGGTCGGCGGCGCCCTTGGCGTCGACGACGATGGTCAGCGGGCCGTTGAAGCCGGCCCCGAAGGCCTTGGCCAGGTCGTCGTAGGCGCGGCGTTCGGTGGTCGAGGTCGGCTTGGCCTCGTCCCCGGAGGTGCCCAGGTGCAGCTGGGTCACCGGCACGGCGATCACGCCCAGGCCGACGACCGCCAGCAGCAGCACCGGCAGCGGCCGGCGCAGCACGAACGCGCCCCAGCGGGCGCCGCCGTTGCGCTGCTTGGCGGGGTTCGTTCCGCTGTGCGCCGCGGGCACGCCCCGGCGCTTGGCCTTGCGCTCGGCCTTGCGAACGGCGCGCGGCTGGACCGCACGCTGCCAGAATCCCAGCAGCGCCGGGACCAGCGTCAGCGCGACCAGCACCGCGATGATCACCGTACCGGCGGCGGCCAGGCCCATCTTGGTCAGCGTCGGCACACCGACCACCGACAGTCCGGCCAGGCCGATGACGACCGTCAGCCCGGCGAAGACCACCGACGATCCGGCGGTACCGACCGCCCGGGCCGTCGCCTCCTGCGGGGTGTGGCCGTTGCCGCGCTCCTCGCGGTAGCGGGAGATGATCAGGACGGCGTAGTCGATGCCGACGGCCAGGCCCAGCATCATGGCCAGGGTGGTGGTCGTGCTGGCCAGACCCAGCGTGCTGCCCAGGGCGGTGATCGCGGCGACGCCGACGCCCACGCTCACGATCGCGGTCAGCAGCGGCAGCCCGGCGGCCGCGACCGAGCCGAAGGTGACCAGCAGCACCACGGCCGCGACCATGATGCCGATCCCCTCGCTGGCACCGCCCGCGGCGGGCTGCGTGGCCAGTGCGGTGCCGCCGATCTCCACCGTCAGCCCGGCATCGCGGGCCTGCTGGGCGGCGTCGGTCAGGGTGTTCTTGGTGCTGTCGGTGAGGTTCTTGGCGACCGCCTGGTAGGACACGGTCGAGTACGCCGTGGTGCCGTCCTTGCTCACCGCCTTGGCCTGGAAGGGGTTCACCGCGGTGGCGACCTGCGGGCCGCCGGCCACCTCGGCCACGGCCTTCTCGACCGCCGCCTTGTTGGCGCTCGCGGTGACCTTCTGCCCGGACGGGGCGACGAAGACGACCATGGCCGACGCACCGTCAGCCGTCGTTCCCGGGTAGCGCTGCGCCAGCAGGTCGAAGGCCTTCTGGGACTCGGTTCCGGGCATGGAGAAGCTGCTGTCGGGTGCGGCCGGCGCCAGGGCCGCACCGGCGCCGACAGCGCCGAGAACGGCCACCCAGAGCAGTGCGACGCACCAGCGCCAGCGGAAGGCCAGCCGGCCCAGTAGGTACAGGAAGGACGCCATGACAGGGTCTCCACATCTCTCTCGGATACCCGTCAAGGCTTCCGGGGGAGCACCCCCGTCGTCGTCGTGCGGCTGCCGACTGTTGGGCGTGGTTTGAATGCAGTACGGCGGCGGGTCGATGCGGTGCGTCCGCAGGTGTGCGGAAGTGCGACATACGGCAGCGAGGGTCCGCCGACCGGCTCGGCGGACCCTCGGGGACATGCATACTGGCGGCCATGGAAAAGCCCACGGACCTGGTCGAGTACGAGACGATGCTGATGGGACGGCACGTCCACATGAGCAACCGGTCCAAGACCACCAGTGCCAACCTGGACCGCAGCGCCTACATCCTGCTCAGCCGCCTCCACATGGAGGGCCCGATGAGCATCGGCCAACTGAGTGAGGCCTTCGGCCTGGACGCCTCCACGCTCAACCGGCAGACCGCGGCGATGCTGCGCAACGGCCTGGTGGAGCGGATCCCGGACGCGGACGGGGGCATCGCCCGCAAGTTCAAGGTCACCGAGGAGGGCGCACTGCGGCTGGAACTGGCGCGCACCGAACTCGTGAGCGGCCTGGAGAAGGTCCTTGAAGGCTGGTCAGCCGCTGACGTGGCCGAGTTCGCCGCCTTCCTGAAGCGGTTCAACACGGACATCGAACGCCTGGACGGCCGGGTCTGGCCCCGGCCCTGACGCGGTCGGCTCGGTGACGGCAACGAGCCGGATCAGTCCTCGAAGGTCACCACCACCTTCTCCGCCGCCCCCGGCGTCATGGTGAGCCGGAAGGCCTCCTCGACCTCGGCGAAGGGCACGCGGTGGCTGATCAGCTGCGCGAAGCGGTCCTGGTGCGCCACGATCTCCGCGGTGACCTCGAAGATCTCGGTGGGGTAGCCCTGGGAGGCGATCAGGGTCAGCTCGCTCCTGAGCATCCCGCCGAGGTCGATGTCGTCGGACTTCTTCTGGACGGCGACCATGACCAGCTTCGCCTTCCACTTGGCCGAGGCCAGCACGGTGTTGAAGACGGCGGCGGCGCCGGCCGCGTCGATGTAGACGTCGGTGCCCGGGCGGGGCTGGCCCAGCGCGTTGGCGCTCTGGCCGTGCAGCTCGGTCAGCCGTGCTGTGACGTCCTCCTGGGAGGAGTCGATGACGGCGTCCGCTCCCACCGCGAGCGCCGTCTTCAGCCGGTCGGGGATCACGTCGACGACGGTCACCTGGGCGACACCGCGCAGCTTCAGCCAGATGGTGGCGCCGAGACCGATCGGCCCGGCCCCGAACACCACGACCTTGTCGGTGGGCAGCGCCTCGGAGCGGTTGACGCAGTGGCGGGCCACCGCCATCGGCTCGTTGAGCGCGGCCACGTCGAAGGGCAGCGTGTCCGGGAACACCGCGACGCTCTCGCCGACCACGGCGTTCTCGATCAGCAGGTACTCGCTCATGCCGCCCAGCGCGCCGCCGCAGCCGATGATCCCGCTGGGGGCGCCCTGCGGGTTGACCACCACCCGGTCGCCCACCGCCAGCCCGGTGACCTCGGCACCCACCTCGACCACCTCGCCGGCCGGCTCGTGCCCCAGGTGCAGCGACCGCATCTCGCCGTCCTGACCCGTCGGCATGCCGCCCATATGCAGGAAGAAGACATCGGTGCCGCAGATCCCGCAGGCGCGGATCCGCACCAGCGCGTCCGCCGGGCCGGGCACGGGCCGCTCGATCTCGACGACCTCGACGGCGCCGGCTGCGGCGGTCTGAACGGACTTCATTGTCGGCATGCGCTGACTCTCCTTCTGGACTGCTGGGATCCGTTTCCGGGTACGGACCAGTCTCACCCGACGAAGCGGCTTCGGCGTCGTGCACCCGCCGCTACTTCCGCTACTGCGCACGCAGTACGTCCGGGGCAGCGCTGCCCGGTCGGTCAGCCCAGGTCGGTCAGCAGGGTGGTGAGTGCGGCCTCCTGCTGGGCGGCGGGCAGGGGCTTGTTGGGGTGGTCGATGCCGAAGGTCTTCAGGACCTGGTCCATCTGGGCGTCCAGGGAGGTCCAGCCGGTGTCGTCCAGTGACTGCAGCATGGGCTGGTCGGCGTCCCACAGGTCGCGCAGCGACTGGGCGGCGGTGTGGGCGCCGGCCGCGTTGCCCGCCTGGGCGTCGTGCAGGGAGGTGGACGCGAGGGCCTTGAGTGCGTCGACCTTCGAAGCCGGGAAGTCCTTGACCGCCTGTCCGGGCGCCAGCTGCACCGTGGTGGTGGTGTCGGCCTCCGGGGCGGGGCCGGTGTGCGGCTGGCTGTGCGCCCACACCAGCAGGAGAGTGGTGGCGGCGGCCAGCAGGCCGAAGCCCCCCAGTGCGAGGCGCTGCCTGCGCAGGCCGGCCGCGGTGTGCGGAGCGTGGGCGGCCTCGTAGGTCTCGGTGACGTCCGAGCGGGTGACGGTCAGGTAGATCACGGTGGCCAGGATCAGGCCGAGGAAGATCAGGCTGGTGACGAAGGTGCCCAGGTCCAGGCCGGTCGGGTCGCCGGGGTTCTGTGCGGTCTTCGGCGAGGCGAGCCAGTCGCCGATGTTGGCGCCCAGCGGGCGGGTCAGGATGTAGGCGAGCCAGAACGACAGCACCGGGTTGGCCCCGGCCTTCCACAGCAGCGTGATCGCCGCGATCAGGCCCAGCGGCAGCAGCACCGACGCCCCGGGGCTCCAGCCGGTCAGTTCCAGGGTCCAGTCGCCGGTCGCGGTGCCCAGCGCGAAGGTGACCAGCACGGTGAGCCAGTAGAAGGCCTCGCGCGAGGACGTGGTGACCGAGTGGATCGACAAGGTGCGCTCGCGCAGCCACCACACGCCGAACACCACGGCCAGCAGTACCGAGAACACCGCGGAGCTGATCCACAGCGGCACGTTCAGCTGGTCGGTCAGGATGTCGGTGTACAGCGTGCCGGTGACGCTGACGACGACCACGGTCAGCCAGTACGGCAGCGGCACGTACCGCTTGAGCCGCAGCTGCACGGCCAGCACCACGGCCAGGACCACGGTGAAGATCCAGGCGGTGTTCACCAGGCCGACGCCCAGCGTCATGTTGATCCAGTCGGCGAAGCTCTCGCCCACCGTCGTGCAGAGGATCTTGATCACCCAGAACCAGATGGTGACCTCGGGAACCTTGTTGAGCAGGAGGCGCCCGCTGCGCGTGCGGGTCGGAGTTGTCGTTGTCATGGCAGGAGACTGCTGGGGCGAACCTGCACACAACCTGACTACGTCACCTGACTACGTCTCCCGACTACGTCGCGGCCCAGGGCGCGGGGAAGAGCACCTCGACCCGGCCGTGGCCGACCGCGACCGCGCGGACCTCCACCCCCGCCGAGGCCGCGACGCGACGCGCCACGGCCAGGCCCAGGCCGTGTCCCGTGCCTGCGCTGACACCCGCTTCAAAGACCCGTTCGACCTCCTCCGCGGCGAATCCCGGGCCGTCGTCGAGGACCTCGGCCACCACCACCCCCGCCTCGGTGCGGGCGGTGACGCGCACTCTCGCTCTGGCATGGCGCAGTCCGTTGTCCAGCAGCGGCGCCAGTACCGCCGTCACCACCTCCGCGGGCACCGCGACCTCGACGCCGGCCGCGACGTCGAGCTCCACGCCGCGGCCCGCGATCACCGCCCGCGCCGCGGCTGCCAGGTCGCAGCGGTCCCCGCCGCCGACGCGACGGCGGGCCGCACCGAGGATGGTGGTGATGGCCGAGTTGAGGCGCTCGACCTCGCGCAGCACCGCATCGGGGGGCAGCTGCCGCCCGGACAGCTGTGCCAGCTGCGCCTCGCCGCGCAGCACCGTCAGCGGGGTCCGCAGCTCATGGGCGATCTCGTCGCTCAGCCGGCGCTCCTCCTCCAGGACGCCGTCGATGCGGTCGAGCAGGCGGTCCAGGGTGCCGCCCAGCTCGCCGAACTCGTCGCGCGGCACGCCGAGGTCGAACCGCCGCCCGGGCTCGTGGTCGCCCCAGTCGTCGGCGAGTGCGGCCATCTCGTGCACCACCCGCAGCGAACGGCGCACCGCGAAGTCCGCCACCAGAGCCGCGAGCAGCACCGCGAGGGCGCCCAGTATCAGCGACGCCGTCAGGCTGTGCCGCTCCGACGTCTCATAGGGCATCAGGTCCACTCCCACGACCACCGTCGTCCGGTGGCCCGCTGTCGGGACCGGCCGAGCCAGCAGCAGGTGGCCCTGGACCACGGCGGTCCGCTCGGCCGGGGAGCCGGACAGCGCCTGGACCTGGTCGAGGAGCGCGGTCGGCACGAACCCGTCGACCAGTTGCCCGTCGGCGTACACCCATGCCACCGAGTCCAGCGCCTCGCTGCCGTTCTCCGTCATCACCACCCGGCCGCCCTCGACCGCGATGCTGGCGGCGGCGGCCTCCGCGCGGGTGCGCGCCATCGCGTGCGCGTCCGCGTCGGTGACCCGGCTGAGCAGGACGTGGGAGAGCACCACCAGGACCGCGACCACCGTGGTGGCGACCAGCACGGTGAGCGCCACGACCCTGGAGCGGAAGCTGGTCACTGCCACCGGTAGCCCACCCCGCGCACCGTCGCCAGCCGCTGCTCGGCGTCCAGGGCCGCGAGCTTGGTCCGCAGCCGGCGCACGAAGGAGTCCAGGGTGTTGTCGCTGACCTGTGCGCCGTGCGGCCAGCCGGCGGCGACCAGCGCGTGACGGCGGACCGCGTCGCCACGCGCGGCCATCAGCCTGCCGAGCAGCCGGAACTCGGTGGGGGTGAGGTCCTCGCTGCCGGTGCCGCAGGTCACGGTGTGCTTGGCGGGGTCCAGCACCACGTCCTCGGTCGCGGCCGCGGTGGTGGTACGGCGCAGCAATGCGCGCACCCGGACCAGTAGTTCGGGCAGGTCGAACGGCTTGGTGAGGTAGTCGTCGGCGCCGGCCTCGAAGCCGCCGACCTTGTGGTGCATGCCGTCCAGGGCGGTGAGCATCAGCACCGGTGCGTCGACGCCGCGCGCCCGCAGTGCCAGGCAGACGTCGCGCCCGTCGGCGTCGGGCAGGCCGAGGTCCAGGACGATCAGGTGCGGCGCCGGGTCCAGCTGCCGCAGCAGGCTCTCGGCGGTGGCCGCGGCCGCGATGGTGTGGCCGTCGTGTTCCAGGGCCCGCCTGAGCAGGTCACGGACCGCCGCGTCGTCCTCGCACACCGCAATGAGAGCCATTCGCACAGCGTAGATACTCACGCGCCGGCGAACCCAATCGCCGCCCCGGGGGTCGCACCGGGAGTGCGGCCGGAGGCGGTGGTCCCCGGGTCCCGGGCAGGGCGGTCGTGCGCGACCCGGCCCGGGACCGGGCTGCGGTCAGACCGCGGACCAGCCGTTGTCGACCGGGAGGATGACGCCGTTGATGTTGCTGGCGGCGTCGGAGGCGAGGAAGAGGATGGCGGCGGCCTGCTCGGCGGCGTCCGCCGGGCGGCCGACGTTGCCCATGTAGGAGCCGAGGACGGCCGGGCCCTGGGCGCCCGCCTCCACGTCGACCTGGATGTTGGTGATGGTCCCGCCGGGGGCGATGGCGTTGGCGCGGATGCCCTTGTCCCGGTACATCACGGCGAGGGACTTGGTCAGCCCGGCCACCGCGTGCTTGGAGGCGGTGTAGGCGGCGCCCGCCGCGCTGCCGCGCAGCGACGCCTCGGAGGCGGTGTTGACGATGGCGCCCCGGCCCGCGGCGAGCATGTGCGGGAGCGCGGCGCGGGTCAGCAGGAACGGTGCGGTCAGGTTGATCCGGATCACCCGCTCCCACTCGGCGTCGCTGGTCTCGCCGGCCGCCGACATCCGGTCCATGATCCCCGCGTTGTTGACCAGGACGTCCAGGCCGCCGAAGGACGAAACGGCGGTGGCGACCACCTCGTCCACCACGCTCTGCTCGCTCAGGTCGCCGACCACCGCGCGGGCGGTGCCGCCGGCGGCCTCGATCTCGCTGACGACGGCCTTGGCGCCCTCTGCGTTGAGGTCGGCCACCAGGACCGAGGCCCCCTCGGCGGCGAACTTCAGGGCGGTGGCGCGGCCGATGCCCGAGCCCGCGCCGGTGACGACGACGCTCTTGCCGGTGAGGCCGGTGGTGCTGCTCATGGGGTGCTCCCTGCTTCCTTGCTGGTGTGCTGCCTGCGACGTTATAGCTTTATGGCAGAAAGTGCCAGAAAGTCATTGCCTGACGAAAACCGCTAGGCTGAGCGGATGGATCAGCAGCCGGAGAAGCCGGCGGTACGGATGGGTCGGCCGCCGCTGACCGAGCGGCGCAAGGCCGCCACCCGGCTGGAGATCGCCCAGGAGGCCGTGCGGCTGTTCACGGCGAAGGGCGTCGCGGCCACCTCCGCCGAGGAGATCGCCCAGGCCGTCGGCATCTCCCAGCGCACGCTGTGGCGTTACTTCCCCACCAAGGAGCAGTTCGTCCAGCCGCTGCTCGCGGCCGGAATCGAGCAGACGGCGCAGCGGCTGCGGGAGTGGCGTCCCGGCACCCCGGTGCTCACCGGCGCGGACGCCGAACGTGCGGCCACCGCCACGCCCGAAGCGACTGCCGCGCTGCGCGGCCTGGTGCGGCTGACCAGGCACGAGGACGGGCTGCGCGCCGTCTGGCTGCAGGTGCACCACCAGGCCGAGGCCGTGTTCGCTGAGGCCGTCGCCGAGCGCGCCGGCCGCAGTCCGCAGGACCTGGAGTCCCGGGTGCAGGCCGCGATGATCAACTCCGCGCTGCGGGTCGCGGTGGAGGACTGGGCCTGGAACGGAACCGACGCCGGCCCCGAGGCACTGGTCGAAGCGACCGAGCGGGCCGTGCGGGTGGCGGCAGCGGGCTTCCCGCGCTGATCGGCCCCGGGGCGCCCGCGCTGACCGGACCCGGTCCGCACAGCCGCCCGCCCGCCGACTGCCGCCGGTCGGGAATCCGGATGGCCCAGCGCCGACGAACCACGATCCTCCTCGAACGCGACCCCCGGCACCCGCACCTGCGAACCTCCGTCCGCCTGCGGGGGACCTCGCGGAGGGACATCTGCGCAGGCGACAGGCCTAGCCCTGAACTTACGGTGCTCTTGATCAGTCGGAGTGCCGCCAGGGGCATGACGACAGGGGCGGTGTCCTGACGGTCCTGGTGAGGTAACCGAGCTCGGACAGGAGCCCGCTGTGGCCACGTTCCTCTATCGACTGGGTTGTGGGCCGCGCTGGGCTGCGTGGTCGCCGTGTTCCAGAAGGGCTGGGGTGCCAGTCTGCTCGGGGTCACCACGACCGGTCCGATCATGAGCCTGATGCCGATCTTCCTGGTGGGGATCGTCTTCGGGCTCGCCATGGACTACGAGGTGTTCCTGGTCTCCCGGATCCGTGAGGCCTACGTCCAACCGGACCCGGACCGGGCATGACCGAACGCACAGGGAGTGTGTCCAACCGGGCCTCGCTGCTGTGGACGGCCGGGATCACCGTACTCGTCCTGGGCACGGGCCCGCTGCTGTCCAGCGCACCGGAGCTGGCGGGCTTCCTGGTGTTCCTCCCCGCGACGATCGCGGCCGTGGGCACGGTACGGCAGACCGTGTGGGTGTCCGCCTGGATCGTGCTGGCTACGGCAGGGGCACTCCTGCAGCAGCCGGCCTCGCATCTGGCCGTGGACATCGCGCTGGTGGTGTTCAGCGTCGCCTTCGGCGCCCTGGCCGTCTACCTCTGCCACTGGCGGATCTCGCGCACCGAGCAGACCACCAGGCTCCGTTCCGCCGCGACCGCGATGCAGCGGCAGCTGCTACGGCCGCTTCCGCAGGTCACCCATGAGGTGCTGGTGGCCGGCGTCTACGATCCGCTCCAGGAGGAGAGCCTGGTCGGCGGTGACATCTACGACGTGATCGAGACCGCCTACGGCACCCGGGTGCTGCTGGCGGACGTGCAGGGCAAGGGCCTGCCCGCGTTGGGCACCGCCTTCGCCGTCATCGGTGCGTTCCGGGAGGCGGCACACCGCGAACCGACGCTCACCGGCGTCGTCGAAGCGCTGGAACACGCCGTCGTGCGGCAGAACCACTACGCCGGCGAGGCCGGCGAGCCCGAGCGCTTCGTCACGGCACTCGTCCTGGGCCTGGACGCGGATCCTGAGGCCCAGGTGGTCAACTGCGGCCACCCACTGCCCTACATCCTCGGCCCCCGAGGCGTCAGCCGCCTGCAACTGCAGGGCGCGCACGTTCCCTTGGGGCTGGGAGCGCTGGTTGCCGACGTGCGCACAGTGGACTGGTTCGACCTCGCCGCCGACGAGACACTCCTGCTCTACACCGACGGCCTGATCGAGAGCCGTGACCGGGAAGGATCCTTCTTCCCGCTGGAGGAACGACTACAGGAGATCGGTGAGGTGACCCCGAGTCAACTCGCCGACCTGCTACGGGTGCAGGTCCGAGCATTCACCGGAGGCCGGCAGCAGGACGACATCGCGGTGCTGGCACTGCGCCGGGCATCACTCGCACAACGAACCGCATGAGCAGACCGCAACGATGGCCTGCGATCTCCCTTACACGCGATCGTGGCGGAAGGCGGTCGGCGTCTGTCCGGTGTAGGCGTGGAAGGCCCGGCTGAATGCGCTGGCGCTGTCGAAGCCGACGGCCGTGGCGACCGCGAGGACGGTGCTGTCCTGCCGGACCAGCAGTGTCATCGCGTGCAACAGTCGACTGTGCAGCAGGTACTGACGCCACGTCATACCTGTTGCGGTGCCGAAACGGCGGCGCAGGGTGCGCTCGGAGGTGGCGACCGCGCGGCAGACCGCGGCGATCGAGACATCGGCCAGGCGGGTGTCGGTGTAGCGCATGACGTCCGTGATCAGCGGGTCGTGACTGACCGGCAGGTGGAACGGCAGCTCGCGGTCCAGCCGTTCCAGGACCAGGTCGGCCAGTGCGCCGAAGTAGGAGTCGGCCACGGCGTCGCTGTCCGGCCGGCCGATCGGCCAGCGCGCGGCGTAGATGATCATCTCGCGCAGGACCGGTTCCACCGGCAGGACCCGGACGCGGCTCGCACTGTCGCGCACCAGGGCGGGATCGAAGAGCACCGAGGCGGTCCTCGCCCTGTCGAAGGTGCTCACATGGGCCAGCCCGGCCGGGATCCACGCGGCCTGCAGCGACGGCAGCCGGTAGCGGGCCGCAGCGGTCCGTACCTCGACGACGCCCTCGAAGGCGTACTCGAGCTGGTGCAGGTCATGGCGGTGCCAAGGGGCGACCGGATGGGTGCCCTCATAGCTGTACGACCCGGCGACGATACCGGGCGCGCCCGCTCCGGGCACTCCCGCACCGGGCACTTCCGCCTGGCGGCGCAGGACCACCATCCGGGCATTGGCCGCTGACGGCGGTTCATCGGCCGTTTGCGCAAAGCCGGTCATGCACAAGGACAGTACTAATGGGACCCATGAATCAGTCTCATCTGACCCATCTCGCCAGCCCTGCTTGGGCCCTGACGCTGCGTGCCGAACTGCTGCCCTGGCTGGAGCAGGCGGCCGACCTCGGCGAGGACGTGCTGGAGATCGGCCCCGGCCCCGGACTCACCACGGACCTGCTGCTGGAACTGACCACCCGGGTCACCGCGATCGAGATCGACCCGGACCTGGCCGCCCAGCTGCGCACCCGACTGGCCGACAGCCGCGCCGAGGTCATCCACGGCGACGTCACCGCACTGGAGTTGGAGCCGAACCGGTTCTCCGCGGCGACCTGCTTCTCGATGCTGCACCACATGGACTCGCCGCAGGCGCAGGACCAGCTGTTCGCACGGTTGCACCACCTCCTCCGTCCTGGGGCGCCACTGCTGGGAATCGACTCCGTCGACAGTGAGCGGATCCGGCGCGCCCACATCGACGACACCTACGTCCCGGTGGACCCGGCCACTCTTGACCAGCGCCTGCGGACGGCGGGATTCACGGACATCACCGTGGCCGGGCACAACGACTACCTGTTCCGCTTCAGCGCCGTGAGCAGCGCGCTGTAGCGGAACCGGGCGGGACGGTCGGTCAGGTGGCGGTGGCAGGTCCGGCGGTGACGCTGATGGTGACGTCGACCGGTTCGCAGTCCGGGGCGCCGACCGTGAGCCGGATCTCGCCCACGCCGGTGGGGCGCAGCACGGCCAGGGCGCGGCCCAGGTAGGTGTGGCGCTCCGTGGCGTCGAACTGCTCGTCGGTCGAGGGGTTCGCGCTCCCGAACCCGGCCAGGGCGCCGTCGCCGGTGACGGTGATGCTCACCGGCCGGTCGGCTGCGGTGTGCAGGGTTCCGTCGGGGTCGGTCAGGCTGATGGTGATGTACGCCAGGTCGCCGACCGCCGTGGTGATGGTCGGCCGGTCGGCCTCGGCGCGCAGCTGGACCGGGCCGGTGGCCGAACGCAGGGCGCTGCGGCCGGTCTCGGCGCCGTCCCGATAGGCGACGGCCACGAGTTCGCCGGGCTGGTGGACGGTGTCGAACTCGGTGCGGAAGCGGTGGTTCTCGCCGACCGGCCGCCGGCCCAGGGAGCGGCCGTTGACCAGGAGTTCGACCTCGTCGGCATCGCTGTAGACCTCCACGACGACGGGTGCGTCCTCGAAGCCGGGCCAGGTCCAGCTGGAGACGGTGTCGCTCCAGGCCCAGGGGGTGGACCACAGGGGTTGTCCGTAGTGCTCGGGCCGCTGGACCGCCAGGTAGGGCTGGGTGCGCAGGCCGAAGACGGTCTCGCGGTAGTAGGAGGCCGGGCGTCGGTGTCCGGTGATGTCGATGTCGCCGCAGCCGGCCAGCAGGTACGGATAGGGGGCGGAGAACGCGGGGCGGGGGTTGTCGGGGGTGAGGTACTGCGGTCGGCCGATGCCGACTTCGCCCAGGTAGTCCCAGCCGGTCCAGCCGAAGTCACCGATGACGTGCCCGTACTGCTTGACCAGTTTCCAGTTGCCGTCGATGCGGGTGGGGAAGGTCTCGGTGCCCAGGATGATCCGGTTCGGGAACAGCTCCCGGTCCGCGGCGTACCGGGCCTCCATGTAGTTCATGCCGGCCACGTCCAGGACCGCGAAGGACTCGGCGGTGCGCCGGGTCACCAGCTCGGAGGCGCCGATCGCGTTCATGCCCGCTGCCGGGTCGGCCATCAGGGTGTTGATGCCCGCGCCTTCGTCGGCCGCCGCCTGCTGCCTCATCGCTGCGAGGTCGGACATGACGGCCAGCATCCCGTTGATCCCGTTGGTGACGTAACGGGAGGGGTCCAGGGTGCGGACCTTCTCCGCAAGCCTGCGGCTCCATGCGGCTCCTGAGGGGGAGCCGACTTCGGGGATCTCGTTGCCGATGGAGTACAGGACGACGCTGGGGTGGTTGAAGTCCTTGGCGACCATGGCCTCGATGTCGCGCTCCCACCATTCGGGGAAGCTGAGGCTGTAGTCGAAGTCGCTCTTGGCCGAGGTCCACATGTCGAAGGCCTCGTCCACCACGAGCATGCCGATGCGGTCGCAGGCGTCCAGCATCGCCTTGCTCATCGGGTTGTGGGACATGCGGATCGCGTTGAAGCCGGCGTCCTTGAGGATCTGCACCCGACGTTCCTCGGCGCGGGCGAAGGTGGCCGCGCCCAGGATGCCGTTGTCGTGGTGGATGCAGGCACCGCGCAGTTTCACGCTCGCGCCGTTGATCCGCAGGCCGCGGCGCGGGTCCAGTTGCAGCGAGCGGATGCCGAAGGTGGCGGACTCGTTGTCCACTGCGCCGTCCTGGTCGGTCAACGCCACGCTCACGCTGTGGAGCGCGGGTGCGTCCGGGCTCCACAGCAGGGGGTTCTGCACGTAGAGACGCTGACGGGCCGTTGCCGGCTCACCGGGCAGGACGGTGATCCGGGACGCGTCGGTGGCGACCACCGTTCCGGCCGCGTCGTGGACCTCGGTGGCAACGTCGAGGGTCCGGATGGCGATCGAGTCGTTCTCGACCCGGGTGGCGACCTCCACCACTGCCTGCTCCCCGTCGATGTCGGGGGTGCTGACGCGGACGCCCTGGGGGGCGATCCGGGCCAGGCCGCCGACCAGCATCCAGGTGTCGCGGTAGATCCCGGCGCCGGTGTACCAGCGCGAGTCGCGGTGACTGCGGGCCTCGACCTTGATCTCGTTGTCCTGGCCGAACCGCAGGAAGCGGTCGGCGTCGATGTGGAACTGCGAGTAGCCGAAGGGGCGCTGCCCGGCGTAGTCGCCGTTGATGTGCACCGTCGCATCGCGGTACACGCCCTCGAACTCCAGCACGATCCGCTTGCCCCGGTACTCCTCGGGCACGTGGAAGGTCTTGCGGTACTCGAACGTCCCGCCGGGGAAGTAGGCGCCGGCTCCCCCCTCCATGCCGGTCCGGCCGCTGGGCGCGGTCCGTTCCTGCCCGATCATCGCGTCGTGCGGCACCGTCACCGGCTGGAACGGGACGGTGGCACCGCTCATCTCGGCGAAGGGGTTGACCTTGGGCCGGGTCTGCCAGCCGTCGTTGAAGGAAACGCGGATCAATGTGGGTCCTCTGTTCACATGCGGGAAGACGGGCCCGGGGCCGACCGCCGGGGAGCGGTCGGCCCCGGGGTGTCACACGGTCAGGGAGGCGGCCTGGCCGACCTCGGCCTGGTCCAGTTGCTCGGGCTTGGGGATCAGCAGCGCCAGCAGCGCACCGGCGGCGCAGGCGGCGGTTGCGAACCAGAAGCCGTTGGTGAAGCCGGAGTCCTTGTAGAACTGGGTGCCCTGCATCACCTTGCCGCCCTGAGCCATCAGCACGAAGGTGAGCTGGGTGAAGACCACCTGGGCTATGCCCACCAGCATGGCCTGGGCGCCGTTGGCGAGGGCCTGCTCCTTCGGCGAGACCGCCTCGATGATCATGATGGGGGCGACGGCGAGGACCAGCCCGGTGCCCGGGCCTCCCACCAGGCCCATGATGATCAGCTGGGCGGCCGTGTGGTGCAGCTGCGAGCCGAGCCCGTAGCCGACGGCGGCCAGCAGTGAGCCGACGATCAGCAGGATCCGGGTGTCGACCCGGCGGGCCAGCACCCCGGTCGCGACTGCCGAGGCGATGATCAGGATGCTCAGCGGGGAGGTGACCCAGGCGTTGTGGGTCGCCGTCCACCCCAGACCGTCGGAGATGGTGGGGATCCTCGGCATCAGCGCCAGCAGCTGTGTGTCCGTGCCGACCGCGTAGGTGGCGGCCGAGGTCACCGCGGTGGCCAGGAGCACGGCCCAGACCTGGCGCCGCTTCAACAGCGAGGTCGGGAACAGCGGGTGGGCGATCCGGCGCTCGACGAGTACGAAGGCGACCAGTGCCAGCAGGCCCCCGCCCACGTAGGCGAAGAACTTGCCGCTGGTCCAGCCCCAGCCCTGGCCCTGGCCGACCGCGTAGACGATCGCGGTCAGGCCCGCGCCCAGCAGTAGTCCGCCGAGCCAGTCCATCCGGCCGTGCTCCTCGCGGACCGGGCTCTCGGGCACGAAGGCCGCCAGGATCACCACGCACAGCGCGGTGGAGATCGCCATGAACCACAGCGCGCCGTGGAAGCCCCAGGTGTCCAGCAGCCACCCGGACAGGAACGGGCCGCCCAGAGCGACGATGCCGATGCTGCCGCCCAGCAACGCGCTGGCGGGTCCGACCAGGCGCCGGGGGAACACGTCGCGTGCCGTCGCGTAGGCCACGGCCGCAGCAGCGCCGTAGATCCCGGCGACGGCGCGGCCCACCAGCAGCATCGTGTAGTTGCTGGACAGCGCGGCGATCAGGTCGCCGACCAGGCCGAACACGGCGACGATGACCAGCACGCGCTTCTTGCCGTAGAGCCCGGCCGCCTTCACGGCGAACGGCAGCACGAACGTGGCAACCAGCAGGGCGCCCTGGGTGAACCAGACGATCTGCGTGGTGTGGAAATGGATGGCGACCTGGGCCTGGGCGTTGCCGCTCAGCAGGCTGACGATCGGATTCAGTGCGACGGCCCAGAGCAGGGCGACCAGGACGAGCACATGACGTGCGCTGAATCCTGTTCTTTCCTCTGTTGCTTGTGGTGCGGCCTCGGTGCGGGACATCGGTGTCCTTTCGGGCGGGCGGGGTGGGGGGTCGAGCTGGTAGGGCCGCGGGGGCGCTACGGTTTCCGGCCGACGAGTCGGCTCAGGTCGGCGGTGTCCAGGCGGTCACCGCTCATCGCCACCAGTCGGGAGAGCGGCAGCGATTCGACCATGCGGAAGATCGTGGGGTCGGCTGCGACAGCGGAGCCCTGAGCACCGCTCAGCATGCGGCGCAGCAGCGGTCCGCCGACCGGGTGCGCCAGCCACTCGCCGACCGGTGACTCCATGCGCAGGGGACGGAGCAACTGCGGGGCGTCCACGGTCACGGTGGCGGTCAGGCGCAGGTCACGGGATGAGGCGCCGACGCTGATCCGGAAGTCGCCACCCTCCAGGACCCAGCGGTCGTGCTCGGGACTGAAGAACGACAGGTCCCGAGCCCGGAGTTCGAAGTCCACGGGCGCGGACTGACCGGGGGCGAGTTCGAGCTTCGTGAAGGCCTTGAGTTCGCGGACCGGCCGGTCCAGTGAGCAGGCGAGGTCGGCGACGTAGACCTGGACGACCTCCCTTCCGGTGACCGGACCGGTGTTCGTCACGGTCAGGCTCAGCCGCACGACCGCGTCCTCGCCCACTCCCTCGACCGTGGTGCGCAGGTCGGAGTAGCCGAACGTGGTGTAGGACAGGCCGTGCCCGAAGGGATAAGCGACGGGGATGTCCTTGGCGTCGTAGTACCGGTACCCGACGTAGCCGCGTTCCCCGTACAGGACGGTCCCCGCGCTGCCGGGGAAGTTCAGGTAGGACGGGTTGTCCTGCAGGCGCAGCGGAATCGTCTCCGCCAACCGGCCGCTGGGGTTGGCGTGCCCGAGCAGCAGATCGGCGATGGCGCTGCCGCCGGCCTGACCGTTCAGCCAGCCCTCCAGCACCGCTCGGGCGTGGTGCTGCCAGGACGCGACCTCGACCACCCCACCGTTCGCCAGCACGACCACCACCTGGTCGTTGGCCTCGGCCACCGCCTCCAGCAGCCGGATCTGGACCTCCGGCAGGTGCAGGTGCTCGCGGTCGTGGCCCTCCGACTCCACCCCTTCGGCCAGCCCGAGGAACACGACGGCGACGTCGGCCGCTGCAGCCTCGGCCACCGCCTGCGCCAGCAGGTCCTGGTCGTCCTCGCCGGACAGGGTGAACCCCGGTGCGAACGACAGGGTCCACTGCTCGCCGGCGGCCCGGGTCAGTGCGTCGAGGGCGCTGTCGACGCGGATCGGGTTGATCCGTGAGCTGCCTGCGCCCTGGAACCTGGGCGTGCGGGCGAACTCCCCGATCACCGCCATGGTCAGCCCGGCCCCGGGGTCCAGGGGCAGTAGGGCGTTCTCGTTCTTCAGCAGCACCGCCGATTCGGCGGCCGCTCGCCTGGCCAACTGGTGGTGTTGCGCGAAGTCGACCTCCTGGACCGGCTCGTGAGGATGCGTCGTGCGGTTCACGAGCGTGAGCAGGCGGGCCACTGCCTGGTCGAGTACGGATTCCTCGACGATCCCGGTACGGACGGCCTGGACCAGCTTGCGGGCGCTGGTGCCGTTGGTGCCGGGCATCTCCAGGTCGAGGCCCGCAACCACGGCGGCCAAGGGGTCGGTGACCGCGCCCCAGTCCGAGACCACCAGGCCGTCGAAGCCCCATTCCCCACGGAGCACGTCGGTGAGCAACCAGCTGTTCTGGGCGGCGTGGACGCCGTTGACCTTGTTGTAGGCGGCCATCACGGTCCAGGGCTGCGCGGTGGTGACGATGTGCTCGAAGCCCGCCAGGTAGATCTCGCGCAGGGTGCGCGTGTCGACCTCGGCGCTGATCTGCATCCGGTCGGTCTCCTGGTTGTTGGCGGCGAAGTGCTTCACCGACGCGCCCACGCCCCGGCTCTGGATGCCACGGACCAGTGCAGCCCCCAGACGCCCGCTGATCACCGGATCCTCGGAGAGGTATTCGAAGTTGCGTCCGCACAGCGGCGACCGCTTGATGTTGAGGCCGGGTCCCAGCAGCACCGAGACCCCGGCGGCGCGGCTCTCGGCGCCCAGCGCCTCACCGACGCGGTCGAGGAGGTCCACATCCCAGGAGGACCCGAGGGCCGCCGCGGTGGGGAAGCAGGTGGCGGGCAGGCTCGCGTCGAAGCTGAAGCTCTCCGCTCCGGGGTCCACCCGGCGGACGCCGTGCGGGCCGTCCGTCAGGGTGATCGAGGGGATCCCCAGCCGCTCGACCGGCGTGCTCGCCCAGGCCTCCGATCCAGACAGCAGAGCGGCCTTCTCCTCCAGGGTCAGAGCGGCCAGGGTTACTGGGACGTCCATCTCGTCGTGCACAGAAAATCCTTTGGTCGTGGCCATGCGAAGTCCTCGATGCAGACGCGCATCGTTCGAGGCGGCACCCACCCGAAGGCGAAGTAACGCGCGTTATCAACGCGCGTTAGTAGTGAACCTTGAGGATCGTGACAGTGGCAAGACTTGCTTCCGTAACGAACGCGTAACCTGCCCCGGGGCTGGTCACCCAAGGCGGACCTGGATTAACGCGCGTTATGGGGGCTTACGATGGGAACGTCAACAGGACCGGCATTCCGTGACGAGAGGGCCATGAGCCGACCCGCCAAGCGCAGCACCAGCCAGGACGTAGCCCGCGCCGCCGGCGTGTCCCGCACCACCGTGAGCTTCGTCCTCAACGACAAGCCAGGCCTGTCGATCCCGGAGGAGACAAGGAGCCGCATCCTCGACGCCGCTCAGCGTCTGGACTACCGACCGCTGGCCTCCGCACGTGCGCTGGCCGCCGGCCGCAGCGATGTCGCCCTGCTCTCCATCCCCGACATGCCGATCGGCCCGGCCATCAGCCGGTTCGTCGAGGAACTCGCCACGGCACTCGCCCAGCACGGCTTGACCCTGGTCACCCACCTTGAGGGAGCCCACGGCAAGGCGCTGCAGGATGTGTGTGCGACCGTGGGCGCGTCGGTGGTGATCGGCTTCGTGCCGTTCGATCCCGACACCGCCCAAGCCCTCTACCGGGCCGGTGCCGACACCGTGCTTCCTTCGGAGCCGGACGATTCCCGCGACATGCGGCTGGCCGGTCGCCTCCAGGCCGAGCACCTGATCGGCCGCGGGCACCGACGCATCGGCTATGCCTTTCCCGGACACTCCGGACTGCATCAGATGGCCGAGGAGCGCCTGCGCGGCGCCATCGACGCCTGCCACGATGCCGGCATCGACCCACCCGTGGTCGTGACCACAGACCTGGAGATCGCCGGCGCAGTGCAGGCGGTGACCCGTTGGGAGGCGGAATCCGTCACCGGCATCTGTGCCTTCAACGACGAGACAGCGATCGCCGTCCTGGCAGGGATGCACGAACGCGGCCTCAGCGCTCCGGCGGACTTCGCCGTCATCGGGGCAGACGATATTCCCACTGCCCGGCTGACCATCCCGGCCCTCACCACCGTCTCCTTCAACCTCCACGAGGTGGGCCGCCGGCGCGCCGAAGCGGTCATGGCCAGCCTGTCCGGCCGCCAGCCTGCCGCCACCTCCATGCCCGACGACCAGGTGCAGGTCGTACAGCGTTCCTCGACCTGAAGATCGGGGACGTGGACGCGCTCGGCGCGGAACGCCGCACAATACCTCCCTCCGACCCTACTTGTGTCGTAGGATCGAAGAATGCTGTTCGCCACTCCCCAGCTGACCCCTGATGACCTCCGCGTCCTCGACGAGATCGAGGCGCTCCGCACCGCGTTCCGTCACCAGCTCGCTCAACCGCGCCGTTGGGAGGGACAGCTCCGCCGTTCGCTCACTGCGGCCGCGGTACGGGGGTCGACCCATATCGAGGGCTACACGATCAGTGCTGAGGAGGCCGAGACCTTGGTGGCCGGCGGGGACATCTCAGCCGAGACCGACGAGGCCACTCGCAACGCCGTCACCGGGTACCGCGACGCCCTCACCTACATCCAGCACGCCTCGGACTTCCAGATCTTCGCCTGGGACCACACCCTGCTCTCGGCTCTGCACTTCATGATGCTCAGGGCTGTCGACAAGCGGGTACGTCCCGGCGAATACCGCACCAGTGGGGTCTGGGTTTCCGGCGGCCCGAACCGACCGCCGATCTACACCGCTCCCGACCCCGAGCAGGTACCCGGCCTCATGGGCGAGCTCCTGCACTGGCTCGCCGAGGAGGAGTTGGACACTCCGGCCCTCGTACGGGCATCCATGGCGCACCTCAATCTCGTCTCCATCCATCCGTGGCGTGATGGGAACGGCCGCATGTCCAGGGCCGTCCACACACTCGTTCTGGCACGCGAGGGCATCCTCGCCCCTGAGTTCTCCAGCATCGAGGAGTGGCTCGGCGCGGACGAGTACAACACCCGGGAGTACTACGGCGCCCTGCGGGACGTCCAGGCCGGTTCCTGGCAGCCGGAGCATGATGCCGGCTCCTGGATCAGGTTCTGCCTCACTGCCCACCACCTCCAGGCCCAGGAAGTGCAGCGCCGCTTCGAAGCGGCGGCGCGGTTGTGGTTCCGTCTGGAGCGTCTTGCCTCGGAACACCGCCTCGACGAGCGCACCGTCTCCGCTCTGTACGCGGCCACGGAGGGGCATCTGCGTCGTACGACCTACCAGGCTGAGGAAGCCCTCACACGCGACCAAGCTCTTGCCGACCTCCGTACGCTGCGCCGCCTGGACCTCATCGAGCCGGTCGGTCATGCCCGGACCCAGCGGTACATCGGCGGCTCCGCCCTCCACAAGATCCGCTCCGCGGTCCAAGCGGAGGTCCACGCCGACCTCTACCGCGAGCCCTACGATCAGCCGTGAGACCGGTTACCCGCCGACTGCACCGCCCCGGGTGGCGGTTCGCCGGAGTTGAGTGGCGATCAGGGTGTAGATCTCCCTGGCCCTTTCGTCGTTTCTGACGTCGTAGCCGTGGTCGGCTCCGGCCACGTTGTGGAGTTCGATCAGTGCCCCGGCGGTGCGTAGGCGTTCGGCGTAGTGCTCGGCCTCCGGGCGGAGCAGGTCGAGTTCGGCGGTGATGACCAGGCCCGGGGCGATGCCGGTGAGGTCGGTGGTGTCCGTCGGGTGGGCGGGGGAGGCCAGGCGGTCGGTGCGGTGCTGCGGGTTCGGGATGTAGGAGTTGTTGAAGATCTCGGCCATCCACGGCCGCAGTTCGGAGCCCTTGATCGGTGTGCCCTTGTCCCTGAAGCCGGTGGCCAGGTCGAGCGGCGGGTAGTGCAGGACCTGGAGGGCGATGGCGGGGCCGCCCTGCTCCAGGGCCTGCCGGGCCACGGCAGCAGCGAGGCCGCCGCCCGCGCTCTGGCCGCCGATGGAGAGCCTGGCGCCGTCCCAGCCGTGCTCGGCACCGTGCTCGGCTACCCACCGCACCACCTCGAAGGCCTGGCGGGGCGGTGCGGGGAAGCGGTGCTGCGGGGCGAGCACGTAGTCGACATTGACCACGACGACTCCCGCCTGGGCGGCGAGGCAGCGGCAGAGCGGGTCGTCGAGCTGTGTCAGCGGCAGGACGTAGCCGCCGCCGTGGAAGTTGACGTGCACCGGGGGCAGCTCGTCGCCGTCCGCGGGGGAGTACACCACGGCGCGCGCGGGTCCGATCGAGGTGGGGATCGTCAGCTCGCGGGTGTTGCCCGGGAACTCCGGGAAGCGCACCGGTGAGCTGCGGCGCTCGCTCAGCCGGACCAGACGCTGAAAGCCCTTCGCGGCCAGGGCGGCGACCGCGGGCCTTGCCAGAACGGACATACGGCGGCTCCCTCTTGCCTCTGCCTACTTCTTCAGGCGCTCCGCGGCCAGTTGCCGCAGCTCGCTGGACTTGATCTTGGCGTTGCCGGTGAGCGCGATCTCGTCCTCGCGGAAGAACAGGACGTGGCGGGGCACCTTGTAGCTCGCCAGCCGCTCCCGCAGGAAGGTACGGATCGTCTCGGCGTCGAGGTCCACGCCCTGCTGCGGCACGATACAGGCGACCACGAGCTCGCCGAGGGTCTCGTGCGGCACGCCGACGGTCTGCGCCACCCTGACCCCGGGACAGCCGGTCAGCGCCTCGTCCACCTCCAGCGGGGAGACGTTGGCGCCGCCGGTCTTGATGATGTCGGTGAGCCGGCCCTCCCAGTGCAGCAGGCCGCCGTCGTCGAGACGGCCGCCGTCACCCGAGCGGAAGAAGCCCTCGGCGTCGAGCGTCTCGTCCAGCGGGGTGCCGAGGTAGCCCAGCATCAGCGTGGGGCCCTTGACGCAGATCTCGCCGCGTTCGCCCCGTGGCAGGACGGTGCCGGTGAGCGGGTCGACGATCTTGACGGTCACTCCGGGCAGTGCCTCGCCGCTGCTGCCGCAGTGGACCTCGGGCGGGGTGTTGGCGGGGAAGCAGGTGGTGATGGTGAAGGTCTCGGTGTTGCCGTAGGCGTGGCCGGGCTCGAACCACCTGGCCGACACCGTGGGGTGGCCCGCGATCGGGGTGTTGAAGTCCACGAACCGCATGCTGCTCAGATCCGTCTCGGACCACCGGGGCGAGCCCTCCAGCTGCGCCCACTGGTGCGGCCAGGCGAACGGGAAGGTGACCTGTTCCGCCTGCATCAGCTCCAGTGCCCCGGCGGCGGCGAAGGTCGGTTGCAGGACCAGGGCGCCGCCGGCGGCGAGGGTCGCGCCCAGGGCCATGGCGAAGTTGCCGGACCAGAACAGACCGTTGGCCGTCCAGCAGCGGACCCGGTCCTGCGGACCGAAGCCGTACATCCGCCGGCAGCGCCACATCTGGATGGTCACGCCGCGGTGCGCGCTGAGGATGCCCTTGGGCCTGCTGGTGGAGCCGGAGGAGAAGAACAGCACGGCCGGGTCGCTGGGCCGCACCGCGGCCGCGGTCGCCTCCACCAGCTCGCGCGGCTCCTGCTGACCGTGCGTCAGGAATCCGTCCCAGGGCTCCAGTGCGCCGCCGGGCATCGGCTCCCCGAGCACGGCGAGACGGCGCAGGAACGGGAAGCGCACCGACCGGAGCGTGCCGGGCGCGGACCGGCCGATCGCGGGCTCCAGCTCGGTCAGCACGGCGGCGAAGTCCTTGGTCAGCACCGTGCGCTCGAACAGCAGCACCGAGATGCCGGAGGCCTGCAGCATGTGGTCCAGCTCCGGGGCGGTGGAGAAGGTGCTGAGGGTGACCGCCACGCCCCCGGCGAGCGAGATCCCGAAGACCGCCGCGATCCACTCCGGCCGGTTGGTCATCAGCACACCGACCCGGCCGCCCCGGTCAAGCCCGCCCGCGCGCAGCGCCCGGGCCACCTCGACCGAGCGCTCCCGGAGTTCGGCGTAGGTCCACCGGGTGACGCCGTCGGGCGTGCGCAGCACCACCGCCTCGCGCTCGCCGTACAGCGCGGTGACCTGGTCCAGGAAGCCGGGCAGGGTCAGTGCGCCGAGCCCCGGTTCGGCGTCCAGCGGCGGGCCCGACACCAGTGAGAGGGAACGTTCGGATCCGGCGCCCATCGCCGACCACCTCCTTCGCGTCTCGCGGCCGGGGTGTCCCCGGCCGGGGGCTAGAGCGGCAGCTCGACCTCGGCCGTGCAGTCCACCACCACGTCGCCGTTCTGGTTGGTGAGCCGCAGCTTGACCTGGACCAGCGGCACGCCCCAGACCGACTCCCGCTCCTTGCCGACCACCTCGGCGTCGAAGTAGGTGGCGTCGCCCTCGAAGGCGGGCCCGCGGAAGCTGGACCTGGAGTGGCGCACCATGCCGTCGTGGCCGGCCCAGTAGGCGAGGTAGTCGGTGCACCAGGCGCCCATCGTGGCGCCGTAGCCGTAGGCGCGGGCCATGCCGACCTGGCCGGCCCTGGCCGCGTCGATGTGGCCGCGCGAGGGGCCGACGTACAGTCCGTCGCGCTTGCGCGGGTCGATCCTGGCGTCCTCCTCGTCGAAGGCGAAGCCCTCGGTCCAGCCCGGGTCCTGGTAGACCCAGGGGTCCTCGACGCCGGGCGGGGAGACCCAGCGGAAGGTGCCCCAGATGTTGAAGACGAAGGCGCGGTACTCGGTGGTGAAGCTGGCGATGCTGTGCGGGCCGAGCACCCGCCGTGGCAGCCGGTCGCCGACCTTGACCTCGTCGAAGCGCGGCGAGACGCCGGTGCGGTTGGACATCAGCCAGTCGCGGCGCAGCTGCTCCAGCTCGACCAGTTCGGCCTCGGTCCACTGCTTCACCGCGCCGAGCTGGCTCTGGTACATCCCGCGCTTCTCGGCCTCGGCGGAGAGGTAGCGGATCGCGGTCGACCGCTCGCGCGCCACCAGGGTGCCGTGCTGGTTGGTGTGGGTGGTGTCGCCGCGCGCGAACATGGTGGGTCCGGCGAACTTGGTCTCGGTCACCTTGTAGTCGTGGAACCGCCGTTCCTGGAACAGCTGGTCGCCCACCCGCACCGGGCAGCCGTAGAACCACCACTCCTCGCCGCCGAAGATCAGGTGGCTGTCGGGGATGTGGCCGACGCAGGCGGGCGCGGCGCCGTGTCCGTAGTCCAGGCCCACGGCGATCGACTGCGGCGCGATCAGGCCGCCGAACCTGGAGTCGCGGGCGAACTCCTGGTCCCAGTGCAGCGGGTTGGGGTAGTCCATCGCCATCACCCAGCGGCGGATGTCGGTGGAACTGCACGGGTCCCACAGCTGGCCGCCGCCGACCGGCTTGCCCACGCGGTGGTCGACGTCGGAGAGGTCGAGTTCGACAGACTTGCTCACAGGTGCTCCTGACTACCGGTTGACGTCGACGAGGATGCGGCCCCGCACCTTGCCGTCCATGAGTTGGCCCGCTGCGGCCACGGCCTCGCCCAGGGCGACCTCCTGGGCGATCACCTCCAGGGCGATCGCGTCCAGATCGCGTGCCAGCCGGGCCCAGGCCGCCGTGCGCGGTCCGGCCGGCGCCATCACGCTGTCGATGCCCAGCAGCGACACCCCGCGCAGGATGAACGGGGCCACCGACGCGGGGAAGTCCATGCCCTGGGCCAGGCCGCAGGCGGCGACCGCGCCGCCGTACCGGGTCTGGGCGCAGGCGTTCGCCAGCGTGTGGCTGCCCACGGCGTCGACGACGCCGGCCCAGCGCTCCTTCTGCAGCGGCTTTCCGGCCCCGGCCAGCTCGGCGCGGTCCAGTACCGTCGCGGCGCCGAGCTGCTGGAGGTAGTCGGCCTCGCTGGCCTTGCCGGTCGCCGCGGCCACCGTGAAGCCGGCCGCGGTCAGCAGGGTGATCGCGACGCTGCCGACGCCGCCGGTGGCCCCGGTCACCAGGATCTCGCCCTGGTCCGGGCGCACTCCGTGGTCCAGCAGGGCGTCCACGCACAGGGCCGCCGTGTAGCCGGCGGTGCCGATGGCCATCGCCTGACGGGCGGTGAAGTCGGCGGGCAGCGGCACCAGCCAGTCCCCGTTGACGCGGGCGCGCTGGGCCAGGCCGCCCCAGTGGCTCTCGCCGACGCCCCAGCCGTTGAGCACCACCCGGTCGCCCTGCCGCCAGGCCGGGTGGGTGCTGGCGGTGACCACCCCGGCGAGGTCGATGCCGGGCACCATCGGGAACCGGCGTACCACCGGGGAGGCGCCGGTGATGGCGAGGCCGTCCTTGTAATTGAGCGTCGAATAGGCGACGTCGATGCTGACGTCGCCGTCCGGAAGCTCGGCCTCGGCCAGGTTCGCGAGCGCAGCCGACTGCCCCGCCTCGCCTTTCTCGATCAGAATTGCCGAAAACATTCGGAGAGCCTGTCCCTTCTCGGCTTCGCGCATGGTAAGGGCAGTCTCGATCCTGGAGAGTCGGGGTATCCAGTTGATCTTCACAACCGAGCGCGGCCCGCATCTGCGGCAGTGGCGCCTCCCGCCGAGGGCATGATCACCGGCCGCCATAGGCACCGACGGGCCCTCAGATGTGGGAAGTAGCTCAATCTCGATATCAAGAATCACATTCTCTCTAGCGAGTATGATGCTTCCACAGGCGAGGACGGACCGTCAACCCACGTGTCACTACGGTGCCGGAGAACGATCGGTGCCGATCGGATAGCAAACCGTATTGAAAAGGGTTGATCTACTAGTAGGCTCCGCTGACACGGCGCGGACCCCAATCGGAGTAGTCCGCCATTGCTGACATGCCGGGGACTTCTGTGGCACTCCATGCAAGAGCGGCGACACGACAGGCCGAAGAGGATTCGACGGACGGGGCGGGGACCGGCGACGAAGCGCCGGCAGCCGCGGCGCCGCGGCGCGGGCCGGCCCGGCAGCTCTCGCTGCGGACCGTCCTGCTGATCCTGGCCCTGGTGCCCACCATCGCGGTCGTCGTCCTGTGGGCGATGAACTCGGTGCAGCTGTACGACAACTGGCACACCGCCAACGACCGCAACACGGTCGGCAAGGCCGGCGCCGCCCCGATCTACGCGGTCTTCTACAACCTGCAGGCGGAGCGGCAGCTGAGCGCCGCCGCGATCGCCGACCCGAACGCCTACCGGAAGCAGCTGGCGACCCAGCGGCAGGCCACCGACGCGGCCGTGGCCAGCGTGCAGGCCGTGTCCGCCACCAATCCCAGCAGCATGATCACCAACTTCCTGACGGCCAGTCCGGGGGTGAATCAACTGGCCGGATTCCGCAGCGCGATGGACAAGGGGACCGCCGGCCAGCAGCAGACCTTCGACAGCTACACCGCGGTCATCGCCCACGACCTGGGGCTGTTCAACACCTACTTCGACGTGAACATCGCCGACCTGGCCACCATCGGCCGGCCGGTGATGCCGGCCCAGTGGGCCCTGGAGATGATCTCCCGGGAGAGCGCGATCTTCACCGCCGGGACGGTGAGCGGCCACTTCTCCAGCAGCCAGCGCATCCAGATCGCCCAACTGGTCGGCGCCCAGCAGGACCTGTACAACAACCAGGTCATCCCGCTGCTGCCGGCCCAGTTCGCCACGCTGTACCAGGGCGTGCTGTCCGGGTCGGGCTGGAAGCAGAAGACCGCGGTGGAGAACGCGGTGCTGACCGCCCCGGTCGACGGCAGCGGACGCTCCGACGTGCCCGCCCAGATCGGCAAGCAGTGGCAGGCGGCCCTCGGCGGAGTCGCACCCCGGTTGAACGACCTCGGCAGCCAGTTCGGCGCCTACAACATCAGCATCTCCGCCAACCGGCTCGACGGCCTGCTGTCCACGCTGGTCACCAACAGCGCGGTCGGCGGCGGCGCCGTGCTCCTGGTGATGCTGATCTCCATCCGGCTCACCTGGGTGCTGCGCCGCCGGATCTTCGCGCTGCGCGACGCCGCCGGCGACATGCAGACCCGGCTGCCGGACCTGGTGGACCGGCTGGGCCGCGGCGAGACGGTGGACCTGGACGCCGAGCTGCCCGAGATCGACCACGGCAGCGACGAACTCGGCACTCTCGGCCAGGCCCTCAACCAGGCCAGGACCACCTCCCTGGAGACCGCGGTACGCCAGGCCGAGCAGTACCGCGGCTTCGAACGACTGCTGCAACGCATCGCCCGGCGCACCCAGCTGCTGATCGGCATGCAGATGAAAAGGCTCGGCGAGATGGAGCGGCGGCACGAGGACGCCGAGGTGCTGGAGGGCCTGTTCGACCTCGACCACCTGGCGGCCCGGCTGCGGCGCTACGAGGAGAACCTGGTGATCCTGGGCGGGGGACAGCCGCAACGGCGCTGGCGCAAACCGGTGATGCTGCTCGACGTGCTGCGTTCGGCGCAGGGCGAGGTGCAGGACTACCGCCGGATCCGGATCGAGACCGAGGGCCAGTCGCTGCTGTCCGAGCGCGCGGTCGGACCGATGGTGCACGTGCTGGCCGAGCTGATGGAGAACGCGGTCACCTTCTCCAAGCCGCCCTCCCCGGTGGAGGTCTCCGCCGCCCGGGTGGGACGCGGCCTGGCCATCGAGATCGAGGACCGCGGCATGGGCATGGACCCCGAGCAGTACGCCGAGGCCAACCAGCTGATGGTGGCCCCGCCCCGGATGGACGTGATCTCCCGGGCCGACGACGCCCGGCTGGGCCTGTACGTGGTCGCCCGGCTCGCCGCCAACCTGGGCCTCAAGGTGGAGCTGCGGCCCTCCTCCTTCGGCGGTACCCGGGTGGTGGTGCTGATCCCGCCGGAGCTGATCGCGGAGGAGCGGCGGCCGGTCCAGGAGGCGCCGAACGGCTATCCGCCGCCCCCGGCCCAGCTCTCGGTGATCGAGGACCCCGGCTCCGGGCCCGCAGGCTCCGACTACCTGGACGACCCGTACGGCGGCCCCGGCTCCACCGGCTCCGGCGAACCCGTCGGTCCGCACGCCTACCCCGCCGAGCACGAGGAGGTGTTCGCCCGTCCGCTGATCGGCCCCTGGATCGAGCCGTCCGCCCCGGCGGCCGCGGCCACCGCGCCCAAGCGGCTGGAGCCGCTGCCCAAACGGGTGCGTCAGGCCAGCCTGGCCGCCGGACTCCAGGAGCCGCCGCCCCGGTACGACGACGACGGGCCCTACGCCGCGTCCGCCGCGCAGCCCCTGCCGCGGCGCGGCGAACCGCGCCGCTCCGGGGCCGCCGTCGGCGCCTTCCAGCGCCAGTCCCGGCTGGCCCGGCTGGCCACCGACCCCGACCACCACCCCACCCACCCCTCACCGGGTCACGACCGCACCCGGAAGGAAGACGGAAGATGACACAGCGCACCACAGCCACCAACGAGGACCTCGACTGGTTGCTCGACCGGCTGGTCGACCAGGTACCCGGCACCAGGAACGCCATCGTGCTGTCCGACGACGGACTGGTGGTCAGCCAGTCCGCCGGCGTCGCCCGCGCCGACGCCGAGCGGCTGGCCGCCATCGCCACCGGCCAGCAGAGCCTGGCCCGCGGGGTGGGCGAGGTGTTCGGCGGGGGACCGGTCCAGCAGGTCATCGTCGAACTCGCCGACCTCTGGCTGTTCATCAGCGCCGCCGGCCGGGGCACCCATCTGGCGGTGGTGGCCGGCCAGGAGGTCGACGCCGAAGTGATGGCCGTGGCCATGCACACCCTGGTGCTCCAGGTCGGACAGCGACTGGGCACCGAGGTACGGGTCACCGGGATGAACGCGGAGGGCGGTGTTCGTGGGTGAACCACTGGACCGAGGAGAACGACGACCAGGACCCGGAGCAGACCCTGGTCCGGCCGTACACCATCACCCATGGGCGGACCACCTCGGCACGCGACGACCTGACCCTGATCACGGTGATCGCCACCGTGCCCTGGCCGGCCGAGCAGCCGGTCACCCGGGGCCTGCAACCCGAGCACCGGCTGATCCTGCAGCAGTGCGGCAGGCCGGTGGCGCTGGCCGAGGTGGCAGCCGGACTCAACCTGCCGGTGGCGATCACCAAGATCCTCATCGCGGACCTGATCGAACTCGGCGGAGTGACCGCACGGCCGCCGTTGAAGATCGCCGTGGGCGCAGGTCCTGACATGACCCTTCTTCAGGCGGTGAGAGATGGCCTACTCAGACTCTGACAACCGGGTCTCCGCAGCGGAAGCACCCGCTGCGGTGAAGATCCTGATCGCCGGCGGTTTCGGCGTGGGCAAGACCACCATGGTGGGGGCGGTGAGCGAGGTGGCGCCGCTGCGCACCGAGGAGCACCTGACCGTCGCCGGCGTCGGTGTGGACGACATCGGCGGGGTGGAGCAGAAGACCACCACCACGGTGGCGCTGGACTTCGGCCGGATCACCGTCAGCCCGCAACTGGTGGTGTACCTGTTCGGCACCCCGGGCCAGGAGCGCTTCTGGTTCATGTGGAACGACCTGGTGCACGGCGCGCTGGGCGCGGTGGTGCTCGCCGACACCCGGCGGCTGGAGAGCAGCTTCGGCTCCATCGACTTCTTCGAGAACCGCGGCATCCCCTTCGTGGTCGGCGTCAACTGCTTCGACGGCCGCCAGGACCGCACCCTTCCGGAGATCCGCGACGCGCTGGACCTGGACCCGAGGGTGCCGATCCTGATGGGCGACCTGCGCCGGCGCGACGTCAGCCGCGACCTGCTGCTGGCACTGGTGGAGCATCTGATGGCTGAGCAGCGGGCGGTCGCCACGTACTGATCCCCGTCGCCGCGCCTGATCCCTTGACGGGGCGTCAGAGCAGGCGGAGCATCTAGCGCATACCGAGCCGGGCAGATCCTGCCCGGCCTACCAATGTCCTTGTTAACGCTCACAGATGAGGGTGCATCAGGTCGAAGAGCCGACGATCCGAAGGATGCGGGGCGACATCATGAGTGCTGCGTACGACACCAACGAGAACGGGACTGGGACCGAGAACGGGACCGGGGACGGGATCGGGGCGGGGCTGTCCCGGCGCAGGGCGTTACGGCTGACCGGGGCGGGCGGCGGGATGCTCGCCGCCTCCGCGCTGCTGGCGAGCTGCACCAGCAGCAAGGGCTCGTCCGGCAGCGGGTCGGGCAGCGGCGGGGTCGGGGACTTCCCCTCGACGCCCAAGTGGAAGTTCGTCTTCGTCAACCACGTCACCACCAACTCCTTCTTCACCCCCACCCGTTACGGCCTGGCCGACGCGGCCTCGGTGCTGGGCCTGCCCACCCCGCAGTGGACCGGCTCGGAGACCGGGGACGTGTCGCAGATGGTCAGCGCCATGGACACGGCCGTCACCAGCGGCGCCGACGGCATCGCGATCCCGCTGACCGACAACTCGGCGTTCATCACGCCCACGAAGAACGCGCTGGCCAAGGGCATCCCGGTGATCGCCTACAACGCCACCGCGCCCGGCAACTTCCCGCTCACCTACGTCGGCCAGGACCTCTACCAGTCCGGCTTCGAGATGGGGCAGCGGATCGCCCAGGACGTCACCTCCGGCGAGATCCTGGTCGGGATCTCCCAGCCGGGCGGCAACAACGTCCAGCCGCGGCTGGACGGGATCATCGCCGCCCTCAAGGCCGGCGCGCCCTCGGTGAAGGTCACCTCGATCAACACCGGGGCCGCCCAGGCCGGCGAGCTCAACGCGATGACCGCCGCCTTCTCCGGGCACAGCGCCGCCAAGGGGCTGTACGCGGTGGACGCCGGCAGCACCGCCGCCGTGGCCCAACTGATCACCCAGCGGGGGCTGAGCGGCAAGGTCCACGGGGGCGGCTTCGACACCCTGACCGACACCATCAACGGGGTGAAGTCCGGGGCCCTGGACTTCACCATCGACCAGTCCGCCTACCTGCAGGGCTTCCTGCCGGTGCTCTACCTCTACCTGTACCGCCTGTCCGGAACGCTGGTCGTGCCGCCCAGCACCGACACCGGGCTGACCTTCGTCACCAAGGCCAACGCGGGGCTCTATGTGAGCGCGAACAGCCGGTTCGAGGGCGGCCCCAACAAGAGCGTGATCACGATGCCCGGCTCCATCGCGCTGCCGCCGGCCACCACCGTCACCCTGTGACGGCGCGGACGGAGGGACGCATGGACAGCAGGCTGGACGCGAGGAAGGTGGCGGCCGCCGTCGGCCGCGGCCTGGTCCGGCGCCGGGAGCTGAGCATCTTCGTGGTCTGCGTCGCCGCCGCGGTCTACTTCGCGATCACCGGCTCCGGATTCACCACCACCGAGAACTACCACACCATCGCCCAGTACGTGGCCCCGTGGATCATCATCGCGGCGGGCGAGGTGATGCTGCTGATCTGCGGTCAGATCGACCTGTCGGCCGGCTTCGTGTTCACCCTCGCCCCGTTCCTGCTGACCTCGTTCACCGGCGACGGGCTGCCGCTGCTGCTCGCGCTGGTCTGCGCGGTGGCCGTCAGCGGCTTGGTCGGGGTGGTCAACGGGCTGATCCACACGCTGTTCAACGTGGCCTCCTTCATCGTCACCCTCGGCATGGCCTTCTTCCTGGAGGGGATGTCGCTGATCGCCTCCAACGCCCAGCCGGAGGCGGCGCCCACCGGCGGCTGGGTGGCCCGGGCCTTCGGCCAGGCCCACTGGGCGGAGCTGATCTGGGCGCTGGTGATCGTCGCGGCGATGCAGATCCTGCTCTCCACCACCAGGTTCGGGGTGAACACCCAGGCGGTGGGCAGCAATCCGGTCGGCGCGGCCGAGGCGGGCATCAGGATCAACCGCATCAAGATCGTCAACTTCGCCCTCTGCAGCGCCCTGGCCGGGTTCGGCGGCATCCTGGACGGCATCAGGGTCGGCTCCTTCGACCCGACCAACGGCGGCAACGAGACCATGTTCCTGGCCGTGGCCTCGGCGGTGATCGGCGGGACCGCCCTGATGGGCGGCTCCGGGACGATCATCGGCGCACTGCTGGGGGCACTGCTGCTGGGCATCGTCTACGACGGGTTCAACCTCACCGGTGTGAACGCCAACGCCTTCGACGTGGTCCTCGGCATCGCGATCATCGCCGCCATGCTGCTGAACGTGTATCTCGGCATGCTGCGTAGGAAGGCCGACCGATGACGGCGCAGGAGGAGTCCGAGACGGCCCGGCAGACCCCCGAGCCCCCGGCGGTGATCCGGGCCGAGCACATCAGCAAGCGCTTCGGCGCGGTCGAGGCCCTCAAGGACGTCAACCTGCACGTCCGCCGGGGCGAGATCCTGGGGCTCATCGGCGACAACGGCGCCGGCAAGTCGACGCTGATCAAGACCCTGACCGGGTTCCACCAACCGGACCGCGGACGGCTGCTGTTCGACGGGACGCCGACCGTGCTGCGCTCGGTGGTCCACGCCAGGTCGCTGGGGATCGACACGGTCTTCCAGGACCTGGCCATGATCAACGACCTGCCGGTCTACCTCAACCTCTTCCTCAACCGGGAGCTGACGCACGGTCCGCTGCCCTTCCTGCGCCGCTCCGAGATGCGCCGCCGCGCCCGCGAGGCGCTGGACTCTATCGGCATCAGCATCCCCTCGGTCGACACCGAGGTCGGCCGGCTCTCCGGCGGCCAGCGCCAGGCCATCGCCGTGGCCCGCTCGGTCTACGCGGACTCCACCCGGCTGCTGCTGCTGGACGAGCCGCTGGCCGCCATGGGCGCCAAGGAGGGCGGACAGATCCTGCGGCTGCTGCGCCGGCTGAAGGAGCGGCGCGACATCGCCATCATCCTGATCGCCCACAACTACGCCCAGATCGTCGACATCTGCGACCGGGTCAACCTGCTCCAGCACGGCGAGATCACTCTGGACCGGCCCACCGGGGAGACCTCGGTGAGCGAGCTGCTGGAGCTGGTCCACGCCGAATACAGCGTGGACTGAGCCCGGGCGCGGGTGGAGGGCGACCCGGTCACTGCTCGCGCAGGCCCCAGGGGGAGCCGTACTCGACCAGCAGGTCGAGGAAGGGCTTGGGGGCGAAGGCCTCCGGGCCCAGGACGCCGGCGCCGGACCAGGCGCCGGAGGCCAGCAGCTCCAGGGCCACCACCGGGTTGATCGCGGTCTGCCAGACCACGGCCTGGGAGCCGTACTCCCGCATCGACCACTGGTTGTCGACCACGTGGTAGAGGTAGACCTCGCGCGGCCGGCCGTCCCTGGTGCCCTTGACCCAGGTGCCGGCGCAGGTCTTGCCGTGCATCCGGTCGCCCAGGCCGGCCGGGTCGGGCAGGGCGGCGGCGACCACGTCGCGGGGGGAGACCTTGACCGCGCCGCGGTCCGACCCCACCGTCAGCGGCTCGGTCCGGTCCAGGCCCAGGGCGTGCAGGGTCTTCAGCTTGGCGATGAAGTCGTCGCCCAGGCCGTACTTGAAGGTCACCCGCTTGGCGTCGATCCAGCGCGGGACCAGCAGCACCTCCTCGTGCTCCACGTTGACGCACTCCACCGGGCCGATGCCCTCGGGGAAGTCGAAGACCTCGGGCTCGCTGAACGGGGCGGTGGTGAACCAGCCCCGGTCGGCCTCGTAGACCACCGGCGGGTTGAGGCACTCCTCGATGGTGGTCCAGATGCTGAACGAGGGGGCGAAGTCATAGCCCTCGACAGTGATGTTCGCGCCGTCGCGGATGCCGATCTCCTCGATCTCGTCGAAGAGCTCGTCGGCGGCGTAGCGGGCGAAGACGTCGGACAGGCCGGGCTCGACCCCCATCCCGACCAGGGCGACCCGGCCGGACGACGCCCAGGCCTCGCCCTGCTCGAACTGGGCGTCGCCGAGCTTGACCCCGCACAGCTCGTGCGGACGCTCCGGATGCGGGTGGGACAGCGACATCGCCATGTCCAGGTAGTGCGCACCGCCGGCCAGCGCGGCCTGGAACAGCGGCATCACAAAGCGCGGGTCGGTGGCGTTCAGCAGCACGTCGCAGCGCTGCTCGGCGAGCAGGGCGGTGACGGCGGCCCGGTCCGAGGCGTCCACCCGGGCCGCGCTGAAGCGGCTGCCGCCCTCACCCAGCGCGGCCACGGCCGCCTCGGCGCGGGACAGGTCGTAGTCGGCGACGACCATGTGGTCGAGGAAGGGCCGCCGGGCCGCGATCCGGGTGATCGCGGTACCGACGCCGCCGGCGCCCACAAGCAGAACTCGCATGACGGTCATCTCTCCAGAAGTGCTGGCAACGGGGGACTGCACCTCGATGGAACCCCCGGACCCGGCTCAACGTCTATGGTGTTGGCATAAGAACCGGAACAGCGCCTTCCAGGAGGGCCCGATGCCCAAGCAGGTCGTCCCCGACGCCGCCCGGCAGCGGCGTCGCCGCACCAAGCAGGGCACGGTGCTCAGCCACCGGCTGATCGTGGAGACCGCGCTGCGGATGCTGCGCGAGCACGGCTCGGCCGGGCTCAGCGCACGCCGGCTGGGCCTGGCGCTGGGCACCGACGCCAGCACCGTCTACCGCTACTTCCGGGGCATGGACGAACTGACCCTGGCCATCGCCGACGAGCTGATCAGCGCGGCGATGGCCGACTGGCGGGCGACCGGCGACTGGCTCGCGGACCTGCGCGACCTGGGGCTGCGGATCCACGCCGCCTACCTCACCCATCCGCAGGCCGCGGTGCTGACCGCGAACCGGGTCAGCGGCCGGGCCCACGAGGTGGCCTCGGACGAGGCCATCCTCGGGGCCCTGCGCACGGCCGGGTTCCCGGACCCGTCCGCCGCGCGGATCTACCACGCCTTCATCGACCAGACCCTCGCCTTCGCCGCCCTGGACGCCGCCTCGCTGGCGCTCCCCGCGGCGGCACGCGAGGCCGACGAAGGGGTCTGGCAGGCCACCTACGCCAAACTCCCGGCCGAGACCCACCCGCACATCGCCGCCACCGCCGACCTGCTGGTGGCCCGGATGAACCGCAGCGCCTACCCGGCCGCGCTGGACATGCTGCTGGCCAGCGCCCGGGCCGAACTGGCAGCTCTGCAAGGGGAGTGACGGCTGGTCAGATGCTCGCCCCGGCGCCCTCCAGCAGCTCCTTGGCGCGGTTGAGGGTGGTCAGGCTGTTGGTCCCCAGCGCCGTGCGGACGGCGTCGCGTCCCTGCTCCAGGGTCTCCACCCCGGGCAGGGCCAGGATGTGCACCGGGTCCAGCCGGACCGTGTGCCGCGAGGTCGCCCGGGTGCCGCCGTCCCCGTCCGGGGCCAGGGTCCAGCGGCCGGAGTGCGCGGCGAACGCCGGGGGCAGCACGGTCTGCTTGTAGGCCAGGGTGTGCGGGGCCAGGCCGATCCGCACCGAGACGGTGGTGTGCGGGCTCCCGTCCGGGGAGACCGTGTCCATCTCCAGCAGCTGCTCGCCGGGCCGGTCCTCGGTCAGCCGGACCCGGGCAACGTGCGGCAGCCGCTGCGGCCACAGGTCGGCCCGGTACAGGAAGTCGTGGACCTCCGCCGGCGGCGCCTGGATCAGCACCGAGTCCTCGAAGGAGAACAGCAGCCGGTCCAGCGGGTCGGTGCCGGCGTCGGTGCCGGGGTCGGAGACCAGTCCTTCGGCGATGGAGCGCAGCGAGGCGAGCTCGCTGGTGCTGTTGCGGTCGGTGGTCTCCTCGATCCAGCGCAGCTGCTCCGGGTCGTCGTCGATGGCGGCGAAGCGGTGGCTGAGGATCACCCGGCTGCCGCCGTCCGGCAGCGGGGTGATGTCCCAACTGCCGCTCATCGACGCCACCGGCGGGGCGCTGACGGTCTGTCGGAAGGTGATGTGCAGCCGCTGCTTCAACAGCCGCCGCTGCGAGGTCCAGGCCCGGACCTCGCCGCCGGCCAGCGCCCAGATCCGCAGCAGTTCGCGGTCCTCGCCCAGCGGCTCCCGCTCGACGTGCACGGTGGGCGGGAAGACGGCGGGCCAGCGGACCGCGTCCGCCAGCAGCCCGTGCACCACCTGGGGCGGTGCGGCGATGTCGACGGCGTGCTGGACGTTGCGCAGGACGTGCTCGGACACGTTCTCTCTCCTCTGGACCAGGGGACTTGGCGACTTCGGGGCCTGGGGACCTCGGCGCCGGGCGGCGGGGCCTCAGCGCAGGTGGGCGCCGCCGTCGGCGAGCAGGACGCTGCCCGTGGTGTACCGGGAGTCGATCAGGCCCAGCACTGCGGCGGCCACGTCGTCCACGGTGCCGATCCGCCGCAACGGGGCCAGTGCCGCCACCTGCTCGCGCGGACCGGTCAGCGGCTCCGTCCAGGCGGTGTCGATCAGGCCGGGGGCGACGGCGTTGACCCGGATCTCCGGCCCCAGCGTCGAGGCGAGCAGCCGGGTCAGGTGCTCCAGCGCGGCCTTGCTGACCGCGTACGGGATCGAGCTGCCGGCCGGGCGCGATCCGGCGATGGAGGACACGGTGACCACCGCGCCGTCCCCGGAGGCCCGCAGGTGCGGGACGGCGGCGACGGTGACCTGCCAGGTGCCGATCACATTGACGTCGAAGATCTCGCGCCACACCTTGGGGGTGGCCGCCGCCAGGTCGGCGTGCGGGATGAACCGGGTCGTCCCCGCGTTGTTCACCAGCACGTCCAGCCGGCCGTAGTGGTCGACGACCTGCTCGACCAGGTGCCTGGCGGCGTGCTCCTCGGCGATGTCGGCCTGGACGTAGAAGGCGTCGGGCAGGCTGCGGGCCAGCTCCAGCCCGGCCTCGGGCGAGCGGGCGGAGTTGACCGCCACCCGGTACCCGGCCCGGCTCAGGCGCCGGGCCACGGCTGCGCCGATGCCCGCCGAGGAGCCGGTCACCAGGGCCACACGCTGTTCGGTCATCACGCTCTCCCAGGGGCGGTCGGGGTGGTCGGGGCGGTAGCGGCGGTGGTCACAGTCGGCTGTGCCACGCTCAGGACCACCCTGGCCGGACCCGGTGGAGGACCACTGGAGGACCGGTCGGCACGGATATCAGGGAGCGGCCAATTCTTTCAGGAATGTTGCGCCAGGTAATCCGCCGTCAAAACCCGCCGGTACACGACTGGCCGGGTTCCGCCCCTGTCAATGGGCCCGGCAGAACCCATTCTGGACCTCAGGCTTTTCCGAGGCTACAGTCGGAGCGGTTGACGAAGAAATCAGGAGCCCTGACCCTCGGAAGGTGTTGGGCAGATGACGATGGAATTCGGGGTCCTCGGACCCCTGTCCCTTGAATCCGGCGGGTACAGCTTCCTGCCGAGCGCTCCCAAACCGAAGCAGCTGCTCGCGCTGCTGGTGCTGAACGCCAACCGGGTGATGTCGGCCGCCGCCTGTATCGAGGAGCTCTGGAACAGCGAACCACCGGTCACCGCCACCTCCACGCTGCAGACCTACGTGCTGCACATCCGCAAGGCGCTCAGCCTGGTCCCCGGCGTGGGCTCGCTGGCGGCCGCCCGGGCCGTGCTGACCACCCACGACTACGGCTACGCGCTGGAGGTCTGCCCCGACGCGGTGGACGCCATCCGCTTCGGGATGCTGGTCCGCGAGGCGGAGCGGGCCGAGGAGCGCGGACACGACCAGCGCGCCTCGGAGCTGCTGGCCCAGGCCCTGGAGGTGTGGCGCGGGGACGTGCTGGTCGACGTCCAGCTCGGCCCGCTGCTGGAGATGCACGCCAGAGGACTGGAGGAGGCCAGGCTGGGCGCCTGGGAGCGCCGGATGGAGTCCGAGCTGCGGCTCGGCCGGCACCATCTGCTGCTGGGCGAGCTCGCCAGCACCGCCGCCCGGCACCCCGTCAACGAGAACGTCCACGCCCAGCTGATGGTGGCGCTCTACCGCTCCGGCCGCACCGCCGACGCGCTGGGCGCCTTCCAGCGGCTGCGGCTGGTACTGCGCCGGGAGCTGGGCCTGGACCCCTCGGCCCGGCTGCAGCGGCTCTACCACGCGGTGCTGCGGGCCGATCCGCTGCTCGACGTGCGGCCGGGCGCCCCCGGCGGCCACCGCGCCCTGTCGCTCGACCTCGCCGCGCAGGGAGCCGTCGGATGATCCTGGTGACCGGTGCGGCCGGGAACGCCGCAGGCCAGGTCGTAGCCGGGCTGCTGGCGGCCGGGCAGCGGGTACGGCTGCTGGTCCGCGGCGGGCCGCGCGACGGGCGGCCGTGGCCGCCGCAGGGGGTCGAGGTGGTGCACGGCGACCTGCGCGACCCGGCGGCGGTGGACCGGGCGCTGGACGGGGTGGACCGGGTGCTGCTGCTGATCGCCGAGGACGGCGGCGCGGGCTTCGCCGCGGCGCCGCGCGCCGCCGGTCTGGAGCGGGTGGTGCTGCTGTCCTCCAAGGCCGTGTCCGACCAGGAGTTCGTCGGCTTCGACAACCCGCTGTACGGCAAGCACCTGCGCGGCGAGGAGGCGGTCCTGGGGCTCGGCGTCCCGTGGACCTTCCTGCGCCCCGGCGGCCTGGCCTCCAACGCGCTGCGCTGGGCCGCCTCGGTCCGCCGGGAGGGGGTGGTCAGGGCGCTGTTCCCGCAGCTCGCCGCGCCGCTGCTGCACCCCGCCGACCTGGCCGAGGTGGCCGTCGCAGCCCTGCTGGACCCCGGCCACCAGGGACGCACCCTCACCCTGACCGGGCCGGAGACCATCACCGTGCGCGAGCAGGTGGCGGTGCTGCGGGAGGTGACCGGCCGGCCGATCCGGTTCGAGGAGGTGGCCGAGCAGGACGCGGCCGCGGTGCTCGGGCCGAGCCTGCCGCCGGGGTTCATCGAGGTCTACGTCCCGGTGCAGAAGCAGTACCTGACCACCACTCCGGTGGTGCTGCCCACCGTCACCGAGATCACCGGAAAGCCGGGAAGGAATTTCCGGCAGTGGGCCGTCGACCATGCGGATGCATTCCGCTGAAAGGCAGCCGGGAGCTCCCCGCCGGAATTCACCTGAATTCCGGCGGGGAGCTCCCGTTCCGTTTGTCCGGTTACCCGGCGATCTCCCACTGCGATTCCGTCCAGCTCTGCAGTGATTGCGCCGGGACGACCCGTTCCGGGTGCAGCTGGTCGAAGTTGTCGGCGAAGTTCTGCCGTATCACCGCGAAATTGGTGGTCTCCCGGAACGCGGGCAGCCGGTAGAGGTCGCGGGCGTAGGCCCACAGCGCCGGGAAGCCCTCGGGCCGGTCCAGCGAGGTGGCCAGCAGCCCGGGGTAGGCGGTGTCGAGCCGGACCAGCGACAGCCACAGCCGCACGTCCGGCTCGGTCACCTCGGCGCCGAACAGGTAGCGGCTCCCGGTCAGCCGGCGCTCCAGCTCGTCGAAGCGGTCGAACAGGATGGTGAAGAAGCGGGCGTGCTCCACCGGGTCGGCCTGGTGGCCCACCCGGTGCAGGCCGTTGTTGATGTCGTGGTGCAGCCAGGCGTTGAAGGCGTCGATCCGCGGGCGCAGCGGCTCCGGGTAGAGGTCGGCGCCGGTGCTGCTCCAGGCGTCGAACTGGGTGCTGAGGTCCAGGCTGATCCCGCCGGACTCATTGCTGACCAGGCGTCCGGTCACCCGGTCCCACAGTGCGGGCACCGACGCCCGGCCGGGCCAGTGCGGCACCGTCGCCTCGTAGGCCTCGCGCAGCCGGGAGAAGCCGTTGACCGGGTCGGGGCCCGAGGCACCGCCGAAGATCCAGCCCCGCTCGTCGGTGGAGTCGTCCACGTAGGACAGCGAGACCACCTCCTCCAGCCCCTTGAGCCTGCGCACCACCGCGGCCCGGCTGGACCAGGAGCAGCCCCAGGAGACGTAGACGTGGTAGCGGCCGGGCTCGGCCGGGTAGCCGCTGGAGCCGTCGGCGGTGATCCGGCCGCGCAGCTTCTCCACCTCCCGGGCCGGGGCGGCGCCGGCGGGGGCACAGGACTCCGGCTGGGCCTCGCAGGCCCCGGCGTCGACCAGCTGATGCTCTGTCATGGATGCTCCCGATAGGTGGTGGTGGTCAGTGGGTACGGCGATGGGTGACCGAGCGGGCGATCCGGTTCACCGAGAGGGTGACCAGGGCGAGGGTGAGTCCGGGCAGCGTGGTGAACCACCAGTAGTCGCCGAGGTAGTCCCGCCCCTCGGAGACCATCGACCCCCACTCCGGGGTCGGCGGCTGGGCGCCGAAGCCGAGGAAGCCCAGCGCGGCCACCGCGAGCACGGCGGTGCCCAACTCCAGGGCGGCCAGGGACAGTACCGGCCCCCGGACGTTCGGCAGCACATGGGTCAGCAGCACCACGGGCCGGCGCACCCCGGAGGCGGTGGCCGCCTCCACATAGGGCTCGCCGAGCACCCGCAGCACCTGGGCCCGGGTGATCCGGGCGAAGCCCGGCAGGCTCGCCAGGCCGACCGCGACGGCCACGTGCACGGTGCCGAAGCCCAGCGCGGTCACCACCGCCAGCGACACCAGGATCCCGGGGATCGCCAGCAGCACGTCCACGGCGCGCATCAGCAGCGCGTCGACCCAGCCGCCCAGGGCCCCGGCGAGCAGGCCGACCGTGGTGCCGCTCACCAGGCCGAGGGCGACCGCGACCACCGGTGCGCGCAGCGACAGCGAGGCGCCGTGCACCACCCGCGAGTACAGGTCGCGCCCGAGGTAGTCGGTGCCGAACCAGGCGCCGGGGCCCGGGGGTTCGAAGATGTGCGCCGGATCGGCCCGCAGCGGGTCGCGCGGGGCGAACAGTCCCGGCGCGAGCGCCCAGGCGAGCACGGTGAGCAGCACCAGCACGGCCAGCACCAGTCCGGGCTGTCGCAGCCAGGACCGCAGTCGCCGCCGGGCCCCGGCCCGCAGCCGGGCGGCCCGGTCCGGTGACTGCTCCTGCTCGGCGGGCGCCGGCTCCGGGGTGCGCACGCTCAGGTCGATCGTGCTCTCAGCCATCGTCGGCTGCTCCTTTCCGGCGTCCGCCGGGCCCGCTGCGCGAGCCGCGGGTCCAGCAGCGGGTTGACCAGGTCGACGGCGAGGTTGACGGCGGCGAACACCACGGCGCCGACCACCACCGCGCCCTGCACCACCGGGATGTCCTTGGCGGCCACCGCCGCCGCGGTGATCCGTCCGAAGCCGTCGCGGGAGAAGACGGTCTCCACCACCACCGAGCCGGCCAGCAGGTTTCCGGCCACCAGTCCGCCCAGCGACAGCAGCGGCAGCGCCGCGTTGCAGGCGGCGTGCCGCAGTTGGACCCTGGCCCGTCCGGCGCCCTTGGCCCGCGCGGTGGTGACGTACGGCTCGTCCAGGGCGTCGGCCAGGCTCTGGGCGAAGACCTGGGCCAGTACCGAGGCGGTGGGCAGGGCCAGGGTCACCGCGGGCAGGATCAGCCCCAGCCCGGTGGGGTCGCCGAAGGCCGGCAGCAGCCGCCAGTGGAACGACAGCAGTTGCAGCAGCACCAGCCCGACCGCGAACTGCGGCAGCGAGACCCCGACCGAGGGCGCCGTCAGCAGCAGCCGGGACAGCCGTGCCGAGTGGGTGGCGGTGGCGACCAGGGCCGTGCCCAGGCCCAGGACCGCGGCCAGCAGCAGCGCGGCCCCGGCCAGGGCCAGGGTCTGCGGAACGGCGGTGGCGAAGGTGTGCGCCACCGTGTCGCCGGTCTGCAGCGAGGTGCCGAAGTCCCCGTGCAGCGCCGCCCAGAGCCGGTCGGCGTACTGGGTGGGCACCGGCTTGTCGAAGCCGTACGCCGACCGCAGCGCCGCCACCTGGGCGGGGGAGGCGTCGCCCGACCCGCCGGCCCCGCCCAGCATGATGGTGACCGGGTCGCCGGGCAGCAGGTACAGCATCAGGAAGGACAGCGTGAAGGCGGCCCACACGGTCACCACCGCGTGCAGCAGCCGTACGGCCAGGTAGCGTGCCATCGGGCCCCCTTCGTCGGATGCGGATGCGGATGTGCATGACGGGCCGTCAGTGCGAGCCGCTGATCCAGGTGTCGAAGAGCTCGGGCTGGGCCGAGCCGTCCAGGGCGGCGCCGTGCACGGTGGAGCCGAAGGCGGCGAACTGCACCTGCTCGTAGACCGGGATCGCGTAGGCCTGGTCCACCAGCTGCTTCTGCGCCTCGGTCACCAGGGTCTGCCGCTGGGTCCGGTCCACCGTGGCGGCCTGCTTGCCGAGCAGTTGCTCCAGCGGGTTGCCGGCGGCCAGGTGGGCGCGGTTCTTGGCGGCGACCGAGTAGGAGGTGCGCAGGATGTCGGGGTCGGACCGGGTCAGCCCGAACCAGAGCAGGTCGTACTGGCCCGCGTTCTGCGCCGGGGCCAGCTGGTTCAGCGGCAGGCCGTCCAGCTGGGCGTCGATGCCGACCGCCTTGAGCTGCTGCTGCACCAGCTGCAGCACGTTCCGGCTGGGGATGTCCACGCCGGGGTAGACCAGCTTCACCGTCAGCCGTACCCCGCCCTTGGTGCGGATGCCGTCGCTGCCGGGCTTCCAGCCGTCGGCGTCCAGCAGACTGCGCGCGGTGTCCGGCGTGTACGCCAGATCGGCCGAGAGGTCGCTGTAGTAGGGGGTGGTGGAGCTGAGGATGCTGGTGGCCGGCTTGTAGTGGGAGGACAGCAGGCTGCTGACGATCTGCTGCCGGTTGATGCCGTCGCTGATGGCCTTGCGGACGTTGACGTCGGACAGCAGCGGACGGGTGGTGTTGGGGGTGAGGTTGTAGTCGACGCCGGGCGTCGAGCGCACCAGCTCCGTCACCGAGCCGCCCGCCAGCAGCTTCTCGTCCTGCGGCTGGACCCCGATGATCCCGTCCACCTGCCCGGAGACCAGGCTCCCGGCCCGGACGCTGCCCTCGGGCACCACCTTGTAGTCGATCTCCGACAGGTAGGCGGCGCCGGTGTGCTTCCACAGCGACGAACCCCAGGCGTACCCGGCGCGGCGGCCCAGCCTGATCTCCTGGCCGCCGGAGCTCTTGAGCACGAACGGGCCGGAGCCGGCCAGTCCGTGGCCCTGGCAGCGGTCCTCCGGGCTGCCGGTCAGCGAGGCGGGGGAGAGCAGGCCGAGCGCCGCGGTCGAGGTCGCCTGCAGGAACTGGGCGTTGGGCTGGGCGAAGGTCACCACGGCGGTGGAGCTGTCGACCACCCGGGTGGACTGATATCCCGTCAGATAGCTGGAGCCGACCGCGTCCACGGCCCCCAGCTTGACGATGCTGTCGAAGTTGGCCTTCACCGCGGCCGCGTCCACCGGTGCCCCGTCACTGAAGGTCGCGCCGGAGCGCAGCGTGAAGGTGAACTGGGTCGCATCGGCGTTGACCTTGAACGAGGACGCCAGCCAGGGGTGGACCGCACCGGTGGCGGGGTCCTGGTCGGTGAGCGAGTCCACCAGCTGCCGGCTCACCGCGGTGTTGCCGTTGGAGTTGTTGTTCTGCGGGTCCAGGCACAGCGGCGCACTGGCGATGTCGATGCTGAGCGTTCCCCCGGAGACCGGATGTCCGGAGCCCGCACCGGCGTTGGCGCCGGTTGCCGATCCGGAGGCCGAGGAGCAGGCCGTCAGGCCGACGGCGAGGGCGAGTGCCAGTCCGGGAACGGCGGCCGCGGACATCCTCCTCCGCCGCCTGACGGGCTGTCTGTCCGCGGGGCGGAGGGCCTCGGGCTGCACTGGCTGGGACATGCTGGACACAGGGGACTCCAGAGGTGACGGGTGCTCGGTTCGGGCAGGCTGCGCCGTGCGGGAGGCGGGTGTGACGGCATGCGGGCATGCCGGGGCACCCCGCGACCGTGGTTGACGGCGGGTCAGTGAGGGCACTGCGAAGGGGTGGTGGCGAACCGGCCGGGCGCGCTGCGCCGACGGTGCCGGGGCAGGTCAGCTACAGAGCGCGCTCGCCTGGCGGCCCAGGTCGACGGCCAGCCGGCGCCTGAGGACTGCTGCTCCCGGAATCATGTCCTGGAGCCTACAGTGGGCCTTCCCGCCGTCGCCAGAAGCAGTGGACCGGGCGGCGCCGGCGCCGTTGACTTAAGCGGGGCCGTTGATCGCCGTCCGCCGCGGGGTAGCGTCGGAACAGCGCAGGAACACCGCAGCAACAGGGGGGCAGGGGAGATGGCACCGGAAGGATCCTTGAACGCACCGGGGTGCGGCGGTCTCCCCGACCGCATCGCCATCGGGCTGCTCACCTGGGCGTTCCCTGCCGAGCAGGTGGACCGGGTGCTCGCCGAGACCGGCCGGACCCAGGAGCGGACCCGGCTGCTGCCGGCCCGGGTGGTGGTCTACTTCGTGCTGGCCCTGTGCCTGTTCCCGGGCCTTAAGTACGAGCGGGTCGCGGAGCTGTTGTCTCAGGGACTGATATGGGGGCTGGGCCGGCCCACCCGCTGCCCGGTGCCGACCGCCGCCGCACTGTCCCGGGCCCGGGCCCGGCTCGGCCCCGAACCGCTGCGGGCGCTGTTCGCCGAGCGTGCGGCGGCCGTCGCGGCGTCAGCGGCGCCGCAGGGCGGGGCCGTTGAGGGATACCGGGGACTGCGGGTGCTGGTCCTGGACGCGGCGCGGTTCGAGGTCCCGGACTCCGAGGAGAACACCGAACGCTTCCCGGACGGCGGTACGGACGGCGATCCGGACGGGTTCCTGGTGCCCCGGGTGCAGGTGATGGCGCTGGCCGACCAGCGCAGCCGGACCGTGGTCGACGCCCGGCTCGGAGCCGGCCGCGACAACCCGGTCACCCTGGCCCGGCGCCTGCTGCGCACGGTCGGCGCGGGAGAACTGCTGCTGGCGGACTTCGGCAGCGTGCGGGTCCGTCCCTGGTGCATCGCCCGTGAGGGCGGCGCCGAACTGCTGTGGTCGGTACCGGCGACGGCCCAGCTGTCCCGGCACGCGATGCTCCCGGACGGCTCGTTCCGCTCGGTCCTGGACGGCGCCGGCGAGTGCGGCGAGGGGGAGGCGGCACTGGCGGTGCCGGTCCGGGTGCTGGACTGCGTCGTCGACGGCGAGCCGCTGCGCCTGGTGACCAGCCTGCTGGACCCGGCGGCGGCACCGGCCGCGGAACTGGTCGCGCTGTTCGCGGAGCGCTGGCGCTTCCGCGACGCGCTCACCGAGCTGACCGGAGGCGGCCGGGCCGCGGTGCCGGTGCTCCGGGCCCGCTCGGCGCGCGGTGTGGAACAGGAGGTCTGGGGCCTGCTGCTGGTGCACCAGGCGCTCGGGGCGCTGCTGCGCCCGGGGACGGCGGCCCCGGCGGCGCTGCCCGCGGCCGCGGTGCCGGCGCCGGAGCGGACCGGACGGGTGTCGGTGCGGCAGATCGGCTGACCCGCCGTCGACACCGGCCCGGTCCCCGGCCGGGCTGCTGTGACGCGTGTTACTGCGGGGCCGCACCGCCGACCAGGATGGCACCGGACGGGCACAGCGCCGCGGCGTTGCGCGCCCCGGCGCGCAGCGCGTCCGGTGGCGCCGGGTCCAGCAGCCGCACCAGGCCGTCCTCGTCGCCCTGGTCGAAGACGGCGGGTGCACTGAGCACGCACCGGCCCGAGCCGATGCAGCGCTCCGGGTCCACCGCCAGCCAGGGGGCCGGGGCTGCGCTCACCAGGCGACCGGGAGCCGGTGCAGCCCGTAGACGGCCTTCTCCGGCGCGTACTCGGCGCCGTCGGCCAGGCGCAGCCCCGGCAACCGCCGCAGCAGCGTGGTGAGCGCGATCTCCAGCTCGACCCGGGCCAGCGGCTGGCCCAGGCACTGGTGGATGCCGAAGCCGAAGGCGATGTGCCGGCGGGCGTCGCGGTGGATGTCGAAGTCCTCGGGTGTGGCGAAGTGCTCCGGATCCCAGTTGGCGGCCGGGATGGAGGCGATGACGCCCTCACCGGCCCTGACCGTCACTCCGGCGATCTCGATGTCCTCCAGGGCGACCCGGGGGACCCCGCTGTGCACCACCGAGAGGAACCGCAGCAGCTCCTCGACGGCGTTGCCGATCAGCGCCGGGTCGGCGCGCAGCGCGGCCAGCTGCTCGGGGTGGCCGAGCAGCGTGGCGACGCTGAGCGCGATCATGTTGGCGGTGGTCTCGTGCCCCGCGACCAGCAGCAGCAGGCCGGTGCTCTTGACGTCCTCGCGGTCCAGCTCGCCGGTGGCCTCGCGTTCGACGACCAGCCTGCTGAGCACGTCGTCGCCCGGGTCGGTGAGCCGCGACTCGGCCAGCCGGCCGATGTACTCGCGCAGGTCGACCACGGACTGCGCGCTCTCCTGCAGCGTGCTGTCCCGGCTGAGCATGCGCTGCCCCCGGCTCTGGAAGTACTCGTGGTCCTCGTACGGGACGCCGAGCAGCCGCGCGATCACCGCGGACGGGATCGGCAGCGCGAACTCCCGTACCAGGTCCGCCGGCTGGGGCTGGGCCAGCAGGTTCTCCAGGAAGCCGTCGACGATCTGCTGGATCTGCGGGCGCAGCGCCTCGATGTTCTTCACCATGAAGTCGCGGGTGAGCATCCGGCGGATCCGGTCGTGGTCGGGCGGGTCCATCCGGAAGAAGGGGGTGCGTCCGCCCACGCTGGCGCGCACGGCGGGCGAGACGAACGGGAAGCCGTCCCGCCGGGCGTCGGCGCTGAAGCGCAGGTCGGTGAGGACGCTGCGGACGTCCTCGTAGCGGGTCAGCAGCCAGGCCTGGCTGCCGTCGTAGAGGGTGATCCGGCTGGCGGGCCGCTCCTGGCGCAGCAGTTGGTACTCCTGCGGCGGGGCGAGCGGTTCCGGGCGGTCCAGCGGGAAGTCGGGGGAGTGGGCGATGGTGCCGGCGGGCTGGGACATCGTCATCCTCGGGGAGCGGAGGCGGCAGGGACGGCGGGCGTGAGGCGGGACTCGGCGTGGGCGCGGGCGGCGTCCAGCGTGGCCAGGCTGTGCGCGCCGAGCGCGGCGCGGACCCGGCTGCGGGCGTCGGCGGGGGTGGTGCCGGGGCCGAAGGCGGCGGCGATGCGGGTGGGCGCGAGGGCGACCGTGTGGCGTCCGGTGACCGAGGTCAGGCCGTCGGAGCCGGTGGCGACGATCCACTCGCCCAGGTGGGCGGTGGCGAACGGGGGCACGGTCAGCGGGGTGTAGACGACCCGGTCCCGAAGGCGCACCCGCACCGAGGGGATCGCGGTCACCGAGCCGTCCGGCGCCCGTACCGAGGTGGTGACCTGCTGGACGCCCGGCGCGGGCTCCTCCAGCGTCACCGCCGCGACATGGGAGACCGCGCCCGGCCAGCCCTGCACCCGGTACAGGAAGGCGTGCACGTCCTCGGCACTGCCGTGGCTGCGCAGGGTGTCCTCGAAGGTGAAGACCAGGGCGTCCAGTTCGGCGCCGAGTTCGGCGTGCTGCCGCAGCACGGGGAGCTGCTCGGCGAACAGCCGCTCCCACACCGACCGCGCCCGGCGGCTCTCATGATGCAGCGTCACCCGGGTGGTCCCGGGGTCCAGCGGCTCCAGGGTCCAACGGCCGGAGACGGCCGTGGCGGGGTGGCCGACGGCGGTGTAGCGGAAGTCCAGCCGCAGCCCGTGCGCGTCGAGCCGGTGGATGCCGGACCAGTGCACGACCCGGTCGTCGTGACGGGTCCACAGCTCCAACTCCGGCTCCGGGCCCGGGTTCAGGCCCGGGTTTGGGTTCGGTGCGGCGTAGACCACCGGTTCGAAGAGCACCGGCCAGCGCTCGGTCCGGGTGATCAGGCGGCGCAGGACGTCGGCCGGGGCCTGGATGGTGACGGTGTGTTCGGTGCGTGCGGTCTTCGCCTTCACGTTGTCCTCTGCGAGCCGGGGGTCGGGGCCGGGGCGGCGTCCGTCCCGGCCCGGACCCCGCGCTCCCTGTCCCCGAACCTCCCATCCGCCCGTAGAGGCGGGCTGGAACCCGGTTGGAACCGGCCCCTTCAGCCTGCTTCGGACGCTGCGCTGCTTGTCGGCGCCCCGGCCTGGTCCTCGGCCTCGGGCTCCTCCTCCGCCTCGGTCACCTCGCTCGCCTGCGCCGGGACGGCCGCCGGCCGGGGCCTGGGCAGGGTGAGGGTGACCAGGACGCACAGCGCCAGGATGCCCGCGGCGCAGTAGAAGGCGCGGTCGTAGCCGGATACCAGCGCGCTGTCGGCCGCCGTCGCGCCCCCGCCCCCGTCCCGGGCGGCCAGCAGGTCCCTGGTGTACGCGGCGGCGATGCCGGTCAGCGCCACCAGGCCGAAGGAGCCGCCGATCTGGCGCGAGGCGTTGGCCAGGCCCGAGGCGATACCGGCGTCGGCGCCGGGCACCCCGGAGGTCGCCGTCATCGCCACCGGGGTGAGCGCCAGCCCGATCCCCAGGAAGATCACCGTGCCGGGCAGGATGACCCCGGTCACCAGGTTGGTGTGGGTGCCCAGTTGGGCCTGCCAGAGGAAGCCGACGGCGGAGACCAGCAGTCCGGTGAGGATCAGCAGCGGGGCCCGGCGTCCGGCGGCCAGCAGCCGGGCCGCGGACTTGGCGCCCACCACGGTGGCCACCGCGTGCGGGACGAACACCAGCCCGGCCTCGACCGGGCTGTAGTGGCGCACGTTCTGCAGGTAGAGCGAGACGAAGTAGAGCACCGAGAAGAACCCGGCCCCGAGCAGGAACATCACCACGTTGGCCCCCGAGAGCTGCCAGGACCGCAGCAGTCGCAGCGGCAGCAGCGGCTGTCCCGCGATCCGCGCCTCGATCAGCACGAACAGGCCCAGCAGCAGCACCCCGGCCACCAGCGGCAGCAGCGTCCCGGTGCGGCCCCAACCGTCCTTGCCGGCCTGGACGATGCCGTAGACGACCGCAGTCAGGCCCAGCGAGACCGCCGCCGCGCCGGGGACGTCCAGCCGGCGGCCGCCGCCGCTGCCCCGGTCGTCCGCCAGCCAGAGCCGGGAGCCGATCACCACGAAGACCCCGACCGGCAGGTTGACCAGCAGGATCCAGCGCCAGGAGAGGTAGTCGGTGAGCAGCCCGCCCAGGATCGCCCCGGCGGCGCCGCCGACCGCGCCGACCATGCTCCAGGTGGCGATGGCCCGGGTGCGCCGGGCGCCCTCGGCGAAGGCCGTGGTGAGGATGGTCAGCGTGCACGGCGCCAGCACGGCGCCGCCCAGGCCCTGGACGGCGCGGGCCGCCACCAGCACCCCGGCCGAGGGCGCGAGCCCGCCGAGCAGGCTGGCCAGGGTGAACACGGTCACCCCGGCGACGAAGGTGCGACGGCGCCCGTAGAGGTCGGCGGCGCGGCCGCCGAGCAGCATGAACCCGGCGAAGGCCAGCGCGTAGGCGTTGACCACCCAGGGCAGGTCGGCGGCGGAGAAGCCCAGCGAGCCGCGGATGGCGGGCAGCGCGACGTTCACGATCGAGACGTCCAGGACCACCATGAACTGGCCCAGGCAGGCCAGGGCGACGACTAAGCCGTCGGGCACGGTGCGGACCGGTCCGGACGGGGCGGCGGCGGGTGCGGCGGGGGCGCTCATGCGGCCGCCTCCTTGTGGACCCGGGAGCCGATGCTGCCGGCGAGCGCGATCAGACTGTCCGTCAGCCGGGCCGCGTCGTCGGAGTCCCAGCCGTCCAGGAGCGAGGCCAGTGCCCGCGACCGCGCCGCCCAGAGCCGTACCAGCAGTTCCTGGCCGTGCGCGGTGACCTGGACCAGCTGGGCCCGGTGGTCCAGGTCGTCGGCGACGCGCACGATCAGGCCGGCCTCCTCCAGCCGCTTGGTCTGCGGCGTCAGCGACGAGCGGTCGACCTCCAGCCGTTCGGCCACGGTGGACAGCCGGACCGGCTGCCAGCGGTCGATCTGGGTGAGCAGGGTGTAGTCGCCGGCCGGGAGGGTCAGCCCGGCCTCGGCGGCGATGCGGCGCTTGGTCGCCGGGGAGAGCAGCCAGCAGCCCACGGTGTTGAGGGCCACCGCCGCTGCGGTGATGGACCCGTCGTCTGTCGTCATGGCTGGATGCTAGCGCAGTTGGTTTTGCTCAACCAACTGTCGATCGGGGGTCAGGCGGCGGCGGACAGAACCGAGTTCACCTCGTCCAGCAGTGCCTGCGGGGTCGCGATGTCGTCGAACAGGTCGTCGGTCAGGGTGACCCCGTAGCGGCGGCTGATCACCGCCGCGGTCTCCAGCAGGGCCAGCGAGTCGTAGCCGAGGTCGGTGAAGGGGGTCTCCGCGATGTCCCCGTCCAGGCCGACCGACTCGTCCTCGCCGGCCGCGGCCCGCAGGATCTCCTTGAGGTCGTCGATGGTCAGTGCGCTCATGGCGGTGTCCTCGGATTTGGTGGTGCGCGGCGTCAGGGGGCGCCGCGGGTGCCGGTGGAGCCTCCGACGCTCGCAGCCGCCGCTGGAATCGTGCTGGAAAGGCCCTGAAGCCGTCCCTGCTCGGCCAGTGCGCGCCACACCGCCCGCACCGCGTCCGGCTCCGCGTCCCCGTCCGCGGGACGGGCCGGCAGCATCGCCACCGCCGCGGACCGGCCGGAGGCCACCGCCGGGTGGCGCTTGGCCAGCATGGTCAGCCCCTGTGCCGGTCCCGCCTCCACCAGTAGTAGCGGACCCGCCGTCAGCAGCCGGTCCAGGGCCGGGCCGAACAGCACCGGCGCGGCCGGCTGACCGGCCCAGAACGTCGGATCCACGGCCTGATCATCCGTCAGCAGGCCCGCGGTGTAGCCGGAGTGGAGCGGCAGGTGGGGCGGCCGCAGCAGGGTGGTCTGCAGCGCCGACAGGCTGAGCGCGGCGGCGCGGGCCACCACCGGACTGTGGAAGGCGCTGACGGTGCGGGCGCGCCGGCAGGACAGGCCGCGCCGGCGCAGCTCCGCCTCGGTGGCCGCCAGCGGCGCCTCCGCCCCGGCCAGCACCACCTGGCGCGGGCCGTTGACCGCGCCGACCACCACGTCCGGCCCCAGCAGCGGCTCCAGTTCGGCCACCGGGGCGGCCACCGCCAGCATCCCGCCGGGGGGCGCCGCCGCCAGGTGCCGGACCCGGTCGGCCATCAGCGCGGCCGCGTCCTCCAGGGTCAGCACGCCGGCCAGCACCGCGGCGGCCACCTCGCCGACGCTGTGCCCGAGCAGTGCGTCCGGGCGCACGCCCCAGTCCAGGACGGTGCGGCCGAGCGCCCAGTCGACCGCGAACAGCAGCGGCTGGGCGCGCCGCAGGTCGTCCAGCGGGATCCGGGGCGCGTCCGAGAGCCAGTCGCGGCGGATCGCCCGGCCCTCGGCGCCCCACAGCGCCAGCACCCGGTCCACCCGGGCGGCGAACGAGGGGTCGGCGCGGTAGAGGCCCACCGCCATCCGCGGCTGCTGGGCCCCCTGGCCGGGGAAGAGCAGGGCGACCCCCCTGGGCCGTCCGGGCCGCTCGGTGTCCTCGGGCCGCTCGGGCCGCTCGGTGTGCTGGTCCTGACGTGTGCTCATGGCCGCCTCCTCCGCGGTGTGACGGAGCGTCCGGGTCGGCGCCCCGTCCGTCCGCCGACCCTGGCAGCCCCCGCTGGACTCGCTCTGGACGTCGCGTCCAGCGGGCCGTCCCACGATGGCCGGGTTCGGTGCCCAGCCGGGAGGACGGCCATGAGATACGACAGCCTCTACATCGCCGCGGCGGCCAGCCGACTGCCCGGACGGGTCCGCGTCGCCGACGCGGTGGCCCAAGGGCTGTGCGACGCCCGGCTGGCCCGCAGCACCGACCTGGTCGAGGTCTCCGTCGCCGAGGGGGAGCCGCCGGCCGAGATGGCGGCGCGGGCCGCCCGGGCCGCGCTGCGGGCCTCCGGCCACGACCCCGGCGAGATCGACCTGCTGCTGCACGCCGACGTCTACTACCAGGGCCAGGACCTCTGGGCCCCGGCCTCCTACGTGCAGCGGGTCGCGCTGGGCAACCGCTGCCCGGCCGTCGAGGTGCGGCAGATGTCCAACGGCGGCATGGCCTCGATCGAACTTGCCGCCGGCTACCTGGCCGGCACCGGCGGCACCGCCGCCCTGCTGACCACCGGGGACTGGTTCGGCGCCCCGGGCTTCGACCGCTGGAACAGCGACCCCGGCACGGTCTACGCGGACGGCGGCACCGCCCTGGTGCTCTCCCGGCACACCGGGGTCGCGGCGGTGCGGAGCCTGGCCACTGTCTCCGACGCCGACCTGGAGGGCATGCACCGGGGCGACGACCCCTTCGGCGCGGCCCCGTTCAGCCACCGGCCCCGGGTCGACCTGGAGGCCCACAAGCGCGACTTCCTGGCCGCCAACGGCCTGTCGCACAGCGTGGACCGGATCTCGGCGGGCCAGGACGAGGCGCTCAAGCGCGCCCTGGCCGACGCGGACTGCGCGCTGGCCGACATCGACTGGTTCGTGCTGCCGCACTTCGGGCTGCGCCGGCTCACCGGCGCCTACCTGCGCCGCTGGGGCGTCGGCCCGCAGGCCACCACCTGGCCCTGGGCCCGCACCGTGGGCCATCTGGGAGCCGGCGACCAGTACGCGGGCCTGGCCCACCTGCTGGAGTCGGGCAGGGCCCGACCGGGCCGGCTCGCCCTGCTGGCAGGCGTCGGGGCCGGCTTCACCTGGTCCTTCGCCGTCATCGAGTTCCGCTGACCGCCTTCCCGCTGTGTACCGACCCCTGGGAGAGTCCATGTCCGTCGATCCGAGCAGACGGCGGGTGCTGGGCGCCGCCGCCCTCACCGCCACCGCGGCCGTCGTCGCCCCGGCCGTCCTCACCCCGGCCGGCCGCGCCGAAGCCGCCGCCCCGGCGGTCCGGCCGCAGGGCGAACCGCGCCGGCTGGCCACCGTCACCCCCGACGACCCCCGCTACGAGGAACTGGTCACCGGGGTCAACCAGCGCTGGGTCGGCACCCCCGGGCAGGTCTACGTACCCGGCTCCACCGCCGACGTGGTCACCGCGGTGCGCGAGACGGTCCGGGCCGGACGCCGGCTCTCGATCCGCAGCGGCGGCCACTGCCTGGCCGACCTGGTCTTCAACGCCGAGGTCGAGTCGGTGGTCGACCTGTCCACGATGACCGCGGTCTCCTACGATCCGACCCTCCGGGCCTTCGAGGTGGAGGCCGGGGCCACCCTGCTCAACGTCTACGACGCCCTCTACAAGGGCTGGGGCGTGACCATCCCCGGCGGCCTGTGCTACTCGGTCGGCATCGGCGGCCATGTCTCCGGCGGCGGCTTCGGGCTGCTCTCGCGCAGCCACGGCCTGACCGTGGACCACCTGTACGGCATCGAGGTGGTCGTCGTCGACGCCCAGGGCGAGGTCCGGGTGGTCACCGCCACCCGCGAAGCGGACGACCCCAACCGCGACCTGTGGTGGGGCTACTCCGGGGGCGGCGGCGGCAACTTCGGCGTGATCACCCGCTACTGGTTCCGCAGCCCCGACGCGACCGGCACCGACCCGGGCCGGCAACTGGTCACGCCGCCCGAGGCGGTGCTGATCAGCGCGGTGCGGATCCCCTGGACCACGCTCACCGAGGACCGCTTCGCCGCGCTGCTGCGCAACACCGGTGCCTGGTTCGAGGCCAACAGCGCCCCCGACTCCCGGTACACCGCGCTCAGCGGCTCCTTCTCGCTGACCCACCGCTCCAGCGGCAGCGTCACCGTGGTCACCCAGATCGACGCCGGACTGCCCGACGCCGTGCAGCTGCTGGACTCCTACCTGACGGCGATCCTGGACGGCGTGGGCGTGGACCCGGCCGCGCTGCCCGCACCGCTGCGGCTGCCCTGGCTGCGCGCCACCCGCTACCTGGGCACGGCCTCCGCCATCGGCGACAACCCGGCGGTGCGCAGCGACAACCACTCCGCCTACCTGCTCAAGGGCTTCACCGAGGAGCAGGCGGCGGTGGTGTACCGGTACCTGACCAGTGATCAGATCAGCAACCCCAACGCGATGGTGGTCATCAACCTGGTCGGCGGCCGGATCGGCGCCGTGGCCCCGCAGGACACCGCCGTCGCCCAGCGCGCGGCCGTCCTCAAGGTCCTCTACCAGAGCCTGTGGACCGACCCGGCCGACGACGACGCCAACACCGCCTGGGCCACCGGCCTGTACCGCGAGGTGTACGCCGGCACCGGCGGGGTGCCGGTGCCGGACGGGCGCACCGACGGCTGCTACATCAACTACCCCGACACCGCGCTGGACGGAGCGGCGTCCAACACCTCCGGAATCCCGTGGTCGGTGCTCTACCACGGGGTCAACTACCCCCGGCTGCAGCAGGTCAAGGCGCGCTGGGACCCCACCGACTTCTTCCGCCACCCGCTCTCGGTCCGGTTGCCGGGCCAGTGAGCCGACCGACAGTGAGCCGACCGCCCGTGAACCGACCCGCCCTCCACGTCGGCTGGACCGGCCGTGGACCGCCGGTTGCCAGGGTGGGGGGACAGTGACCGCCGGCGCTGCGCCGGACCGACGAACAGCTAGGACATAGGACATCGTGTGGACGGTCGTGTAGTCATCACCGGCATCGGCACCGTGGTGCCCGGAGCATCCGGTGTCAAGAACTTCTGGGACCTGCTGACCTCGGGGCGGACCGCCACCCGCAGGATCACCTTCTTCGACCCCTCCCCGTTCCGCTCGCAGAGCGCGGGGGAGTGCGACTTCGACCCGGCGCTGCACGGCCTGACGGCCCGTGAGATCCGGCGCACCGACCGCTCCTCCCAACTGGCCGTGGTCGCGGCCAGGGAGGCGGTCGCCGACAGCGGCCTGGACACCGCCGCCATCGACCCGGACCGGCTCGGCGTCAGCATCGGCAGCGCCGTCGGCGCCACCATGGCGCTGGAGGACGAGTACCTGGTGCTCAGCGACACCGGCCGGAAGTGGGTGCTGGACAGCGACCACGCCACCCCGCACCTGTACGGGCACCTGGTGCCCAGTGCCATCGCCACCGAAGTCGCCTGGAGCGTGGGCGCCGAGGGCCCGGCCGTGGTCGTCTCCTCCGGCTGCACCTCGGGCCTGGACGCGGTCGGGCACGCCCGCGACCTGATCCTGGACGGCGCCGCAGACGTGGTGGTCACCGGCGGCACCGACGCCCCGATCTCCCCGCTCGCGGTCGCCTGCTTCGACGCCATCAAGGCCACCAGCCCCCGCAACGACGACCCCGAGCACGCCTCCCGGCCCTTCGACCGCACCCGCAACGGCTTCGTGGTCGCCGAGGGCGCCGCGGTCCTGGTCCTGGAGGAGCTGGGCCACGCGCTGCGCCGGGGGGCGCACATCTACGCCGAGATCACCGGCCACGCCGGCCGCTGCAACGCCTACCACATGACCGGACTGCGCCCCGACGGACGCGAGATGGCGCACGCCATCACCGCCGCCCTGAACGAGGGGCGCACCCCGCCCGAGGCGGTGGACTACGTCAACGCCCACGGCTCCGGCACCAAGCAGAACGACCGGCACGAGACCGCCGCCTTCAAGCAGGCCCTGGGGCAGCACGCCTACCGCACCCCGGTCAGCTCCATCAAATCCATGATCGGCCACTCGCTGGGCGCCATCGGCGCCATCGAGATCGCCGCCTGCGCCCTGGCCATCGAACACGGAGTGGTGCCGCCCACCGCCAACCTGCACCATCCCGACCCCGAACTCGACCTGGACTACGTCCCGCTGACGGCCCGTGAGCACCGGGTGGACGTCGCCCTGACCGTCGGCAGCGGCTTCGGCGGCTTCCAGAGCGCCATGGTGCTGCGCCGGCCCCTGCTGGGGAGGGCGGCATGAGCGGCGCCGTGGTCACCGGCCTGGCCGTGGTCGCCCCCAACGGGCTCGGCACCGAGGCCTACTGGTCCGCGACCCTGGCCGGGCGCAGCGGCATCGCCCCGATCGACCGCTACGACGCCTCCTCCTACCCCACCCGCTTCGCCGGGCAGGTCCGCGGCTTCGAAGCGGCCGAGCACCTGCCGGGACGGCTGATCCCGCAGACCGACCCGGTCACCCGGTTCGCCGTGGCCGCCGCCGACTGGGCCCTGGCCGACGCCGGGGTCGACCCGGCGGCCTTCGACCAGTACGACATCGGCGTGGTCACCGCCAACGCCTCGGGCGGCTTCGAGTTCACCCAGCACGAGGTCGAGAAGCTGTGGACGCTCGGTCCGCAGCACGTCAGCGCCTACCAGTGCTTCGCCTGGTTCTACGCGGTGAACACCGGTCAGATCTCCATCAAGAACGACCTCCGCGGCTCCGGCGGCGCCCTGGTCGCCGAGCAGGCAGCCGGACTGGACGCCCTCGGCCAGGCCCGCAGGCTGCTCCGCAAGGGGCTCAGGGCGGTGGTCGCCGGCGGCCTGGAGGCCCCGCTGAACCCCTACGCGGTGGTCTCCCAGATCGCCAACGGCAGGCTCAGCCGGGCCGACCGCGCCGACCGAGCCTACCTGCCCTTCGACCCGCAGGCCGGGGGCTACGTCCCCGGCGAGGGCGGTGCGCTGCTGATCGTCGAGGACGCCGACTCGGCCGCCGGCCGCGGCGCCGGGCACCGCTACGGCGAGATCGCCGGCTACGCCGCCACCTTCGACCCGCGCCCCGGCTCCGACCGGCCGCCGGCCCTGCGCCGCGCGATCGAGCACGCCCTGGCCGACGCGGGCCTGCGGCCTGACGAGATCGACGTGGTGTTCGCGGACGCGGCCGGCGTCCCGGCGCTGGACCGTACCGAGGCGCAGGCCCTCGCCGAGGTCTTCGGCCCCCGCGCGGTCCCGGTCACCGCCCCCAAGACCATGACCGGACGGCTGCTGGCCGGCGGACCCCCGGTGGACGTCGCCGCGGCCCTGCTGTCCCTGCGCGACCAGGTCGTCCCGCCGACCCTGCACGTCACTCCCGCCGACGACCTGCCCATCGACCTGGTCCTGGACACCCCCCGCGAGGCCCGGCTGCGCACCGCGCTGGTGCTGGCCCGCGGCTACGGGGGCTTCAACTCGGCCCTGGTGGTCCGCGCGTGAACCGCGCGCCGACCGGGCCGTCCGGCACCGACACCGACACCGACACCGAAACCGGCACAGCACCGACACCGAAACCGACACCCAGCTAGGGGCGACCATGCGATTCGGCATCACCTTCTTCCCGACCGTCGGTCCGGAGCACAAGTCCGCCGCCGACTACTACGACGAGGCCGTCGCGCTGGCGGTGCTCGCCGACGAACTGGGCTACCACCACGTCAAGACCGTCGAGCACTACTTCTTCGCCTACGGCGGCTACAGCCCCGACCCGGTGCCGCTGCTGACCGCGATCGCCCGCAGCACCACCCGGATCCGGGTCGCCACCGGAGCCGTCATCCCCGCCTTCAACCACCCGGTGCAACTGGCCGCCCGGCTCGCGGTACTGGACAACCTCAGCCGCGGCCGGCTCGACGTCGGCTTCGGACGCGCCTTCCTGCCGGACGAGTTCGCCGCCTTCGAGGTCCCGCTGGACGAGAGCCGGGCCCGCTTCGAGGAGGGCGTGCGCGCCGTCGAACTGCTCTGGTCCCAGCAGGACGTGCAGTGGGACGGGACCTTCCACCGCTTCGGCCCGGTCACCCTGCTGCCCCGCCCGTTCCAGCAGCCGCACCCGCCGGTCTTCGTCGCCGCCGCGACCAGCCCCGCCTCCGCCGAGGCCGCCGGACGCGCCGGACGCGGACTGCAGGGCGTGCCGGCCATCTCCGGCCGCCAGGGCTTCCAGGACATCCTCGCCGCCTACCGCAAGGGCTGGGTCGACGGCGGCCGGCAGTCCGGACAGGAGCAGATCCAGATCAGCTTCGCGCTGTTCCTGCACGAGGACGGCGAGGAGGCCCGCCGGCTCGGCCGCTACGACGAGGAGACCTACAGCGAGCGCATCGCCGAGGCCACCCGGGCCTGGGGCAAGGCCCGCAGCGCCGACTACCCCGGCTACGAGCGGCTGGAGGAGGCCGGGAAGCTGCTGCACTTCGACCGCCGGCTGAAGGAGAACCAGATCCTGGCCGGCGACCCGCAGGAGGTCACCGCCCAACTGGAGGAGATCGTCGACTGGTACGGCGACGACGTCACCCTCAGCTTCACCGTCCACTCCGGAAACCTGCCCGCCGAGGTGTCCGAGCGGACGCTGCGGCTGTTCGCCGAGCGGGTCGCCCCCGCCTTCTCCGAACGCGGGCAGCGATGAGCACCGGGTCCGAGCCGGCCCGCAGGCCGGGAGCGGAACTGCTGCACCGGGGCTCCGAGCACGAGCAGGTGGTCTTCTGCCAGGACCGGGCCAGCGGGCTGCGGGCGATCATCGCGATCCACTCCACCGCCCTGGGCCCGGCCCTGGGCGGCACCCGGTTCCGCGACTACCCCGACGAGGAGAGCGCGCTGCAGGACGTGCTGCGGCTGTCCCGGGGGATGTCCTACAAGAACGCACTGGCCGGACTGGACCTGGGCGGCGGAAAGGCGGTGATCCTCGGCGACCCCGCCAAGGACGCCTCGGAGGCGCTGCTGCGCGCCTTCGGCCGCTTCGTCGAGTCGCTGTCCGGCCGCTACATCACCGCCTGCGACGTGGGCACCACCAGCGCGGACATGGACGTCGTGGCCCGGGAGACCCGGCACGTCACTGGCCGCTCGGCCGAGCACGGCGGCGCCGGGGACTCCGGCGTGCTGACCGCGCTGGGCGTGCTGCAGGGGATCCTGGCGTCGGCGGAGTTGGCGTGGGGCAGCGACGACCTGACCGGGCGTCGGATCGGCGTCGAGGGCGCGGGCAAGGTGGGCCGACGGCTGGTCAGGCACCTGGTGGAGCACGGCGCGACCGTGGTGGTCCACGACGTGGACCCCCGCGCCGCCGCCCGGGCCCGCGGCCTGGTCCGCGGCGGCGGGGTGGAGCTGGCACCGGACCGCGAGGCCTTCCTCGGCGCGGACCTGGACGTCTACGCGCCGTGCGCGCTGGGCGGCACGCTCACCGCGGAACTGGCCGCCACCCTGTCCGCCGAGATCGTCTGCGGCGGCGCCAACAACCAGTTGGCCGAGCCGGGGGTGGAGCGGATCCTCGCCGACCGGGGCATCCTCTACGCGCCCGACTACCTGGTCAACGCCGGCGGCGTGATCCAGGTCGCGGACGAGCTCGCCGGCTACGACAGCGCCAGGGCCCGGGCCCGGGCGCTGGGCATCCGCGACACCGCCCGGGTGGTCTACCGGACCGCCGCCGAACAGTGCATCACCCCGGGAGCTGCCGCGGACCTGCTGGCCGAGCGGAGGATGGCCAGCATCGGCGCGCTGCACCGGATCCACCTGGCGGGCTGACCGCCCGCAGCACACACCCGAACGCGGTGATGCGAACGCCCCGGCCGTTGCGGCCGGGGCGTTCGCATCGGTGCTCCGGCGCTCAGAAGTTGCCCAACCCCCCGCAGACGTTGATCGCCTGGGCGGTGATGGCCGCCGCGGCGTCGGTGACCAGGTAGCCGACCAGCCCGGCGACCTCCTCCGAGGTGGTGTAGCGGCCCAGCGGGATCTTGGCCTCGAAGGTCTCCAGCACCGACTCCTCTGTCGTCCCCCACAGCTCCGCGTAGCCTTGGCGGACCCGTCCCGCCATCGGGGTCTCCACGAAGCCGGGGCACACCGCGTTCACGGTCACCCCGCTGCGAGCCAGCTCCAGCCCCAGGGCCTTGGTGAAGCCGACCACCCCGTGCTTGGACGCCGAGTAGGGGGCGGCCAGCACCACGCCCTGCTTCCCGGCCGTGGAGGCGATGTTGACGATCCGTCCCCACGGACGCCCGGCCAGGCCGCCGGCGGACAGCACCTCCCGGGTGACCCGGAAGACGCTGTGCAGATTGGTGTCCACGACGTCGAACCACACCTCGTCGCTGAGCGTCGCGGTCGGGCCGCCCCCGCTCCGGCCCGCGTTGTTGACCAGGACGTCGATCGGACCGAACCGCTCGGTCGCGGCCGCCACCAGCCGGGTCACGTCCTCGGCGGAACGGACGTCGGCGGCGGTCCCGTCCACCTCCAGCCCCGGACCCTCCGACCCCAGGCCGCGGAGCTCCTTGACGGTGCGCTCCACGTCCGCCTCGGTCCTAGCGCTCAGGAAGACCCGGTGGCCCTCCTCCGCCAGCTGCCTGACGATCGCCAGGCCGATGCCGCTGGTGGCACCGGTCACCAGGGCGTTCCTTGTCTGATGTGCAGTCACCTCGGGCTGTCCTTCCGCTGTCTGACCAGGGACGCGGGCGCCCGCGAGGACGCACCTCCGCAGCAGGCAGACTCGCAGTCGGGGCTGGAGGCACGGTCCAGAACCGCTGGTGGCGCACCGTCCGGGGCTCCCGGCGGCTGCTCCACCGCTGTTACCGTCGTCCCGGCCGGAGCACCGGCGCCACAGCGAGCGAGCGAGCGATCGAGCGGGGGCGGGGATGGCGCAGGAACCGGACCGGGGAACGCTGTTGGAGGTCCGCGGGCTGCGGGTGGACTACACCGGCACCGGCGGCGCGGTCACCGCCGTGGACGGGGTCGACCTCACCGTGGCCCGGGGCGAGACGGTCGCCGTGGTGGGGGAGTCCGGCTCGGGCAAGAGCACCACGGCCCTGGCGGTCACCCGGCTGCTCCCGCACACCGCACGGATCGCCGGCGGACGGGTGCTGTTCCGCGGCCAGGACCTGGCCGCGCTCGGCGACGGCGCGCTGCGGCCGCTGCGCGGACGCGCCATCGGCTTCGTCCCGCAGGACCCCGGGGTCGCGCTCAACCCGGTGCAGCGGGTCGGCGACCAGATCGCCGAGGTGCTCAGGATCCACCGGATCGCCCGGGGCCGGGAGGCGCACGCCGAGGCCGTCGAGGCGCTGGCCAGCGCGGGGGTGCCCGAACCGGCCGCCCGCGCCCTGCAGTACCCGCACCAGCTCTCCGGCGGGATGCGGCAGCGGGTGCTGATCGCCATGGCCCTGGTCGCCGGACCCGACCTGGTGGTCGCGGACGAGCCGACCAGCGGCCTGGACGTCACCGTGCAGCGCCGGGTACTGGACCACCTGGAGGCGCTGACCCGGGACCGGGGCATCGCCCTGCTGCTGATCACCCACGACCTGGGGGTGGCGGCGGACCGGGCCGACCGGGTGGTGGTGATGTCCGAGGGGCAGGTGGTCGAGACCGGCGTCACCGCACAGGTCCTGGACCGGCCGGTGCACCCGTACACCCGCCGACTGATGGCCGCAGCCCCGCGCTGGAGCCCGAGTGCCGGTACCGGCATCGGCACGGCTCCGGCGGACGCCGCCAAGGCCGCCGCCACCACAGCGGACCGAACCGACGGCGCGGCCCCGCCGCTGCTCGAAGTCTCGGGCCTGACCCGGGACTTCGACCTGCCCAGGGGATCGGGCCGGGGCCGGACCCTGCGTGCGGTCGACGGCCTGGACTTCACCCTCGCCCGCGGCGAGGCGCTCGCGCTGGTCGGCGAATCCGGCTCGGGCAAGTCCACCACGGCCCGCCTGGTACTCCGGCTGGACCGCCCCACCGCGGGCACGGTCCGCCTCGATGGCGTCGACCTGGCCTCGCTGACTTCCCGGCAACTGCGGGACAGTAGACGCCGGATGCAACTGGTCTACCAGAACCCGTTCGCCTCGCTGGACCCCCGCTTCACCGTCCGCAGGATCGTCGAGGAGCCGCTGCGCGCCTTCCGGATCGGCGACCGCGCCGAGCGCCGTGCCGAGGCCGCCCGGCTGCTGGACCTGGTGGCACTGCCCGCACGGTTCCTGGAACGGCGCCCGGCCGAGCTCTCCGGCGGCCAGCGCCAACGGGTGGCCATCGCCAGGGCGCTGGCGCTCCGCCCCGACCTGTTGGTCTGCGACGAGCCGGTGTCCGCGCTGGACGTCTCGGTGCAGGCGCAGATCCTGGAACTGCTGGCCGAACTGCGCAAGGAGCTCGGCCTGGGCTACCTCTTCATCACCCACGATCTGGCCGTCGCCCGCCAACTCTGCGACCGGGTGGCGGTGTTGAGGGACGGACGGCTGGTGGAGACCGGCCCGACCGAGCGGGTCTTCGCCGAGCCGGTCCATGAGTACACCCGCGAACTGCTGGCCGCGGTACCGGGCGGGCGCCGGCACTGACGGGCTTTCAGGCCCGGGGCCGGCCTCAGCGCAGCAGCAGGTCGTCCCTGCGGACGATCCGGTGGCTGGTCAGCCACTCGCCGTCGCGTCGCACCAGCACGTCCTCGACCACGCAGCTCGGATCCCAGGTCACCGCGCCGGTGGCGTCGGTGACGCTGACGATGGCGTAGTACCAGGCGCGGACGGTGTCCGGATCGACCGTGGTCTCCACCCGCAACTGGCTGAACCAGTGCCGGTACACCGCGCCCCGACGGGCCGTCGCAGTGCGGCCCAGCGCGGCGGCGATGGCGGCCCGGCCCTCCAGCACCTCACCGCTGGAGACATGGGCGAACGCCGCGTCCTCGGTGAACGTCGCCACGAAGGCGTCCGCCTCGGCGCCGTCCAACTGCCAGGCCTGGCGGGCGTACAGGGCCTGCAGCTCGGCGTAGGTCTCGGCGGTGGCCGGCGCTCCGGCCGCGTGCAGGGTCGGTGACATGGGCGTCCTCCGTACGGGGCCGCGAGCCGCCGGGCGCGGGCCGCGAATGCCTCCGACCGTTCCAGAGCGAGCTGGAGACTGGGTCCAACCGGCCTGCAGAGCAGCGGTGGACCGGCCCTCCAGCCCGCCTGAACCGGCCCCCGGCACGCTGGATCCCGTCCCGGACCCGGACCCGGCTCCGGACCCAGCCCCGCTAGGGAGGCCGACCACCATGGTGACCATCCGTCCGACCGGACCGACCCGAGCCGAGGCGGACCGCCCCGAACCGGCCCGCCCCAGGCTGGAGGAGGTCGCCGAGGGCGTCTTCGCCCACATCCAGCCGGACGGCGGCTGGTGCCTCAACAACGCCGGCGTCCTGGTGGACGAGGGCCGCGCCGCACTGGTCGACACCGCGGCCACCGAACGGCGCGCCCTGCTGCTGCGCCAGGCGCTCGCCACCGTCGCGCCGGAGGAGCCCGAGGTGCTGGTGAACACCCATCACCACAGCGACCACACCTTCGGCAACTCGCTGTTCGGACCCGGCACCACCGTCGTCGCCCACGAGCGGACCCGGCAGGAGAGCGCCGAGGCGGGGCTCGGACTGCAGGGCCTGTGGCCCGGCGTCGACTGGGGCGCGGTGTCGGTCCGACTGCCGGCCCTCACCTTCCGCGACACGCTCACGCTGCACCTGGGCGGGCTCCGGGTCGAGCTGATCCACGTGGGCCCGGCGCACACCACCAACGACACCGTGGTCTGGATCCCGGACCGGGGCGTGCTGTTCACCGGGGACGTGGTGATGTCCGGGGTGACCCCGTACGCGCTGATGGGCTCGGTCGAAGGCTCGCTGCGCGCCCTGGACCAGCTCGCCGGACTGCACCCGCGGGTGGTCGTGCCGGGGCACGGCGCGGTGGGCGGCCCCGGACTCATCGACGCCAACCGGGCCTACTTCGCCTGGATCCAGCAGCTCGACACCGAGGCGAGGGCCGCTGGACTGACCCCGCTCCAGGCGGCGAAGGACGCCGACCTGGGCGGTTTCGCCGATCTGTTGGACTCCGAGCGGCTGGTGTCCAACCTGCACCGCGCCCGGCTGGAGGCGGAGGGCGCCGCACCGGGCGCTCCGATCGACATCCTCGGCTCCTTCCGGGAGATGGTCGAGTACCACGGCGGGCTGCCCACCTGCCACGCCTGACCGCGGCCTGACGCCCTGCCAGACTGATCATCAGTCGAAGGAACAGGACACCGACCGCGAGGAGGGCGAGTGAGCACGCACCGCACAGGGGAACTGGACGTACGCCCGGCCGCAGGCCACATCGGGGCGGAGGTCGCCGGCGTCGACCTGGCCGGACCGCTGGACGCCGAGACCGTCGCCGGGATCACATCGGCGCTGCACCGGTGGAAGGTGCTGTTCTTCCGGGAGCAGAAACTGGACCACGCCGCGCACATCGCCTTCGCCCGCCGCTTCGGCGCCCTAGTCTCCCCGCAGTCGCGGGGCAGCGCCTCGCCCGCGGACTTCCCGTACATCGAGACCACCGCGGACCGCAGGGAACTGGCCGGGCGCTTCGGCCAGGAGCGCGCCGACTGGCTGGACCGGCGCCGGCACACCGCGCTGCGCGGCTGGCACAGCGACCTCACCGCCAGGATCGACCCGCCGGCCGCGACCATCCTGCGCGCCGAGGACGTACCGCCCTACGGCGGCGACACCACCTGGTCCAACCTGGCCGCCGCCTACACGGGCATGTCCGAACCGCTGCGCCGGTTCGCCGACGGCCTGTGGGCCGAGCACCGGCACGGCGTGGGCTACCTGCCGCTCCCGGGCAAGGATCCCTACCTGCAGAAGCTGCAGGACCGTCCGGTGGTGTCGGTCCATCCGCTGGTGCGGGTGCATCCGCAGACCGGCGAGCGCCTGCTCTTCGTCAACGGCTACTACGTCGAGCGGATCGCGGGGGTGTCCCGGATCGAGAGCCGCCCGCTGCTGGAACTGTTCCTGGAGCAGGCCACCCGGCCCGAGTACACCGTCCGCTTCCGCTGGGAACCGGGCAGCGTCGCGTTCTGGGACAACCGCGCCACCATCCACCTGGCCCCCGCTGACACCGAGCACCTCGACGCCCCGCGGATCATGCACCGGGTGCTGCTCGCCGGCGAGGTCCCGGTCGGCGTCGACGGAAACCGCTCACGCCAAGTGGCCGGCGACCCGCCGGCCCAGGGACAGGAGTCAGCGGAGTGACCGAGGGGTAGGCTCGCCCGCGTGACCGACACCGCACCCCTGCGCGGCCGCTGATGGACCGGGACCACCTGCCGCCGGTCAACGTCGTGAACGCCTGCCTGCGCGACGGGCGCGGCGGCAGCCCGACCGCGGTCCTGGACGACGCCCCGCTCAGCGAGGAGCAGCGCCGGCGGGTGCCGGTGACGCTGGGGACCTCGCACGCCGTCTTCGTCACCACCGGCGAGGACGGTCGCGGCCGTCCCACCGCCTCGCTGCGTTTCTTCACCGCCGAGGGGGAGTTGCCGGCCTGCGGCCACGGCACCGTCGCGGCCCTCGCCCTGCTCGCCGAGCGCAGCGGGGCCGAGGAGTACCGGGTCTCCCTGAGCGCCTCGGGACGGGCCTTCGACGGCCGCGCCGTCCGGGAGGGCGGGGACAGGGAGGGCGGGGCCCGGTACCGGGCCGACTTCGACCCGGGCCCGGTCCAGCTGCGCCGACCCGCAGCCGAGGAGACCGCCCCGGTCCTGGACGCCCTGGGCGTCACCCCGGACCTGCTCGGCGACGGTGCCTGCACCATCGCCTCGGTGGGCCGCCCGCGGCTGCTGGTCCCGCTGCGCACCCGGTCCGCGCTGGCCGCGCTGGCCCCCGACACCGACCGGCTGCGGGCGGCCTGCGACCGCCTCGGCCTGCTGGGCTGCTACGTCCACTCGGTGCCGACCGCCGAGGGCCGGGCGGCGGCCCGGATGTTCGCGCCCTCGATCGGGGTGCCCGAGGACATCGCCAACGCCAACAGCACCGCCTGCTTGATGGCGCACCTGGCGACCGGGCAGGGCGCCGACTCCGTCACCGTCGACATGGGCGATACCCTCGGTGCCCCCGCCACCATCACTGCCAGCATCACCGCCGGCGCGGAGCCCGGGCCGTCGGGTCCGCTGGTCCGCGTCGGCGGCACCGCGGTACTCACCCACGTCCGCTGACTCAACCGAATCGTCCGTCGAACCGGCCATGGAGGACCGCTGCCATGCACTTCGAGCGCACCCGCACCCACACCAGCTGGGACCGGAACCTGCCCCCGCTGGCCGAACTGACGCCAGGTGAGGAACTGGTGGTGGACACCGCCGAGGCCAGCGGCGGGCAGCTCAACCCCGGCTCGGCGCCCCGGGACCTCGAAGCGCTCGACTTCAGCCGGCTCAACCCGGTCACCGGGCCCTTCGCCGTCGCCTCGGCCCGGCCCGGCGACGCCCTGGTGGTGGACATCCTGGACATCGCCGTCGGCAGCTGGGGCTGGACCGCCTGCATCCCGGGCTTCGGACTGCTGGCGGACGACTTCACCGCGCCGCACCTGCGGATCTCCAAGATCACCGAAGGCTCCGCCGAACTGCTCCCGGGCCTGACGATCCCGCTCGCCCCGATGCTGGGCACCATCGGGGTCGCCCCGCCGGAGCCGGGCCCGCACGGCATGATCCCGCCGCGCCGCTGGGGCGGGAACATGGACATCCGCCACCTCGGCCCCGGTTCGCGGCTGATCCTGCCGGTCGGCGTGGAGGGTGCGCTGCTCTCGCTGGGCGACGCCCATGCCGCGATGGGCGACGGAGAGGTCGCCGGAACCGGCATCGAGACGGACGCCACGGTCCGGATCCGGGTCGACCTGCTCCGCGACGCGGCGCCGCGCACGCCGGTGGTCGAGACCGACGCCCGCTCCCACCGCACCGGCCGCGCCCTGGCGACCACCGGCATCGGACCGGACCTGATGCGGGCTTCCCGGGACGCGACCAGGGCGCTGGTCGACCTGGTGGTCGCCCGCAGTGGGCTCGCCCCGGAGGACGCCTACCTGCTGGCCAGCGTCAGCGGCGACCTCAAGATCTCCGAGATCGTGGACACCCCGAACTGGGTGGTCACCGCCCACCTGCCGCTCGACGTGCTGGGCTGACGCCGTCCGGGTGAACGTCGTTGCATGACCATGCGCGTTTATGCATAATATTCCTATGTCTAAGGTCCTTACTTCCCTTCCCGTCGGCGAGCGCGTCGGCATCGCCTTCTCCGGTGGCCTCGACACCTCGGTCGCGGTCGCTTGGATGCGCGACAAGGGTGCCGTCCCGTGCAGCTACACCGCCGACATCGGCCAGTACGACGAGCCCGACATCGCCTCGGTGCCCGGCCGTGCCAAGGCCTACGGTGCCGAGATCGCCCGTGTGGTGGACTGCCGCGCGGCGCTGGTCGAGGAGGGGCTGGCCGCGCTCAGCTGCGGGGCGTTCCACATCCGCTCGGGCGGGCGCGCCTACTTCAACACCACCCCGCTCGGCCGCGCCGTCACCGGCACCCTGCTGGTACGGGCGATGCTCGGGGACGGCGTGCAGATCTGGGGCGACGGCTCGACCTTCAAGGGCAACGACATCGAGCGGTTCTACCGCTACGGCCTGCTGGCCAACCCCCACCTGCGGATCTACAAGCCCTGGCTGGACGCGGACTTCGTGACCGAGCTCGGCGGCCGCAAGGAGATGTCGGAGTGGCTGCTGGCCCACGACCTGCCCTACCGCGACAGCACCGAGAAGGCCTACTCCACCGACGCCAACATCTGGGGCGCCACCCACGAGGCGAAGACCCTGGAGCAGCTGGACACCGGCGTGGAGACGGTCGAGCCGATCATGGGCGTCCGGTTCTGGGACCCCTCGGTCGAGATCGCCACCGAGGACGTGGCGATCGGCTTCGAGCAGGGCCGCCCGGTGACCATCAACGGGGAGACCTTCGCCTCCCCGGTCGACCTGGTGATGGCGGCCAACGCCATCGGCGGCCGGCACGGCCTGGGCATGTCCGACCAGATCGAGAACCGGATCATCGAGGCCAAGAGCCGCGGCATCTACGAGGCGCCCGGCATGGCCCTGCTGCACGCGGCCTACGAGCGGCTGGTCAACGCGATCCACAACGAGGACACCGTCGCCCAGTACCACAACGAGGGACGCCGCCTGGGCCGGCTGATGTACGAGGGCCGCTGGCTGGACCCGCAGGCGCTGATGGTGCGTGAGTCGCTGCAGCGCTGGGTCGGCGCGGCCATCACCGGCGAGGTCACCCTGCGGCTGCGGCGCGGCGAGGACTACTCGATCCTCGACACCACCGGCCCGGCCTTCAGCTACCACCCGGACAAGCTCTCCATGGAGCGCACCGAGGACGCGGCCTTCGGCCCGGTGGACCGGATCGGCCAGCTCACCATGCGCAACCTGGACATCGCCGACTCGCGCGCCAAGCTGGAGCAGTACGCCGGCCTCGGCCTGATCGGCACCGCCAACCCCGCCGTCGGTGCTGCCCAGGCGGCCGCGACCGGCCTGATCGGCGCCATGCCGCAGGGCGGCGCCGAGGCCATCGCCGCCGGTGGCGAGGGGTCCGGCGACGACGAGGCGCTGAACCGCGCGGCGATGGAGTCCGGCACGGACTGACCGTACTGACTGACCGCACGGACTGACCGCACTGACGGAGGGGCCCGGCGCCATGGACGTGGCGCCGGGCCCCCGCCGTTGCAGGACGGGCTCAGGGCGGCGGCAGGCGCCGTCCGGCCCGCACCGCCCAGACGAACACCGCCGCCGCCACCAGCGCGACGATGATCGAGTCATAGGGCGCGGAGATGTGGCCGGAGCCCTTGAACGAGCCCAGCCAGGACAGCAGCGTCAACGCCAGCAGGTACACCACCAGCCAGGAGCCGCTGAGCAGTTCACTGCCGAGCGAGGGCCCGGTGCGGTGTCCGGGGTTCCGTCCGGCCTCCTGCTGGGGCCGCAGCAGCAGGAAGACCAACAGCCCGGCCAGCACCAGCGGCAGCGCCAACCGCAGATCGTGCCAGCCGGACCAGTACACGAACTCGCTGGCCACCACGAAGCTCAGCGGCGCGATCCAGGTCAGCCCGGGTACCCAGCCGCGCAGCCGCCCGTCCGGGCGGCCCTGGAAGACGGCGACCGCCACCGCTGACGCGGCGTAGATCAGCAGGTACATGTCGCCCATCACGCTGACGATCTGCTGCCAGCCGCTGAACGGCAGCAGGAACACCACGATCACCGCGAGGTTGAGCAGCAGCGCCCGGTGCGGGATGCCGTGCTGCCCGCTGACCCGCATGAAGTAGCGCGGCAGGGTGCCGTTCTTGGCCAGCGCGTAGGTGTGCCGGGCGTCGATGGCCACCCCGACGTAGGCCGAGCCGCCGGGGGAGACCACCGCGTCCACGTAGAGCAGGCTGGACACCCACTGCAGGTTGAGGATCAGCGCCAGCTGGCCGAACGGCGAGTCGAAGCTGACCCCCGACCAGCCGTGGCCCAGCAACCGCTCCGGAACGGTGAACAGGAAGGCGAACTGGAGCGCCAGATACAGCACCAGGGCCAGCCCGATGCCGCCCAGCACCGAGCCGGGCATGGTGCGGCGGGGGTTGCGGGCCTCGCCGGAGAAGTCCAGCGGGGCCTGGAAGCCGTTGAGCGAGTAGACGATGCCGCCGCCGGCCAGCGCGCTGAGCACCGCCGGGTAGCCGTAGGGCGCGAAGCCGCCGTGGGCGGCGTCGGTCAGCCGTCCGGACTGGAAGCCGGAGGCGAACAGCGCGATCACGGTGAGCACCGGTACGACGACCTTGAAGACCGACACCAGGTTGTTGAACCGGGCGAAGAGCCTGACCCCGAACCAGTTGAGCGCGGTGAGCACCACGCTCAGCCCCAGCGCCACGGCCAGCCCCCGGCCGGTGAGGCTCCCGTCGTGGTAGACCCAGGGGAGGTAGTGCCCGGCGTACTGCATGATCGCGCTGATCTCGGCGGCGGTCCCGCCCACGGACAGCAGCGTGGACCAGCCGATCAGCGTCCCCACCAGCCGTCCGCTGGCGAACAGCGGCCAGCGCACCGTGCCGCCGCCCTCCGGCCGGGACACCCCCAGCTCCACCATCACCAGGGCGACCAGCATGCACAGCACCCCGGCCGCCAGCCAGGCCAGGATCGACGCGGGACCGGCGGTCTGCGCCGCGTACATCGCGGCGAACAGCCAGCCCGAGCCGATGATGTTGGAGAACCCGATCGCCGTCAGGCCCCAGAAGCCCAGATCGCGCCGGAGCCTGCGCTCCTCGGTGAGCGCCTCCGAGGCCGCCGACGCCGCCGGCAGGGCGTCCTGACTGTCCGACACTCGTCCCTCGATCCTCTCGTCCCGCTCCCGCCCCGACGCTACGGCCGGCGGCGCCCGAAGCCCCGGGCCGACCTGACGTTCAACCCCGACGGGTGTACCCGTCTGCTCCATACGGTCCGCTCCCGGGCTACTCCGGTCCGCTCCGGCCTGCTCCGGTCTGCTCCGTGTCGTACCCCGAACAGCTCTGCTGCACGACACAGTGCTGAAATGGCGTCATGTGCACTGCGGTGATCAGCATCGACCCGGCGGCCCCGTTCCCGATCCTGCTGGCGGGCGTCCGCGACGAGTTCCACGACCGGAAGTCGGTGCCGCCCGGGCACCACTGGCCGGACCGCCCCCGACTGGTCGGCGGCCAGGACCTGCTCGCGGGCGGGACCTGGCTGGCGGTGGACCCCGGCGTGCCCCGGGCGGGCTGCGTGCTCAACGGCTTCGGGCGACCGGCCCCGGAGCAGGACCGGCTCTCGCGCGGCGAACTGCCACTGCGGTTCGCGGCCGACGGCAGCCTCGGTGAGCTCGACACCGCCCGCTACGACCCGTTCCACCTCATCTGCGCCACCCTGGACGAGGTCCGGCTGCTCAGCTGGGACGGTACGACGTTCGCCGACCGCCCGCTGGGACCGGGGCTGCACATGGTGACCAACCTCGGGCTGGCAGGACTGGAGCCGCCGCTGCCGGCGGGACCGGGCCCCGACGCCGGCGCCATCCGGGCGAGGATCGCCCACTTCGTGCCGCTGCTGGCCGCCGCCCCGCGCCCCGCGCCGGGGTCCGGCGCGACGGCGGAGGCCTGGGGCGCCTGGCTCCCGCTGGTCGACGGCGACGGCCTGGACCCGGACGACCCGCGCGCCCTGGTGGTCCGTCAGGAGGTCGGCGGCCGCGTCGCCGGAACGGTCTCCACCACCCTGCTCGCACTGGGCCACGGCACCGTGCGCTACGACTTCACCAGCACCCCCGGCGCCACCGAAGGGTGGTGGAACGTCATGCCCGGCCGGTCCGCTCCGACGTCGGCCGGAGCCGCCGTGGACTAATCTACGGCGATCGGCAGTGCGCATCGATCACCACGGGGAGCCACCTTCATGCAACCGCTCGGCAGCACAGACCCGCAGCAGGTGGGCCCGTACCGACTGCTGGGGCGGCTCGGCGACGGCGGCATGGGCTCCGTCTACCTGGGGCGTTCGGCGGGCGGCCGCACGGTCGCGGTCAAGGTGGTGCGCCGGGAGTTCACGGCCGACGAGGAGTTCCGGGCCCGGTTCCGCCGCGAGGTGCAGGCCGCCCGTGCGGTCTCCGGCCCCTTCACCGCCCAGCTCGTCGACGCCGACCCGGATGCCGAACTGCCGTGGCTGGCAACGGCGTTCGTCGCCGGCGTGGCGCTCAGCGCGGCCGTGCGCAGACATGGACCGCTGCCCGAGCAGGTGCTCCGGGTGCTCGGCACCGGCCTCGCCGAGGCACTCCAGGACATCCACCGGGCCGGGGTGATCCACCGCGACCTCAAGCCCAGCAACGTCATGCTCGCCGCCGACGGTCCGCACGTCATCGACTTCGGCATCAGCCGCTCGACCGAGACCAGCGCCCTCACCTCCGCCGGCCTCGTGGTCGGTTCCCCCGGCTTCCTCTCCCCGGAGCAGGCCACCGGCGCCACGGTGGTCCCCGCCACCGACGTCTTCGCGCTGGGCGCGACCCTGGCCTTCGCGGGCCTGGGCACCGGCCCGTTCGGCGCCGGTCCCACCCCGGCCCTGCTCTACCGGGTCGTCAGCCAGGAACCGGAACTCGCCGGGCTGCCCGACGCGCTCCGCGAGATCGTCCACGCCTGCCTGGCCAAGGAGCCGTCCGGGCGGCCGTCCCCGGACCAGTTGGTCTCCCTGCTCGCCGCCGACCCCGCGGATGTGGCCGGGGCCTGGCTGCCGGCCGAGGTGATGGCCGACATCGTGGCGGAGTCGGGGGTGCTCACCGGCAGCAGGCAGTTCGAGGCACCGGCGACGGCGGTGACCGTCCCGGCGGCGTCCGTCCCGGCGGCGTCCGGCGTCGACCCGCGGTTGGGCTTCGGGTCGGCCGGTGCCCCGGCCACACCCGCGGGACAGACTTCGACGCAGCAGTCGGCAACGCTGCCGACGGCCCCTTCGCCCGCGCCCGCCGCGATACTCGCGCCGCAGCCGCGGGGCCTCCCGCGCCGGGCCGTACTCGGCCTGCTCGGAGGCGCCGTCGTGGCGGGCGGGGGCGCCGTCGCCTACGCGCTGTCGAGCGACGGCAAGCAGTCCGGGAGCAGCGACTCGGCGAAAGGCTCCGGCACGCCGTCCGCGTCCCGGAGCCGGAGCGCCGTCGTCGCCCTGGCCGATGCTCCGCAGCGGAAGCCGCTGTGGCATACGACGTTCGCCGGCCTGACCGGCAGCGTCGCTGCGGGCTCCGGCACCGTCGTGGTCGGCCTGTCCGGCAACGGCTACCGGGCGCTGGCCCCGGCCGACAGCACCCGACTGTGGGCGCACGACGTCGCCCTCAGCGCCGACGGCGGCTCGGGAGTCCCGTACTTCGACGGCCGCACCGTCTACCTCACCGGCTCGACGGGCAGCGGAAGCCCGGAGCTCCAGGCCATCGACACGGACAACGGCTCGCTGCGCTGGAAGGTGGCCGCGAGCGATTCCGATCAGGCCCTGGCAGGCGTGCAGGGCAAGCAGGCCGGCGTCCTCTACGTCTCCGGTTTCGACAGCAGGGGCCAGCGGGGCAGCCTGATCTGGGCGGTGGACGCCGGCACCCACAGCACCAGCTCGGTCCGGTGGAGCCCGGACTACGGAGCGATCCTGCCCGGCGACTCCGACTCCGTGGTGATCGCCGTGGGCGGTCGCGACGCCCTGCGGATCGGCGCCTACGCCGCAGGCGCCAAGAAGTGGCAGCGCACCCTGGCGGGCCTGGCCCCGATGGGCGAACGGACGACCATGTACGCGGCGGCGGGCTCGAAGCTCTACGTCGTGGCCAACGGCCTGCACGTCCTGGACCGCGCCACCGGCAAGGACCTGGTCGCGACCGTCCCCCTGGGCCAGAGCGGCCCCGGCCGGGTGCTGGCCTCCGGCACCGGCCGCCTGTTCGCGGCCGCAGGCAACGCCCTCTACGGCATCCGGCCCAGTGACGGCGGCGTGCAGTGGACCGTCAAGGGCGAGCAGCCGTTCGTGCAGATCGACGGCGGGGACACCGGCACAGCCTCGGTGACCATGGCCGCGAGCGCGAACACCCTGTACGCCCTCGACGCCCGGAACACCCTCTACGCCCTGGACGCCGCCACCGGCTCCTGCACCTGGCGCTTCGCCGCCCCCCAATCCGCCACCTGCTACCTCGCCGCCTACGGCGAGTACGCCTTCCTCACCGCCGACAGCACCCTGTACACCCTCACGTAGTCGCACACCCTCACGTAGTCCACTTCGCCCCGAACCGACTAGCCTGATGCCCGGGAACCGAACCGGAGAACTGACCATGGCCGCCAAGACCGTCGCAGAGAAGCTCGTCATCAAGCCGGGCAACGCCGTGTGGGTGTCGCACCCCGACCGCGCCGGCCTCCTGGGCGCACTGCCCGAGGGCGCCGAGGTGACGGAGTCACCGGGGGAGGCGGACGCAGCCGTGGTGTTCGCGGACGACGCGGCCTCGGTGCGCGCGGCGTTCGTCAAGGACGAGAGGGCGCTCACCACCCGGGCCGTCCTCTGGGTGGCCTACCCGAAGGCGAACCGCACCGACGTCAACCGCGACAGCCTGTGGCCCATCCTCGCCGACTTCGGCCTGCGCCCGGTCAGCCAGGTCGCCGTCGACGAGGTGTGGTCCGCGCTGCGCTTCCGTCCGCTGAAGGCGGGCGAGGAGTTCGGCGGCGCCAAGGCCAAGGCGTAGTTCGGCGCGTAGCGGGGGCCCGGCGGGCGTATAAGCTGAAGGCATCGTCAACTTAGCCGTCCTCGACCCGGGAGAGGTGAGCGCTGTGCCCGAGGCACCCCAGTCGCCGCCGCTGCGCGCCGACGCCCGCCGCAACGTCGAGAAGCTGCGCCAGGCCGCGGCGGACGCCTTCTCCGAGCACGGGCTCGACGCGCCGTTGGAGACGATCGCGAAGCGGGCGGGGGTGAGCATCGGCACGATCTACAACCGCTTCGGCAGCCGCGACGCCCTGCTGGACCAGGTCGTCAACGAACTCGCCGACCGGCGGGTGCGCGCGGCGATGGCCACCGCGGACGGCACGGCCGGCGGCGCGTGGGAGAAGCTGCTGGCCTACGTCGGGTCGATCTGCCAGGGACAGGCCGACGACCCGGCGTTCAACGACGCGTTCTCCCGCCTCTACCCCAACGCCCCCGCGTTGAAGGCGGTCTGCGACCGGTCCCTGGCCTTCGCCACCGAACTGGCCGCCGGTGCCCGCGCGGAGGGGGCCCTGCGCCAGGACGTCCTGATGGACGACATCGCCCGCTTCTTCCAGGTCAACGGCGACCTCGTCCGTGCCGGGGACGACGCCGGCCGCCGCCGCGTCCTCGCTCTGCTCTTCGAGGGCCTGCGCGCCCGCCCCGACAACCACCCGCTGGCCGGCTGAGCACTCGCCGGTGCCGTCGCCCCTCGCGTGCCTCGCTACGCGGCGCGGGCCGCCTTCTCGGCGGCCTCGAACGCGTCGGCCCGCGACTGCTCGCCGAGCGGGACGAGGTGCTGCAGGTCCGGGATGTCGGCGGCCAGCGTCAGGTCCGCGACGATGAAGGTCGGCTCCATCGCGAGGATCACGGTCAGCGCCGACTCCAGGTAGTTCAGCACGTGCTCGTGCGGCGCCCGCGGCGTGCCGGGGGAGTAGGAGCCGCCGCGGCTGGTCACCACCGTCACCGGAGTGCCCGCCACCTTCGACTCCGGCGATCCGGCGGTGCGGCCCATCAGGATCACCTGGTCCAGCCAGGCCTTGAGAGTGGAGGGCACCGCGAAGTTGTACATCGGCGCGCCGATGACCACCGCGTCGGCCGCCTCCAACTCCGCTATCAGGGCCAGGCGTTCGGCGAAGGCCCGAGCCTGCTCCGCGGTGTGCTGCGCCGGGTCGAGCGACCCGGCGGTGTGGGCGTCCGCGGTGATGTGCGGGACCGGCTCGGCGGCCAGGTCCCGGTAGATCACCTCGCCGCCCGGGTTCTCCTCCAGCCAGGCGCGCCGGAAGGCCGCGGTGACGGCCCGCGAGGTGGACGCCTGGCCCGCGAACGCGGACGAGTCGATGTGCAGCAGTGTCGCCATGACGCAACTCCGTAAAGGGGTTTGGGCGTGCGCATCCTCCCGCCGTGGAGGCGGGACGGGCGCAGCAGATAACTTGAAACTGCCCTCAACTTTAGGCATAAGTTGAGGGCTATTTCAAGTTCTTGCTATCGCCACAGCCGCCAGATGCGTCCGGTGGCCCGGCGCCATTCCCAGTAGTGCGTGCTCACCGCCGCGTGCTTGTCGCCGAAGGCTTCATCCGTGGTGAAGTCGGCTGCTGGGAGGCCGGACACCTCGGCCGGGATCGTCCAGAGCCGGTAGCTGGTGGTCAGACCGGGGTAGGACGGCGATTCGGTCCTCCTGGTGGCCACTTTGGCGCGCGCCAGGTCGAGGGTGACCCTCGATTCGTCCACTCCGAGCTCCTCGGCCAGACACCTCCGTGCGGCATCGGCGGGGGTCTCGCCCGGCAGCATCTTCTCGGCGGGCGGTGAGTTCCGCTCGCGCACACTGCCGTTGGCCATCAGCTGCCTGGCCTCGACGAGCCTCCTGCCGCCGACCTGGATGATCACGCTGACGGCTGCGATCTGACGGAGTGGCGGACTCTTCGAGAGGACGGTCTCACCCGACGCGACCTCGCTCCACAGGTCGTCCACGGACTTGCTGACGCCAACACCCCATGTCCCACGGGGAATCCCCGCGAGATCGAGCCATTCCTGAAGATCCGTCAGACTGCGCGGTGGGTCGTCCTGACCGTCCCCGCCGGGCCAGGACGGGTTCCATCGTGCGCCGGCCTCCCCGGCCGGATCGACACCGCTTCTCCAACGTCGTAGTCGTAGCCGTGGGGTTCCTGATCCTGTCGACATGCCTGGCAAGACTACTGTCTGACGGTCCGTCGGCTGTGAGCCCGAGGAATCCCCGTTCCTTTCGCCGTCGATCGTTCTAGGGTGGTTCCCGACGTATAGATGACCGCTTGGAGACTCCGTGGCGCGCGAGACCGACTGGATGAAGGGCACCGGAGAACCCGGTCCGTTGCCGTCCGCCGATCTGCAGATGGACATCCCGCACCCGAGCCGGATGTACGACTACTACTTGGGCGGAAAGGACAACTTCCCGGCCGACCGTGAGGCCGCGGAGCGGGCCGTCGCCGCCAACCCCGAGTTCCGCAGCACCGCCCGCGCCAACCGGAGCTTCCTGCAGCGTGCGGTGCGCTTCGCCGCGGAGCAGGGCATCGACCAGTTCCTGGACATCGGCACCGGGATCCCCACCGCCGGCAACACCCATCAGATCGCGCAACAGGTCACCCCCTCCGCGCGGGTGGCCTACGTCGACAACGACCCCATCGTGTTGGCGCACGCCCGCGCGCTGATGGCGGACCTGGGAAACGGCCCCACCACCGTCCTTCAGGCCGACCTGCGCGACCCGGCGGCGATCCTGGCCGACCCCAGGCTCCTCGCCCACCTGGACTTCGACCGCCCGGTCGCGCTGGTCCTGGTCGCGGTGCTGCACTTCCTGCGCGACGAGGACAAGCCGCACGCCGTGGTCGCCGAACTGCTGAGCGCGCTGGTCCCCGGCAGCCTGCTGATCCTCTCCCACGGCACCGCCGACTTCGTGTCACCGGAGGTCCGCGACAGCATCATCAGCGTCTACGACAAGGCCACCGCCCCGCTGGTGGGCCGCCCCCGCGCCGAGGTCACCCGCTTCTTCGACGGCCTGGACCTGGTCGACCCCGGCGTGGTCACCGTCCCGCTCTGGAGGCCCACCGAGACCCCGGACGAGGGCGCGGAGCGCGTCGGCATCTACTGCGGCGTCGCCCGAAAGCCCGTCAACTGACCTTCCAAGCGCCGCCACTCGTCGCCTCCGCCTGCCTCGGGTACTGTGACTGCGCATGATCGAATCCGGGATTGAGATCGGCGAGGATCTGGTACGCGAGCTGCTGCGGGAACAGCATCCGGACCTGGCGGCGCTGCCCATCCGCGAGGTGGCGGGCGGTTGGGGCAACCAGATGTGGCGCCTCGGCGAGGAGTTGGCGGTCCGGGTGCAGCGGATGGACGCCAGCCCGGAGCCACAGCTCAAGGAGCGCCGGTGGCTGCCGACCCTGGCCCCGCGCCTGCCGCTGCCGATCCCGGTCCCGGTGCGGGACGGTGCGCCGTCCGAGCGCTTCCCCAAGATCTGGACCGTCATGACCTGGGTCGAGGGCACACCGTTGGATCACGCTTCGATCACCCGCGGCGACCACGCGACCGACGTCCTGGCGGCTTTCCTCAAGGCGCTGCACATGGAGGCACCCGCCGAGGCCCCGGACGCCCTGGACCGCGGCGGTCACCCCAGGACGTGCACGGAGGGCTTCGAGAACTTCCTACGGGCCGTGGACCTGGGCCCTGTCGTGGCCGACGACATCCGGGCGGTGTGGGACGACGCGGTCGCGGCCCCCGAGTGGCCGGGCCCGCGGGTCTGGGTGCACGGCGACCTGCATCCCGCGAACGTCGTCGTCGCGGACGGGACACTGGCAGGGATCGTCGACTTCGGCGACGTCTTCGCCGGCGACCCGGCCTGGGACCTCGCCGCCGCCTGGCTGCTCCTCCCCGCGGGCGGTGCCGCACGGTTCTTCGACACCTATGCCCAGGCGGACGAGGCAACGGTCCGACGGGCGCGCGGACTGGCCGCCATGAAGAGCCTGTTCCTGATGCTCATGGGCCAGAACGGCGACCGCGGCCTACCTGGCGGCAAACCGAACTGGGGCCCCGCAGGCCGCGCCGCCCTCGACCGCGTCCTGAAGGACCTCTGACGCCGGTCGACATCGATCAGCTGGCCTTCCGTGCCTCACCGTCGTCATCCATCCCGCTCGGGCTGCAGCGTCCCGTTCGGGATCCCGCCGACCGGTCTTCTGCCACAGGGCGAACCGCTCGGCCTCACCGGCGACGCCGTAGATGTCCCGCATCTCCAGGTGTATCGCGGAACTGCGGGCCGTCTGGAACGGATCAGCCGTCCAGTCCTTCTGCGACATCACACGCCTTTTGGAGGACCGGCGGAAGGCGTCAGAGTCCTTGTGGGTGCTTGGACAGCCAGTCGCTGTGGCGTTCGCGCATGGCGTCCCGGCTGGAGCTGTTCGCGAGGATCACGTCTGCGCCGCCGTCGTAGGGGTGGTAGAGCTGGCCGAGATTTGTGTCGGTGATGATCACACCTGCTGATACGTTGTCTGCGACCGAGCGAAGCAGCGGGTCAATGCATGCTGTCTGCCAACGGATGCAGCTGATGTAGGAGTGCTGGAAGACCCGGTACTCCGGATCGGGCTCGTTGGTGAGAGAGGATGTCCACAGTTCGCTGCCGGGGTGGAGTCGACGCTGGTCGTCTGACCGTACTGCGGCATCGCCCGGACAGGACCATCCGTTGGTGATCACGCAGACGTCCTGCCCTGCGAACAGTTCGTCCAGCACCGTGTTGTGGCGCTCCAGTACGACTCTGTGCTCGGCCTCATCCTGTGCCTAGCGCTTTGAGTCTGGCAGGCTGTGGAACCGGACCCAGCGCTCAGCGTGTTCTACACGGAGCTTGTGCGCGTCGGGTGGCATCGCCTGCCACCTCTCCTCCCACCGCGCCAGTAGGTCGCTGAACAACTCGCCGTCCTCGCTCATGCGTCGGTTTTCACGTCGCTGGCCGTGCAGGACATGCGGTTGTGCATGGGTGCCCGGTCGAGTACTTCGATGAACATGATCCGGCCGTCCAGGACGTCCAGGTTCAGCATGCCTTCCTCGGGCATGAGCGGCACGCAGCGATGTCCTGGGCCATAGGGCTGTCCTTGTGGGTGATCCGCTGTTCGGATGCTCTGGCAGAAGTCGTCAGTGCATCTGCATTTCCCGACCAGGCGGACATCCCGCACGCAGATGGCCAGCCAACCTTCTCCTTCCCCTTCCAGGAGAGCGGTCAACTCGGCAACGAGGTCGGGGAAGACGTCGCGAACGAGGGGTTGGTCCTGCTCCATAGCGGGAGGGTGGCACGGCCTGACCTCGTCTGACAATCGGTTTGGGGCGAGCGGCCGGTCACGACACCGTGCCGGCCTTGGCTGCCGCGCCCTCGATCACCACGGCGAGGCAGTCGTGGAACAGGTCGTCGACGGTGCGGTCGGATTGGAAGTATTCGGCGATGCCGGACACGAGCGTCGGATGCTGCTCGGTGAATGCGGCCATGTCGAAGTCCTTCATGGCGTCCGCGTCGGCGTCCGGGCGGGGGGCCTGCTCCTCGAGGACGTGGCCGAAGGTGAAGCGTTCCACCGTCAGTACGATCACCCGGGCCTGACGCAACGGCACGCCTCGGGCCACCAGCGTGCTCATGGCCAGTTCGGAGATCGCGGCCATCTTGCGACAGAGCTGGGCCGCTGACAGGACGCGGGCGCCGTCCGGGTGGGCCAGCAGTGCACGGCGCAGCCGTCCGGCAAGTTCGCTGAGCCAGTCCTGCCAGGGTTCTTCCGGGCCCGGTGGTGTCAGCTCGGGGAACTCCTGATCGAGGATGGCCTCGGCGAGCGCGGTCACCAGCGCCGCCTTGTTGGGCAGGTGCCAGTAGAGGGTCGGTGACTGCACGCCGAGCCGTGCGGCGAGCTTACGTGTCGTCAGGCCGTCGAGGCCTTCGGCGTCCAGCAGTGCCACGGCCTCGTCGACGATCCGTTGTCGGTCCAGCGCCATCTCGAACACCTCCCGGCCTGACTCTATCAGTGCTAGAGTCCCTCTATCGGTGATAGGGGCGTGGGTCGCCACGCACGTCGTACACCCGAGGAGTGATGAGACATGGCAGGCGAACGTCGGCTGCGGGATCTGCTGCACGGGGAGACCCATCGCGTTCCGGGGGTCCCCGCTCACGTCGAGCACCCGGCCGGACACCAGGGCAAGGCCCTCCAGCGCCGCTCGGTGAGTCGGAGCACCGCCGCGAACGACCGGTCGCGGAACGGCGCAAGGGGCGGCGGGTGGAACCACTCGTCCGCTCGTCCGCCCCGGGTGCTGGCGGCCTGGCAGCGCCGGATCGCCGCGCTCTTCGGTCAGGAGTCGCCGTGAGCGGTGCCGTGCCCGGAGCTTTGCGGGAGTGTTGCGCCGCGTGAATCTTCCTGCGGAGGAGGGTCCGAGGGGCCCGGAGGTCTTGTCCGCGCTGCCGCGCCTGGCTAACTTTCGGTACGAAATTAACCCCGTGCCCTTCCCTGCCAGGAGCGTTCATGACTTCCCCGGTCCCGACCTCGCGGGTCTCCGCCCGCACCGTGCGCAGACTCGCGCCTCCACTGGTGGCCTTCGGCGAGTTCGTCGACGGCTACGACCTGCTCGTGATGAGCACTGCTCTGGTCTTCCTGACGCCGGCGTTCGCCCTCACCGCCACCGACAAGGGGGTGCTGGGCGCGGCGAGCTTCATCGGCGCAGCGATAGGCGCGCTGGTCTTCGGTGATCTGACGGACCGTTTCGGACGGCGCGCCATCTTCGTCATCAACCTGGTCCTGTTCGTGGTGTTCGCCCTGGCGTCGGCCTTTGTCACCAATGTGCCGGAGCTGGTGGTGGCCCGGCTGTTCATCGGCATCGGCGTGGGGATGGACATCCCCACCAGCTCCTCCTTCCTGGCCGAGGTCGCCCCGGCCAAGCGCCGCGGTCGCTTCGCCGGCTCGCTGCCCAACGCGATGTGGCTGCTCGGCGCGATCACCTCGGCGGCGGTCGCCATCGGGCTGCAGGGGAACCCGGACGCCTGGCGCTGGCTCTTCGGCCTCGCCGCCGTCCCCGCCCTGCTGGTGCTGGTCGCCCGCCAGTTGCTGCCGGAGTCCCCGCGCTGGCTGCAGGCCCAGGGGCGGCAGGCTGAGGCCGACGCCGTCTACGCCCGGCTAGGCCTGGAGAAGCCCGCTCACATCGCCCCCGCGACGGGTCCCCGCGGCTACCGTGCGCTGCTCGCTCGCCCGTACCGCACCCGCGCGCTCGCCTTCGGGCTGTTCTTCGCCGCCAACGGACTGGGCGGGGGCGTCAGCACCATCGCCGGGCCGCTGTTCCTGACCGCGGCCGGCCTGGACAAGTCCCAGGCCATGCAGTTCACCCTGTACGGATTCCTGGTGGGCCTGGGCGCGGTGGCCCTCGGGTCGCTCGTCGTCGACCGGGTCGACCGCCGCTGGTTCGGCGTCGCCACCGCCCTGGGCGCGCTCGCCTTCACCCAACTGCTGGCCTGGGGCGGTACCGGGAACCACACGGTGGTCTTCGTCAGCTGGCTGGCCTTCACCTTCTTCACCTGGATCGGTCCGGGCACGCTGGCCTGGATCTGGTCCACCGAGCTCTTCCCGACCGCGCTGCGCGGCGTGGGAACCGGCTTCACCCAGGCCTCGGGACGGCTCGCGATCGCCGTCACCGCGGGCTTCGGACCCACCGTGATCAGCGCCTGGAGCCTGCACTCGGTGGCGCTGTTCTCGCTGGCCTACCTGGTGTGCGCGGCGGTCCTGCTGGCCTTCCCCTTCTTCGCCACCACCGGTGCGGACCTGGAGCGGACCGCCGACGAGCAGCGGGAGCAGGCCGTCGTGACCGGGGGTTCCACCTCACGACCCGTCAGCGAGGTCGGTGGGACGGCTCTGGAATCCTGAGCGTCCTCAACCGCGATCCTGATCGTGATCCCGATCCTGATGGTGATCGTGATCGTGATCCACCCCCGTACCGCAAGGAGCGAGCGATGACAGCGCGGCCCGCCACCGGAGAACCGGCGCCCCGGACTGCCACGGCAGCCCAACCCCGCGATGTCGGCCGTCGCAATGTCGCCTCGATCATGCGGACGGTGCTGGCGCACGGCCCCCAGCCGCGCACCCGGATCGCCGAGCTCACCGGCCTGTCCGCGGGAACAGTCACCCGGCTGACGGCCCGTCTGACCTCGGCCGGGATGCTCGACGAGCTGCCCGGGGTGCTCGGCCCGGCCGAGAGCGGGCGCCCACGGGTCCCGCTGGACCTGCCGACGGCGCGCAACGCCGTGGTGGGCGTGCACATCGGGCTGCTCCGCACCACCGTCGGCCTGGTCGATCCGCGCGGCAGCGTGCTCGGCCAGGCCGTGCACCAGCACCACTCGCACGAGCCGGCGCAGCTGGTCGCCCAGGCGGCCCTCGGCGTCGAGCAGTTGATCGGGGAGCTGGGCGGTGGGCGCCGGGTGCTCGGCGTGGGGGTCGGCGTCGGCGGCTGGGTGGACACCGACCACGGCACGGTCGTGGAGCACCAGCCGCTGGGCTGGCGCGACGTGCCGCTGGGCACCCTGCTCACCGCGGCGCTGGACCTGCCGCTGCGCCTGGAGGGGACGGTGCGGGCGATGGCGCTGGCCGAGTCCTGGTACGGCGCGGCGACGCGGGTCGACAGCGCGATAGAGCTGTTCATCGGCAATGTCGTCGGCAGCGCCCTGGTGCTGGACCGGCAGATCCACCGGGGTCCGCGTTCCGCGGCCGGCACCCTGACACACCTGCCGGTGGCCGGCGCGCGGGGGGTGCGCTGCGACTGCGGGCGCACCGACTGCCTGCAGGCGGTGGCCACCGACAGCGCGGTGCTGGGCCTGGCCCGGGCCGCCGGTGCCGCGACCGAGGGCGAGGAGATCGAAGACCTGGTCCGACGGGCCGGCGAGGGCGACCACGCGGTCGCCACCCTGCTGCGCCGCCGGGCCCGCTATGTCGGCCGGGCCGCCGCGACCCTGCTGGACCTGGTCAATCCGGAGCTGGTGGTGCTGGCCGGAGGCCCGCTGCTGACCCCGGAGTTCCTGCCCGACGCCCGGCGCGAACTGGCCCGGCACAGCCAGCTCGGCGAACAGGCTCCGCAGCGGCTGGTGCACTCGGGCCTGGGCCCGCACTCGCTGGTGCTGGCCACCGCGGCGCCGTTCCTGGACGCCTACTTCAGCGATCCGCTCAGCTTCGAACGCGGAGCCGAGCACCTGGTGATCGGCGCATGAGCGAGACGCTTCAGCTCCGGCTGCACCGGGCGGCCGTCTCCTGGCGCACGACCTGGTGGGTCGTCACACTCACCGCCTCCGACGGCTGTACGGGACTGGGGGAGTCCTCGGACGCCGGCCCTGGCGCCCGACGGGTCTGGGCCGAGGTGGACGCGCTGCTGCGCGAGGGGGCGACGGTCGAGGAGACGATCGCGCTGCTGGGGGAGGGCCGGAGCGACGGCGATCCGGCCACCGATGCGGACGGCGACGACCCCCGGCGCGCTTCCAACCCCGACCGCGCCACCGCCACCGCCCGCGCCCGCGCCACCGCCCCCGCCCTCGCCCGCGCCACCGTGGGCGGCGCGCTGGAGCAGGCCCTGACGGACCTTCGGGCCCGCCGGCAGGGCCGTCCGCTGTGGCAGGTCCTCGGCGCGGAGGAGGCCCGGCCGGTGCACCGCTACGCCAACATCAACCGGGCCCTGCGGACCCGCACCCCGGACGACTTCGCCCGGACCGCCGCGGCGGCCGAGGCGGCCGGCTACACGGCGGTCAAGTGCGCACCCTTCGACGGGCTGCCACCCGCGCTCCGGCTGCGCGAGGGCCTGGCCAGGGCCCGCGCGGTCCGGCGGGCCCTGCGTCCCTCGACCGCGCTCATGGTCGACGCGCATCTGCTGCTCGGCCTGGACGAGGTGCTGACCGCCGCCCCGGCACTGGCCGCGCTCGACCTGCGCTGGCTGGAGGACGCCGTCGCCCTGGACGACGCCGAGGGGTTGGCAGCCGTGCACGCCGCTGGGATCGCACCGCTCGCGGGCGGTGAGTTCGCGACCGGCCCCGCCCAGGTCCGTGCGGCGCTGCGCAGCGGGCACCTGGGCTGGCTGCTGCCCGACGTCAAGCACAGCGGCGGCTACGCGGCCGCGCTGCGCCTCGCCGACGAGGCCCGCGCCGTCGGCGTGCGCGTCTCGCTGCACAACCCCAGCGGACCGGTCGCCACCGCGGCCGGCCTGCACCTGGCCGCCGCCTGCGGCCCGGACGCCGAGACCGAGTTCGCCTTCGGGGAGGCGAGCTGGCGCGGGCGCAGCGTCACGCCCGCCGAGCCGGCGGACGGGGCCTGGATGACGCCCCCTCAGGGCGCGGGCCTCGGCATCGATCTGGACCACCACTGGCAGGCGCATCCGCTGCCGCACCTGGACGGAGCAGCATGACGACTCGACCCCGTGATCTGATCGGACGGACCGCCGTGGTCACCGGCGGGGCCCAGGGCATCGGGGCCGCCGTGGTCACCGAACTGCTGGCCCGTGGGGCGGCGGTGGTCTCCGTCGACCTGGCCGAGCCGTCCTTGGCCGACGGGGACGGATTTGTCGCGGTGCGCGGCGACGTCACCGACCAGGCCGTCCTCGACGCCGCGTTCGAGGCGGCGGGCGAGCTGGGCGGGCCCGGCGGCGCCCGGATCCTGGTGCAGTCCGCGTTCGGCGGCGCACCGGCCCCGCTGGACGGGCAGCCCGAACCGGAGTGGGAGCGGATGCTGCAGGTGGTGCTGACCGCCGCGCGCCGCTTCGACGCCGCGTTCGTCCGCCAGGTCGAGGGGGCCGGCGCGGGGGACGGCCCCGACGCCGGCGCCATCGTCCACATCGCCTCCCCGCACGCCTTCGGCGCGGTGCCCGGGTACTCCGCCTACGCCGCGGCCAAGGCGGGTCTGCTCGCGCTGACCCGGGCCGCCGCGGTCGAGTTCGGCCCGCGCGGGGTGCGCTGCAACGCGGTCGCCCCCGGCTTCGTGCCGGTCGAGCGCAACCGCCACGTCTGGAGCGATCCGGGGCAGGCCGCCCGGATGCTGCGCGCCTCGCCGCTGGGTCGGTTCGCCGAACCGGCCGACATCGCCCGTGCCGTGGGCTTCCTCGCCTCACCCGAGTCGTCCTTCGTCAACGGCGCCTGCCTGGCCGTCGACGGCGGGATGACCGCCATGCTTCCCGAAGCGCTGCTGCGCTGAGGGCCGGAAGGAGCCACCCGTCATGAAGGAGGACCCCTGTTGTCGCCCTCGAAGTCGTCGCCCTCGATCCGAAAGCGGCGGGCGCTGCTCGCGTTCGCCGCCACGCTCGCCGCCGCCCTCTGCGCCGCCGTGCTGCCGCTCAATCCGGCCCCCGCCGCCGCTGCCACGACCGGCACCAGTACCGGTACCGCCTACTACGTCGACTGCGCCGCCTCCAGCGACGGCGGCGGCAGTCAGACCGCCCCCTTCAACTCCCTGGCCGACGTCAACGCGCTCGCCCTCCAGCCGGGTGACTCCGTCCTGTTCGACCGGGGCACCACCTGCCTGGGCAGCTTCACCCCGCACGGCTCCGGCACCGCCGCGGCCCCGATCCTGGTCGACGCCTACGGCAGCGGCACGCTGCCGGCCATCGACGCCGACGGAGCCACCCAGGCCGTGCTGCTCTCCGACGAGTCCTACCTGCACCTGCGCAACCTCTCGCTGTCGGCCCCCGGCGACAACACCACGGCTCGGCGCGGCGTCTACGTCTACGCGGAGGACGCCGGCACCCTGCCCGGGATCGTGCTGCAGGACCTGGACATCCACGACGTCCGCGGCGCGCTGCCGGCGAAGACGACCACCGGCAACGGGACCGGGAAGTACGCCAACGCCTCCGGCGGCATCGTGGTCGAGGCCCAGGGCAGCAGTACCCCCACCGCCTTCGCCGGGCTGCAGATCCTGGACAACCGCATCCACGCGGTGGACCGCCAGGGGATCTACACCTGGTCCAACTGGTGCCAGAGCTCCCGACTCGCCGCCTTCTGGGACACCCTGTGCACGGCAGCCTGGACCCCCTACACCGACCTGGTCGTCAGCGGGAACCTCCTCTGGGACATCGGCGGTGACGGCATCGCGCCGATGACCGGTCAGGACACCCTGGTCCAGCACAACACCCTGCGCGGCTTCAATGAGCGCTCCGGCTCGCCCAACGCCGGGATGTGGACCGCCAACAGCGTGGACGCCACCTTCCAGTACAACGACACCTCCGGCGGCAACAGCACCTCCGACGGCATGGCCTACGACGTGGACCACTCCACCGACGGCGTGGTCTTCCAGTACAACGTCTCGCACGACAACCAGGGCGGCTTCTTCCTGCTCTGCCCCTACAACACGCCCACCAGCGACTTCGTCATCCGCGACAACATCTCCGTCAACGACGGCGCGCGCGGGTTCCAGGTCTGCGACGGGGCGCTGAAGAACGGTCAGATCTACCACAACACCCTCTACCTGGCCGGCGGCATCAGCCAACAGATCGTCACCGAGTCGACCAGTTCGACCCTGGACGTGAAGTTCACCGACAACGCCGTTGTCCGGCACGGGAGTTCCGGCACCGTCGGCTGGACGCTCAGCGACCCGGCCTGGGTCATCGACCACAACCTCTTCTACGACGTGCCGGTCCCGTCCGGGGCGACCAACTCCGTGACCGGCGCGCCGCTGCTCAACGGCCGCGAGCTCGCCGACCCCTACGGCTACCAACTCGCCACCGGGTCCGCCGCCCTGTCCGCGGGCGTGCAGGTCGCCTCGGACGGGGGGCTGGACTACTTCGGCAACGCGGTTCCGGCGACCGGAGCGGTCGACATCGGCGCCTACCAGGGCGCGGCCGTCTGCACGCCGCCGATCGCCGACACCTTCAACACGGACACCAGCGGCGCGGTCCCCACCGGCTGGACCGTCACCGGGACCGCGTCCGGAGCCCTGGTCGGCACCGATCCGGCCACGGGGGAGTACGGGTCATCGCTCCGACTCACCGGCCAGAGCAGCGATCTGACGGTGGCCCAGTCCATCGCGGCGCCCTCCGGTGACGTCCGCGTGGACGCGCGGCTGTGGGCGGGGCAGACGGGTGCGGCCGTGGGACTCCATCTCCTGGACGCCTCGGGCAACCCGGTGGCGCAGTTCAGCCTGGCCGCCGACGGCAACGCCGCCTACACCGACAGCGGCACCTGGACCGACAGCTCCTTCGCCTACCCGGCCTCGGTCTGGCTATCGGTCTCCCTGGTCCTGCACCCGTCCGCCGGTACCTATGACGTCTACGTCAACGGCATCCGACTGGCCACTGCCCACCTGACCACCGGTGCGGGGGCGGCCGCGCAGGTCCGGCTGCGGGTGCCGGGAGGCAGCGCCGGCTCGTCGTTCGCAGCGGACGACCTGCTGGTCCAGCCGCTGAGCTGCTGACGACCCGACCCCGACCCCGGACCCCGGCCGGCGCTGCCCGGCCGGGGTCCGGCCGGGCGGCGCCGGGTGAGTTGGTGGGCAGGTGGTCAGGTCGTCAGGTCGCGGCGGGGCTGCCGGGGCGGTCGCGGGCTCCGCGGGGGGTGATGGCGGCGAGGCCGCAGGCGAAGACCAGGGCGGCGCAGAGGGCGGCGCCCAGATCGTGCGGTGGGCGGGCGGGCCAGAGCCACGGGGTGGTCAGCGCCGGCGGGTGCCACTGGGTGTAGAGCGCGTACACCGCGGCGACCAGATAGGCCGTCGGTCCGGTCCAGGACAGCGCGCCGTCGATCGCGGCGGCGCACAGCAGGCCGATGCCGGTGAACCCGGCGACGTTGCGCAGCACGTCCAGCGTGCCGCCGGTGAGGTGTCCGCCGGTTCCGGCGGCGGCCAGCAGCCCGACCGCCGCCGCGGTCAGTGCGACCGTGACGGCCGGTCGCAGGAACGGCAGCCAGCGGCCGGTCACGCGTTCCGGTTCGCCGAACGGGCCGGCCACGGTGGCCGCGATGCTCACCGCGACGGCGGCCTCGAAGATCAGCGGCAGTTGCAGTGCGCCGTAGGCGTCCCAGTGCCCGAGCAGGGTGAGCCGCAGTCCGATGGCGCAGACCACCGTCGCCAGCAGCGCCCACGGGACCCTGCGGCCCACGGCGTACAGCCGCACCAGCCGGAGGGTGGGCAGCCAGGCGCCGGTCCGCTGCCGGCCGCTCAGTCGCGGGTCGGTCCGCTGTTCGCCGGTCACGGGAGCTGCGCCAGGGTGATCCGGCCGGCGCGCAGCGCCGCCAGGTGCTGCACCAGCCAGGCGTGCCGGGTGGAGGCCGGCAGTGCGGCGAAGCGTTCCGCTGCCGCGTAGGCCGGGGTCCCCGGGGCCAGGTCCGGCCACGGGTTGGGGTCCGCCCGGTCCGGTCCGCTGGACGGCGCCTGGGCCCCGGGCAGGCCCGCCGCCAGCAGCAGCCCCTTGGCCACCGCGTCCTGGGCCGGGGATTCGCCGGGCTGGTAGTCGACCAGGCGGGCGACCAGGTTGGGGCCGTAGGACTGCGCCAGCTGGTCCTGCAGCTGGCTTGCCAACCCCTTGGCGGTCATCGAGGGGCCCGGCAGTTCATCGGGGAGCACCAGCGGGAACACGTGCGCGGTACCGCTGGCGCGCGGGGCGGCAGGTCGGGCGGAGACGCCGTTGCTGGCCTGCTGGAGGACCACGCCCGTCTGCAGGATCCGGGTCGGCGCGCCGGGCAGGCCGGCGAGCTGGTCGAGCAGCGGTGTCAGGGTGTCGGTCACCAGGTGCAGCTCGGCGGCGTAGGCGGGATTGAGGCAGACCGGGATGGCGGTGTCGCTGCAGACCGGGGTGAACCGGAGCGGCTGGTCGTCGGCGGTGTTGTGCAGCGCCGGGATGTCGATCATGCCCTGTGCGTCCATGGTGCCGGTCCCGGCCAGCGCGACCGCGGTCCCGGCCGCCAGCAGACCGGCCGTCGTGAGGCCGGTCGCGGCCACCCGCACCGACCGGCCGGCCCAGCCGGCGGGCAGTGCGAGCAGGGCGAGCAGTGCGGCGGTGACCCCGGCGAGGAACATCACCTGGGCGATGGGCAGGTCGGGGACGAAGGGGTAGAAGGTCGCCGAGACCCCTTGGGGACCCAGGTCCCAGGGTCCGGTGACGATGGGTGAGATCTGCCAGGCGGATTGGCTGCCGTGGATCGGCTGGGTGGTGAGTGCGAGCAGGAAGAAGGCGGCGATGGCCGCCAGCGGCGCGGTGAAGCGGCTGGGCAGGAAGGTGCCGACGGCGAAGCCGAGGGCGGAGAACGCGGGCAGGCTCGCGGCGCCGACCGCGGCCGGCCACCACAGCGGGCCGCCCCAGCCCACCTGATGTTCCGTCACCCCGTACAGCACGGCCGCGCAGCCCAGGTAGGCCACCAGGGCCCAGATGGTGGTGGCAGCCCAGGGGGCGAGCAGCCGGGCCCACCGCGGCCGGGCGGTGACGCTCACCTGGTCGGTGAGCCGGCGGCGGGCCTCCCGTGACGCGGTCCAGGCCGCGGCGCCGGTCACCGGGACGGCGAAGTCGAGCACCGCGCCGCTCTGCAGCCCGGCCGCGCGCAGGTTCCACAGCGGCAGTTGGGCCATGTCCTTGCGGTAGGTGGTGAGCCAGAACAGTCCGATCGCGATCGGCAGCAGCCACGCCATCGCGTTGTGGCGCAGTTCCAGCCGCAGCAGTCGCAGTACCACCAGGTCCGCCCGGGTGGCGGCCGGTCGCTGGTCGGCCGCCGCCGGGGCGGACGTCGCCGCGCTCATGACCGTGCCTGCGCGAGGACGGCGCTGTAGCCGCGCTCGATCGGGGTGTCCCCGGCGGCCTGGCCGTCGCCGCTGGCGGCGAGACCGTCCGGGGTGCCGTGGAAGACGATCCGGCCGCGGTCCATCAGGGCGACCCGGGCGCAGGCGGCCGCGACGTCCTCGACCAGGTGGGTGCTCACCACCACGGTCGCGCGCTGCCCCAGGTCCCGGAGCAGCGAACGGAACGTCACCCGCTGCTCCGGGTCCAGGCCCGCGGTCGGCTCGTCGAGCAGCAGCAGCTCCGGTTCGTTGACGATGGCCTGGGCGATGCCGACCCGGCGCAGCATGCCGCCGGACAGGGTGCGCAGCCTGGCCTTCCGGCGGTCGCCGAGTTCGACCCTGTCGATCGCGGTGGCGACCGCAGTGCGGGTGCGGGCCGGCGGCACCTCCTTCAGCAGCGCGAAGTACTCGACGTACTCCGCCACGGTGAACCCCGGGTAGTAGCCGGGGTTCTGCGGCAGGTAGCCGAGTCTGCGCCGGATCTCGCGGCGCGGGCCGTAGCGGCCCGGATCGCGGTCGAGCAGCCGCAGACGGCCCGAGGAGGGCGGCACCGCCGTTGCCATCATCCGCAGCAGCGAGGTCTTGCCCGCGCCGTTCGGCCCCAGCAGCCCGAAGACCCCCGGACCCACCTGCAGGTCCACCCCGGCCACCGCCTGGACCGCGCCGAAGCGCCGGGTCAGGCCGGTGATCTCGATGTTCATCGTGTTGCCCCCTAGTGGATCGTTGACTGACTCCCAAGGCTGCCCGTCGGGCCGGGACGGATCGTCACCCCAGGGAGCCCGATCCGCGGTGCTACCACCGGGGGCGTTCCGGGCCCGGCGCGGGCGGAGTCATACCTGGGTATGACCATCCGGGTGTGATGATCGGACGGCTGCGGCGCCCTACGCTGGGACCGTGAATCAGCTGCCAGGGATCGTGTCGGCGGCCTGGCACGCCCTGGTCCAGGTGCTCATCGGCTCCGATCCGGCTCCGGCCCGGAGCCCGCGCACCGAGCAGGGCCGCCGGGCCGAGTTCGCCGTGTCGGCGGTGGCGACTGCGCTGCTGTGCCTGCTCAACGCGGCGCAGGTGAACGGGCCGGCCTCGGACGGTGGCGGGTCGCCGGCCGGCGTCGGGCAGAGGGTGCTCGCGGTCGTGGTGGTGCTGCCGCTGCTGCTCGCGGTGCGGTATCCGATGGCGGCCTGGCGGATCGGGTGGCTCGCGCTGCTGCTCGCGCCGTGGCTGCCGGCCGCGTGGTGGGGCGGCTGGCCCTGGGGGCCGCCGCAGCTGCTGGCGATGCTCGCGGTGTTCTGCCTGGCGGCGGTGCGGCAGCGGCGGGCGGCGGTGTGCTGGATGTGGGCACTCAGCCTGGTCCCCTGGGGGTGGTGGCTGGTTATGGACATGCCGAACCTGAACGGCCCGGCCAGTGCCACGGTGATGTTCACCGCCGCCGCCGTCGCGGTGGACAGTCTCGGCTCCCGGCTGCGCACCCAGCGCGAGCTGGCCACGCAGACCGTGCACACCGACACCGAGCGGGCCCGGCGCGCGGTGCTGGAGGAGCGCACCCGGATCGCCAGGGAACTGCACGATGTGGTGGCCCATCACCTGTCGCTGATCGCGGTCCGGGCCGAGACGGCGCCCTTCCGGCTTGACGAGTTGTCGGATCCGGCCCGGGCCGAGTTCGGGGCGCTGAGCGAGGTGGCCCGCGAGGCGCTGACGGAGATGCGGCGGCTGCTCGGCGTGCTGCGCCAGGACCGGGCCGCCGGGCTCGCGCCGCAGCCGCAGCTGGCCGAGGTGCCGGCGCTGGTCGACGCCGCCCGGCGGGCGGGCGTGGAGGTCAGCCTGTCGGTGCGCGCGGAACTCGGCCGGGTGCCGGCCGGAGTGGGGGTGTGCGCCTACCGGATCGTGCAGGAGTCGTTGTCCAACGCGAGCCGGCACGCTCCGGGCGCGGCGGTGACGGTGTCGGTGGACCACGACGCGGGCGCCGTCCAGCTCCGGGTGGCCAACGGCCCGGCCGGTTCCAACGCCCGCTCGGGGCACGGGAACGGGCAGCAGAACGAGCGCAGGCACGGGCACGAGGACGGGCACGAGCACGGAAGAGGTCACGGGCTGACCGGGATGCACGAGCGGGTGGCGCTGCTCGGCGGATCGCTGTCGGCCGGGCCGACGCCGGTCGGCGGGTTCGTGGTGTCCGCGGTGCTCCCGCTCGGGGACGCGTCATGAGCGCGGCCGGGCCGGTCCGGACCCGCTGTCTGATCGCGGACGACCAGGCGATGGTGCGTGAGGGCTTCGCCGCGGTCCTCGCCGCCCAGCGCGACCTGCAGGTCGTGGGTCAGGCGGCGGACGGCGCCGAGGCGGTGTCGCTGGCCCGGGAGCTGTCGCCCGACCTGGTGCTGATGGATGTGCGGATGCCGGTGATGGACGGACTCCGGGCGACCAGGGAGATCCTGCGCGGCAGCGTGGAGCAGGAGCGGCCGCGGGTGCTGATGCTGACCACCTTCGACCTGGACGACTACGTCTACGAGGCGCTGCGGGCCGGGGCCAGCGGGTTCCTGCTCAAGGACGCCACCGCCGCCGAACTGGTGCACGCGGTCCAGGTGGTGGCCGCCGGGGAGGCGCTGCTGGCGCCGACGGTGACCAGGCGTCTGATCGCCGACTTCGCCCGGCTCCCGCGCCAGGACACGCCGCCCGCGCCGGCGCTCGACGTGCTCACCCGGCGCGAGACCGAGGTGCTGCGACTGATCGCCCGCGGCCTGTCCAACGCCGAGATCAGCGACGACCTGGTCATCGCCGAGCAGACCACCAAGACCTATGTCGGCCGGATCCTGGCCAAGCTCGGGCTGCGGGACAGGGCCCAGGCCGTGGTGGTCGCCTACGAGAGCGGTCTGGTGACGCCCGGTCCCGGTTGGCCGGGACGGGCGTAGCCGCCCGCCGGAGCGGCCTGGCGAGATTTCGCAATGCTGCAACATTCGGAGCGTTGTGAGTGGCCGTCGGCCGGGCTAAGAATGAACCATGATCACCCCGGGCAGCCTGTTCGAGGCCGTCCTCCGGGGTGCCGTGACCGTCGTGTAGGCATCAGTCGCGGACCGATCGTTTGGTCGGGACGGGTATGAACCTGGTGGGGCTGGGGTACTCCCATGCAACAACTGGTGTCATGCGCATGCCAGATATTGACCGATTTAAGCAGAGTACGAAGCGAATGAGGGAGACGGGGGCACCTATGCGCGCTGTCCAACGACTGAGAGTCGCCGCCTGCGCGACGGCTCTGGCGGTCCTTGCTGTCGGCTGCTCGGGCGGCGGGGGCGGCGGCCACGGGGCGATCAGCAACGGCGAGAGCGCCAGCGCGACGAAGCTCCCGGTCAAGAAGGGCGGGACGGTCACCATCGCGGAGGTGGGCGCGCAGCCCGACTTCATCTTCCCGCTGGTTCCGGCGACCAACCAGAACGGCTACAACGCCAACCTCACCCAGCCGCTGTGGCCGTACCTGGTCTACGCGGGCGACGGCGCCAACTCGGTGGTGAACAAGGACAAGAGCCTGTTCAGCTCCCTGGACTACTCCAACGGCGACAAGCGGATCACCATCAAGCTCAAGAGCTGGAACTGGTCCGACGGACAGCCGGTGACCAGCCGGGACTTCACCTTCGTCTACAACCTGCTGAAGGCGAACGCCTCGAACTGGAGCGCCCACCTGGTCGGGCTCTTCCCCGAGGACGTCGCCAAGGTGTCCACCCCGGACGCCCACACCGTGGTGCTGGACCTCACCCAGGCGTACAACCCGGACTTCTACACCGACGACGTCCTCAGCACCATCCCGCTGCTGCCCCAGCACGCCTGGGACAAGACCTCCGCGACCGCGGCGGTCGGTGACGCCGACACCACGACCGCGGGCGCCAAGGCCGTCTACGCCTACCTGCAGAAGGAGGGCGCCAAGACCACCGGCTTCAACACCAACCCGCTGTGGCAGGTCGTCGACGGACCCTGGAAGCTGTCCGAGTTCCGGAGCAACGGCTACTACAGCTATGTGCCCAACCCGCAGTACTCCGGCACCGCCAAGGCCAACCTGGACAAGGTCGTCTTCTCGCCCTTCACCTCGGACACCCCCGAGATCAACGCCCTGCGTTCGGGCAGTGCCCTGGACATCGCCTCGCTTCCGCTGACCGACGTCAAGCAGGCGCAGGCGCTGGAGTCGAGCGGCTACTCGATCGCCAGCGTGCCGATCCCGGGCGTGGCCGAGATCGAACCCAACCTGTACAACTCCGCGGTCGGCGCCGTGCTCCGGCAGCTGTACGTCCGTCAGGCGATGGAGTCCCTGATCGACCGCAACCAGATCGTCTCCAAGGTCTACAACGGCTATGCCGACCCGGGCAACGGGCCGGTGCCGGTCAAGGCCAGCGGGGCCTGGGCCTCGCCGCTGGAGAAGTCCGGCGGCCCCTACCCGTACGACCCGGCCAAGGCCAAGGCGCTGCTGCAGGCGCACGGTTGGAAGGTGGTGCCGGGCGGGACGACCACGTGCGCGAGCCCGGGGACCGGCGCCGCGCAGTGCGGGGCGGGCATCACCGCGGGCCAGCCGCTGACGTTCAACCTGGTCTACTCCTCCGGCCGGGCCACCACGGACGAGCAGAACGCGGCCATCAAGTCCTCCGAGGCCCAGGCGGGCATCACCGTCAACCTCAAGTCGGAGCCGTTCAACACGCTGATCAGCACGATCGGCACCTGCACCGCGGCCTCCCACCCGTCCTCCGGCTGCGGCTGGCAGCTGGCCGAGTTCGGCTACGACCCGTACCCGCTCTACCCCAACGGCACCGGGTTCTTCGACACCGGCGGCTCCAGCAACTCCGGCGGCTACTCCGACTCGAAGATGGACCAGCTGATCAAGGCCACCGAGTACGGCTCCTCGACCCAGGCGTTCAGCGAGTACGAGGACTACGCGGCCCAGCAGCTCCCCTGGCTGTGGCTCCCCTTGCGGGAGAGCCTGCTGGTCTACCGGAAGAACCTGCAGGGCGTCGTCCCGCTCAACCCGTTCTCGGCCGCCCAGGACTTCGAGGACTGGGGCTACAGCTCGTGACGGGGACGCTGTGACCACCTACCTCATCCGGCGCACCGGCGAGGCGATCGTGGTGGTGATCGGCGTCATGGTGCTGACGTTCGTCATGATCCACCTGGTGCCGGGCAGCGCCGCCCGGGCCACCCTGGGGACCCGGGCCACGGCCGAGCGGATCGCGGTGTTCAACGCTGCCAACGGTCTTGACCGGCCGTTGGCGGCGCAGTTCGTGACCTTCGTGAAGCAGGCCGCCGAGGGCAACTTCGGCACCTCCTACTCGCTGAACCAGCCGGTGTCCACGCTGCTGGCGCAGAGGCTGCCGCGCGACGCCGTGCTGCTGGGGCTGTCCACGCTGCTGGCGCTCGCGGTGGCGCTGCCGATGGGGATCTTCCAGGCGGTGCGCCGGGGCCGGGTCGCCGACCACGTCTTCACCGTGGTCTCCTTCGTGCTGTACTCGATGCCGGACTTCTTCTTCGCCCTGCTGCTGATCGCGGTCTTCTCGGTGCAGCTGCACCTGCTGCCCTCCGAGGCGCCGCAGGCGGAGTCCGTGGCCGGGATCCTGGCCGACCCGCGCGCCCTGGTGCTGCCGGTGGTCACGCTGACCCTGGTCAGCGTGGCCGGCTTCAGCCGGTACATGCGGTCCTCGGCGATCGGCACCCTGGCCCAGGAGTACGTCCAGGTGGCCCGCGCCAAGGGACTGCCGGAACGGCTGGTGCTGCGGCGGCACGTGCTGCGCAACTCGCTGCTGCCGGTGATCACCGTGCTGGGGCTGTCGGCCCCGGGGGTGGTGGCCGGCGCGGTGATCGCCGAGTCGGTCTTCAACTACCCGGGTATGGGGCTGCTCTTCTACCAGGCCGCCACCAGCAAGGACTACCCGATCATGCTCGGCTCGACGTTGGTGGTCGGTGTGGCCACCGTCGTCGGCAGCCTGTTCGCCGACATCGCCTACAGCCTCCTCGACCCCCGGATCCGCTATGTCGACGCTTGAACCCATCGAACCCCTGGAACCGCTGGAGCCCCTGGACCTGCCGCAGCCGGTGGACGCCCCGACCGTGCCGCGCGGCTCCGGACGGCTGTGGGCGGAGGCGTTCGTCCGCAACCGGCGCGCCCTGGTCGGACTGGGCATGGTCGCGGTGATCGCCGCGTTCTGCTTCATCGGACCGCTGCTCTACCGGACCGACCAGGTCACCGTCCAGCTGGACCTCGCCGACCTGCCGCCCGGCAGCGGGAATCCGCTGGGCACCGACGCCTCCGGGTACGACGTGCTGGGACGGCTGATGGAGGGCGGCCGGTCCTCGCTCGAACTCGGCTTCGCGGTGGCCCTCACCACGACCGTCATCGGCACCCTGTACGGCGCCGTGGCCGGCTACCTCGGCGGCATCGTCGACGCGGTGATGATGCGGGTGATCGACACCTTCCTCGCCATCCCCGGCATCGTGCTGCTGCTGATCATGGTCAGCGTGTTCACGCCCACGCTGTGGGGGATCATCCTGCTGCTCTCGCTGCTGTCCTGGCTCGGGGCCGCGCGGCTGGTCAGGGGCGAGGTACTGTCCCTGCGGACCAGGGAGTTCGTCCAGGCGGCGCGGATGATGGGCGGCACCGGCGGGCGCATCGTGCTGCGCCATCTGGTCCCCAACGCCGCCGGTGTGATCATCGTCAGCGGCACCTTCACCATCGCCGACTCGATCCTCACCCTGTCGGCCCTCAGCTTCCTCGGACTGGGGCTGCCGCCGCCGCACGCCGACTGGGGCACCATGCTCTCGGCCGGCCTCAACTCCCTGTACGACGGCTACTGGTGGCTGGTCTACCCGCCCGCGGCGATCCTGATCGTCACCGTGGTGGCCTTCAACCTGATCGGCGACGCCGTCCACGACGCCCTGGACGTCCGGCTGCAACGCCCCTGAGCTCCTGAACGCCGCAACTGATCCGAGGACAACGCGCATGCCCCTGCTCGAGGTCAGCAACCTCACCACCCACATCAGGACCCGTCGCGGGGTCGTCCGGGCCGTGGACGACGTCTCCTTCACCCTGGAGGCCGGCGAGACCCTGGGCCTGGTCGGTGAGTCCGGCTGCGGCAAGTCCATGACCGGACTCTCCCTCATGGGTCTGCTGCCGCCCGGCGGCGCGGTCGTCGGCGACTCCTCGGTGCTGCTGGACGGGCGCGAGCTGGTGGGACTGCCCGACCGTGAGCTGCGCCGGGTGCGCGGCAACGACATCGCCATGGTCTTCCAGGACCCGATGACCTCCCTGGACCCCACCAAGACCATCGGCCACCAGGTCGCCGAGTCCGTGCTGCTGCACCGCGGCTGCACCCGGGCCGAGGCGACCGAGCGGGCCGCCGAGGTCCTCGGCCTGGTCGGCCTGCCGCACCCGCGCGAGCGCCTGAAGGACTATCCGCACCAGCTGTCCGGCGGTCTGCGGCAGCGGGTGCTGATCGCGATGGCGCTCGCCAACGAGCCCCGGGTGCTGATCGCGGACGAGCCCACCACGGCCCTGGACGTCACCATCCAGGCCCAGATCCTGGCCCTGCTGGCCGACCTGCGCACCCGGCTCGGCATGGCGATGATCCTGATCACCCATGACATGGGGGTCACCGCCGGCCACACCGACCGGGTCAACGTCATGTACGCGGGCCGCATCGCCGAGAGCACCGGCACCGACCGGCTGTTCCGCGGCATGCGCCACCCCTACACCCAGAGCCTGCTGGCCTCGGTGCCCCGGCTGGACCAGGACCCGTCGGTGCAGCTGCCCACCATCCCGGGCCGGCCGCCGGACCTGACCGCGCCGCCCGGCGGATGCCGCTTCGCCGAGCGCTGCCGCTACGCCACCGACCGCTGCCGCACCGAGGAGCCGCAGCTGACCGGTGCGGACGATCACCGCTACGCCTGCTGGCACCCCACCAGCGGCCCGCTGCCCGCCGGCACCACCGCCGCGGTGCCGCGCCCTGACGGTCCGTCACCGTCACCGTCACCGTCATCGGCCGACCGGCCGCTGCTCGAAGCACGGGACCTGGTACGGGAGTTCCCGGTCCACGGGAACCGGTTGCCGGGCCGCGCCCGCCGCGTGGTGCACGCCCTCTCCGGAGTCTCCCTCGAACTGGGACCCGGCGAGACCTTCGGCCTGGTCGGCGAGTCCGGCTGCGGCAAGACCACGCTGGGCCGGCTGCTGGTCGGCCTGGACCGCCCCGACACCGGCACGGTCACCCTGGACGGGACCGACCTCGGCCGGCTGCGCGGCCGCGAGCTGCGCGAGCGCCGCCGCGACCTGCAGATGATGTTCCAGGACCCGTACTCCTCGCTGGACCCCCGGATGCGGGTCGGCAGCATCCTGCGCGAACCGCTGCAGATCCAGGGCATCGGCACGGCCCGCCAGCAGAAGGCCCGGGTCGCCGAACTGCTCACCGAGGTCGGCCTGCCCGAGCGCGGCGCGGAGCTGTACCCGCACGAGTTCTCCGGCGGTCAGCGCCAGCGCATCGGCCTGGCCCGGGCACTGGCGCTCACCCCGAAGCTGATCGTCGCCGACGAGCCGGTGTCCGCGCTGGACGTCTCGGTCCGGGCCCAGGTGCTCAACCTGATGAACCGTCTGCAGGCGGCGCACGGACTGTCGTACGTCGTCATCTCGCACGACCTGGCGGTGGTGCGCTACCTCGCCGACCGGATCGGGGTGATGTACCTGGGCCGGATGGTCGAGGTCGGCAGCGCCGACGACATCCAGCTGCGCGCCGCCCACCCCTACACCGCCGGGCTGCTGAAGGCCGTCCCGGTGCCCGATCCGGAGCTGGAGCGGGCCAAGCGCGGTACCGGCATCAGCGGCGAACTGCCCAGCCCGGTCGACCCGCCCTCGGGCTGCCGCTTCCGCACCCGCTGCCCGCTGGCCCGGGAACGCTGCGCGGAGGAGCAGCCGGTGATGCGCGCGTTCGGCCCGGAGCACACCGCGGCCTGCCACTTCCCGCTGTCGACCCCGCTCGCCGACGCCGCCGCGGGCCGGCTCAACGGCGGGGGTGTGCCAGGCTCCGCAGGTGGGCGCTGACGGCCGCGGTGGTGCGGGCGGTGTCCCCGGTGGCGAGCAGGTCGAGCAGCGCGCCGCGGAGCACCGAGAGCAGCAGGGTGCGTTCGCTCAGGCCCTGCGCGGTGGCGCGGTGGGCCGGGTCCTGGGCGGCGGCGAAGACCTCCAGCCAGTCGGTGACGGTCTCCCGGGCGAAGCCGGCCCACGGTCCCGAGTCGTCGACCAGCGAGCGGGTGTAGGCCTCGGCCCACAGGGTGGGCATCCGGCGGTGCCGCGGATCGGCCAGCCAGCCCCAGACCGCCTCGCCGACATGGGCCAGGTCGTACTGGCGCGGTGTCAGCCGCAGCGTCTCCAGCATCTGCAGCTCGTCCTCGCGGGCGCGCGCGATCAGGGCCTGCACCAGCCCGTCCTTGCTGCCGAACAGGAACAGCAGCACCCGCGGGCTGCTGCCGATCGCCTCGGCGAGCGGGCGCAGCGACATCCCCGCGAGTCCGTGGTCCAGGACGTGGGTGTAGGCCAGTTCGAGGAGTTGCCGTTTGCGGAGCGAATCCGCCGGAGCCGAGGCGTTCACCTTGGCCATTATGCTTTACTGAAACAGTCGTTTCAGTTCGACTGCCGGGGAGGGTTCCGATGGGTGAGGCGCGAGCGGTGATCAGGCCGGCCGACCGGCCGGGGGATCTGGGCTGGGTGGTGATGGCCCACGGCGAGCAGTACGTGGCGGAGTTCGGCTGGGACGGCAGCTTCGAGGCGCTGGTGGCCCGGATCGTCGCGGACTTCGCGGCCGGCCCCGATCCGGCCCGGGAGGCCGCCTGGGTCGCCGAGCTGGACGGCCGCCGGGTGGGCTGCGTGTTCTGCGTGGCCGGCGCGGAGCCCGGCACCGCCCAGCTGAGGCTGCTGCTGGTCGATGCGGCCGCCCGGGGGCACCGTCTCGGCACCCGGCTGGTGGCCGAGTGCGTGGAGTTCGTGCGCGAGGCCGGGTACCGGCGGATGCAGCTGTGGACCAACCACCCGCTGGCGGCGGCCCGCAGCATCTACCTCGCCGCGGGGTTCCGGCTGCTGAAGGAGGAGCCGCACCGCAGTTTCGGGGCCGATCTGATCGGTCAGACCTACGAACTGGAGCTGACCCCGGCGGGTCACCCCGCCGGGGTCTGAGGGAGCCGGCTCAGATGCCGAGGTGCAGGATGATGCCGCCGGTGTGGGTGGTCATCAGCACGCCGAGCACCACCAGGTCCGCCGCGCCCAGGGCGAGGCCGAGCAGGGCGCGCCCGCGGCGCCGGGTCCCGCGCGCCAGCGAGACGGCGGCCAGGGCCAGCGCCAGCGGGCCCAGGACGACGTTGAGGATGAACAGGCCCAGCAGTCCGATGATGAAGGACGCGACCGCGGTGTCGTTGCCCGCCGCGTTGCTGCCGAGCCGGGAGGCGGGCTGGGGGACGGGCTGGGAAGTGGGCTGGGAGGTGGCCATCGGTCAGTTCCCCTGTGCGGCACGGCGGCGGGCCCGGGCGGCCCGCTCGCGGAGGGCGAAGACGATCAGCCAGCCGCCGACGAAGACGGCGGCGACGGCCTGGGCGGCGGGGCTGAGGTAGGAGGAGGCGCCCCACAGCAGCGAGCTGAGGGCGAGGAGTCCGATCAGGAGTGCCATGACGCTTCCGTTCGGCAATTGAGAGTACATCTGTTCACTGACCTCGTTCAGACTACCCCTGCCCCGCCCTCGCCAGGTCGGGAGAACAGTTGTTTACTGTATGACGTGAGCCACACCCTCGGAACCCGGCAGGCCCAGAAGCAGCAGACCCGGCAGTCCCTCCTGGACGCCGGCCTGCGGCTGCTCGAACACCAGAGCCTGAGCAGCGTCGGCCTGCGCGAGGTCACCCGCGAGGTGGGCATCACGCCCAGCGCCTTCTACCGGCACTTCCGTGACCTGTCCGAGCTGGGCGTGGCTCTGGTGGACGAGTCCTTCGGCAGCCTGCGGGTGATGGTCAGGACCATCCGCTCCGAACGGGCCGCCCCGGACGAGGTGATCGACCGCACCGTCGACGTGATAGCCGAGTACGTGCGGCTGCACCGCGCCCACTTCCGCTTCCTGGCCCGCGAGCGCCACGGCGGCGTGCAGCCGGTGCGCGACGCGATCGACGCCCGCTTCCGGCAGTTCGCCGACGACCTGGCCCGCGACCTGGCCGCGCAGCCGGAGTCCGAGGGCTGGGACCCGCAGGACGTCAGGATGCTGGCCGACCTCTACGTGGACCACACCGTCAGCACCGCCGCCGCGCTGCTGGACGCGGACGGCGACGCCGCCGCGGAACAGCGCATCACCGCCACCGCCCGCCGCCAGCTGCGCCTGATCAGCCTGGGACGCCGGCACTGGCTGCGCGGCTAGGTCGGCCAGGTCGGGCCTCCGGTCGGGCTTCGGTGCGGTGCCACCCCGCGCGGGGCCGTAGGCTTGGCGACCGCCGCAGGTACGGCTTGGGGCGTGGGAGTCTGAACGAGGAGTGGTGGGCGTGGCGGGACGCGGCGGTATCAGGGGCAGTCAGGTCGGGGCGGGACCGATGGGGGAGAACGAGCGCGGTGAGCTGGCCCCGCGCACCGTGGTCTCGTTCTGGTGCGGCAACGGGCACGAGGTGCGCATCGGCTTCGCCCTCGGCGCCGACCACCCCGATGTCTGGGACTGCCCCAAGTGCGGCCTGGTCGCGGGCCGGGACCGGGACAACCTGCCGGTCCCGGCGGGAACCGCCCCGTACATGACGCACCTGGGATACCTGCGCCAGCGCCGTTCGCAGGAGGAGGGCGACATCCTGCTCGAGGAGGCGCTGGCCAAGCTGCGCGGATCCATCTGATCCGACGGTGCGGTGGCCGGCGGTGCGGCCGGCGGTCCGGCGGCCCGGGAATTCGTCGCCCGCGCGGCGATGAGTTCCCGGGGTCCGGCCGGTAGGTACGGGTGGGCATCAGAGCCGGACCGGACGCGCGATGGAGGCAGGGTGGAGCACGTGGGGGACAGGCCGGCGGCAGCGACCGGTGGGGGCTTCGCCGAGGAGTTCACGGTCCGCACCGATCCGTTCCGGCGGGAGCTGCTCGCGCACTGCTACCGGATGCTCGGGTCGGTGCACGACGCCGAGGATCTGCTGCAGGAGACCCTGCTGCGGGCCTGGCGGGCGTACGACCGCTACGACCCGGGCCGGGCGTCGCTGCGCACCTGGCTCTACCGGATCGCCACCAACGCCTGCCTGACCGCGCTCGACCAGCGCAGCCGCCGCCCGCTGCCGTCCGGACTCGGTGCGCCGGGTACCGACCCGGACGAGCCGCTGATCCGCGGCGAGGAGGTGCCCTGGCTGCAGCCGATCCCCGACGCGATGCTGGGGGACCCGGCGGGCGTGCTGCTGGCGCGCGGATCGCTGCGGCTGGCCTTCGTCGCCGCGATGCAGTTCCTGCCGGCTCGTCAGCGCGCCGTGCTGATCCTGCGCGAGGTGCTGGACTGGCCCGCCGCCGAGGTGGCCGCGGCGCTGGACATGTCGACCGCCGCGGTGAACAGCGCGCTGCAACGGGCCAGGGGCCGGCTCGGCGAGGCCGGTCTGGGCGAGGACCAGATCCACGAGTCCGCCGACCCCGGCCACCGCGCCCAGGTCGAGCGCTATGTCGTCGCCTTCGAGAGCGCCGACCTGACGGCGCTGGCCAAGCTGCTGACCGAGGACGCCGTCATGGAGATGCCGCCGTTCCTCAACTGGTACCGCGGCCGCGACGAGTACGTCCGGTTCATCGCCCGCATCTACACGCTCTACGGCACGGACTGGCGGATGCTGCCGGCCCACGCCAACGGGCAGCCCGCCCTGGCCGTCTACGCCCGCGCGGCGGACGGCGGGTACACCCTGGGCACGCTCCAGGTCTTCACCGTCACGGAGTCCGGCATCAGTCGCACCACCGTCTTCATCGAACCGGAGGTGTTCGCCTGCTTCGGCCTGCCGCTGCGGATCACCGACGCCTAGAACGGCCGCCCGGCGGCTGGGCCGGCGGGCGCTGGTCCCCGGAGAAGCCGCCGGACACCTCCATCCGGCGGCCGGCCGCGACCGCGACGATGCTGTAGCTGTCCGCGCCGGTGTCCCGGTAGCCCTGGGCGTGGTCGTACTGGGCGGCGAACTCGTAGCTGCCCGGGGCCATGGTGACGCCCGCGTCCAGGACGAACTCGTAGACCAGCCAGCCGTCCTGGCGGGTGACGGTGGTGACCATGGACTCGTCCGGGACCGTGGACCAGGCACCGGTGTAGGACAGCTGCGGGGTGACGGCGATGCGGACCCGGACGTCCAGGGCGGTGACGGCCAGATCGTTCCTGAGCACCAGGTCGCTCTGCGCCCAGCTGTCGATGCTGTAGTGGTCGATCCAGCCGTCCGACCAGAGGAATATCTGCTGGGACCAGCCGGCCGAGGTCGCGCTCGGCGTCGCCGACGCGACGGGGGACGCGTGAACGTGCGACGTCGACGGCACCGGTGCGGGAGCGGCGACTGCGGTGGCCGTGGCCGCGGTGGTGCTGGCCGCGGCGACCTTCGACGCCGACACCAGCGCCGTCGCGGTGCCGACGACTGCCTGGGAGGGCTGCTGACTGGGCACTGCGGGGGGCTGAGGAGGCTGCGAGGTCTTCGGCGCGGCCGGGGAGTCGTCGCCGGAGAGCGCGATCGCGGTCACCCCGACGATCACCACCGCCAGCATGGCCGCGTAGAGGATCGCGGCGCGGATCCAGGTCCGGTCCGCAGCGCCCGGATGCTTCGGGCCGTGCTGTTCGGCGCGGCGGGTCGGACGCGCGCGGGCGCGCCGGCCTGCTGCCGGGCTTCCTGGGTCGCCGCCCGGGCCGGGGCCGCTGCCGGGGTCCGGGGGTGGTTGCCGGTTCCAGCGGAGGCGGACCCGGTCACGGAAGCGGGCCGGTGCCTGCAGGCTCTCCTGGACCAGGGCGGCCAGCTGCTCGCGACTGCGTTCGTCCCACCCGGGGTCGAAGGACCTGGTCGCCGAGGTGAACGCGGCCAGCAGCTCGGCGGCGGTGCTCGGCCCGTTGGACCGCGGCTCCTTCGCCCCGGCCAGTACGGCGCTGAGCCGGCCCGGCGCGGCGGTGGGCAGGGCGTCGGGCACGGCGTTGGGCCAGGGGTTGGGCACGGTGCCGGGCGTTCCGTCCGGCGCCGGGGCGTCTCCCGGCAGCGGCAGTAATGCGGCGGCCGGACGGTCGGGGGCGAGACAGTCGGCGAACAGGTCCGCTGCGGCGACGAGGTCGTCGGCCATGGCGGCCAGCCGCTCCCGGGCGCTGGCCTCCTCAAGTTCCGTGCTGCCCTGTTCGGGTGAGGCTATGTCAGGCGACCAGGGCCGGGCCGACAGTCCGGCGTCCACCAGGACGCACACTCCGTCCGCACCGACCAGCACCTGCTCCGCGCCCACGCCGCGGTGCGGCACCCCCTGGTGGTGCAGCGCGCACAGCGCGGTCAGCACGTCGCCGACCACGACGGCCGCCGTCTGCGCGTCCAGCCCCCGAGGGTGCCCGGCCAACAGCCCGTCCAGCGGGGCGCTTTCAAAGAACCGGCGGACCACCGAGACGATCCGTCCGGTGGCATCGACGACATAGCGCTCCGGTGCGGCGATACGGGGTTCCTCCAGCCCCGCCATCGCCGCCGCCTCGCCCGGGAACGCGGACTGGAAGCCCGGATCCCAGACGACGGCGGCACCGAGGCGGCGGATGACCCCCAGCGTTCCGTCCCCGTTCTGCAGCAGATACGAAGTCCCGGTATCCCGTTGGGATATCCGTCCACCGTTCCGGCCGACGGTACCGGTCGGTCGTGAAGCACTCCGGGGTGCCATCCCAGCGGTCACGTAAGCCCTCCCACGCAGCGTGCTGGCAACGCCACGCCCTATCGAGTCGTCAGGTACCGGTCAGTAATTCACTCACCCGGGTTAATTGTCAACGGTTGACGCGAAGTAGACGGTGCGCGACAGTCGATTACGCATCCTTTACAGGAAGTACACAGGAGTTGATTGAACGTCCGATCCGCGACCGCCGCCCTGTACGGCCACTGTCGCAGATGGGCCCTGCCCCCGCTCCGCACAGGCCGTTTGGGCCCGTGCTCGGGTCAGCATTGACATGCTCGCGGCAGAAGGCGAATAATGCCGGGTGCGGCGCCGCTCCGGTAAATGGCGTGCATTCCCGGAGAATTTCTTTCGGCAACGTCGGCGCGGCGTGGGCGAGTTCATGGAAGGTGCCACCGGACGCTGGCAGCGAATAGCTGCCGGCATTCAGTGGCACCTCGGTCCTCGTCGACGCGGGCGTGCGCCGATTACGCCGGTGGAATTCCGTACACAGCCGGAAGGGCCGCGCAGCGGGCGGCCCTTCCGTGCCGGACCACGGGGACGTCACGTGGTCGGCCTGATACCTCGTCGCCGGACCCCGGCCGCCGGATGCTTCCGGCGACCGGGGCCCGGGGCTATGCCTGGGGGAGGAGCAGGCCGTAGTGGCCGTCGTAGCGTTCGTAGAGCATGGCGCCGCGCGCGGTGGCGGGCGCCGCGGTGTTCGCGAAGAACAGGAAGGGCAGCGTGGTGAGGTGCAGCCGGGCCAGTGCCTGATTGGGCGTCAGGCGCGGTGCCGGTCGCGGGCGTACGGTGACCGGGAGGTGGCGCCGGCGCGGCGGTCCGCTCTTGGCCGACAGCTGGGCCAGGCTGTATCCGGTGGGGCCGGAGCGGAAGACCATGCTGTCCTGGCCGGTGTCGGCGTCGGTGAACAGATGGCAGTCGTAGTCCATGGTGTCCATGCGGAACGCCGCCTCGTCCACCGTCTCGCAGCGCAGCAGCACGGTCTTGCGGCGGGTGATGCGGTGCCGGACAACAGGGGGCAGGTCGAGGTCGGCGTGCTGGTGCCGGCTGTGCCGGTACGGCGACTCCCGCGGTGTGCCGACCGCTTCGTCCGGGTAGGGGGCGCCGCTGCGGAGCAGTCGCATCAACTGCTCCCGGAGTCGGTCCCGCAGCAGGTAGATGGCCTCGTGCACGCTGTGCGCCGAGGTCTGGGCCCGCAGTGGGATGCCGCCGATGTCCAGGTTCCCCTGTACGACGGCGGGGAGCCGCAGGGTCTGGTCGGCGAGCCGGGTCAGTTTGATCCGCGCCCGCATGATCAGCAGATCGACGTCGTGGTCCAGTTGCTCGATGCTGTCACGGGCCAGGCGGCGGGCGTCATCCGGGATCTCTCCGCGGGTCTCGACGGTCACGGGGAAGGCGGCTGCGCTCATGCTCGTGCCTCCTGCTCGTCGCGTGAGTAGGGCCGATCGGTGGAATGTGACCGTACCGTGTCCTTGCCCCGCCCCGGACCGTTACGTCCGTCACCACAACCACCCTGATATTCACCGGCGGTGATGGTCGGTCAAATGTGGTTCCCAGGTGAGCGATAGCCGGACGGCGGTGGCCGGACGGAGGGTTTTCGAACCGCGGGCGGAGGGCGCGCGTAGGTTTCCGACCGTAGACAGCCGCGGAAGGAAGCCGGAGGCAACCATGAAACCGTTGATCGTAGGGGTCGGGGGGACGCTGAGGCCGGGGTCGTCCTCGGAGACCGCGTTGCAGCTCGCGCTGGAGGCGGCCCGCAAGAGCGGTGCCGAGACCGTCTCCTTCGCGGCCCGGGACCTGCAACTCCCGTACTACGACCCCTCCGTGCATGAGCGGACCAAGGGTCAGCAGCGCCTGGTCGACGCCTTCCGCCGGGCGGACGGGGTCCTGATCGCCAGTCCCGGGTACCACGGCGCCGTGTCCGGGCTGATCAAGAACGCGATCGACCATGTCGAGGACCTCGCCGGGGACCGGCGGGTGTACTTCTCCGACATCCCGGTCGGCTGCATCGGCGTCGCCTACGGATCCCAGGCGGCGACCAGCGTGCTGCACAACCTGCGCACCATCGCCCACGCCCTGCGGGGTGTGCCCACTCCCTACGGGGCCGCGATCGTGGTCGGCGAGTCCAGCTACATCCACGGTCGCTGGGTCGATCCGGCGACCAGGGAACGCCTCGCTCTGGTCGGCACCCAGGTCACGGCCCTCGCCACCGCACTGGCACCGCGGTTGCGGCGCAGCCGGAGTGCCTGACCGCAGTGAATGCGAATGACACTTCCTCGGCGGCGTCGAGTCACCCGTGAACGGATTCTGATCGACGGCAGCGGAAGTCTGGTTGGGTCTCCTCCGCATAACTAAGGTAAGCCTTCGCTTATCCGTTCATCGGAGGAGTTCGCTTATGTGGAAAGACCTGTTTCCCAGTTTCCTGATCGGAACCAGGGAGGGGCTCGAGGCAGGGCTGGTCGTCTCGATCCTCGTCGCCACCCTGGTCCGTTCCGACCAGAAATCCCGTCTGCCGCAGGTCTGGACCGGCGTTCTGGCCGCCGTCACCCTGTCGCTCAGTTTCGGTGCCGTACTGACCTTCACCGCCGCCAATCTGTCCGCCACGGCGCAGGAGGCATTCGGCGGGACGCTCAGCGTCATCGCGGTCGCCTTCGTCACGGCGATGGTCTTCTGGATGCGGCGCAACGCCCGCACCCTCTCCGGTGAGATCCGCAGCAAGGTCGACGCGGCACTGGCGGTCGGGTCGGGCATGCTGGTCGCCACCAGCTTCCTCGCGGTCGGCCGCGAGGGCCTGGAGACGGCGCTGTTCATCTGGACCACCGCGCAGTCCGCGACGGAGTCCACCGGCCCGCTGGTCGGCGCGGCGGTCGGGCTGGTACTGGCCGCGGTGCTGTGCTGGGCGCTGTACCGGCGGGTGCTGACGATCAATCTGGCGAAGTTCTTCACCTGGACCGGCATCGGACTGATCGTCGTGGCCGCCGGGGTGCTCGCCTACGGGCTGCGGGACCTCCAGGAGGGCGGTGTGCTGCCCGGCGGGAGCAGCTTCGCGGTGGACCTGTCCGGCAGCATCGACGCCAACTCCTGGTACGCGACCTTGATACAGGGCGTGTTCAATCTGACGACCCGGATGACCTGGCTGCAGGCGGTCGCCTACCTGGTCTACCTCGGGATCGTGATGACGCTGTTCGTCCGGGGCGTGCGAGCCCCCAGGGCCGTGGCAGTCCCGAAGGACGCACCGGTGCCGACCGCTGCCGCCGCGGCCTCGGAGACCGTCCTCCCCGAGGCCGTCCTCCCGGAGCCCGTCGCCCCGGAGGTCGCGGTCCGGGCCGGCGCCTCCGGCTCGGACGCCGTGGTCGCCGCGGCCGAGGCCGTCGTCTCGGCCGCGGAGGCCGTGGTCTCGGCCGCCGCGGCCGCCGGCGCCGCGGCAGCCGCCGCTCAGGCCGCTGCGGCCTCCACCCTCGTCCCTGCCTCCGTCGTCGCCGGAGGCAGGGACACCGCCGACGCATCGGCGACCGCGCCGGTGGCTGCGGCGATGCGCAAGGACCGGCTCGGGCTGAGGCGGCTGATCCCCTCCGCCGCCCCACCGGTCACGGCGGCCACGACCGCGACGGGGACCGCGAACGCGACTGCACCGGAGCCGGACCCGGAGCACCGGGGACGGCCCCGCTGGCTGGTGCCCACCGCGGCCGTCGCGGTACCGGCGGTCATCGCGAGCGTGATCATCGGTGCCAGCGGCGGCAAGCCCGCCGCGGCTGCGACGGTCACCGTCTCGCAGAGCGCCTGCGGTCAGGGATTCGCCCCGCCCAAGCCGGGTCAGCAGGTGTTCCAGATGCGGAACACCGGCAACCAGACCTCGGAGGTCTACCTGGTCGACCCGACGACCAACGCCGTCTACGGCGAGGTGGAGGGCATCGCGCCGGGCACGACCCGTGCGCTGACGGCCACCCTCGGCAGCGGGGACTACGCCTGGCGGTGCGTGTCCACCTCGGGCAGCGCGGTCACCTCGGCGACCGTCCATGTCAGCGGCGGAACCACAGTCGCGGCCGTGCTGCCGCTGGCGGCGACGGACCTGGACGCACCACTGGCGCAGTACAAGGCCTACGTCGGCGCGGGACTGGCGGCGCTGCTCCCGGCCACCCGCAGGATCGCCACCGATCTGCACGCCGGGAAGCTCGCCGAGGCCCGCACCGACTGGCTCACCGCGCACCTGCAGTACGCCGCACTCGGCGCCGCCTACGGGACCTTCGGCGACTTCGACGCCAAGATCAACGGCCGCGCGGACGGACTGCCCCTCGGCGTCAAGGACCCCGGTTTCACCGGCTTCCGCCGGCTCGAGTACGGCCTGTGGCACGGAGAGTCCGCCGCCGGCCTGGCCGTCGTCGCCAACACCCTGGTCACCGATGTGGCAGGGCTGGGCAAGGCCTTCCCCAGCCAGGACTTCGACCCCACCGACCTGCCGCTGCGCACCCACGAGATCCTGGAGAACACCCTCCAGTTCGAACTCACCACCGACACCGACGAGGGCAGCGGCACCAACCTCGCCACCGCCGCGGCCAACCTCACCGGCACCCGCGAACTCCTCACCGTGCTGCGGCCGCTGATCTCCCGGCGCGACCAGGCGCTGCTGACGACCGTGGACGGCGACCTGGGCCGGGTGGCCGCCCTGCTGGCCGCGCAGCACACCGCAGCCGGCTGGACGCCGCTGGAACAGCTCGACACCACCGCCCGCCAGTCCATCGACGGCGCGGTCGGCCAACTCCTGGAAGACCTCTCGCCCGTTCCCGACCTGCTCGAGATCCGGAAGTCCGCCTGATGACCGATCACATCCAGCCTGCCACCGGCTCCTGCCCCTTCGGCTTCGACCGCCCCAACGCCACCACGACTGTCGGCACCACCACCGCCTCCGAGCCCGATCCGGCCCCCGCTCACGCCCCCGCCCCCGGAACATCGCGGCGCGCGGTCATGCGTACCGCGCTCGGCGCGGGCGCCCTGGGGGCGGCGATGGCCGGCGGCGCCGGAACGGTGCTGGGCCTGGGGGCTCCGGCGGCAGCCGCCGCCGGCGGTCCGTCCGCCGCGGGTGCGGTGGCCTTCTACGGTGAGCACCAGGCCGGAATCACCAACCCGACCCCGGCCTACGCGATCTTCCTGTCCCTGGACGTCATCGCCGCCGACCGGGCGGGTCTGCAGGCACTGCTGCAGACCCTCACCGCCCGGATCGCCTTTCTGACCTCCGGCGGAACGCCACCCGATCTGGGCGTCGGCGCGCCCCCGTCCGACAACGGCATCCTCGGCCCCACCGTGCCCGCCGACCAACTGACCGTCACCGTCGGCGTCGGAGCCTCGCTGTTCGACCAGCGCTTCGGGCTGGCCGCACTCAAGCCCCGCAAGCTCACCCCGATGCGGACCTTCCCCAACGACAACCTGAAGGCCGCGGAGTCGCACGGGGACCTGTCGCTGCAGATCTGCGCCGGCCACCAGGACACGGTGCTGCACGCGATGCGTGACATCGCCAAGCACACCCGCGGTCAGATGCAGGTGAAGTGGCGGATCGACGGCTTCCAGAACACCCCGCGCCCCAGCGGCGCGCAGCGCAACCTGCTGGGCTTCAAGGACGGCATCGCCAACCCCGACACCACCTCGGCCCGGGCGATGGACCAGCTGGTCTGGGTCACCGCAGGTGGCGCCGAGCCGGCCTGGGCGACGGGTGGCAGCTACCAGGTGATCCGGATCATCCGGATGCTGGTGGAGTTCTGGGACCGGGTCTCGCTCAGCGAGCAGGAGTTGCCGCGGCTACAACTACGACCGCGGCATCGACGCGGTGGGCAACCTGGACATGGGGCTCGCCTTCTGCTGCTACCAGCAGGACGTCAAGCGGCAGTTCGAGGCGGTCCAGACCCGGTTGATCGACGAACCCCTGGTCGACTACATCTCACCCACCGGCGGCGGCTACTTCTTCGCCCTGCCAGGAGTGCGCAGTTCCAGCGACTGGCTCGGGCGGACCCTGCTCACCGCGGGCTGACGTACCGTCACCACCGGGGCTCAGGCTGCCGGGGACGCCGGTTCGCCGGCGGCCAGGCAGAGCCGGACCAGCTCGGCATCCGGGTGGGCCAGCGCCTCGCGCAGCGGGGTGTGCAGCAGCACCAGGTCGGCCGGGGAGCCCGGACCGACGATGCGGGTCGGGGAGCCGGGCAGCTGCGGCGGCGAGAGATAGCCGTCCAAGGCCTGGGCGGCGTCGAGCCGTTCGCGGCGGCCGGCGACGACCCCCGCCGGGGTGAGCCGGGAGACCGCGGCCCGCTGGACCGCCCACGGGTCCAGCGGGCCGTAGGGAGCGTCACTGGACAGCGCCAGCGGGACTGAGCCGGCCAGCAGCGAGGCGCAGCGGTACAGGTCGCGGTGCTCGTCCGCGGGGACGCCGAGCAGGAAGTCGTCGCCCCGGTCGGTCAGGAACCCCGGTTGGGTCACCACCCGCAAGCCCAGCCGGTGCAGGGTGGGGATCAGCTCCTGCGGTACCAGCGCGGCATGTTCGAGCCGGTCACCGGGCCTGCTCCCGGCCTGCTCCAGCGCGACCAGCAGCAGCACCAGTGCCTCGCGGGTCACGCAGTGCACCGCGACCGGCCGTCCGGCCCGGTGGGCTGCGTCGATCTCCTCGACGAGCTCGTCGTAGCGGGGGAGTCCGGAGTCGGCGAGGACGATCTTCCAGGGCCCGGCCAGCGGCACGCGCTGACGGTCCGTCGGCTGCCGGCGGACGTCGCCGCGGAGCGGCGCGCCGAGCAGCTGCACCTGCTGGGGCAGCGCGCCGTCGGTCATGGCGGTGGTGATCGCGTCGACGGTTCCGGAGTCCAGGGCCGGGCTCGCGTCGGTCACCGAGGTGATGCCGTATCCGGCGAGCAGCCGGCCGAGCGCAGTCAGCGAGGGCGGACGGCCGCGCGGCAGCCGGTCGCGCAGCCAGTCGTCGGCGCGCCACAGCCGTCCGGTGGCCTCGCCCTCCGGATCGCGCTCGATGCCGGGGTGATCCACCCGGTCCAGCCCGATCGCGGTCGCGGCAAGGGAGTTGAGCATCCAGAGGGCGCCGCTGCGGTGCTGGATCCGGATCGGGACGTCGTCACGCAGCAGGTCGAGAGCGGCCGCGTCCAACTCACCCGCGACGGACTCGTGGTAGCGCACCCCGCGGATCCAGCCGTGCTCGTCGGGCCCGGCCCGGTGCAGCAGGTCGCGCAGTTCGGTCGCGTCGCGGGCGGTGGTCGGGTCGCAGGGCGTGGAGGCGAGGTCGGCGGCGGTCGCGAAGAGGTGGATGTGGTGGTCCGTCAGACCCGGCAGCAGGGCCCCGCCCCGTCCGTCCGTCACCTGCTCGTCCGGCCCCTGGCGGAGCAGGGCGTGGCCGATCTCCAGCACCCGCCCCTCTCCCACCCGGACGTCGTACAGCACCCCGCCGACCTCGGCCCGGCGGATCAGCAGGCCGCTCATGGGACGCCGATCCCGAGCCGGCCCAGCACCTCTGCGGTGTCCGCGCCCATCGCGGGTACGGGGCCCGCGGGGGTCCGGGCGGTGGGGCGTGCCAGCGGGAGGTGTTCGGCTGCGGTACCGATGTCCCCCTCCGGTTTCCGCAGGGTGGCCGCCACCACGTCGGCCATCGCCACCTCGCGGAGCACGCCGTGGCCGCCCTCCGGTTCGGTCAGCGCCAGGACGGCGGCGGCCAGTCCGGTGAGCGGGTCGGCGATGGCGTCGCCGCAGAACACCGGCAGCCCCTGGGCGTCGAAGCCGAGCAGCCCGTTGGCGGCGGCCACGTCGTCCCCGAAGCCGACCCGGGGGGAGGAGCGTCCGTAGGCGGTGATCGACACCCAGGTGCAGCCGCGTTCCACCTCGGCCGCGGCGTCCAGGCCGAACCGGGCCAGGGCGCGGGGGCGGGACGCCTCGATGACGATGTCGGCGCGGCGCACCAGCGCGTGCAGGGCGCGACGTTCGTCCCGGTCGGCCGGATCCAGGGCGACCGACCGGTGCCCGGCGTGCAGCAGACGGTAGAAGTCCGGATTGCCGAGCCGGGCCCCGTCTGGACGGGTGGGGACCTCCACCTTGACCACCTGGGCCCCGGCCAGGCCGAGCAGGTGCGCGCACAGCGGTCCGGCCCACAGCGCGCTGAAGTCCACCACCAGCAGGTCCTGCACCGGGCGGAACGGTCCCGGCGGAGCCACGGCGTCGGGATCGCCCGCCGGGCGCTGCTGCCGGACGGCTCCGGCCGCGAGGCCGAGCAGGGCGCTCCGCTCGTCGAGCTCGGCTCCGGTGTGTCCGGACAGCCAGTCGGCCAACCGTTCCGGCAGCCGCTCGTCCGCCTCGTGTCCGATCAGCGCCCCCAGCAGCGACGGGTCGTCAGGACGGGCGCAGGACACCGCGGCCCAGCCGTCCGCCGTCGGCAGCAACCGGCAGCTGCCGCCGGGGGAGGTCCGCCCCTGCCGGGTGTGCCCGGTGAAGGCGGCGCGCTCGGCCAGCAGCCGGGCCCCGTCGACCAGGACCGGGCGGCGGGTCTGCCGGGTGGCCTCCGCGATGCGGTCGGACATCCTGGCCGCCCACCCGGCCGCGTCCCCGACCGGCAGGACCGGCGCCGCGCCGCGGTGGCCGGTCAGCGCCATGACCCCGCTGCGCGCCCAGTGGCGCGCTACCTCAGCGGGGGAGGAGCCGGACGACCCAGTGACCATGGGGGGATGGTAGGCCACATCCCATCAGGTGGCCCCGGTGGAAAACCAGGGGCGGGCGCGCCGGCGGGTGGTTAGGGTGCCGCCCATGCCTGATGCCGAGGTAACCGCGTTGAGCCTGCGTTCGGCCGAGACGATCGTGCGGCGTGTCCATCCCGGGGCCTCGGTCACCGAGGTGCTGACCCGGACCGGTGGAGAACTGGGCACCGTCGTCGAGATCCGCTGCGCCCGGCCGGTCGCACCCGTGATCGTCAAGTTCTATGCCGAGGAGTGGCGTTGGAAGCAGGAGAAGGAGGTCCACGTCTACCACCTGCTGGAACACCACGGCATCCGATCGGTTCCGACCGTGCTCCACACCGAGGCGGCTGACGGACCGTCGGGTCGCGCCCACACCGTGATGACCCGCGTCGAGGGGCAGCCGCTGTCGGCGGTCGCTGCGGACCTCGACGCCGCTGCCATCGGCGGGATCTACGAGCAGATGGGCGCGCTGCTGGCCGACGTGCACCGGATCCCGCAGGAGTCCTACGGGTACCTCACCACCCACATCCTCGAACCGGAGTCCAGTAACAGCGACTACATGCAGCGTCAGTTCGCGAAGAAGCTGGGCGAGTTTGCCGAACTGGGTGGAGACCCGTCGTTGGGCGACGCCATCGCGGCGAAGGTCCGAGACGGCTCCGACCTCTTCGACCACTGCTCCCAGCCGATGCTGTGTCACAACGACTTCCACGAGGGCAATGTGCTGGTGCGCAGGGGAACCGGCGGCTGGGAGGTCACCGGGTTCATCGACGTGGAGAACGCGGTCGCCGCCGACCCCCTGATCGACCTGGCCAAGACCGAGTACTACTCCATCCGCGGCGACCGGCTCAAGGGCGCCGCCCTGCGCCGCGGATACGGCGCCCTCCCCGCCGACTGGGCCGAACGGACCGAGCTCTACCGGCTCTACCACGCCCTCGAACTGTGGGACTGGTTCGCCTCGATCGGCCGGACCGACCCGCTCCCCGGCATCGCCGAGGACCTGGTGCGGATGACGGTCCGGCCGGATCCTCAGGCCCAGGATCCTCAGGCCACCGGGGTGTAGTGCGAGGCGTCGCCCTTGACCGAGCGGCTGGCGGTGCCGTCGATGCCGACCGGGATGTCGCCGGCGACCGTCACCCGGTTCAGGCGCCGCGGCTGGTCGTCGTAGTTGTCGACGGCGTAGTGCTGGGTGATCCGGTTGTCGAACAGCACCAGCTGGTTCGGGGCCCAGCGCCAGCGCAGCACGTTCTCGGGGCGGGTCACGTACGACTGCAGCAGCCGCAGGACGTCCCGCGACTCGCCGCTGGACAGGCCCACGATGCGCTGCGCGAAGCCGCCGATGTACAGGCCGCGCTCGCCGGTGAGCGGGTGCACCCGTACCACCGGGTGCACCGTCTCGTAGGTGACCGAGGTGAACACCGAGCGGCGCTCCCGCGCCTCCTGGTCCAGGCTCTCCGGGGGCACGGCGTAGTCGTAGTCGTTGGTGTGTACGGCCTGCAGCGTGTCGGCGAAGGCACGCAATGGGGCGGGCAGGTCGCGGTAGGCCGTGGCGGAGTTGGCGATCAGCGTCTCGCCGCCGTAGGGCGGGATGACGATGCTGCGCAGGGTGCTGAGCTGCGGCGGGTTGAGGACGAAGGTCACGTCGGTGTGCCACTGGTTCGCCCGGCCGTCCTCGCTGTCGACCGGGAGCACGTTCGGGGCGCCCGGCTGCGAGGGGACGGTGGGGTGGGCGGTGGTGAGCGGCCCGAAGTGGGCGGCGAAGCGCTGCTGCCCGGCGTCGTCCAGGTCCACGTCGCGGAAGACCAGGGCCTTGTGCTCGTTGACCGCGGCCCGCAGCGCGGTCACGGTGGCCGGGTCCAGCTCCCGGTTCAGGTCGATGCCGGTGACCTCGGCGCCGATGCGGGCGGTGACCTTGCGGACGGTTATCGCGGTGGTGGTGTCGGTGGCGGTGATGACGGTCCTCCTCGATCAGGGGTGGATGCAGCGGTGGGGCGTACGGGCTACGGCGTACGGCGGCGCGCGAATCGGCCCGTGCGGTGGGCAGCACGGGGAGACGCCGGGCGGCGGCGTCGCAGGCAGCGTTCGGGCAGGCGGGGACGGGGCTGGTTCAGCCGGAGACGACGGGCCGACGGCGTCGGCTACATCGCGGTGCACCGAGGCAGGCGCACCGCACCCGCTCGTCAAGGTGCCGCATCGATCTCATGGCAGGAGCCTAATGAGCGCCCGTTGCGGGCGGCAATGATTGTTCCAGCGCTGGAAGAAACTCAAGGACATGCAACTGATGGTTGCACCATGCCCGGCCGTCGACTAGGCTGATGTGCAACCGAACGTTGCAGGAGGACGGCATGGAGTACGGAACCATCGAGCGCGAGGTCTTCGTCGAGGCAGCGCCCGACGTCGTCTTCGAGGTGGTGAGCAGCCCCGACCACCTCAAGCATTGGTGGCCGGACGACGCCCGCTACGAGCCGACACCCGGGGCGACGGGCGAGATCGTCTTCGGCGATTGCGACGCCGGCGGGATGGCGGTGGCCTTCACCGTCGTCGACGCGCGGCCGCCGCACTCGTTCTCGTTCCGCTGGACGCATCCGGCCGAGGAGACCGCGGCCGAGGGCAACTCGCTGCTGGTCACCTTCGACCTGACCCCCAAGGGCGACGGAACGCTGCTGCGGATGACCGAGACCGGATTCCGGGAGATGGGCTGGGAGATCGCCGTCCTGGAGGAGCAGTACCGGGACCACGTCACCGGCTGGGACTTCTATCTGCCCCGGCTGGTGCCGTACGCCGTCGGTCTGGGCGCGCGGCGATGACCGCCGCGCCCGCCCCGACGATCGACGACGACCTCTGGTCCGCGATCGGGGACCCGACCCGGCGCCGGATGCTGGACCTGCTGCTGGTCGAGGGCGACGGCACCGCGACCACGCTGGGCCGGCAACTCCCGGTCACCCGGCAGGCGGTGGCCAAGCACCTCGCCGTCCTGGAACGGGTCGGCCTGGTCAGCGGCACGCCCGCGGGCCGGGAGCGGCGGTACCGGGTGGACGACGCCCAACTCGCCCGCGCGGTGGCCCAGCTGGCCTCGGTCGGCTCGGCCTGGGACGCCCGACTGCAGCGGATCAAGCGCATCGCCGAGACGATCCAGCGCACCCGGCAGGACCGACCCCAGGACTGACCACAGCACTGACTGCAACTCAGAGACTATGAAGGAGAAGCGACATGGTGGACATCCTGCACCGGGTGGGAGTCAAGACCCCCACCCCCGAGAAGGTCTACGAGGCGCTGACGACCGTCGAGGGCCTGGCCGGCTGGTGGACCGTCGACACCAAGGGCGACGGCGGCGAGGCCGGTGGCGCCCTGCAGTTCCGGTTCCCCCCGGTCGGCGGCTTCGACATGGAGGTCGTCGAGACCCGGCCGGGCGAGCGGGTGCTGTGGCGGGTGGTCGACGGCCCCGAGGAGTGGGTCGGCACCACCGTCGACTGGGAGCTGCACCAGAGCGGCGAGTACACGATCGTGCTCTTCAAGCACCAGGGCTGGCGGGAGCCGGTGGAGTTCATGCACCACTGCAGTACCAAGTGGGGCTCGTTCCTGATGAGCCTGAAGTCCCTGGTCGAGACCGGCGAGGGCACCCCGGCCCCCCGGGACGTGCAGATCAGCGACTGGCACTGAACGACGCGAGGTCGGTGCCGGGGTCCGTCGCCCCGCGCAGCCGCGCGGACTCGGCCAGGGCGGCGTCGATGCGGCTGTTGCTGGTCAGCCTGGCCGCGAGGCACGCCATCAGCACGAGGATCCCGGCTCCGGCCAGGAAGGGTGCGCGCAGTCCGGCGAAGTGCGCCAGCCAGCCGCCGGACAGTGCGCCGATCGGCCCGGCGCTCATCGCGATGAGCCGCGCCGCCGCCCCGACCCGGCCCATCAGCTCGTCCGGCACGATCGCCTGACGGACCGAGGGGCCGAGCGTCGTGGTCACGGTCATCGCCGCACCCAGCACGGCGAACCCGGCGCCGGCGAGGTACGCGTTCGACGACACCCCGACGCCGAGCAGCGCCACGGCCTCGACGACTGCGGTCAGGGTCAGGGCGCCGCCGGTGCCCAGTCGGGCGCCCAGCCACCCGCCGACGAAGGTACCGCCCAGGCCGCCGACGGCTTCGGTGGTGAGGAACGCGCCGTAGCCGGCCGTGCCCAGGTGCAGCGTGTCGTGGGCGAAGAGCGCGAGTACCGCGCCGGTGCCGCAGAACGCGAAGTTGCCGACCGCAGGCCGCAGCGACAGGCCGAGCAGCAGCCGGTGGTGGAGGAGGTAGGCGGCACCGACCCGGGCGTCCGCCAGGATCGAGGTCTCGGGTTTGGCGGCCTTCTTCGGGCGCGCCGGCAGTGTGCGGATGGTCAGCGAGCTGAAGAGGAAGGAGACGGCGTCGGCCGCGAACGGTACGGTGCGGCTGAGCGAGAACAGCAGGCTGCCGGTCGGTGGGCCGACGAAGCCGTCCAGGGCGCGCTGCGCGCCCTGGAGGCGGGAGTTGGCGCGTTGCAGCGACTGCGGGTCCCGGTCCAGGAGCTCCGGGAGGTAGGCCATCGACGCGGTGTCGAACAGGACGCCGCCGGCCCCGAGCAGGAAGCCGACGGCGATCAGCACGGGGATGTTGAGCAGGCCCTCGGCGACGGCGACCGTGGCGGCCACCAGCAGGGCGCAGCGACACAGGTCGGCGCTCACCATCGTCCGGCGCCGGTCCCAGCGGTCCACCAGTGCGCCGCCGATCAGCCCGAAGACCAGCCAGGGCAGGAGCGTGACGGCTTCCATCATCCCGAAGACGGTGGAGTCGCGGGTCAGGGTGAGAGCGAGCAGGGGGAGCGCCGAGTAGTAGATGCCGTCACCGAGCGAGGAGACTGCCGAGGCGGCCCAGATGCGATGGAACGCGGCGGGCAACCCGGTCCGTTCGGTGCGGCTCCACCTCCTGATGACCATCGGTCAATTCTATGGTGCGCCGCCGCCCACCCGCCGGCTGATTCGGCAGGTGGGCGGCGGGATCGTCCCGGTCGGCCGGGGCGCGGCCGGGTGCGGCCGGGTGTGGCCGGGTGTGGCCGGTGGGTCAGTGCAGGGTGAGGGTGACCGGGCCGGCGAGCGGGGTGTAGCCGTCGTTGGCCAGGAGCCAGACGCCGTAACTGCCGGCGCCCTTGAGCGCGCTGGTGGCGAAGGTCAGGCTGCCGCTCGCGTTGGGTGCGTACTGCCAGGTGAGCGAGGACTGGCTGCCGGGGGTGACCCCGGCCGGGTAGATGCCGATCCAGTTCTTGGCGCTGAGGTCCGCCGCCGGGACCGAGTACTGGAAGGTGACGTTCGCCCCGGTGGCGACCGAGGGGGTGGTCGTGGTGAGGGTGGGGCCCGAGGCGGCCGCGGTCGGGAAGAAGGCGTCGTTGAGCGGCACGGCGTAGGCGTCGTTGACGGTCATCGCCGGCAGGCCAAGCGCCGCCTCGATAGTGCGGCCGGTGCTGTAGTGGTCGTAGCGGGAGGAACTGGTGGTCCTGGCCGGGACGGTGCCCTGCGAGCCCAGCACGATGGTGGCGATGTGGTTGCCGGCCTCGGTGCTGTCCTCGTCCCAGGTGACCACCAGCAGTGAGCGCTGCGTGGTCCAGGCCGGGGAGGCCAGCACCGGGTCGAGGGTCTGCTGCAGCCAGCCGTCCTGGGTCTTCAGGCTGGTGGCGCTGCCGTTGCCGGACGCCTCGCCGTCGTAGTAGTCGTCGGCCGCCAGCCAGGAGAAGTTCGGGGTGGTGGCCGCGCTCTTCAGATCGGTGGTCAGCTGGGTGGTGTCGGCCAGGTGCGCCTGGCAGCGGGTCTGGTTGCCGCTGATGTCGGTGTAGTTGATGAACGGCGCGTCGTCGGGCTCGTAGTACTTGTCGTAGGCGGTGGTGGTGTTGCAGGGCGTGCCCATGCCCTGCTCGTAGGCCTTCCAGGTCTTGCCGGCCGACTCCAGCTCGTCACCCAGGTTGGTGTGCGGGTCGTTGATGTTCGGCCAGTAGGTCGCGCCCTTGGCGTAGGTGTCGCCGCCCGCGATCGCCAGGTAGTTCTCGTCGCTGGGGTGGTACTGGGCGTGGAAGTTGGTCATGGTCGCGCCCTGGGCCATCAGCGAGTGCAGATAGGGTGTGTCGGTGGGGTCGCCCATGATCTCGTTGTAGTCGGTGTTCTCCATCATCACCGTGAACACGTGGTCGTATCCGGGGACCTTGGACACCGGCCGGGTCAGCACCGGCGCGGTGACCGGCGTGTTCAGGGTCAGTGAGAGGTTGTCCAGGTAGCCGGACTCGCCGGAGCTCTGCACGAAGGCCACGGTGGCCAGGATCGAACGGGTGCCGGAGGGCACCGTGCCGGTGGCGCTGCGGGCCAGGAAGGCGTTGGCGTTGCCCCGGTCGGCGGCCGACACGGTGGGCAGCGCGGCGGTGCCGCCCAGCTGCTTGCCGGAGGCGTCCCGGAACTGCAGGGTGACCGCGGCATAGCCGGCGAAGGAGCCCCAGCCGCCCAGCAGCCCGCTGAGGTTGTAGCCGACACCCCCGCCGTCGATCGCGGCCGACGCCGAGGACACGTCCACGCTCTGCGTCATCGAGCCGTCGCCCTCGTTGCCGGGCGAGAAGAACGCGGTACCGGGCACCGCGCCGGCGGGCAGGCTGTAGCTGCCGGTCGAGTAGCACACGACGCCGGGGCTGCCACTGACGATCTGCCAGCCGGGGACGGTGGTCGCGGCGTTCCAGTCGGTGGTGCAGTAGCCGCTCTCGGCGTCACCGTCCACGATCAGGTTCCCGCTGCTCGTCGTCGCAGCCTGGGCGTTCGGCTGTGCGCCCAGCAGCGCACACGCCATCAGCAGCGCCGCACCGAACGCTCTCCACAACTTCCGCATGGGCAGTCCCCGTTCCGGATTCCAAGGATCATGATCATTCGCCATGAACTCCTCATGAATAGCGTTCCAGGCTGACGCCGGGGCGAACAGAACGCACACGCTCGACGTCCACCAGGCGGCGCGGCCCCGTGGGGCCCGGCGGGGTGTCGCTAACGTGTCCGCATGTTCTCCCTCCTCGAACCGCCGCTGTTCACCAGGCTCCGCGACGCCCGGCGCGTCCTGATCGCCGGCGCGGGCGGCGGGTTCGACATCTACGCCGGGCTGCCGCTGGCTTTGGCGCTGCAGGGCGCCGGCAAGGACGTGCACCTGGCGAACCTGTCCTTCGCCGACCTGTACGGGCTCGATCCGGACGTGTGGCTGGAGCCGGACGTGGCGGCGATCCGCCCGGACACCGCCGCGCGCGGCGACTACTTCCCCGAGCGCTCCCTGGCCCGCTGGCTCGCCCTGCAAGGGCTGCCCGACACCGTGTACGCCTTCAACCGCTCCGGGGTGCAGCCGCTGCGCGCCGCCTACCGCGCACTGATCGGTCATCTCGGCGGGGTGGACGCGATCGTGCTGGTCGACGGCGGTACCGACATCCTGATGACCGGCGACGAGCACGGCCTGGGCACCCCCGAGGAGGACATGGCCAGCCTGGCCGCGGTCCACGGCCTGAGCGGGATCGAGCACCGGCTGGTCGTCTGCCTGGGCTTCGGCGTCGACGCCTACCACGGCGTCAACCACACCCTGGTCCTGGAGAACCTGGCCGCGCTGGAGCGCGAGGGCGGCTACCTGGGGGCCTTCTCGCTGCCGCGCGACAGTCGGGAGGGCGCGCTGTACCTCGACGCCGTGGCCCATGCGCGCAGCGAGACACTGACCCACCCCAGCATCGTCAACGGCTCGATCGCCGCAGCGGTGCGCGGAGACTTCGGCAACGTCCAGTTCACCGAGCGCACCAAGGGCAGCGAGTTGTTCGTCAATCCGCTGATGACGCTCTACTTCACCGTCGACGCCGTCGCCCTGGCCGGACGCAACCTCTACCTGGACCGCCTGGAGGGCACCCAGCTCACCCGCCAGATCAGCTCGATCATCGAGGAGTTCCGCGAGGAACTCCCGCGCCAGCGCGCGCCGCGGATGTTCCCCCACTGACAGACAGGCGGGGGTCCGACCCTGTCACCATTGCCGGTGCACGGTTGCCTTGCCGCCGACCACCAGGCTTGCCGGCGGAACGTCGTCAGCGACGACCGCACCGGCGGCGATGACGGCGTCTCGGCCGATGGTGACGCCGGGCAGGATCGTGGCACCCGCGCCGATCCACACGTTCTCCGCAACGTCGATGGGTGCGCCGGTGAGGTACAGCCGCCGCTCCTCGGGATCGACCGGGTGGCCGCTGGTGATGAACGTGACCTTCGGGCCGATCATCGTGCGCTCGCCGATCCGGATGCCGGCGTAGTCCAGGAACGTGCAGTTCTGGTTGATGAACACACGCTCGCCGAGGTCGAGGTGGAGGCCGTGGTCCGTGTAGAAGGGCGGATAGATCGTGACCCTCGGCGGCGGTTTCTTCCCGAGGATCTGTTCGAGCAGGTCCGCCTTTCCGGCTTCGTCCTCGAAGGGCAGGACGTTCAGGCGGGAGGTGAGCTCGGTGACGCGCAGCACCCTCTCGGCCATGGCCTGGAACTCGGCGCTCTTGATGCGCATGAGACGGTCGCTGGACAGGGCGCATTCCCTTCTGGTGTACCGACGGCGCTCAACGGCGGGGCGGTAGCAGGTGGCGGACTGACGGGGGTTCTGTGGTGAGGGTGGTGGCCCCGGCGAGGTAGTCGGTGTCGGCGGCGGTGGTGCGGCCGTCGTGTTGGCGCAGGTGTTCGGACCAGGAGGGGACCTGGAAGACCTCGACGTAGTGGTCCGAGCGTGCGGCGTCGCGGAAGAGGTTCCAGCGTTCGGCGCCGGTGCGCCTGCGGGAGCGTTCGACCGGGCGCATCGCGGTCAGGAACGCGTCGGCGTGTTCGGGGGCGACGGTGTAGACGACCTCGACCAGGACCGGGCCGTCGTCGGGGTCGGGGTCCAGGTCCAGCGCCGGTTCGGGCCAGGTCGAGGTGATGGTGCGGTCCAGGCCGCCGCCGGGGTGGTCGTGCATGGGCCACAGCGGCAGCGTCGCGGTACCGGCGGCCAGCAGGACCGCGGACGCCAGCAGCGCCGTGGTCAGGCCCGCTGAGCCGGCGACCAGTCCCCAGAGCAGGGCGCCCACGCCCTGGCCGCCCATGAAGACCACCAGGTAGAGGGCGAGGCCGCGGGCGCGCACCCAGGCGGGCAGCAGCAGTTGCAGCGCGGTGTTCAGCGAGGAGAGATTGACCAGCCAGCCCGCGCCGGTGGGTACCAGGACGAGGGCGACCAGGACCGTGCTGTGGACCAGGGCGCAGGTGACGGTCCCTGCGGCGAAGACCAGGGTGGCGACCGCCAGCCGGGTGTTGTCGCCGGCCAGCGCCCGCAGCGGTCGGATCGCCAGGGCGCCCAGGACCGCGCCGACCCCCAGGGCGGCGAGCAGCAGCCCGTAGCCGCCGGCGCCGAGGTGCAGGGTGTGGCTCGCGGTGATCGGCAGCAGGGCCCACAGCGCCGAGGCCGGAACCACGAACAGTGCCGAGCGCAGCAGGATGCGCCGGACGCCGGGGGCGTTGCGCACATAGCGGGTGCCCGAGCGCAGGGCGGGCAGCAGGTGTTCGGCGGTGGTGCGGTCATCGACGGGGCGGTGCCAGGCCAGCACGGCCAGGGTGATCGCGGCGAAGCTGGCGGCGTTGACCGTGAAGACCACGAAGGGGCCGCTGGCGGCGATGATCAGACCGGCCAGGGCCGGTCCCACCGCGCGGGCGATGTTGACGTTGAGACTGTTCAGCGCCGCTGCGGCGGGGATCAGTTCGCGGGGGACCAGCTCGGGCTGGATGGCCTGCCAGGCGGGGTTGACCAAGGCCTGACCGCAGCCCATCAGGAAGGTGAGCGCGAGCAGCACGGTGGGCGTGGTCAGCCCGGCCCGGGTGAGCGCGGCCAGGGTCCCGGCCAGTGCGGTCATCAGCAGGGACAGCACGATCAGGATCCGGCGCCGGTCCAGCACGTCGGCCAGGACGCCGGCCGGCAGCGAGACGAACAGCACCGGGAGCAGGCTGGCGGCCTGCACGGCGGAGGTGAGCGCGGCCGCGTTCGGCTGGTGCACCAGCATCCACTGCGCACCGACGGTCTGCATCCAGGTGCCGATGTTGGAGGCCATCTGGGCGCACCACAGGATCCGGAAGATCGGGATCGCCATCGGCGCCCAGGCTGTGACCTTGGCGGATGCTGGGCTCGAACTCACGATCTCTCCCTGGTCGTGCCACGGCGCTCGGGGAGCGGGTCGCGTGAAGCCTAGCGTGGGCGGGCGCACGTCGATCGGAAGCGGCCGACCGTCCAGGAGCCCGGTCGGAGCGGGGTTCGGGGCGGGGTATGGAGACGGTCTCCCTCCGGGGAAAGGAAGGAGACCGTTTCGGGGTCCGGCGAGCCTGGTCAGGCTCGCTGCAGGCCTGCCTGGACGTCCTCGAAGGACATCACGGGGGTGAAGGACACCTTGGCCCCGAGCCCCTGGAAGAACGGCTCGGCCACGGAGGGGATGTCGGACGGGTCCTTCAGGTCGAAGACGAAGAATCCGGTGCGCAGGCCGTCCGCCGCTCCGAAGTACACGGCTTCGGGTTTGAGGCCCTCCAGCGCCGACTTCATGATCGTCGGCAGTGAGTTGTCCTTGATCGCCTTGTTCCCCGCCTCGGTGTCCATCTGAACCGTCATGAGCATCCTCATGGCTTGGTCCCTCGCTCTCCGTCCTGGGCCGGTGCGGACGCACCGCGCTCTGCGTTGATGTTCGTCGCGGTCCGGGACTCCCGCACCCGGAGGCGGACGGCGGGTCGCTGAGCGTCGCCGAGGGTGTCCGGGCGGGCCGAGGGTGGCGGGTCAGCGGTCGGTGGTGGTGCGCAGGTCGATGCCGCGGTGGTGGGCGTCGGCGGAGACGATCCGGGCCGCCAGCTGGGAGAGCAGCCGGCGCTCGGCGCCGGACAGCGGTGCGACGGCGCTCTCGATCTGCTCGGCGAACTGAGTGGAGGCCTGTTCGACCAGGTGCCGCCCGGCATCGGTGATCGAGACCTGCACCGAGCGGCGGTCGGTCGCGCTGGCGGTGCGGACGACCAGGCCGCGGCGCTGGGCCCGGTCGACCAGTCCGCTGATCGAGGACTTGTCCAGGCCGAGGAGCCGTCCGAGCTGCTGCATGGTGGGTTCGCGGTCCCGGAGCACCCCGAGCAGCCGGGTCTGGATGATCGACAGGTCGTGTCGGCCGGAGATCTCGGCCAGCGTGTTGTGGACCAGGAACGACAGCTGGGCCAGGGCGTCGACCAGGTCGTGCGGGCCGCCGCCGGGAAGCGGTGCCGCCGGGGACGGGGTCTCGTTGCGCGACGTCATGTCCCGATCCTACTTGCAAAGGTACGTGCCACGCACTAATTTAGTCCGTGGCACGTACCAATCTGGCGCGTGCCGGCAGCACCAGCCTGGAGGAGGCCCCATGGACATCCACGCCGCCGTGGTCAGCTCGTTCGACCACCCGCCCCGCTATGAGCCGTTCCACCTGCCCGACCCCGACCCCGCCGACAGCGACCGGCAACTGGTCGACGTCCTGGCCGTGGGCCTGCACCCGCGGGTGCGCAGCGGCGCCTCCGGCAGCCACTACACCAGCGACGGCAAGCTGCCGCTGGTCCCCGGCGTCGACGGCGTCGGCCGGCGCCGGGACGGCACCGCGGTCTACTTCGCCGCCGCCGACGACCTGGTCGGCCCCATAGCGACCCGCACCGTCATCGACACCCGCCGCAGCGTCGAGCTGCCCGACGGCGCCGACCCGGTGCGGATCGCCGCAGCCATGAACCCGGCGATGTCGGCCTGGGTGGCGCTGCGCCGCCGGGTCCCGCTGCAGGCCGGGCAGTCGGTGCTGGTCCTCGGCGCGACCGGCAACGCCGGCCGGATGGCCGTCCAGATCGCCAAGCGCCTGGGCGCTGGACGGGTCGTCGGCACAGGCCGCGACCTGGACCGCCTGGCCGCACTGCCGGGGCTCGGCGCCGACGCCACCGTGGCGCTCACCGCAGACGCCGACGCCACCGCAGCGGCGCTGGCCGACGCGGCCGCCGAGGTCGACGTGGTGGTCGACTACCTGTGGGGCAGGCCCGCCGCCGAGGCGATGCTGGCCGTACTGCGCGCCCGGGCCGACCGCAGCCGCGCCCTGGACTGGATCCAGATCGGCTCCATGGCCGGCCCCACCATCGAACTGCCCTCGGCCGCGCTGCGCTCGGCCAACCTGCGACTGCAGGGCAACGGCCAGGGGGCGGTCTCCACCAGGGCCTATGTGGCTGAACTTCCCTCCCTGGTCGAGGAGATCGGGAACGGCGGCCTGGCGATCGCCACCCGGGCCGTCCCCCTCGCCGACGTCGAGACGGTGTGGACCGAACCCGAGGAGCCCGGGGTGCGCACTGTCGTGGTGCCCTGACCGTGCAGCACCCGGCGGGGGGCCGGGCCCTCGCCCGGCCGGGGGAGCGGGACCGCCGTCCGGGATGCCGACCGAGCCGACCGGACGTAGCGTTCCGGCATGGAGTTCTGGTTCGTCGCGACCGTCGCCGACGGTGAGTGGACGCTGCAGCTGCTCGCGGAGCGCGGCGACGTCCTGTTGGAGCTGCCCTTCGCCGGCCGGGCCGACTGCGAGCAGGCCATCGCGACGATCCGCGAGGCCCCGGTCCGGTACGTGCGGGCGACGACGCCGGCCGTCTCCGGCAGCGCCAGGTCCGAACTGCCCACCGACCCCGCACCGGATACCGGCGCCACCTGACCCGCCGACCGACCGGCCGGCCGCCGACCCGCCGACGGTGCGTCAGGAGCGGTGGTAGGTGTAGACCGTGGTCGCGACCTCGCAGACGCCGGGCTGGATGATCTCCACGCGCACGGTCGCGGTGCTGGGGTCGTAGTCGATGCCCTCGCCCTCGTAGGTGCCCGAGCAGATGCTCTGCTGCGGGATCGAGCCGACCTCGGTGACATGGGCGGTGGTGTCCGTCCCGGTCAGCTGCGAGGGCAGGTCGACCTCCAGGATCGGCTTCTGGTCCGGGAACAGCGACCGCGAGTCGTCGTCGGAGACGCAGAGCAGCTGGGTGGCGGTGGTGAAGTCGCAGCCCTGGATGTCGTTGACGGCGTGGTCCAGGTGGATCAGGCCCGACAGCGGCAGGTTGCCGCCGGTGCGCGGGGTCGCCGGGTTGAGCAGCGGGGTGGGGTAGATCTGCAGGTGGTCCATGGTGCCCCACTCGCCGGCGACCATCCACTGGGTGTCCGGCGAGACGGCGTCGAAGGAGTTGTTGTAGAGCTCGCCGGAGACCAGGGTGTGGGTGTACTGGTAGGTGGCCCCGGACGGGGTGGTGACCCGGAACATCTTGCTGGTGGGGCTGGAGGCGCCGCTCTGGTAGGCGTCGAACACGTACCCGGCGGCCGAGTCCGGGTCGCCGATGTGGCTCCAGTTCGCGACCAGCAGCGACAGCGGGATCGAGGCGACGCCGCGGTAGAGCACGGTGTCGCTGCCGTTGCTCGCATGGACGGTGGTGACGCCCTCGCCGGCGCCGAGGGTGCCCTGCGTCGAGCTGCCGGTCAGGGTCAGTACGGAGGTGTCGGCGTGCGCCTGGCCGGCGACGGCGGTCATGGCGAGGCAGGCCGTGGCGGACAGGGCGAGGACGCGCGCGAGGGACCGGGGGCGGACCGACAGCGACATGGCGGGCTCCAGCAAGTCGATATTGACGCGGACAGAGCAATGGTGGTCGCCCTCCCGGCGGACACGCCAGGACCCGCCGATGGCGAAAGTCTGTCGGTCCCCCGACCCGAAGGAGAACTCCGGGGGCGGTCACCCCGCGCGTCCTGGTCCGTCATGTCGCCGAGGCTGAGGCGGCCCTCGCCGGGGCGATCACGTCGTGGCCGAAGCGTTCCATCTCGCGGTGCTGGGGAGAGAACTGGAGCAGCATCAGGTCGACGCCGGCGCGCTCGTAGGCGTCGATGCGGGCGGTGATCTGCTCGGGGGTGCCGACCAGTCCGGCGCGCAGGCCGCGGTTGGAGACGCTGTACTCCTGCAGCGAGACCTCCGACTCCAGGTGCGAGCCCTCCACGAAGTCCCGGTAGGAGGCGTAGGCCTCGGGGGAGGAGCGGACGTCCAGGATGCGGCGCAACTCGTCCTGGGCCTCCTGCTCGGTGTCGCGGCAGATCACATAGCCGGAGACGCCGAAGGTCAGCGGCGGGAGGCCGCGGGCCGCCCGGCGTCCGCGCATGTCGGCGATCTTCGCGGCGATGGTCTCCGGCGGGTCGCCGTGCATGACGTAGGCGTCGCCGCGGGCGGAGATCAGGTCCTTGGCGGTGGGGGACTCGCCGCCCATGTAGACGGTGGGCCGACGGCTCGGCTTGGGTTCCAGCACGGCGCCCTGGAGGTCGTAGAGGGCGCCCTGGTGGGTGACGGTCTCCTCGGTGAACAGCCGGTGCAGCACGTCGAGCCATTCGGCGGTGCGGGCGTACCGGGCGTCGTGCACGTCGAAGGGGACGCCGTACTGGGTGGCCTCGTCCTTCCACCAGGAGGAGACGACGTTCAGGCTCAGCTGGCCCGGGGCGATGGTGTCGAGGGTGGACAGCGCCTTGGCGGTGAGCGCGGGCTGGTGGTAGTTGGGCCGCACCGCGAGCATCAGTTCCAGCTGCGCGGTGACCGCGGCGATCGCCGGGGCCAGGGTCCAGGCGTCGATGCTGGGGGCGCGGTGCCCCTTGATGTCGTTGAGGTTGAGTTCGGCGATCAGGGTGAGGTCGAAGCCCTGCCGCTCGCTCGCGACGGCGAGGTCGCGCAGGTAGGGCCAGTCGATGGACATCTCCTCGTCGGGGACGTTGCGCAGCCAGCCGCCGAAGATCGGCATCCAGTACCCGTAGCGCATCAGGAGTTCTCCTCTTCGGCGATCAGCCGCTTCAGCAGCCGGGCGATCTGCCGTGGCCCGGAGCGCGGGGCCGCGGCCTCGACCTCGGGGTTGTAGTTGGTGTTGGTGTTGACGTCATAGGTGACCAGGCGTCCGTCGGTGGTCTCGATGAACTCGAAGCCGGCCACCTCGATCCGGTGCCGGCGGGCGAAGTCCAGGTACTGCTTGAGCACCGGGTGGTCGAAGCCCTCGCGCAGGGCGAACAGGCTCGGCGCCGCCGGGCCGCCGTCGACGGCGCAGGCGTCGGCCGGGCAGAGCTCGAAGCCGCCGCGGGCGGTGTCGGCGGTCAGCGCGTAGACGACCTCGCCGTCCACGACCTCGACGCGGGTGATCCGCGGTTCGGCCGCCCGCAGATACTCCTGGAGCAGGGTGATCCCGTCCACGGGCGGCTGGTGGTCCGGGCCGGCGAGGTGCTCGGCGAAGGCGTCGACGCTGTCGAAGAGGGCGACGCCGAGCCCCTTGCCGCCCTGGTTGTGCTTGGCGATGAAGGGCGCCGGCAGGGTGGCAGCGGCCTGCAACAGGGCGTCGGGGCCGACCACGGCCAGGGTGCGCGGTACCTCGATGCCGGCCGCCCGCAACGCGGTGAGCTGGTCGACCTTGCTCATCTCCAGTTCCAGCACCCGGCGACCGTTGACCACCCGGCGGCCGTGCGCCTCCAGCCAGCTGAGCACCGATCGGGTGTGGTCCTTGGCCAGTCCGTGGCCGCGGGTGTGGGCCGAGGCGCTCATCCGGGACCAGAACACGCCGCGCGGCGGCTCGGCGTCCAGGTCGAGCACGCCGGTGCCCAGCAGCCAGGGCTCGTGGTCCACGCCCTCGGCCTCAAAGGCCGCCGCGAACGGCGGGTACCAGTCCGGGTTCTCATGGATCACATAGGCCTTCACCCGGTGTACCGCCCTTCGCCGTTCCGATCGCAGCCCGAGGCTATCGCACGGGTTTTCGTGACGGCCGCCGCGTTCTCAGGACCGGTTCAGCAACGAGGCCACGTGCGGGGCGAGTTGGTCGACCTCGATCAGGAAGGCGTCGTGCCCGTACGGCGACTCGACCACCCGGAGCCGCTCGGCCCCCGGGATCGAGGCGGCGAGCTGCCGCTGCAGGGGCAGCGGGTAGAGCCGGTCCGAGTCGATGCCCACCACCACCGTGGGCATCACGATCCGGCGCAGTGCCGCGTCGCTGCCCCCGCGTCCACGTCCCACGTCGTGGCTGTTCATCGCCTCGGTCAGGACCACATAGCTGCCGGTGTCGAAGCGGTGCGCCAGCTTGGCCGCGTGGTGGTCCAGATACGAGCCTACGGCGTAGCGGCCGCCGTGCCAGGGGTCCTCGCCCGGCTGGGCCGCCGAGCCGAACCGGGTGTCCAGCTCGGCCGGCGCCCGGTAGGTGAGATGGGCGATCCGGCGGGCCGTGCCGAGGCCCAGGTGCGGGCCGCGCCCCGGTCCGGCGTCGTGGTAGTCGCCGCCGTGCCAGCCGGGGTCGGCGCGGACGGCCGCCAGCTGGGCGTGGGCCCAGCCGATCTGCTCGCCGCCGGAGGCCGCCGGGCAGGCGGCCAGCAGCAGCGCGCCGACCCGGTCCGGGCGGCCGACCGCCCACTCCAGCGCCCGCATGCCGCCCATGGACCCGCCGAGCACCAGCGCCCAGCGGTCGATCCCCAGCGCATCCGCGACCGCAGCCTCGGCGTCGACCTGGTCACGGACCGTCAGATAGGGGAAGGCGGAGCCCCAGCGGCCGCCGTCGGGGCGCACCGAGGACGGTCCGGTGCTGCCCTGGCAGCCGCCGAGGACGTTGGGCGCCACCACGAACCAGCGGTCGGTGTCCACCGCCCGGCCCGGACCGATCAGCCCGTCCCACCAGCCCGGGGTGGGATGCCCCGGCCCGGCCCGGCCGGCGGCGTGGCTGTCGCCGGTCAGCGCGTGCAGGACCAGGACGGCGTTGGAGCGGTCGGGCGCGAGCCGCCCCCACGTCTCGTAGGCGATCCGGACCTGAGGAAGCGTCCCGCCCGCCTCCAGCTGGAGCGGTTTCGGCAGCTCGACCCACTGCCGCCGACCCACCGGGTCGCCCGGCTGCCAGGCCCCGCTGGCCGGTGGCTGCGTCCCGGACGACCCGGTACCGGACGGCCGAGTGTCGGAAGACTGCGTGCCGGACGACTGCGTGCCGGACGGCTCGTTGGCGGCCGGCTCCGCGCCGCCCGCCACCGGGGCCACCGGCCGCGCCCCCACGGTCAATCGCCCGCTACCTGGGCCGTCGCGCCGGTCGACTGTGCCGCCTCGGCCGTCCGTGCCGCCTTGGCCGCGCGGAACCCGGCCTCCAGGTCGGCCTTGAGGTCGGCCAGGTTCTCGATGCCGACCGAGAGCCGGACCAGGCCGGGGGTCGCCCCGGTCGCGGCCAGCTCCTCCTCGCCGAGCTGGCTGTGGGTGGTGGAAGCGGGGTGGATGATCAGGCTGCGCACATCGCCGATGTTGGCGAGGTGGCTGAACAGGCTGACCCCGTCCACGAACCGCTTGCCGGCCTCGATGCCGTCCCGCAGTTCGAACGCCAGCACCGCACCGGCCCCGCGCGGCAGATAGCGCTGCCCGGCCTGGTACCAGCGGCTGGACGGCAGACCCGGGTAGTGCACCGCGGTCACCTCGTCGCGGCTCTCCAACCACTCGGCGATGGCCTGGGCGTTTGCGGTGTGGCGCTCGATCCGCAGCGACAGCGTCTCCAGGCCCTGGAGCACCAGGAAGGAGTTGAGCGGTGCGATGGCCGGACCGAGGTCGCGCAGCAGTTGAACCCGCAGCTTGACGGCGAAGGCCGGTGCGCCCAGGTCGGGCCAGTAGCGCAGCCCGTGGTAGGACGGGTCGGGCTCGTTGAAGCCGGGGAAGCGGTCCGCGTGCGCCCCGTAGTCGAAGGTGCCGCCGTCCACCACGGCACCGGCGATGGCCGTCCCGTGACCGCCCAGGAACTTGGTCGCCGAGTGCACCACGATGTCCGCGCCGTGCTCGATCGGGCGCAGCAGGTACGGCGTGGGGACGGTGTTGTCCACGATCAGCGGCACCCCGGCGGAGTGCGCCACATCGGCGACCCCGCGCACGTCCAGTACGTTCCCGCGCGGATTGCCCAGGGTCTCGGCGAACAGCGCCTTGGTGTTCGGACGGATCGCCGCCCGCCAGGCGTCCAGGTCGTCAGGGTCGTCGACGAAGGAGACCTCGATGCCGAAGCGCGGCAGGGTGTGCCGGAACAGGTTGTAGGTGCCGCCGTAGAGCGAGGTGCTGGAGACGATGTGGTCGCCCGCGCCCGCCAGGGTCAGGATCGCCAGCGTCTCGGCGGCCTGGCCGGAGGCGGTCGCCACGGCGGCGAGACCGCCCTCCAGCGCGGCGATGCGCTGCTCCAGGACGTCCTGGGTGGGGTTGTGGATGCGGGTGTAGATGTTGCCCTCCTCGGCGAGCGCGAACAGCCCGGCCGCGTGGGTGGTGTCGCGGAAGACGAAGGAGGTGGTCTGGTAGATCGGGACCGCCCGGGCGCCGGTGGTCGGGTCGGGCACGGCTCCGGCGTGCACCTGCTTGGTCTCGAAGGACCAGCCGGCGGTGTCGGCGGTCGCCTCGGCCGAGGCGACCGCAAGGTCGAGCTCGGCGCCGGCGGGGTCGATGGAAGGGCTCACGTGGACGGCTCCATTCACGGGGTGGCGCGCACGGGCCCGGCACCTGCTTCCGGCCGACGGTTCGGCAACGGGAGGTGTGCGGGCACGGCGGCGCGCCGAAGAAGGTTCACTTGCGCCAGGGGCGGGGACCGCGCGCCGCAGGGGGGCGAGCGGTGCGGATGAACGGGGCTTCCGGGGGTGGTCACCGGAGCGGGCGCGGCGGTCGCCGCCCGCGGTCGAGTCAGCTGGGGCGGCTACACCTGGTGCTGGTGCTGCGCCCGTAGTCCACGTGGCGGCGGCTGACAAGAACGGTCATGGCGGTGAGGATAGTCCGGTTCGTCGCTTCCCGACCAGCCTTCTGCCGCACTGTCACCTGCGGCAATGCGCGGTATCACGCCGTTCACAATCGGCTCTCGGGCGCCGGTGCAGCGGGCGATCGACGGCATTGTCCAAGTCGCGGCGAGCGGTTAACGTGGCTCCTGGTTATGAGCGTCAGCGTCAAGCCCTGGCTTGCTGACCGGCAACCCTCGTCCGCGGTGGGGTGCTCCAGGTGACGACCCGACAGGACGCCCGTCCTGTAAGCGCGAGACCCCCTGCGGGTCCGAGGAGTGCGAGGTGATTCCCGTGCAGATCCGTCGCTTCGGCAGCAGCAGTGCGCCGCGCCCGCAGGGGTTCCGGCAGCTCCGGGTCGCCAGGCGCCATGTGGACCTGCTCCGGGTGAGCAGCGCACTGTGTCCGGGGACCTCCCCGGACTGTTGACGCCAAGGGACGGCCGACCGCGCGCCGCCCGGCTCCGACCGACAGCGGCAGACCCGCGCCGGTCCTGACCACGCTGCTTCCCAGCGGCCTGACCCATGGCCCCCGCCGCGCGTCCGATCGCGGCGCTGTCTGCCTCCGGGCTGCCCTGCACTCCACCGACCCGAGAAGGACGACAGAACTGTGGCACACGTCGTAGTAGTGGGTGGCGGGGTCATGGGCTCCGCCGCAGCCTGGCAGCTCGCCTCGCGCGGCTTCGCGGTGACCCTGCTGGAGCGGGGTGCAGCCGGGCACACCGAGGGCAGCTCGCACGGCAGCTCCCGGATCTTCCGGCTCGCCTACCCCGACGCCTTCTATGTCTCGCTGGCCGCGCGGGCGCTCCCGCTGTGGCGTCGGCTGGAGGCGGAGTCCGGCATCGAGGTGCTCAGCCTCACCGGCGCGGTGGACCACGGCCCGCCCGCCGCGATCGAGGCGCTGCACGGCGAGCTCCGCGCGGGCGGGCACGCCGCCAGGGTGCTCGGCCCCGAGCAGGCGGCCGAACGCTGGCCGGGGCTGCGCTTCGACACCAGCGTGCTGTTCCACGCCGCCGCCGGACGGCTGCACGCGGACCGGGCCGTCCTGGCGTTCCAGCAGGCCGCCGCGGCCAAGGGTGCGGTGGTCCGGCACGGGGTCCGGGTCGCGAAACTGCTCCGGCACGGTGCCGACAAGGTCGAGGTGGTCACCACCGGGGGAGAGGCGGTCACGGCGGACGCCGCCGTGGTCGCGGTCGGCGGCTGGGCCCCCGGCCTGGCGGCCCGGTCGGTCTCCGGCCTGCCGCCGCTGCGGGTCACCCAGGAGCAGCCGGTCCACTTCCCGGCCCCGGACGCGCTGGACTGGCCGAGTTTCATCCACCACGGCGGAGCGGCGCTGGCCGGGGACTCCGGCGTGTACGGACTGGGCAGCGAGGACGGCGTCAAGGCCGGCTTCCACGCGGTCGGCCCGGTGGTGGACCCGGACCGGCGCGACCGCAGCATCGACCCGCTGGCGCTGCGTCAGGTCCAGGAGTACGCCGAACGCTGGCTCCTCGGGGTCGACGCCTCCGCGCCCACCGCCACCACCTGCCTGTACACCCTCACCCCCGAGCACGACTTCGTGGTGGACCGCGACGGCCCGGTCACCGTACTGGCCGGGTTCTCCGGCCACGGCTTCAAGTTCGCCTCCGTCATCGGCGAACTCGCCGCCGACCTGGTGACCGGTCGGCCGGGCGCCCGCCGCTTCTCGCTGGGACGCACCGACCCGGCACGCGCTGACCCGGAACGCGCTGACCTGGGACGCACCGACCAGGCACGCACCGACGGAGGGAAGACCGCATGACCGCGACACCGGCAGGCAGCAGCACCGCCTTCCACTGGTTCCTGCCGACCGGTGGGGACGGCCGGCAGCTCGGCGGCTCGGTCCACGGCGTCGGCATCGGCGCGGACGGGTCCAGCAGCGCGCCCCGCCGCACCGGGGGAGAGCGTCCGGCCACCCTGGCCTACCTCTCCCAACTCGCCGAGGCCGCCGACGACCTCGGCTACGAGGGGGTGCTGACGCCCACCGGTGCGCACTGCGAGGACGCCTGGATCGTCACCGCCGCCCTGATCGCCAGGACCCGGCGGCTGAAGTTCATGGTCGCCTTCCGTCCCGGGCTGGTCGAACCCGCACTGGCGGCGCAGACCGCGGCCACCTTCCAGCGCCTGTCGCAGGGGCGACTGCTCCTGAACGTGGTGGCCGGCGGCAGCGACGCCGAACAGCGCGGCTACGGCGACCGGTTGGGCCACGACGAGCGCTACGCCCGCGCCGAGGAGTTCCTGGACGTGGTCCGGGCCTCCTGGACCGGCGACCGCTTCGACCACAAGGGCGAGCACTACCAGCTGGAGGGCGCCCAGCTGCGCCGTCCCCCGGAGCCGGCCCCGCGGATCTACTTCGGCGGCTCTTCAGACCCCGCGATCGCGTTGGCGGCCCGGCACGCCGACACCTATCTGACCTGGGGAGAACCGGCTCCGCTGGTCGCCGAGAAGATCGCCCGGGTCCGTGAGCGGGCCGAGGCCGAGGGCCGCACGCTGCGGTTCGGACTGCGCATCCACGTGCTCAGCCGGGACACCGCGGCCCAGGCCTGGCAGGCCGCCGACGCGCTGATCGCGGGCCTGGACGACCAGGCGATCGCGGCCGGCCAACAGCGGCTGCGCGCCCTGGAGTCCGAGGGCCAGCGCCGGATGCTGGAACTCCACGGCGGCTCCCGGGACCGGCTGCTGGTGGCGCCCAACCTCTGGGCCGGCATCGGCCTGGTCCGCGGCGGCGCGGGGACCGCGCTGGTCGGTAGCCACGAGGAGGTCGCCGAACGCATCGACGAGTACCGCGCGGCCGGCGTCGACGAGTTCGTCCTCTCCGGCTACCCGCACCTGGAGGAGGCCTACACCTTCGCCGAGTGCGTCCGCCCACTGCTCTGACACCCCGTCAACCACTCAACCACGCCGACGAACCGACCGGAGGAATGCGCTGATGACCGACGAGCGACGCCGCCGGGCGCGACGTCCGCCCCGGTGGTGGCTGCTCCTGCTGGACCGCTGGACGCCGGGGCTGATCGCCTTCGGCTGCTCACTCTGGGGCGTCTGCACGCCCTGGCCCTGGCCGGAGTCCCGGCAGCGGACGGGTCCGGCCGACCACCCGCCGCCCGGCCATCCCGAACGCCTCTGCGTCCACATCCCACCGACCGAGGTGGAGCGTGACCTCTGGTCCCGCCTCGGCCTGCCCACCTGACCTCTTGACTGTCCGTCAACTCAGCTCACCTGTATGAAAGGCCCTGCCATGCCCATCGAATTCCTCGGTATCGCCGCCACCAACGACGGTTCGGAGACCAACCCCCGCAGCGGGGCCTCGTTCGACAAGGAGTACACGCTCAGGCTGGCCCGGGCCCATGAGGACCACGGCTGGGACCGGGTGCTGTTCGCCTACGGCTCCGGCTCGCCGGAACCGGGCACCGCCGCCGCGTACATCGCGGCCAACACCAGCCGGCTGCAGATCCTGCTGGCGCACCGGCCCAACGTCTCCTACCCGACGTTCGCCGCCAAGGAGTTCGCCACCCTGGACCGGATCAGCGACGGCCGGCTCACCGTCCACTTCATCACCGGCGGCAACGACCACGAGCAGCAGCGCGAGGGCGACTTCCTGACCAAGGACCAGCGCTACGCCCGCACCCGCGAGTACATCGAGATCGTCAAGCGCGCCTGGACCGAGCACGAGCCCTTCGACCACCAGGGCGAGTACTACCGCTTCAACGACTTCGCCGCCGATGTCTTCCCTGTGCAGCAGCCCCGCCCGGACGTCTCCTTCGGCGGCTCCTCGCCCGCCGCCTACGCCGCGGGCGGCGCCGTCGCCGACATCTACGCGCTGTGGGGCGAACCGCTGGAGGAGACCGCCAAGCAGATCGAGGCGGTGAAGGCGGCGGCCCGGGCGGCCGGACGCACCGACCCGCCCCGGATCCAGGTGGCCTTCCGGCCGATCATCGCCCCCACCGAGGAACTCGCCTGGGAGAAGGCCCACCGCACCGTCGCGGCCATCAAGTCCCGCCGCGAGTCCGGCGCCTGGAGCCGCAGGGCCGGTGCGGCCAACCCGCAGAACACCGGGTCGCAGCGGCTGATCGCCATCGCCGAGCAGGGCGAGCGCTACGACCGCGCCCTGTGGACCCCCACCGCCGCCGCGACCGGCGGCGCCGGCAACTCCAACGCACTGGTCGGCACCCCCGAGACCGTCGCCGAGGCGCTGCTCGACTACTACGACCTCGGCGTCGACATCCTCTCCGCCCGCGGCTACGACCTGCTCGGCGACGCCATCGACTTCGGCCGCCACGTCATCCCGCTGGTCCGCGAGGGCGTCGCCCGCCGCGACGCCGAGCGCGCCCGCACCGCCGCGGAGACCGTCACCACCCCTGAGGGAGCGCTCCGTTGACCACCACCGTCCCGCAGTACGAGGTCCGCGCCACGGTCCTGGCGGATCCGCTGGTGCAGCCGCTGCTGACCGAGCTGGAGCACGAGTACACCACCCGCTACCCCTCGCTGGCCGGCACCAGCAGGGAGCTGTCCCGCTACCCGGCCGAGGAGTTCGAGCCGGACCACGGCGGCCTGCTGCTCCTGCTGCTGCAGGACGGCGAGCCGGTCGCCGGCGGCGCCTACCGCCGCTACGACGAGCACACCGCCGAGCTGAAGCGCATCTGGACCCACAGCGCGCACCGCCGCCGCGGCCTGGCCCGCCGTGTGGTCCACGAGCTGGAGCAGGCCGCAGCCGCCGCCGGCTACCAGCAGGTCTACCTCACCACCGGCCCCCGCCAGCCGGAGGCCAAGGGCCTCTACCTGGTCACCGGCTACACCGCCCTGTTCGACCTGACCGCCGACCCGGAAACCCTCGGCGGCCCACTCCCCTTCGCCAAACGCCTCACCGGCACCCAGCCGCTCCGCTCGGAGGACTTCCGTCCCACCCCACGGGTGGACTTCGGCGCCGCCACACCCACCAGTCACTCCGGGCCGGGGGAGTGACGGTGGCGACCGGATGCGTCATCGGCGAGAGCCTCCGCCCCGGAGCGGTCTTCGAACCGCCAGGGCTGAGGATCCGTCGGATCACCCGGCTGGACCTGTCGGACTCGGTCGGTCCGCACCAGCCGCCGCTGTGGACGGTCGTCGACTTCGAGGTCGACGACCGGGAGGCCGACGGCGTCGCCGAGGCGCTGGCCGGCTGCCTCCGTGCGGAAGGCGGCTGGTACGCCGATCTGCGGGTCGGCGACCAGCGTGTGATCGTCTTCGCCGGCACGGTGTACCGCTACGCTCGCGGGGACACGGCCGTTCGCGCCCAGGCCCGCGCCCACGGCCGCTCGGTGGGCGTGCCCGAGCACCAACTCGACTGGCAGGACTGACGGACCGGAGGGAAGCACCGATGACCACGCTGCAGGAAGCCAGTGACCTGGGGCAGCAGGAGAGCGGGCTCGCGGTGGTGTCCACGCTGCGGGCGGACGGGACCGTCCAGGCCTCGGTGGTCAACGCAGGGCTGCTGCCGCACCCGGCCACCGGCGTCCCCGTCCTGGCCTTCGTCACCTACGGGCGGGTGAAACTGGCCAACCTGCGGGCCCGGCCGCAGCTCACCGCGACCTTCCGGCACGGGTGGCAGTGGGCGACCGTCGAGGGCCGGGCCCAGCTGGCCGGCCCCGACGACCCCCAGCCCTGGTTGGACCCCGAGGGCCTGCGCCTGCTGCTGCGCGCGGTCTTCACGGCGGCGGGCGGGGTGCACGAGGACTGGGCCGAGTACGACCGGGTGATGGCCGAGCAGCGACGCACCGTGGTCCTGGTCGAGCCGTCCCGGGTCTACGGAAACGCCCCTACCGCCTGAGCGCGACCCGGGATCCGGCCCCGGGACCCGGGCGCCGGCTTCCTGGTGCGGGCGGCGGAACGGGACTAGGGTGCGAACGTGATCGCCGAGGAGCAGTCCACCGCGCCGTTGGACGGTGTTGCGGCATGTTGAGCCTGGATCTGCACCCGATCTACCGCAACAACCGCGACATCGAACTCGCCATGCGCCAGTTCCTCTTCACGGCCGCCCGCTCCGGCGAGCCCGCCGTCGAGATCATCCCCGGGAAGGGGACCGGTCAGCTGAAGCGGCGTGTGCTGGCGTTCCTCGACCAGAAGCACATCAAGAAGCTGTACCTGCGCCACGAGTCGCCGCCGGGCAACGAGGGGCGCGTCATCGTCCACTTCCGCGAAGCCCGGTAGTAGGCCACGGTCACGACGCCACCCGGGCCCGCTCGGCGTCCACGGTCGCGGCCACCTGGCCGCGTGCCGAGGTCAGCCACTTCTCCAGCTCCTCCGACGCGGTGTAGTCCGAGTCCAGCAGGAACAGGCCCCGTACCGGGACGGTCGCGCCCAGCTCCACCAGGACCGGCTTCAGCAGCAGGTCCGCGGCCAGCGAATGGCGCCAGTGCGCGCCGAGCAGCAACGGCACCGCCGTGGTGCCCGTGAGCGAACCCGAGCCGAGCCGGTCCAGGAAGAGCTTCAGCAGACCGGTGTAGCTGGCCTTGTAGGTGGGGCTGGCGGCGATCAGCAGGTCGGCGCCCTCGACGGCGGCGATGGCCTCGGCCACCCGCTGGTCCTCGGGGTCGAACAGCGCGGCCCCCAGGTCGGCGAGGTCGATGCTGTGGTCGGCCTGAGCCCCCGTCAGCCGCTCGGCGACAAGGTGCGCCGCCTCGTAGGTACGGGATCGTGGTCTCGGGTTGCCGACGAGGACGACGACGCTCACGGCGCTCTCCTGACTGACTAACTGGCTCACTGACAAACTGACTGACTGGCTGGCTGACTGGCTGACGGTGGGTGGCCGCGGGGCCTTGAGCCGCCCCCACCATCTTCGACGGGGAGTGTTAACCGAGTACTGCCGCAGTGTGTCGCGATTCCGGCTCAGGCCTGCCCGCGGGACCTCCGGTGCAGGTCGTGCACCTCCTCGTCGAGGCCGGGTACCGGTCCCCGCACGGGGAGGCCCGGAACGACATCCATGATCGGGATCGCGCGGACGGCCGAGGGTGCGACGCCGAGCTCCTTGTACCAGGAAGCAGTCTGCTCGGCCGAGCTCACATAGACGATGCGGCCCAGCCCGACCCAGCCGTGGGCCGCCGAGCACATCGGGCAGTGCTCGCCGGAGGTGTAGACGGTCGCCGCCGCCCGGGCCTCCGGGGTCAGCTCGGTGGCGGCCCAGCGGGCCAGCTCGAACTCGGGATGGCGGGTCGGATCGCCCAGGCTCACCTCCCGGTTGCGGTCCTCGGCGAGCACCGTCCCGTCCCCGCCCACCAGCACCGACCCGAACGGCCAGTCACCGGCCTCCAGAGCCTCGGCCGCCAGCTCCACGCACCGGCGCAGATGGCCCAGGTCGGCGTCGGACAGTGGGGCGTCCAAAGGGATCTCGTCCTGCGTCATGTCGTCTCTTCCCTGTTCCGTTCTTCACGCCGGGTGTCCCGGCCTCGGGTTTCTTCCACCGCTGGAACAAACATTGTCCGGACAGTCAGCCCCTGGCTATGGTCGTTTCACGAGATCGACGCGGCGCGACGCAGCAACTGGCAGCATCGCGGCCGCCCGCGCCCGGGCCTGACGCCTCGTCCGCGTTCCATCCCGCCGACCGACGTTTCCACGGCGTTCGCAGTGCCCAGTGTCGCGTTCCCTCCCTCCTCTCGTGATGCCGCCGCGCGGTTCTGAAATGGAGACATCATGGCCAGCACCCTGACCACCGAGGCCGGTCCGGTCTCTCCGGCGCAGTACAAGGAGGTGTTCCGGCGACACCCGGCAGGCGTCGTGGTGATCACCGCCGACGCCGGCCGCGGTCCCGCCGGGTTCACCGCGACCTCGCTGACCTCGCTGTCACTGGAGCCCGCGCTGGTGTCCTTCGGCATCTCCTCGACCGCGTCCAGCTGGCCGCACGTCAAGGACGCCGACACCGCCGTGGTGAACTTCCTCGGCGCCGAACAGGAGCCGCTGGCCCGGCGGTTCGCCACTAGCGGGATCGACCGCTTCGCCGAGCCGACCCGCTGGAGCCGCCTACCCGGCGGCGAACCGGTGCTCGACGAGGCGCCCGGGTGGCTGCAGGTGCGGATCGAGGACCTGGTGACGGCGGGCGACCACCGCATCGTGATCGCCCGTGTCGAGGCCTCCTGGCTGTCCGGGGCCGAGCTGCACCGACCGCTGGTCTACCACAACGGCCGCTACCACTCGTTCGACCACAGCCTCGACCACTCCCTCGACCACACCCCGCACCCGGACCTTCTCCTTGGAGCCGACCCCGCATGAGCCGCCCCGAGCAGCGCAGTCTGCACTTCAACCTGTTCATCCACGACACCGGCCACCACGAGGCCTCCTGGCGGCTGCCCGAGTCCGAGCCGCTGGCCCACATCGACGTCGCCTACCACCAGCGGCTGGCCCGGATCGCGGAGGACGCCAAGTTCGACTCGCTGTTCCTGGCGGACAGCCCCGCGCTGTGGGGCGACCCGGGCCGGCGCCCGAGCGGGCGCCTGGAGCCGACCGTGCTGCTGACCGCGCTGGCCGTGTCCACCAGCCGGATCGGGCTCATCGCCACCGCGTCCACCAGCTACAACGAGCCCTACAACCTGGCCCGCCGGTTCGCCTCGCTGGACCACGTCTCCGGCGGCCGGGCCGGATGGAACATCGTCACCACCGCCGGTGACGCCGCGGCCCGCAACTTCGGCCTGGAGGGCCAGCCGAGCCACGCCGAGCGCTACGACCGGGCGGCGGAGTTCATCGAGGTGTCCACCAAGCTCTGGGACAGCTGGGAGGACGACGCGGTGGTGGCCGACAAGGACCGCGGGGTGCACGCCGAGGCGGACCGGGTGCACCGGTTCGGCCACGTCGGCAGGCACTTCCGGGTGGACGGTCCGCTGAACGTGCCGCGCTCGCCGCAGGCCCATCCGCTGCTGGTGCAGGCCGGCTCCAGCGAGGACGGCAAGGACTTCGCGGCCCGCTTCGCCGAGGCGGTCTTCACGGCCCAGCCGACCCTGGAGGAGGGCCAGGCCTTCTACGCGGACGTCAAGCGACGGGCCGTGGCCGCCGGTCGCGACCCGGAGGGCGTGAAGATCCTGCCCGGCATCGTCCCGGTGATCGGCGACACCGAGGCCGAGGCCCGGGACCTGGACGCGGAGCTGGACCGGCTGATCCAGCCGGAGTACGCCAAGCTCCAGCTGGCCACCCTGCTGGGGCTGGACCCCGACCGGTTCGCCCTGGACGAGGAGCTGCCGTCGGACCTTCCCGAGGAGGACGAGATCGAGGGCTCCAAGAGCCGGTACACGCTGATCGTCGAACTGGCCCGGCGGGAACGGCTGACGGTCCGGCAGCTGATCGGCCGCCTCGGCGGGGGCCGCGGACACCGCACCTTCACCGGCACGCCGGTGCAGGTCGCCGACACCATCCAGCACTGGTTCGAGCACGGGGCGGCCGACGGCTTCAACATCATGCCGGCCGTGCTCCCCTCCGGGCTGGAGGTGTTCGTGCAGCGGGTGGTGCCGATCCTGCAGGAGCGCGGCCTGTTCCGCACCGAGTACACCGGCCGCACCCTCCGCGAGCACTACGGCCTGCCCCGTCCCGCCAACCGCTTCGCCTCGACCCTGGTGGGCGCCTGACGACTTGTCGGTTCCCGGCGGCGCTGCGCCGCCGGTCCTGACCGCGTCGCAGCATACGATCGGCCCATGACCGACATCTCCCCGCTGGTGGCCCTCCTCGGCCTGGAACCCCACGTCGAGGGCGGCTGGTTCCGCGAGACCTGGAAGACCTCCGGCGAGACCGTGCCGGAGGGGTACCCGGGCCCGCGAGCCTTCGCCACCGGCATCTACTTCCTGCTGCACCCGGGCGAGGCCTCACGCTGGCACCGGGTCCGCTCGGACGAGCTGTGGCTCTGGCACCGCGGCGGCCCGCTCCGCCTGCGGCTGGGCGGCACCGGCGAGGCCCCGGACGAGACCGCCGCAACGGAGGGCGTACTCGGCCCGCAGGTGGAGCAGGGCGAACGCCCGCAACTCCTGGTACCCGCCGGCACCTGGCAGTCCGCCGAGCCCGCAGCCGACCAGCCGGTCCTGGTCAGCTGCATCGTCGCCCCGGGCTTCGACTACGCCGACTTCACCCTGGAAGAGCCGGCCGACGGGATCTGAGGACTCCGAACCATGGGCAACCTGCCCGTGCCGGATTCCCAGTGCTACTTAAGTTCTGTGGTGAACCGCCGCCAGACGGGTGCTGCGAAGAGGTCCGGGGTGGGGTTGTCATCGGGTACCACACCGAGGAAGCGCCAGAAGTCGCGGACCGCGTAGGCATCCAGTCGCCCGCACCGGTCGCCTGCGCCTACCGGGGAGTTTCTCGGGTCGTTGTCAGACCAGTAGAAGTCCTCGAACGAATCGTCGTCGATGCTGACACTGGTGAGGTAGCCCCGGGCGTGCTCCAGGTTCAGTCCGAGGTCCGGGAACTGGGCCACGAGCAGGTCCGGGCGTCCGGTGCGCGGGCGATCGTGGAAGAAGCCATGCCCGGCTTCGGTCCATTGGACGAAGTGGTCCACTTCTCTGCCGTGGTGGAAGAGCTCGTAACCCCACAGGTCGCCGTCGTAGACGAAGGTCAGCAGTCCGGAGCAGGCGTAGGTCCGCGAGACATGGAGCTGGGCGCGGCGACGCAGATCCCACTCCCAGCCGCGCGTCCATTCCAACACGGTCCAACCGTTGTCGTGCTGGTGGAGCGTGTAGCAGTCCTTCACCGAGGAGTCAGCGCCGGCGAGTCGGTACTGCTGGCTCTGCCAGAACTCGTCCAGTGCGTCGTACACCTGTTGGTGATCGACGCCGTAGAACAGGTTGCACCGCAGGAAGCCGCCCATGCATCACTCCGTGCGGGGGAACTCGGCGAGGGGAACGGGAACGCGCCCGTAGTGTCTCAGGCTGTCGATCGCCCCCATATACCGGCCGGGTGATTCGCCAGGACGTACCGCCGCCCACCAACGTATTCGGATCAGTGCACGGGGAACTGCTAGCGTCCGGAACGCCCTGCTTGCTCCACCCCGGGCTGAAAGCCCGCCAGATCGGGAGTCCCTGCTCATGAATGTCGACGGCGAGCGACGGCCCGCAGAGCGGCCGTTCCGGTTGATCGTCTCGGGTGGCGGCACCGGCGGGCACACCTACCCGGCGCTGACCACGGTGCGGGCGATGCGGAACAGGCTGGCTGCCGAGGGCCGGTCACTGGACGTCCTGTGGGTGGGCACGGCCAGCAGCCTGGAAGAGCGGGTCGCCATGGGTGAGGGCATCGCATTCGCACCGGTCGCGACGGGGAAGGTTCGCCGCTCCAGCAACCCGCTCAAGATGGTGTCGGCGGCGAACATGCGGGACATGGGCAGGGTGCCCCTGGGCGTCGCCCAAGCCCGGACGATCCTGGCCCGGTTCGAGCCGGACGTGGTGCTGACCACCGGCGGCTACGCCTGCGTCCCGGTAGGCCTGGCCGCGAAGATGTGCCGCCGTCCCCTGGTGGTCCACGAGCAGACCGTCCGGTTGGGGCTGGCGAACCGGTCTCTGGCCAGGACTGCCACGCGCGTCGCGGTCTCCTCGGCCTCAACCTTGCCGCTGCTGCCCCAACCGGTGCGCGAGACTGCGGTGGTGACGGGTAACCCGGTACGCCCCGAGGTACTGACCGGCCAGGCGGACAAGGCCGTCGAAGCCTTGGGGCTGCACTCCTTCGACCGCCGCCTGCCTACCGTCTACGTCACCGGCGGCGCCCAGGGTTCCGCCCAGATCAACGGGCTCGTACGCGACCTCCTGCCCTGGTTGCTGTCGCGGGCCAACGTCGTCCACCAGTGCGGCCCCGACAACCTCACCGAACTGCAGTCCACCCTCGCGCCGCTGCCGGCGGATCTCCGCGCGCGCTACCTGCTGACCGGCTACGTCGGCCCGGAGCTGCCGGACGTCCTGGCGCTGGCTGGCGTGGTGATCTCGCGCAGCGGGGCGGGCACGATCGCGGAAGTCACAGCGCTGGGCAAAGCGTCGATCCTGGTGCCGCTGGCCAGCTCGGCCGGTGGCGAGCAGGCCCACAATGCCCGCCACCTGCACGACGCCGGCGCGGCCGCCGCCCTGCTGGGGGAGGCGACCGCGCCGGCGCTGCGCGGACTGCTGGAGCCGCTGCTCGATGATCCTGAGCAGCGGGTCGCGATGGCAGAGCGGGCCCGGTCGCTGGGACGTCCGGACGCCGCCGAGCAACTGGTCGACCTCCTGCTGACCGTCGCCGGAGAGCACTGAGCATTCCGGTACGGGTCAGGGGCGGGGGGACAGCTTTCTGGTCCAGTCGCGGCGGTCACCGAGCAGGTGGCTGTCGCGCCGGTAGTGGGTGACTGCCCGGTCGTGGTCCTGGGGGCGCGGGCTGATGAGGTCCAGGCGCGGCAGGGTGTCGGTGATCAGGAGCCGGCCGTGCTCCATGGCGCGGTTCCACACGTCGCGGACCTCGTCCACCTCGGGCCAGATCGAGAAGTGGGCCTCGCCGAGGATCGGACCGGAGTCGATTCCGGTGTCGATGGCGTGGATGGTGATGCCATGCCGGTGCTCGCCGTTGAGTAACCCCCAGTTGACGGGGTTCGCCCCCCGGTACTCGGGGAGCGGGCCGGGGTGGCAGTTGACGATCTGACGGGTGGCATTGATCAGTTCGGGGCCGATGATCCTGTCGTAGAGGACGCTGACGACAAGGTCGCAGTGACCCGGCTCCAGGTCCCGCCAGTCGCCGGAGCGCACGACCCGGGTCCCGGGCCAGTGGTCGGCGACGTAGTCCGACAGACGGATGTCCCACATCGGCTCGTCGGAGTTGGGCACCACGGTGTCCAGGACGGTATCGGGCAGAGCCCTGACGACCTCGCAGGCGTGGACCGCCAGCGACCCCTTGCCGAGCACGGCGGCCCGCCTCACCGCGGCCGTCCCACCGGGAGAGCCCGAGCAAGGGCGGTGGCGACGTACTGGATCTCGTCCGCGCCCAGGTGCTGGTGGAAGGGCAAGGTCAGGATCTGCCGGCCCACGCGTTCGGTGACCGGAAGCTCGCGCCGCCAGGGGGCGAACGCGGCTTGCAGGTGGTTGGGCGGGTAATGGACGCCGACTCCGATCCCCTGGTCGTGGAGTCGGCGGAAGACGGCGTCGCGGTCAGGCACGAGAACCGCGCACAGGTGCGGCACCGAGCAGTCCACGTCGACGTCCACCAGCGCCGCCCCGGGCACTTCCTGAAGAGCCTCCTGGTAGGTGCGCCACAGCTGTTGGCGCGCTGCGGCAGTCTCGGAGAAGCGGTCGAGCTGGGCCAGGCCGATGGCCGCGTTGATCGAGGACATCTGGTAGCGCAGGCCGAAGCCGTCCACCCGGTAGGTCGTAGCTGTTCTGCGTTCGGCCTGGGACTGAGTGACGCCCAGCATTCGGAAGCCTCGGGCCTGTTGGGCCTCCTCCGGGCTGCGTGGGATGACCATGCCACCCTGACCGCACGTCAGATTCTTGATCGGTCCGAAGCTGAAGCAGGTCAGCGCCCCGGTCGCGCCGACCGCCTGGGTGCCGGCCATGGACCCGAAGGCCTGGGCGGCATCCTCAACCACGGTGATGCCGCGCTCCTCCAGGTCCGGCCGGACAGTGGACAAGTCGACGGCCCGGCCGCCGTACAGAACGGGCAGCACCGCCTTGGTGGCCGGGTTTAGGGCGTCCAGGACACTGCCCGGTTCCAGGCAGACGGTGGTCGGATCGATGTCGGCAAAGCGAGGAGTGGCACCACAGGCCAGGACGGCCTGGACGGTGGCGCAGAATGTGAGGGACGGCAGGATCACCTCGTCGCCGGGGCCGACCCCGGCGACGAGGAGGGCAGTGTGCAGGGCGGCAGTGCCGGAGCTGACGGCCACCGCCTCGGGCACGCCGAGGAACCGGGCGATCCGGTCCTCGAACTCCTCGGTGACCTCGGTGTGCCCGTACTGACCGCCGGCCAGGACGCGGGCAACCGCGTCGGCTTCGGTCCCGTACAGGAAGGGGCTGGAATTGCGGCTGCTGCCGCGCATGGTGATGGTGTTGGACATCTCGGCCTCCTGCGCAGAGCGGCGGATCAGACGGGGTGGTGCATGGGCCGCGCATCGCCGGCCCGCACATGGGGCGCCCAGCGGTCGGGGTTCCGGCGATACCAATCGACCGTGGCGGCCAGGCCCCCGGTCAGGTCCCAGGTGGGCCGGTAGCCGAGCTGGTTGGCGATCTTCGACCAGTCCATGGCGTATCGAAGGTCGTTGCAGGTCCGGTCGGGGATGTGCTGGACGCGATCCCAGCCGGCGCCGAACAGTTCCAGCAGCATGCCGGTCAGCTGAGCGCTGGTCAGGTCGGTGCCGCCGCCGATGTTGTAGACCTCGCCAGGAGTCCCCCCGCGTAACACCAGGTCGATGCCCTGGCAGTTGTCCTCCACGTGGAGCCAGTTGCGCACGTGTTCTCCGCGGCCGTGCAGGGTGACGGGTTCGCCCTTGAGGAGGCGTGTCACGAACAGCGGGATGATCTTCTCGGGGTGTTGGGCGGGCCCGTAGTTGTTGGAGGAGCGGGTCACGCACACCGGCACCCCGTAGGTGCAGTGGTAGGACAGGGCGACCATGTCGGAGGCCGCCTTGGAGGCGGCGTAGGGGACGGTGGGCCGCAGCGGCGCGGACTCGTCTGCGCAGCCGAAGGCCAGAGGTCCGTAGACCTCGTCGGTGGACACGTGGACGAACCGGCTGGTGCCGAATCGGCGGACCGCGTCCAGCAGGGTGTAGGTGCCGAGCACGTTCGTTCGCAGGAACGCGCCCGCCTCGAAGAAGGAGCGGTCGACGTGGGACTCGGCGGCGAAGTGCACCACCGCGGTGTGCTGCTGTACGAGTTCGTCAACCAGGTGGGCGTTCAGAATGCTGCCCTGGACGAACTCCAGCTTCGGGTCGGTCAGGGCTTCGCCGAGGTTTTCGCGGTGTCCGGCGTAGGTGAGCGCGTCCAGGACGGTGATCTGGTCGACGTCATCGGCTGCCAGGAGTCGGCGGACGAAGTGGGAGCCGATGAAGCCGGCTCCACCGGTCACCAGGATCCGGGCGGTCACAGTGGGAGTTGGGGTGAGGTCGGTTGGGGCGGGGTTCCGCAGTGCGGTCACGGGCGGCCTCCAAGAGGGCGGCGCACCTGAAGGGCGCGCAGGTTCCTTAGGGAACTTTCCCGCTAGTTCCCTAAGGAAGTCAACACCCCGGTGCCGCCGGCCCAACCACTCACGTCACGCTGGAAACTCCCACTCCATCAGATAACGGGAGGCATCCAGCGTCATCTCGTTGACCTCCACCGGGACGCCGTCGCGCGCGAACGCGAACCGCACGATCAGCACCACCGGGCTGCCCGCCCCCAGTTGCAGAGCCTCCGCCTCCTCCGGCAGCGGCATCCGCGCCCGGACCTGCTCACGGAACGCGACCGGCGCCCAGCCCAGCTCCGCCAGCCGCGCATAGGTGCCGCCGGGCCCGCTGTCCGGCCGGGTGATAGCCGAGCCGGCCACCAAGCCCGCTGGCAGGTAGGAGGTCGCAAGCATCACGGGCACGCCCTCTACCAGGTAGCGCCGGTCTCGCACCCACACCGCGGCCCCTTCCTCCAGGCCCAGCGATTCGGCGATGCGGGCGGGGCAGGGCTGCTCGGCAACGGTCGCACGATCTACGGTCATGGGCCGCTGGTCCAGGTCCGCCTGCCAGATCGAGCGCCCGCTACCCCATTGCTCTGCCGCCAAGCGCTTGCCGGCCTGCCGCAGGATCGGCCGGAAGGACCGCACTCGCGTCCCCGAACCGCGGCGCGCTTCCGTCAGCCCCTCCGCCGCGAGTACCGCCAGTGCACGTCGCGCCGTTTCGGCGGCGACGCCGTACTGCTCCACCAAGGCGTTCTCACTCGGCACGACCGCCCCGGGCGGCAGATCCCCGTCGAGGATGCGGCGGCGCAGGTCATCGGCGATCTGGCGGTACGGCGGGGTCGGCACGGCTCCTCCAAAGGATCAGTTCCTTAGGGAAGCACCGTAGAGCACTCTGAGCTCCGGGGCACCGTGGGTGGCACCATCGGTAAGGTCGCTCAAAGGGATTGGTGAACCCCGGACCACAGCCACGTCGCTGAGGAAGACCGGGTGCTTCCCATGGCGGGCCAAGGGACCCCCGCGGACGCGGCACAGGGCCCACGCCGGAACGACTGGTAGGACGCCCCAAGCGTTGGGCCCATCACGGGAGATGACAGCCGGACACCGCCTCACCGCGGGATGAGTCTCAGCTCCAGCCGTAGCGTTCCTTGAGGCGGTTGGTGACCAGATTGAAGCGGCCGCGGTCCAGGGCGCAGGCCTCGCGGCGCATGCCCTGTTCGTGCAGGCGGAGCACACGGTCGATGGAGATCCAGGAGTCGCGGCCCTCGCGGTCCCAGGGGCCCTCGCCGATGGCCACCCAGTCGGCGTCGCGGTCGTGCTGCTTGCTGGAGAGCTGGACGGCAAGCAGCGTGCCGTGCTCCTCGCGGGCGACCACGAGTACCGGGCGGTCCTTGCCGCGGCCGTCGTTCTCCTCGAACGGGACCCAGGTCCAGACGATCTCGCCGGGGTCGGGGTCGCCGTCATGGGCCGGCGCGTACTCGGTGCGGACCGGGCCGACCCGGTGGGCGTCGGCCTCGGTGGTGGCGCTGGGTCCGCTGCGGCCCGGGAACTCGTACTCGGCGCTGTCGGAGGGAGTTGAGAAGGTCGTCATGGCAGAGACGCTAGGGCCAGCGGTGATCGACATCCGCACCGGGGTGGGTGCCGGCGTGCCGTTGATTCAGGAGTCGTATACAACGTTGGTCCGACGGCGGTAGGCCGAGCGGGCCCGGTCGATGTGACGGGCCACCAGTGAGCGGGCCAGCTCCTCGTCCCCGAGTTCCAGCGCGCGGACGATCTCGGCGTGCTCGCTCCAGGAGTCGGCGGCGCGGCGCGGGAGTTGGACCGAGTAGACCCAGGCGATCTTCTGGCTGAGCTGGGTCACCAGCTGGGTGAGCGTCCGGCTGCCGGAGGCCTCGGCGATCACCTCGTGGAAGCGGCTGTTGAGCCGGGCCACCTCGGCCAGCCGGTCGCCCGCCACCGCGTCCTGCCCCAGCGCCACCAGCTCCTTGAGGCGTCCCAGCTGCTCCGGGGTGCGCCGCAGCGCGGCCCGCGCCGCGCCCAGCGGTTCCAGCAGTGCGCGGACCTCCAGCAGGTCCTCGGCCTCGCCGTCGTCCAGCTCGACCACGGCGATGCCCGCGTAGGGGCGCGAGTGCAGGAAGCCCTCGGCCTCCAGGGTGCGCAGCGCCTCGCGCACCGGCACCCGGGACACCCCGTACCGCGCCGCCATGGCCTCCTCGGTGAGCCGCTGGCCGGGCCGGTGCACGCCGTTGATCACGTCATCGCGGATCGCCCGGCTCACCGCCTGGGCGGACATCCGCCCGCGTGGTTCCGGTTGCGGGGACCCCTGCTCGGACATGGCTCACCTCGATTGAATACAATCGTCGCACCGATCGTGGAAGGATGGATGTGGCGAACGTACTACAGCAGGGCCGCGGCCCTGGAACGCACCGGCGTCCGCACCCCTCCGGCCCGTGGCGCGGTACCCGGTGAGCGCCCTGCGCTCCACCGTGAGCGGCACCCTGGCCCGCTTCGGGGTGGACCCCTATGTCCTGGCTATCCTGGCCACCGTCGGCACCGCCGCGCTGATCCCGGCCCGCGGCCAGGCGGCGCGCGGCCTCGGCGACCTGACCACCGCCGCCATCGCGCTGCTGTTCTTCCTCTACGGCGCCAGGCTCTCGCCCCGCGCCGCGCTGGACGGCGCCCGGCACTGGCGGCTGCACCTCACCATCCTGGCGGCCAGTTTCGTCGTGTTCCCCGCACTGGGGCTGGCCGCCCAGGCGCTGACCACCCCGCTGCTGGGACCGGAGCTCGCCAAGGGCGTGCTGTTCCTGTGCCTGCTGCCGTCCACCGTGCAGTCGTCCATCGCCTTCACCTCCATCGCCCGGGGCAACATCGCCGGCGCGGTCTGCGCCGCCTCCTTCTCCAGCCTGCTGGGGATCGTGGTCACCCCGCTGCTGGCCTCCGCCCTGCTCGGCGGCGGCGGGACGGTCAGGATCGACGGCGGCTCGGTGCTCAGCCTGCTGCTGCAACTGCTGCTGCCCTTCCTGCTGGGCCAGGCGAGTCGGCGCTGGACCATCGGCTGGCTGACCGCCCACAAGCCGGCGATGACCGTGGTCGACCGGGGCTCCATCCTGCTGGTGGTCTACGCGGCCTTCAGCGAGGGCATGGTGGCCGGGGTCTGGCACTCCCTGTCGTTCGCCCGGCTGCTGGTCCTGATCGCGGTGTGCGCGGCGGTGCTGGCGGTCGCGCTGCTGCTCACCGCCGCGGCCGGGCGCAGGCTCGGCTTCGACCGGGCCGACCGGATCACCATCGTCTTCTGCGGCTCCAAGAAGAGCCTGGCCAGCGGGTTGCCGATGGCGGCGGTGCTGTTCGCGGGCCACGACGTCAGTGTGATGGTGCTGCCGCTGATGCTGTTCCACCAGATCCAGCTGATGGTCTGCACGGTGCTGGCCCGCCGGTGGAGCAGGTCCGGGGCGGACGGGGACCAGCAACCCGAAGCCGCACTGCCCGCGCCCCGGCCGCAACCGGTCCGAACCGCCCGCGCCGACCGACTCGACCTCGAACGAGGCGGCGTGGCCGAGGATCTGCCGGGCAGGCGGTAGTCGTGGTGCTCAGCAATGCCACCTGTCTCGGCCCTCCGCGGCTCTCCTCTCCCTGACGCGGAGGGCCGACCGGCACCCTGCGGTCGGCACCCTGCGGTCGGCACCCGGCGTTCGGCACCCTGCGGCCCGGAAGCTCACCTGCGGTAGTGGCCCGCGGTCGGGAACACCTTTCCGGTGTCGTCGGCCCCGGCGGCGTGGGCGAGGTAGGCCAGTCCCTGCACCAGCGTCCGGCGCGGAGCGGGCTTCAACTGCTCGGCCCAGGCCGGCTCCCGGGTCTCGCCGCGCAGGCGGCAGCAGCAGGCCAGGGCGTAGGCGAGATCGCTCTGGGAGAGGTAGCCGTGGGTCATGATCCAGCCGGGTTCCGGACGGTCCGCTGCGGGACCCCGGTGGTGCGAGGTGAGCGCGGCATTGGCGGTGAAGACGCCCATGCCCAGGTAGACCGTGGCCAGGTCGGTGAGCTGCTCGTGGTCCTTGCGGGCGGTGGTGATGCGGTCCTCGCCGAGCAGCCGGACGTGGCCGAGCTCATGGGCGATGGTGGCCGCGAGCACGGCCGGTGCGGCGGCGTCCATGCGGTCCAGGCTGATGACCGAGAAGTCCCAGGCCCTCAGGTACAGGCCGACTGCGAAACGCCGCGCCTCACCCCTGCTGAGTTCCTCGGTGTCCGGGCCGTCGAAGAGCCTCATCCAGATGAACAGCGGATCCACCTGCATCACCTTGCAGACCCGCGTGAGCAGCGCCCTGATCTCGCGCCGTTCGCCGGAGAAGGGGACCGGGAAGAAGTCCGGGGTCGGCAGCGCGACCGGGCGCCGGACCGTGTCCAGACCGAACTGCTTGACCAGCCACAGCATCGACGACTCGATCCAGACCTGGCGCTCGCGGGACACCGGGCAGGTCGGCGGCGCGGGGGCCACCGGGTGCCGCCGCGGGGCGGCCGGCGCAGCGGCGGAGGCCGTGCGGGGCCCGCGCCGTTCGCTGTCGTGCATCGCCGCGTACCCGAGGCAGGCAGCGAGCGGCACCATCACGCCCAGGAACGCCAGCAGGTAGATCATCGGAAGCCCCCCAACTCCCACGCGTGCGGCCGGAACCCACCCCCGCCGCACGCACCCGTCCCACGGGGAGAGTCTGCCCCCGGCACCCGCGAGTCAGGGCCGGAACCCGGCATCCGCGATCGTGATCAGGCTGCTCCGGTGCCCCGGCGCTGGTGAGCGCCCCGGGACGGGGGGACAATGGAGATCCCAGCCGGGAGGTCACCGTGCCCTTCCACACCGAACGCGGCGCCCCGCACAGCCACTACGGGCAGACGTGGATGCTGCTCGCCCTGCTCGGGGTCGCCATGATCATCGTTTTCACCCTGGTGGGCCGCTAGACGGTCCGTCCCGCACGCGCGACGGTCACCTTGAGGTGTTTCATGATCGGCTGGTCGCTCTGGGTGCTGCGGTCCACCAGCGCGCACAGCACGTTCATCTCGGGCATGTAGCCGGCCGCGCAGCCGCGCGGGATGTCGTAGGGGACGGCGAGGTAGCCGCGCAGCGAGCGGGTGCTGCCGTCGCGGGCGGTGCTGGTGACGTCGACCGGGTCGAACTCGGCGATGTCGCGCTCGCGCATGTCGTCCGGGTTCATGAAGATCAGCGTGCGCAGGTTCTTGACGCCGCGGTAGCGGTCGTTGTCGGAGTAGATCGTGGTGTTCCACTGGTCGTGGGAGCGCATGGTGCCCAGGGCCAGGGTGCCGGGCGCCGGCACCACGTCCGGCAGCGGCGCGGCGGAGAACTCGGCGCGGCCGGAGGGGGTGAGGAAGACCAGTTCGCGGGCCGGCTGCTTGATCCTGAACCCGAGCGGCAGCCGCACCCGGCGGTTGAAGTCCTCGAAGCCGTCCAGGACCCGGGCCATGGTGTCCCTGATCCGGTCGTAGTCCTCGACGTACCACTGCCAGGGCGTGCCGCTGTCGGGGAGGGCGGCCCGGGCGATGCCGGCGATGATGGCGGGTTCCGAGAGCAGGTGCGGGGAGGCGGGGCGCTTCATGCCGACGGAGAGGTGGACCATGCTCATCGAGTCCTCGACGGAGGTGCCCTGGACGCCCTCGCGCTGGTGGTCCTTCTCGGTGCGGCCGATGCAGGGCAGGATCAACGCCTGGCGTCCGTGCACCACATGACTGCGGTTCAGCTTGGTGCTCACCTGCACGGTGAGCTCGCAGCCGCGCAGTCCGGCGTAGGTGTACGGGGTGTCCGGGGCGGCCAGCGCGAAGTTGCCGCCCATGCCGACGAAGACCTTCAACTTGCCCCGGTGCATCGCCTCGATGGTGGCGACGGTGTCCATCCCGTGCTCGCGCGGCGGCTCGATCCCGCACACCTCGGCCAGGCGGTCCAGGAACTCCGGCTTGGGGCGGTGGTCGATGCCGCAGGTGCGGTTGCCCTGGACGTTGCTGTGGCCGCGCACCGGTGAGGGGCCGGCGCCCTCCCGTCCCAGGTTCCCGCGCAGCAGCAGGACGTTGACGATCTCGCGGACCGTGTCCACGCCGTGCTCGTGCTGGGTCACCCCCAGGCACCAGCTGAAGATGGACCGGTCGGCCTCGCGGTAGACCCGCGCCGCGGCGAGGATGTCGGCACGGCGCAGACCGGACTGGAGCTCGATCTCCTCCCACGGGGTGGCCTGGCACAGGGCGCGGTACTCCGCGAAGCCGGTGGTGTGGCGGTCGATGAACTCCTGGTCCAGCGCCTTGGGGTCCTCCGCGGCCTGGTCGAGGACCGCCTTGGCCATGCCGCGCAGCAGCGCCATGTCGCCGCCGATGCGCGGCTGCAGGTTCAGGGTGCTGGTGCGGGTCGACTTGAACAGGGCCATGTCCACGAACTCGTGCGGCACGATGGTGCGCGTGGCGGCCGCCTCCACCAGCGGGTTGACGTGCACGATCTGCGCGCCGCGACGGTAGGCGTCGGCCAGCGCGGTGAGCATCCTGGGGGCGTTGGAGGCGGCGTTGACGCCCAGGATGAACAGGGCGTCGGTGGCCTCCCAGTCCTTGAGGTCGGCCGTGCCCTTTCCGGTGCCCAGCGCGGCCTGCAGGGCGCGTCCGCTGGCCTCGTGGCACATGTTGGAGCAGTCCGGCAGGTTGTTGGTGCCGAGCTCGCGGGCCAGCAGCTGGTAGAGGAAGGTGGCCTCGTTGCCGAGCCGCCCGGAGGTGTAGAAGGCGGCCTGGTTCGGGTCGTCGAGCTCGCGCAGGGTGCGGCCGACCAGCTCGAAGGCGTCCTGCCAGCTGACGGGGGTGTAGTGGTCGGTGGCGGCGTCGTACACCATCGGCCCGGTGAGCCGGCCCTGGTCCTCCAGGGCGAAGTCGCTCCAGCCCTCCAGCTCGGTGACGGTGTGGGCGGCGAAGAACTCGGGACCGACCCGCTTGCCGGTCATCTCCCAGGTGACGTGCTTGATGCCGTTCTCGCAGATGTCCAGGTGCAGGCCCTTGGTGTCGTCCGGCCAGGCGCACCCGGGGCAGTCGAAGCCGCCGTTCTCGTGGTTCATCCGCATGATCGCCCGCGGCCCCTCCACCAGGCTGCGCTCGCTCACCAGGAACCGGGTCACGCTCCTGGCGGCGCCCCACCCGGCGGCGGGATGGTGGTAGGGCTTGAACTGCGGAGGCTCCTCGGGAGCGGCTCCCACCGAGGGCTCCAGCGGGTCATCAGAGGCGTTCACGACACTTCCGCCGTTCGCTCGTGGATCGACAGTCGGCTCGCGCCCCACGCTATTGCGCGGCGGGTCACCACGCAGGACGGGCCGTGCGGGTCCGGCGTTGCGGGGCCTTGGGTATGGCGTTTGAATTGTTGGCGTCCGTCCGTTGCGCTCTGTCGCCGAACCTCCGCATGCGTGTGCCGACCGGCTTCCGGAAGGTGACCGGAGGGTGCGCCTCGGTGCCTTTTCGAGGAGGAGACATGGCCCACCACAAGTCGAACAAGGCAGTCGAGGGGAACCCCGACACCGGACACGGAGGCGGCCTACCCCGGCGCCCCGACGAGGAGGAACTGGACGAGCGGACGGAGGCGGACCGGGAACTGGTCGGCCTGGCCCCGGGGGACTCCGGCTCCGAGGTGGACCCCGCGGAACAGCACGCGGACGAGGAGGCCGAGGTCGACCGCCAGGTCGCGCACGGTGACATCGCCACCGACGCCGGGCTCCCCCGCAGCGAACGCGACCCGTTCCCCCCGACCGGCTACGAGGACTGAGGCGCACGGCAGAGGAGATTCCCATGGCGAAGGAAGCCGGTATGAGGGGAGCGGGTGTGGACGGGGAAGCCGAACCGATCAGCGACACCGCTCGTCGGGCGCTGGAGCGGGACCTGGCGAAGCTGCGTGCCGAACGTCAGAAGGTCGCCGCCACCCTGGGGGACGCGGACGAAGCCGGCGACTCGGCCGACCAGGCCGACGAGTTGCAGCGCGCCGACGATCTGACCGCCCTGGACGACCGCATCGCCGAACTCGAGACCCGGCTCCGCCAGTCCGCTCTGGCCGGACCGCCCCGTACGGACGTGGTGGGCGTCGGAAGCACAGCCACCGTGCGTTTCGGCGACGACTCGACGCAGGCGATCCAGATCGGCGAGGTCGCCGAGGAGTTGGACGAGACCCTGGTCACCGCCGACAGCCCGCTCGGCCGCGCGCTGCTCGGGCACCGCGTCGGCGAGACGGTGGCGTACGCGACGCCCCGGGGGCAGGACACCGCGACGGTGCTGACCATCGGGGGCTGAGCGACCGGCGCGCCGCGCGGACGGTTCCGATCGGACCCGCGCGGCCCCGGCTCAGGTCGGCGGGCGGAAGCGGTCGGTGGCGGCGAGCACGGCCGCGGTGGTGTCCGTCGACAGTCCGTGTCCCTCCGCGTCGACGAGGACGAGTTCGGCGTCCGGCCAGGCCTGGGCCAGGTGCCAGGCGACGTCCGGGGGGCCGCTGATGTCCAGGCGGCCGTGGACCATCACGCCGGGGATGCCCGCCAGCTTCCCGGCGTCGCGCAGCAGCGCGCCGTCCTCCAGGAAGGCGGCGTGCCGCCAGTAGTGGGTGACCAGGCGGGCGAAGCGCATGCGGAAGCGCGGGTCCTGGTAGCGGGGGTCGGGCCGGTGGCCCGGGTGGGTGGACACATGCACGTCCTCCCAGCGGCACCACTCCCGGGCCGCCCGCTCGCGCACCGCCGGGTCGGGGGAGGCGAGCATCCGGGCGTAGGCCTGCACCAGGCTGCCGTCCCGCTGCTCGGCCGGTACGGTGTCGCGGAACTGGGCCCACCCTTCGGGGAAGACCCGTCCCATCTCCCGGGTCACCCACTCGACTTCGCGGCGGGTGGTGTTGGTGACGCTGAAGAGCACCAGTTCGCTGACGCGTCCGGGGTGCTGCTCGGCGTAGGCCAGGGCGAGGGTCACGCCCCAGGAGCCGCCGAGAACCAGCCAGGCGTCGATGCCGAGGTGCTGCCGCAGCTGCTCGATGTCGGCCAGCAGGTGCCCGGTGGTGTTGGCGGCGAGCGAGGTCTGCGGATCGGCGGCGTCCGGGGTGCTGCGTCCGCAGCCGCGCTGGTCCAGCAGGACGATGCGGTAGGCCGCCGGGTCGAACAGCCGGCGCCAGAACGGCCCCGCGCCGGAGCCCGGTCCGCCGTGCAGCACCAGGGCGGGCTTGCCCGCGGGATTCCCGCAGGTCTCCCAGTACACCCGGTTGCCGTCGCCGACGTCGAGCATGCCGTGGTCGTACGGCTCGACGGGTGGATAGAGCTCGGCCATGGGACGTCCCCTCCTGATATCTAACAGTGCTGTTAGATTAACGCCATGAGGAACCTCCCGGACCCGGTCGCCGTCGGTACCCTGCTCCGTCATGTGCTCGAACTGCTGGACGGGGACGTGGCCAAGGTCTACGAGGAGCAGGGCCTGACGGAGTACCGGCCGCGCTTCTCCCCGGTCGTCCGGGCGCTGCTGGCCGAGGGCCAGCTCGCGGTCCGCGAGCTGGCGGCGGCGGTGGGCGTCACCCACTCCGCCGCCAGCCAGACTGCGGCGCAGATGGCCCGGGCCGGCCTGGTCACCCACAGCCCCGACCCGCAGGACGCGCGCCGCCGGCTGATCAGGCTCACCCCGAAGGCCCGGGCGCTGCTGCCGCAGATCCAGGCGGAGTGGGACGCCACGGTGGCGGCCATGGCGGAGCTGGACACGGAGCTCTCGATGCCGCTGGCGGAGCTGCTGACCGAGGTGGCGGAGGCGGTGGGGCGCCGACCGTTCCGGCAGCGGATCGCGGCGGCCCACCGGCCCTGAGGGCCCGTCACCGCAGCGCCGACTCGGCGGAAGGCCGGGGAGGGCCGGGGCGGGACGGCTGGGAGGGGTCGGCCGGGGGAGGGGTCTGGCGGGCAAGCTAAGGTGTGCCTAACCTAATGGAGTCGGACTCCCCTCGTCGGACGGAGCTGGTCGGTCAGATGCTGCCTACGTTTGTGATCGGCCTGCGCGAGGGCCTGGAGGCGGCCCTCATCGTCGGCATCATCGCCGCCTTCCTCAAGCAGCAGGGCCGGCGCGACCTGCTGCGCTGGGTCTACGGCGGGGTCGGCGCGGCCGTGCTGCTCTGCCTCGGGGTCGGCATCGCCCTGAAGGTGGTCTCCTCCAACCTGCCGCAGAAGCAGCAGGAGGGGCTGGAGACGGTGGTCGGGGTGCTGGCCGTCGGCATGGTGACCTACATGGTCGTCTGGATGCGGCGTCACTCCCGGGAGCTGAAGGCCGATCTGGAGGGTCTGGCCGCAGCCGCGATCGGGGACGGCGGCAGCCGGGCCGGTCGGGCGATGGTGCTGATGGCCTTCCTCGCGGTGCTGCGCGAGGGCTTCGAGACGGTGGTCTTCCTGCTCGCCGCGTTCAACGAGAGCGGCAACACCGCCGACGCGGCGGGCGGCGCACTGGCCGGCATAGCCGTGGCCGTGGTGCTCGGCTGGCTGATCTACCGGGGCGGCGTCCGGCTCAACCTGTCGAAGTTCTTCCGGGCCACCGGCCTGGTGCTGGTCCTGGTCGCGGCGGGGCTGGTGGTCAACGCCCTGCACACCGCGCACGAGGCCGGATGGCTGAACGCGGGTCAGGGCACCACGGTGGACCTGACCTGGCTGGTGCAGCCCGGCTCGGTGCAGTCCGCGCTGCTGACCGGGATGCTCGGCATCCAGCAGCATCCGGTGGTGGTCGAGGTGGCCGGCTGGCTCGCCTACCTGGTGCCGGTCGGGCTGTACGTGGCCTGGCCGCCCAGCCGTCCGGTCTCGCGCCGTACCATGCTGCGGGTCTGGTCGGCGGTGGCCGGCGCCGCGCTGGTCGCCGTGGCCGCCCTGGCCGTCACGCTGCCGGGCCACCCGGTCCGCAATCCGGTGACCGCGGCCGGGGCGCTGACCGCCGGCCTCACCGGTACGCGCGGGGCGACCGCGACCGTGCGCACCACCCCGGTCAGCCCGGCCGCGGCGGTGGGCGGCACCGGCTCCGTGCAGTCGTCGACGACGCTGACCTTGCACCGCACCGGCTCGGCGCAGCGTGACGGGGTGTCCGTCGACGTCTACACCGGCACCCACCCCGGCACCGCGGCCGCCGGGCGGCCGGCCACGCTCACCTTCGAGCAGGCCGCCGCGTCGAACGGGGGCCGGTTGCCGCTCGGGGTGGTCCCGCAGGGCGCCTCGGCCGCGAGCGGCTCGGTGCGGGTCCAGTACGCCGACACCGACGAACTGACGGTCTGGGTGGAGCCGGGAACCGGCCGGGTGCTCGACCTGAACTGGACCGAGACGGTCCGGGCGACCCTGGTCGGCACCCAGGTCGGCGCGGTGCCGCTGGACAGTCCGGTGGCCAGTGGCAAGCAGGCCTTCCCGGAGGCAACAGTGGCCGCGGCCGCCGCTGCGGCCCGGCACGACCTGCAGCAGCGGACCGACCGCTCGGACCGGCTCACCGACCTCTGGCTGGCCGCCATCGTCGCCGTAGTGGCGCTGGCCGGCGCGGGCCTGACGGCGGCCGCCGCGCGGCAGCAGCGGGAGGCGGCCTCGGTACAGACCCCCGCCCCCCTCCCCACAGTCGGATAGGTTAGGCTAACCTAAATATCCGTGCGGGGTTCCTCGCGTCCCAGCCGTCCATGCCAGTTTCCCTGCCAGGAGCCTGAGTTGTCCCTTTTCTCCGCCGTGAACCGCCGACGCGGAACGGCCGCCGCCGCCACGACCGTCACCGTGCTCGCGCTCGCGGGCGGACTCACCGCCTGCGGCAGCTCCAGCGGCAGCAAGTCCGCTGACGCCGCGTCCCCCGCCGGCTCGGCCTCCGCCACGGCCGCCGTCGACCCGCACAAGGCGGACGTCACCATCACCGCGGCGGACGGCTGCTCGGTGAACCAGAAGGCCTTCGCGGCCGGCGCGATCACCTTCTCCATCAGCAACAAGGACGCCGCCGCCGTCAGCGAGGTCGAACTCCTCAGCGGCCAGCGGATCGTGGGCGAGAAGGAGAACCTGCCGCCCGGCTTCTCCGGCACCTTCGCGGTCAGCGTGGACGCCGGCAGCTACACCCTCTACTGCCCCGGCGCCGCGAACGAGAACACCACCCTGACCGTCACCGGCAAGGCCGCCACCTCCGGCGACGGCAGCGTGGACGCCCTGCTGGCCCAGGGCACCAAGGAGTACGCGGCCTACGTCACCAACCAGGTCGGCTACCTGGTGCAGAGCAGCGAGGCGCTGCAGAAGGCGCTCCAGGGCACCGATCTGGCGGCGGCTCAGCAGGCGTACATGAAGGCCCGTCCGTACTACGAGAAGATCGAGCCGGTCGCCGAGTCCTTCACCGTCGGCAAGGACAACCTGGACGCCGACATCGACGCCCGCACCGGCGACGTCCCCGCCGCGCAGTGGGAGGGCTTCCACCGGATCGAGCAGGGGCTGTTCCAGACCAAGAGCCTGAAGGGTCTCAGCAGCTACGCCGACGGCCTGGTCGCCAACGTCAAGAAGCTCCAGACGCTGACCACCGGCCTCAGCTACAAGCCCTTCGAGCTGGCCAACGGCGCCCAGGAGCTGCTGGACGAGGTCGCCAGCAGCAAGATCACCGGCGAGGAGGAGCGCTACTCGCACATCGACCTGCTGGACTTCCAGGCCAACGACGAGGGCGCCGAGCAGGCCTTCGCCTCGCTGCAGCCCGCGCTGTCGAAGATCGACCCGGCGCTGACCACCTCCATCTCCAGCGCCTTCACCGCGCTGGACAAGCTGGTGGACACCTACCGCACCGGCGCCAACGCCTCCGGCTTCCAGCTCTACACGGCACTGACCAACGCCGACAAGCAGAAGCTGGCGGCCGCGGTGAAGGCCGTGCAGGAGCCGCTGTCGCAGGTGGCCAGCAAGGTCGCCAGCAGCTGATCCGGCGTCAACACCGAAGCAGCGCAGCAGGCAGCATCGCAGTACGCAGCACAGTCCCAGCAGAGCCAGACACCGACACCGGACACAGAGAACGCCGCCGAGGGTGAACCGATGAGTGAGAAGCCAGTGACCAGCCGACGGAACCTGCTCGGCGGCGCGCTCACCGCCGCGGGCGCAGTGGCGGCCGGAGGGGTCGGTTTCGGCATCGCGCACGCGACCGACTCCCCGTCCGCCGGCTCGGACGCCACCAAGGCCAAGGCCACCGCGGCCAAGGCGGCCTCGGACCAGGTGCCGTTCTTCGGCGCGCACCAGGCCGGCATAGCCACCCCCGCCCAGGACCGGCTCGCCTTTGCCGCCTTCGACATCACAAGCACCGACGCGCAGGCGGTGCAGGTGATGCTCGGCACCTGGGCCGCGGCCGCCGCGCAGATGTCCAAGGGCCTGCTGATCGGTCCGGTCGAGAACACCCCCTCCGCGCCGCCGATCGACACCGGCGAGGCGTACGGGCTGGGCGCGGCCAACCTGACGGTGACCGTAGGCTTCGGGCCGAGCTTCTTCGACGACCGCTTCGGCCTGGCCAAGTTCCGGCCCGCCGCGCTGGCCGACCTGCCCACCCTGCCCGGCGACGGCTCGATCGACCCGACCCGCAGCGGCGGCGACCTGTGCGTGCAGGCCTGCGCCGACGACCCCACCGTGGCCTTCCACGTGATCCGCAACTTCGCCCGGCTGGCGCGCGGCACCGCCGTCATGAAGTGGTCCCAGCTCGGCTTCGGCCGCACCTCGTCCACCTCCACCGAGCAGCAGACCGAGCGCAACCTGATGGGCTTCAAGGACGGCACCCGCAACATCAAGGCGCAGAGCACGCCCGACCTGGACGACTACGTCTGGGTCGGCGAGGAGACCGACCAGAGCTGGATGAAGGGCGGCAGCTACCTGGTGGCCCGGCGGATCCGGATGCTGGTCGAGTCCTGGGACACCGACTACCTCACCGACCAGGAGAACGTGTTCGGCCGCTACAAGACCAGCGGCGCGCCGCTGGGCGGCAAGGACGAGTTCGACACCCCGGACCTGACCGCCAAGGACCCGCAGGGCCAGCCGGTGATCCCGCTCAACGCCCACATCCGGCTGGCCGCCCCGGAGACCAACAACGGCCAGAAGATCCTGCGGCGCGGCTACTCCTACACCGACGGCATCGACTCGACCACCGGACTGCTGGACGCCGGCCTGTTCTTCATCGCCTACCAGAAGGACCCGCGCAAGCAGTTCGTGCCGATCCAGACCCGGCTGGGCCAGCAGGACAACCTCAACGAGTACATCCGGCACACCAGCAGCGCGCTGTTCGCCGTCCCGCCGGGTCTGACCGCCTCCGGCGACTGGTGGGGCAAGTCGCTGTTCGGCTGAGGCCGGGCCGTCCCGCGGTTCCGGGCGACGCCCGGAGCCCGGCTTGATAACGTGCGGCCCGTGCACCACCCTGACAGGGGGTGGTGCGAGCCGACAGGAGCTGGTGAACCGGGATGGACGCCGAGAGGCCCGATGCCGGTTCGCGCGGGGCGGGTGAGGCGGACGACGCCGACCGCAGGGTCGTGGAGTGGGCCTTCGCCCAGTCGCCGGTCACCATGACGGTCTTTGACACCCAGCTGCGCTACTGGCGCGTCAACGAGGCCTCGGGCGACATCATCGGCGTCGGCGAGGCGGAGGTCAGGGGCCTTCCCTTCATCGCCTCGGTGCCCGAGAACGAGGCGTCCGAGGGGTACCTGCAGCATCTGCGCCAAGTGGTCGAGACGGGCGTCCCGGTCAGCTACGAGACCGTCATCAAGCTGCGCTCCGCGCCCCGGGAGTACGCGCGGACCAGCTGGATGTGGCCGGTGCGCGACCCCTCCGGGGCGGTCTGCGCCGTCGCCATCGCCGCCTTCGACAGCAGCGAGCAGCACTGGGCCCGGCAGCGGCTGGCCCTGCTCAACGAGGCCGGCACCTCCCTCGGCACCTCGCTGGACGTGGAACTGACCGGTGTCGAGCTCGCCCGTTTGGCGGTGCCCCGCTTCGCCGACTTCGTCACCGTGGACCTGCTGGAGGACGTGCTCAGAGGGGCGGAACCGGTTCCGGGCGCGGTCCAGGGCCAGGTGGCGCTGCGCCGGGTCGCGCACGAGTCGGTGGACGCCGGGGTCCCGGAGGCCGTCGTCGAGCTGGGCACGGTCGACACCTACCCGCCGTTCGCCCCGGCGGCGCGGGCGCTGGCCGGCGGCCGTCCGGTGCTCAGCGGGCCGGGGGAGCCGGACCACGAGCGCTGGCTGGCCCAGGACGAGGTCCGCTCCGCCACGGCGCGGCGGTTCAAGCTGCGCTGGTTCCTGGCCGTCCCGCTGCGCGCCCGCGGACTCACCCTCGGCGTGGTGGTCTTCATCCGCCGCGAGTCGCACGACCCGTTCGACGCGGAGGAGGTGCTGCTGGCCGAGGAGCTGGCGACCCGTGCCGCGCTGTGCGTGGACAACGCCCGCCGGTACACCCGCGAGCACGCCACGGCGCTGGCGCTGCAGCGCAATCTGCTGCCGTCCGGGCTGCCGGCGCAGGCCGCGGTGGAGGTCACCTCCCGCTACCTGCCCGCCGACGCCAGCGCCGGGGTCGGCGGCGACTGGTTCGACGTGATCGCGCTGTCCGGGACCCGGGTGGCGCTGGTGGTCGGGGACGTGGTCGGGCACGGGATCAACGCCTCGGCCACCATGGGGCGGCTGCGCACCGCCGTGCGCACGCTGGCCGACGTCGACCTGCCCCCCGACGAACTGCTGGTCCACCTGGACGACCTGGTGGCGCACCTCGGCGCGGAGGAGGACTCCCCGTGGACCGAGGCCGGCGGCGGCCAGGAGCAGAGCGGGACCGCGGTGACCGGCGCCACCTGCCTGTACGCGGTATACGATCCGGTCTCCGGCCGCTGCACGGTGGCCAGCGCCGGGCATCCGGCGCCGGTGCTGCTGAGGCCCGGCGGCACCGCCGAGGTGGTCCGGATCTCGCCCGGGCCGCCGCTGGGCGTCGGCGGCCTGCCCTTCGAGGCCACCGAGCTGGACCTGCCCGAGGGAAGCCTGCTGGCGCTGTACACCGACGGGCTGGTCGAGTCGCGTCGGCGCGACCTGGACGCCGGCGTGGAGCTGATGTGCCGCGCCCTGGCGGCTCCGTCTCGCTCGCTGGACGCCACCTGCGACACCATCTTCACCGGCCTGCTCGACGAGCACCCCGCCGACGACGCGGCGCTGCTGGTCGCCCGCACCCGGCTGCTGGGCGCCGGCCAGGTGGCGACGCTGGACGTCGCGCACGACCCGGCGCAGGTCGCCGAGGCCCGCAAGTGGGCCGGGGCGACGCTCGCCGGATGGGGCCTGGACGACGCGGCCTTCGTCACCGAACTGGTCGTCAGCGAGCTGGTCACCAACGCCATCCGCTACGGCCAGGGGCCGGTGCAGCTGCGGCTGATCCGCGACCGCACGCTGATCTGCGAGGTCTCCGACGCCAGCAACACCGCCCCGCACCTGCGCCGCGCCCGCACCCTGGACGAGGGCGGCCGCGGCCTGCTGCTGGTCGCCCAGCTGACCCAGGGCTGGGGCACCCGGCAGACCGCGCTGGGCAAGACCATCTGGGCGGAGCAGCAGCTGCCCGCCGGTGCGTCGCCGACCGCCGACTGAGCCGACCGCCGACCGCCGACTGAGCGGCTCGAAGGAATCCTTTGACAGGGCTGTGCCCTGTCCTCCATCATCATTCCACTAACTGAGTAGCTAAAGGGTGGTGATGAGCGAGTGGAGTTCCGCATCGACCGGCGGAGCGGGATCGCCGCCTACCAGCAGATCGTGCAGCAGACCAGACAGGCGCTGCGGCTGGGCGTGCTGCTGCCGGGCGACCGGCTGCCGACGGCCAAGGAGGTCGCCGAGACCTGCGCGGTCAACCCGAACACGACCCTCAAGGCGTACCGGGAGCTGGAGCGGGAGGGCCTGGTCGAACCGCGACCGGGCCTGGGCACCTTCGTGCTGCGCTCGCTGGCCCGCCCCCAGGCGGCGGCCGACGGGCCGCTGCGCGGGGAGCTGGACGCGTGGGTGACCAGGGCGCGCGAGGCCGGCCTGGAGCGGGAGGACGTGGCCGCACTGGTCGCGTCGGTGCTGGAGGAGCGGTTCACCGGAACCACGGTGGCCGCCGCACAAGGAGAGGCGCTGGACATGAGGGGACAGGGATGAACGGCAACGGGGCGGGCTACGGGGATCCGGGCGAACCGGGTGAACCGGGGGACGGCACCGCGATAGCGGCGTACGGGATCGGAAAGAAGTACCGGCGCGGTTGGGCACTGCGGGACTGCTCCTTCCGGCTGCCGGCCGGCCGGATCTGCGGACTGGTCGGCCCCAACGGCGCCGGAAAGACCACGCTGCTGGGGATCGCCGGCAATCTGCTGGAGCCGACGACCGGCACCCTGCGGGTGTTCGGCGAGGCCCCGGAGTCCGAGGGGGCCAACCGCCGCACCGCGTTCCTGGCCCAGGAGAAGCCGCTGTTCCGCCGCTTCACCGTCGAGGAGACCCTGCGCCTGGGCCGCGAGCTCAACCCCGGCTGGGACCAGCGGGCCGCCGAGGACATCGTCCGTGCCGGCAACGTGCCGATGGCGGCACGGATCGGCACGCTCTCCGGCGGCCAGCGCACCCGGGTCGCCTTCGCGCTGGCCTTCGGCAAGCGCCCCGACCTGCTGATCCTGGACGAGCCGATGTCCGACCTGGACCCGCTGGTGCGCCACGAGATGATGGGCACCCTGCTGGCCGAGGCCACCGAGCACGGCACCACCGTGCTGATGTCCACCCACATGCTCTCCGAGCTGGAGAACGTCTGCGACTACCTGGTGGTCATCGCCGAGGGCGGACTGCGGCTGGCCGGCGAGGTCGACGACCTGCTGGAGTCCCACGCCCTGCTCACCGGCGCCCACGTCGACGGGCAGCTGCCGGCCAACCTGGCCCACCACACCGTGGTCGAGACCCGCACCAGCGGACGGCAGTTCACCGCCCTGGTGCGCCCGGGCCCGGACGGCCTGGACGGCGGCGCCTGGCAGGCCGAGACCCCCAACCTGGAGGAACTCCTGCTCGGCTACCTGCGCTCGCCGCAAGCCGCACCGCTGCTCACCCCGAGCGCCCGGATCGACGACGTCCAGGCGGTGGCGGCATGAGCACCCTGACCAGCGTCCCGGCCCCGACCGGCGCCGCCGGGCCTGCCCGCGGGCTGCGGCTCGGCGGCATGAACTGGCTCGTCTGGCGCCAGCACCGGGCCGCCTTCTGGACCCTGCTGGCCGCCACCGTGGCGGGCGTCCTGCTGATCGCCTACGAGCGCACGCAGTTGATGAGCTACCTGGACACCCAGGGTTGGCCCCACCTCAAGGACGGCTGGGACCAGCACCTCGACACCAGCGCGATGGACCGGATCAGCCTCGCGCTGGGGCTGGCCCCCGTGGTCATCGGCGTCTTCCTGGGCGCGCCGCTGCTCGCCAACGACCTGGAGACCGGCACCGCCAAACTGGTCAACACCCAGTCCAGCAGCCGGGTCCGATGGCTCGTCACCAAACTGGGCATCACCGTGGCGGTGACCGTGCTCTGCACCACCGCGCTCTCGCTGGCCTTCGGCTGGTGGTGGGCACCGCTCAAGCACCTGACCTCGGGGCCCAGTTGGGACTCCAGCACGGTCTTCGACAACACCGGCCCGGTGCCGGTGGCGCTGACCCTGTTCACCGTGGTCGGCGGGGTGGCGATCGGCATGCTGCTGCGCCGGACCCTGATGGCGATGGTGGTCACCTTCGGCTTCGGCGTCGCGACCCAGATCGCCTGGGCCTACGAGCGGATGTCGCTCGGCCACATCCAGGTCGCCACCAGCCACAACGGCGTGCTCGCCGACAACTCCTTCCCGGTGCTGCCCGGAAGCGCCCATATGATCGACCAGTTCTACCTCACCGCGTCCGGCGACTACATCGGCTACGGCAACTGCCACGAGATGACGGCATCGGCGACCAACGCCTGCCTGGACCAGAAGCACGTCGTCGGCTGGGCGGTCACCTACCTCAACCAGAGCCAGATGCCCGGCATGCAGTGGCTCGGCGCAGGAATCCTGCTCGCGCTGACCGCCGCCCTCGCGGCCTTCATCCTGCTCTGGGGGCGCAAGCGCCTGGTCTGAGGGGCGCGAGGCCGCGAGGCCGCGACGGCGCGGGGGTGCGACGGCGCGGGGGTGCCGGCAGGGAGGCTGCGGTTCAGCCCGCGGCGGCCAGCAGGTCCTCGGACAGCGTCCACAACCGCCGGGCGCCGTCCGGGTCCAGGGCGTAGCGGGCCACGCCCTGGAGGTTGCCGGTGCGCCGGTCGACGGTGGCGGCCTCGTTGCAGTCGACGAAGTAGCGTCCGCCGATGCCGTCGAGCAGGGGCGAGGTGGCCAGCAGGACGGAGGTGGCCGCGCCCTGCTCGACGGTCTTGATGAGCTCGGCGGGGACCCTGCCGCTGCCGCGGCCGCCGGTGTGCCGCTGGAGGTTGGTGTAGATGGCGCCGGGCATCAGGGCGTTGGCGGTGACGCCGTCGGCCTGCCAGCGGCGGGTGGCCTCCACCGCGAACAGGACGCCGGCGGTCTTGGACTGGCCGTAGGCGAGCCAGGGGTCGTAGGGCCGGAAGGCGAAGTTGACGTCGTCGAAGACCACCGGGGAGATCTGGTGGCCGCTGGAGCTGACGACCACGATCCGGGCGCCGCCGCCCGCCGCGGCCAGGGCCGGGTGCAGGGCGGTGGCCAGGGCGAAGTGGCCGAGGTGGTTGGTGGCGAACTGCAGCTCCCAGCCCTGCCGGGTGTACTGCTCGGGGCTGGCCATCACCCCGGCGTTGTTCACCAGGATGTGCAGCGGGCCCCGCCAGGAGGCCCCGAACGCGGCGGCCGACGCCGGGTCGGTGAGGTCCAGCGGGGCGACGTGCACGTGCGGGTTGCCGGTGCTCGCGACGATGTCCTTGGCCGCGGCCTCGCCCGCGTCGGTGTCGCGGACGGCCAGGGTGACCTCGGCGCCGGTACCCGCCAGGGCCCGGGCGGTCTCGGTGCCGAGGCCGGAGGACGCGCCGGTGACCACGGCCCGACGGCCGGTCAGGTCGATGCCCGCGGCAACCTCAGCGGCGGTGCTGGCGAAGCCGAACGGCGTGGTGACGGCGGGCGTGGTGGCGATGGTCATGCGGGACTCCTTTTTGCGGTGGAACGGACGGTTCAGGGGACGAGCAGTCGGTCCTGCGCGGTCGGGGGCGTGCCGTCGGGCCAGGGCAGGACCTTGCCGGAGCGGACCAGTTCGCCGTACAGCTCGGGGTCGGCTCCCTCGGCGAACACCAGGTCGAGCACGGCGCGGGCGGCCTCGGCCGGGGTCCGGGCCTGGCTGTAGTCCGCGAACCAGGGCCGTGAGGTGGCGGTGTCGACCATGCCCGGGCAGACCGCCGCGACCAGCGTCCCGGCGGCCAGATCGCGGTCGCGGCGCTCGGCCGCCACCGCGCGTACGGCTGCGACCTGGGCCACCTTGGAGGGCACGTTCAGCCAGAGCGGCCAGCCCTGCTCCTGCGCGGTGCCGGCGTGCACGGCGCTGCGCCAGGACTCCACCGCGTACTCGACCTGGTCCAGGGAGGCGCCGTCGAAGCGCGGACGCAGCCTTGCGTCCAGGTGGCCGAGCGTCCCCAGCGAGCTGGCCACCACGATCAGCCGGCCGCCGGGCCGCAGCACCGGCCCGAACGAGCGCAGCACCGCGTGGGTGCCGCCGTTGGCGACGTCGATGAACTCGTCGGCCTGGGCGGCCTGCGAGCGGTCCGGGAGGAGCCGGGCGACCGCGTTGGAGATCACCACGTCGACCCCGCCATGACGCAGCTTCAGCTCCGCGGCCAGCGCGGCCACCGCCTCGGCGTCGGCGACGTCGAGCACCCGCCCCTCCACCCGGCTGCGGGTGCCGGGCTCGCGGGCGACCTCGGCGGCGGCCCGGTCGACCCGCCCGGCGTCACGGCCGGTGAGCAGGACCAGGTCCTGCGGATTTGACCGGGCGGCCAGACCCTCGACCAGCGCGCGGCCCAGCCCCTGGTTGGCCCCGGTCACCAGGGCAATGCGTGGAGTGTTCATGATCCCCACGCTAGGGACATTCCAGGCATGAGACCAGCGAAAGTTAGGCACACCTGGTATGCGTATACGTCATGGACTTCACCGATGTCACGCTGACCGCCCTGCGGGTCTTCCGCGCGGTGGCCGAACGCGGGACGCTCACCGCCGCAGCGACCCAGCTCGGCTACACCCAGTCCGCCGTCTCCCGCCAGATCGCCTCCCTGGAACGGGTCACCGGCGCCGCCCTGCTGGAGCGGCGCCACGACGGAGTCCGCCTCACCGCCCCGGGTCGGCTGGTGCTGCGCCGAGCCACCGCGGTCCTCGACGAGATCGACGCCGGAGCCCGCGAACTCGCCGGCCTGCCCGCGCAGGCCGGCACCGTGCACGTCGGCTGGTTCCCCAGCGCAGGGGCCGCCCTGCTGCCCGCGGCCGTCGCCGCACTGCGCGACACCGATCCGGAGATCACCGTGATCAGCCGCGAGGGCAGCACCCCCGCCCTGGTCCGGGCGCTGCGCACCGGCAGCCTGGACCTGGCCCTGCTGGGTTCGGCGCCGCCGTTCCGACCCCCGGACGCCGAATCGCCCGCGCTGGTGCTGCAGATCCTGACCGAACGCGCCCTGCACATCGCCGTGCCCGGCACCCATCCGCTGGCCCGCCGCGACTTCGTCGACGTCGCCGACCTGCGCGGCCAGCGCTGGATCGCCGGCCCGCCCTCCGGCGAGGACCGGCTGATGGGCGTCTGGCCCGGCCTGGACGAGAAGCCCGACATCGTCCACACCGCCCGCGACTGGCTGGCCAAACTGCACCTGGTCGCCGCCGGCTGCGGCCTGACCACCGTGCCCGCAGCCCTCGCCCCCGCGGCACCCCCCGGCGTCCGCATCCTGCCGGTACGCGGCGGCCCCCAGGAACAACGCCGCCTGCTCCTGGCCCGCCTCCCCACCCCACCCACCGAAGCAGCCACCCGCGTCGCCGCCGCCCTCCACACAGCAGCCCTCGACGCGGACACCCCGTCGTAGCGTCATCGGCCGGTCGGCTCATCTCGTGTGGCCCGGGCAGCACGCTCGTGAGAGCGTCGGCGACGAAGGAGGATCATGACTGACTACGCACACCGGATTCGACGACTGAGCGGGCTCGGACCTAGATACTCCGGAAACGACGCCCATCGCACCCTGATCGAGGACGTGGCGAGTGAACTCTCCGCGCTCGGATACACCGTTGAACGCGATACCCATTCCTTCGAGCGATGGGATGTCGCGGATGGCGGTAGTGCCCTCAGGATCGGCCAGAAGAACATCACCGTCTCCTCGGCCTGGCCGTACTCCGGCGAGACCGGCCCCCGGGGAGTCACAGCGCCGCTGACACTCGTCACCGGTCTACAGAAGAACTGGGATGCGGCCGCTGGGAAAATTGCCGTCATCGACGTGCACAACCTCGACGTGCCGTCGGAGCTCCTGTTCGACACCTGGTCGGACGAGCTCCCCTTCGAGACCGTGGCCAACCCCGTTGTCGGATCCGAGTTCGCTGGAACCGACCTGACGAAAGCCCGCGAGGCCGGAGTCGTGGGAGTCATCGCGGTCTGGAACGGGCTCGCGGATGAAGCGGCACGGGGGCAGTACCTGCCCTTCACCCACGACTACCAGGGCATACCCGCCGTCTGGATACCGGAATCCGAACGCGACATCGCTCTCACCGCCGCCAAGCACGGTGACCTGGCCACCCTGACCCTGGACGCGGCCAAGACCCCGGACGCCTCCATGGACACCCTGTGGGCGGTATCTGCCGGATCCGGGCCAGACGCTGACGAAGCAGTCCTCGTTGTCACGCACAGCGATGGCGGCAACGCCGTCGAAGAGAACGGACACCTCGGACTCCTCGCGCTCGCGCGCGATGCAGCGACAACCGATCACAACCGGACCATCGTCTTCGTCTACACCGCCGGGCATCTGCGCATCCCCGCTGTCACCGAGCACGGACAGGCAACGACCGCGTGGCTCAACGCCCATCCCGGGCTCTGGTCCCCCGACGCCGACGGCCTCACGGCCGTCGCCGGACTGGCCATCGAACACCTCGGCGCCAAGCACTTCGGGATCAGTCCCGTTTCCGGGCGCTACGAACCCGATGGCACTCTCGAGCCAGAGATACTTTACGCGACGACAGGCGAACTGGCAGAACTGACCCGCGCGACGTGGAGTGGTGTCTCCATCGACTCCTCCACTCCCCTGAAGCCGGGAGCACTCGTTCACCTGGGTGAGGGCGAGCCACTCCATGACCAACGCATCCCTGCTGTTGCGCTGGTCACCGGCCCCCTCTACCTACTCGCGGAACTCGAGGGAGACCTCGTCGACATCGACGCCCTCACCCGCCAGATCGACAGCTTCCGCCGCCTGCTGACCCACTTGGCAGGACCCGCAGAAAGCTCGTCATTCGGCACGGTCAAGCTGCCGACGAAAGAGGAGAAGGCCCTCGCCGGCGAACGAGTCCTTCGTTTCGTCGAGTCCCTGCACTAGGGCGCGATACGCGCGCTAGGCGGCGGGGCGTTGCGAGTGCGGGTCCGGCGGGTCGGCCGGTCTGCCGGACCGGGGCCGCAGGTCCGTCGCAGCCGCGGGTGTCTCCCGCAGTGAACGCAGCGGTGAGCGGAGCGCGACGGCCGCCCCGAGCAGCATGACGACGCTGCTGACCACCAGGGTCAGCCGCAGGTCCACGGAGCCGAGCAGGCCGCCGAGCAGCGCGCCCACGGGCTGCAGCCCGTACACCAGGAAGCGCCAGGTCGCATTGGTGCGCGACAGCAGTTCGGGCTGCACCAGCGTCTGACGGAGCGTCTGCTGGTTGACGCCGTAGAGGGAGGGTCCGGCTCCGCGCAGTACCTGGGCCAGGGCGACCACGGCGAGCACGACCGGCCGCGGGCCGGCGGCGAGGACGAGTACGAGGCCGGCCGACGCGGAGACCAGCATGCCCGCGATGAAGGCCGGCCCCGGCCCCAGCCTGCGGCTCACCCGCGTGGACGCGACCGCGGACAGCACGCCCGAGACGCCGACGAGCGTGATGGCCAGACCGGTGAACCCCGCCGACAGCTTCAGCCCCTGCACGAGGAAGAGGACCAGCATGACACTCTGCATCTGACCGGCGAGCGCGCCGAGTGCCGCGGCCGACATCACCGCTCGGAGGGTGGGCCGGGTGAGCACCGCGCGTAGGCCGACCGCGATCTCGGCCCCCAGGCGCTGCCGCCCGACGGTGCGCCGAACCGGTCCCGTGGAGCTGATCCGGGCCTTGCAGGCGCCGGCCACGGCGAAGGAGACGGCGTCCAGCGCGAGCGCGAACGGCGCCGCGAAGAGGGTGACCAGCGCGCTTCCCACGGCGGAGCCGGTGGTGCTGACGGTGGCACTGCCGGCCATCAACGCGCTGTTGGCCGAGGCCAGTTGGTCCCTGGGCAGCAGGCTCGGAGTGAAGGACTGCGCGGTCACGTTCTCGAACAGGCTCGCCACGCCGGCCAGGGTGACGACCAGATAGAGCTGCCACAGGCTCAGTGCGTGGAGCAGAGCCAGCACCGGCACCGCTCCGATGAGCACGGCCTGCGCGATGTCCGCGCCCACCAGGATGCGCCGGTACGGCAGCCGGTCCACCCAGACCCCCGCCGGCAGCCCCAGGACGAAGTGCGGCGCCAGGGCTGCCGCACCGAGCAGCCCCATCTGGAAGGGCGAGGCGTGCAGGTAGACCACCGCGGACAGCGGCAGCGCCACGGTGGTGACGCTGGAGCCCAGCTGAGAGACCGAGTTGCCGATGAACAGCCTGCGGAAGTCGGCATACCGCACCAGCACATGCGCGGAACGCTCACGGCGCACAGCGGCGCCCCCCTCCTCGGAACCGTCAGTTCCGCCAGCGGCGACAGGGAAGCCTAACCTGGTGCGGGGTGTCGGTGGTGTTGGATCATGGTGATGGACCTTCTGATCGAACAAGGGAGCCATCGATGGCACAGCTCAAGGGTGATGCGGACTACGGGCGGATCGGCGCGGGGTATGCGCGGCGGCGGCGTACCGACCCGCGGATCGCGGCCCGTGTCCACGCCGCGCTGGGCGGGGCCCGGACGGTTCTCAATGTCGGGGCGGGGGCCGGGTCGTACGAGCCGTTGGACCGTCATGTGCTGGCGGTGGAGCCGTCGGCCGAGATGCGGGCCCAGCGTCCGCCGCAGCTGGCGCCGGCCATCGACGCGGTCGCGGAGGCCCTTCCGCTGGACGACGACGCGGTGGACGCCTCCATGGCGATGGTGACCGTGCACCAGTGGCCCGACGCGGTGGCCGGGCTGCGCGAGATGCGCCGGGTAACCTGCGGGCCGGTGCTGGTGCTGAGCTTCGACCCGGCCGAGCTGGGACGGCTGTGGCTGATGGACTACGCCCCCGAACTCCAGCAGGTCGAGGCCGGACGCTTCCCCAGCATCGACACGCTCACCGCTGCGCTGGGTCCCGGCACCGAGGTCGTGCCGGTCCCCATCCCGATCGACTGCGTCGACGGATTCACCGAGGCCTTCTACGCCCGTCCCGAGGAATTGCTGGACCCGGAGGTCCGTCGCTCCCAGTCCGCCTGGAGCTTCCTGGAGCCGGGCGTCGAGGACCGCATCGTCGGGGCCCTGGCGGCGGACCTGGCCTCCGGCGCCTGGGACCGGCGGTACGGGGAGCACCGCACCCTGCCCGAGTTCCACGGGGCCGTCCGCCTGGTGGTCGGGCACTGACCCTTCGATAGGTTGAGGGCGGCGGATGATCACCGACGCCCGCCCGAGCCGACACGAGGACGTACCCGACCATGAGCGCAGAGGCCGACCAGATGTTGTTCTCCTACGGAACGCTGCAGTTCCGTGAGGTCCAACTGTCGCAGTTCGGCAGGATCCTGGAGGGCCGGCCGGACACTTTGCCCGGGCACCGGTTGACCATGATCGCGATCACCGACCCCGGGGTGATCGCGGCCAGCGGCACCGATCGGCACCCGCTGGTCGCGCCCTCCGAGGACCCGGGCGACAGGGTCGAGGGGGTCGTCTTCGCGATCACCGACGCCGAACTGGCCGCGGCCGACGCCTACGAGGTGGACGACTACGCCCGGGTCCGGGTCACCCTGGGCTCGGGCACCACGGCGTGGGTCTACCTCGACGCCGCCACCTCGGGGAACGAGTAGTAGTAGGGCGGCGCTCAGTCGGCGAGGCGCTCCAGGGGGATCTTCTGGCCGGCCTCGATCGCCACCGGCAGCCGGTTCTCGGCCGGCGGCAGCGGGCAGGTCGCCAGGTCGGTGTAGGCGCAGGGGAGGTTGGCGGCCCGGTTGAAGTCGAGCAGTACGGTGCCCTCGTCGTCAGGGGCGGCCACCGCGAGGCTGCGGTTGGCGGCGTAGGTGGTCACGCCTGAGGTGGCGTCGGTGAAGAGCACCAGCAGGCTGCCGGGCTCCCGGCCGTTGAAGGCGGTGAGCCGGTGGACTGCCCCGTCGAGCTGGAACTCGATCTGCCCGGGGGAGTCATAGACGTGCTGCAGCCCCTCGACCGCCGCTCCCACGGTCGTCGGCCTGGGCGTCTCGAACGGCAGGTAGTGGCCGGTCACGGCCCACTTCGGGTCGGGCCGGTAGGCCGGGGTGCCGGTGAACGCGGTGCGCAGGGCGTTCTCCGGGTGGCGCGGGCGGATGATGTCGTGGCCACCGCGCTTGGCGACCTCGATCACCGCGTCGCCGGTGGCGGGGTAGATGCTGGCCCGCTCGGCGATGACGCCGAAGCTGTGCCGTCCGGTGATCGTGACGCCGTCGAGGGTGAGTTGTTCGCCCTCGTCCAGGTCGACCACCACCCCCTCGTCGGAGGTGGACCAGGCGCCGGGTGCGTCCTCGAACCGGGTGGGCTGCGGGTCCAGCCAGTGCAGGCCGGTGATGGCGAGGAAGCCGTGCGGGTCGGCGAGGACCCGCGCGTGGGTGGTGCTCCACTCCTCCCACTGCTGGGTGAAGGCGGTGGGGTCGATCTCCTGAATGGTCGTCATGTCAACCATTCTCCTGCTCGATTGTGAACGGTGTACTGCGGCAGTGTGTGCGGAGCAGCGCCAGGCCGCGGGCATCCGGGCCGCCCGGCTCGGCGGTGCCGACCAGGAGGTGCTGGCCGGGGGCGTGCTGGACCTCGAAGGTCTGGTAGCTGAGGGTCAGCCGTCCGGCCTGCGGATGGTTGAAGGTCTTGGTCCGGCTGCCCAGTCGGCCGACGTCCTGGAGTTGCCACAGCGCTGCGAAGTCCTCGCTGTCGGCGAGCAGTCCGTCGATCAGGGCGGCGGTGCGGGGGTCGTGCGGCTCATGGCCGTGGGCCAGCCGCAGGGCGGCGGCGGTGTCCCGGGCCACCGAGTGCCAGTCGGCGAACAGCTCCCGGGCCGCCGGGTCGCAGAACAGCGAACGGGCCATGCCGCGCCGGTCCGCCAACGGGGACAGCAGAGCGTCGGCGAGGGCGTTCGCGGCCAGCACGTCCAGGCGACGGTTGATCACATAGGCCACGGCCGCCGGAAAGGCGTCCATCAGCCGGAGCAGCTCCGGGGCGACCCGCTCTGCGGCGGGGGAGGGGGCTTCGGGCTTCGGTACGAGTCCGGCCAGCCGGTAGGCGTGCCAGCAGCCGTCGGTGTCCAGGCGCAGGGCGCGGGCGAGCGCGTCGACCACCTGGCCGGAGGGGTGCCGTTCGCGGCCCTGCTCCAGCCGGGCGTAGTAGTCGGCGCTGACTCCGGCCAGGACCGCGACCTCCTCGCGCCGCAGCCCACTGACCCGGCGGTCCCGTGAGCGGGGGAAGCCCACGTCGGCGGGGCTGACGCGGGAGCGTCGCGCCAGGAGGAATTGCCCCAGTTCGTTACCGCTCATGTCGTGATCGTACGCCGGGGCTTCCTAGGAGCGGTGCACCCAGGAAGACCGGTCCTGCCCCCTGCGCGCGATCGGCCCCATGCTGACGGAGCCGGCCGGCGCAGCGCCGCGCCGTCGACATTGCGAAAGGGCAGGTCATGACCACTCCATCCACCGAGGCCGTTCCAAAGGTGGTCCTGATCACCGGGGCCGGCAGCGGGATCGGCGAGGCCACCGCCCGAAGGCTCGCCGCCGCGGGGTACCGGGTGGTGCTCGGCGCCCGCCGCGCCGACCGCCTGGCCGTTCTGGCCGAGGAGATCCAGGCCCGGGGCGGCAGCGCCCTGCCGCACCGGCTGGACGTGACCGACCCGGCCGCGATGCGGTCCTTTGTCCGCGCCGCGCAGGACCGGTACGGGCGGGTCGACGTCCTGGTCAACAACGCCGGGGTGATGCCGCTGTCGCGGTTGGACGCACTGCGGGTCGACGAGTGGAACCAGATGATCGACGTGAACCTGCGCGGGGTGCTGCACGGCATCGCGGCCGTCCTGCCGGTCATGGCGGCCCAGGGAGCCGGGCACATCGTGAACATCGCCTCGGTCTCCGGGCTGAGGGTCGATCCCACCGCGGCCGTCTACAGCGCCACCAAGCACGCCGTCCGGGCCCTGTCCGAGGGCCTGCGCCAGGAGAGCCGGGAGCTGCGGGTCACGGTGATCAGCCCGGGGCTGACCCGCAGCGAACTGACCGGTTCCATCGCCGACAACGGCGTCAAGGACGCGGTGGAGGCGCAGATGGGCATCGCGATCCCCGCCGCCGCGATCGGCGAGGCCGTCCACTACGCGATCAGCCAGCCCGCCGAGGTGGACGTCAACGAGCTGGTGGTCCGACCCACCGCCCAGGGCTGAGCGGAAGGAGTACCGATGGTGACCGAGCAGCAGGTGCGGGCCTGGGTGGAGGGCTATCTGCGGGCCTGGAGCAGTAACGGCAGGAAGGACATCGCCGCGCTGTTCACCCCGCAGGCCGAATACCACGAGCGCCCCTACGAGACCGACTGGATCGGCCGTGAGGCGATCGTCGACGGCTGGATCGACCGGGCGGGCTGGCAGGAGGGCGGCTGGGACTTCGACTGGTCCCTCCTGGCCATCAACGGGGACACCGCGGCGATCGAGGGCACCGGTCGCTACAAGGAACTGGGGACCTTCGCCAACCTCTGGACGGTCACCTTCGCCAGGAACGGCAGGTGCAGCGTCTTCCGCATGTGGAACAACCAGATCTGATCGATTGCGATGGGTCGTAGCATAAGTTACAGTCTATAACTGAGACGGTCGGTGAGTGGCTGAGAAGGAGATACGACCATGAGCACTGCACCCAGGGGCATCGACGACCCGATGGCGACGGAGACGGAGATCGCGACGGAGGTCGTGCTGCCCGGTGTCGTGGAGCCGGCCGGTCTGATCGTGCGTCAGCGCGCGCTCGGTCGTCCCGGGCCCGGTCAGGCCCGGGTCCGGGTGGAGGCGAGCGGGGTGTCCTTCGCCGAGCAGCAGATGCGGCGCGGCAAGTACTACGACCAGCCGCCCTTCCCGTTCGTCCCGGGCTACGACTGCGTGGGTGTGGTCACCGCGGTGGGTGAAGGGGTGGACGCAGGGCTGGTCGGCCGCCGGGTCGCCGCGCTGACCAAGGTCGGCGGCTGGAGCAGCGCCGTCCTGCTGGACGCCGCTGACCTGGTGCCGGTGCCCGACGGGGTCGACCCGGCCGAGGCCGAGACGGTCGTGGTGAACGGGATCACCGCCTGGGCGATGCTGCACCGCACGGCCAAGGTCCGGCGCGGGCAGACGGTGCTGGTGCTCGGCGCCAACGGCGGTGTCGGCAGCACCCTGGTGCAGCTCGCCCGGCACGCCGGGATCCGGGTGATCGGCACCTGCTCGCCGCGCAACGCCGACGCGGTCCGCGCGCTCGGGGCCGAGCCCCTGGACTACCGCGCCCCCGACCTCTACCAGCAGGTCCGCGCGCTCGCGCCGGAAGGCGTGGACGCGGTCTTCGACCACGTCGGCGGGGCCGGCATCGTCGACTCCTGGCGCCTGCTGGCCCCCGGCGGCTCGCTGGTCTCCTACGGCACCGCCTCGACCCGGGACGCGGCGGGCTCGTCCAGGCTGCCGGTCCTCAAGCTCTTCGCCCGGCTGATGCTGTGGAACCTCGCGCCCAACGGTCGGCACGCCTCGTTCTTCAACATCTGGGCCGGGCTGCGGCGCAGGGACGCCTTCCGTGCGCGGCTGCGTCAGGAGCTGACCGCGGTCCTGGAGCTGCTGGCCAAGGGTGTGCTCACCGCGCAGGTCGCGGCGCGCGTGCCGCTGGCGGAGGCCGCGGCGGCGATGGAACTCGCCGAGTCGGGCACCGTGGTCGGCAAGGTGGTGCTGGTCCCGTCCGGGCCCGACGGCGACTGACCCGGGGTCAGGCCAGCTGGAAGGCGTCGGCCAGGATGTCGATCTGGACAGCGAGCAGGGTGGCCGGCCGGTGTCCCATGCCGGTGAACTGACCGGCCGTCTCCAGGCTGACGGTGCCGTGGATCTGCGGCCAGGCGGTGATGGCGCCGGTCAGCGCGACGGCGGCGGCGGGATCGTCGGCGTCCAGTCCGGTCCACTGCCCCACCCAGGCCGCGACCTCGGGCTCCTCCCCGAGCCAGCGTCCGAACTCGTCGATGAGCGGGTCCAGCGTGCGTAGCGGTCGTCCCTGGGCGAAGACGGCGAGGAAGGGCCCGATGACCGCCCGTGCCAGCAGCAGGGTCTCGGCCGGCGCGGTGAAGCCGGGCACCGGAGTGCCCTGGATCAGCAGGTACAGATGCGGCTGGGCCACCGCCCACTCGCGGAAGGCCGCCGCCAGCGCGTGCAGCGCCGTCCGTCCGCCCGCCGAGGTGTCGACGGCGTGGATCGCGTCGGCGGCCTCCTGGTAGGCGTCGACGACCAGCTCCGACAGCAGTTCGTCCCGGCCGGCGAAGTAGCGGTACAGGGCCGGACCCGACATGCCGATGTCCTTGGCGATCCGCAGCAGTGCCACACTGCCCACGCCGCCCTCGGCGAGCTGGCGCACAGCGATCGCCTTGATCTCGGCCCGGGTCTGTTCGCGGTAGCGCTCGCGCGGGCTGCGGGTCTGGGCCGCCATGGGTGTACTCCTCCGCTGCGGGCGCCGGGCGCCAGGGCATAGCAACAGCTTCACTCTATCGCTATTGCGATACCAGCTGTCGCCCGGTCGCCCGCCGGAGTCACCGCGGGCGGTAGCGGATCTCCAGCATCACGCAGCCTGTGGTGGTGCGGTAGGGGCCGTGCGGCATGCCGGGAGGACGGCAGGCGTAGTGGCCGGCGGTGAACACGGTGCCGAGCGTGAGGTCCTCCAACTCGCCTTCCAGGATCAGGACTTCCTCGCAGTACCGGTGCCGGATCACCCCCGCGGCCGAGGTGTCGAGCCCGGGGGCCCAACGGGCCAGCCGGGTCAGTACGTCGCCGTCGCCGGAGGGCGCCGCACTCAGCACGCGCTCCGAGACTCCGGGCGAACCCGGCGCGTCGCTCCAGGGCAGGCTCTCGACGGCGAGGAACTCCAGGGCGCGCTTCAGGTCGAGACCGTCGGACACCGGCCCGCCTCCTTCCGGTGGTCAGCGGAATGCCGGGAGGCCGGTGAGGGCGTTGCCGATGACCAGGGAGTGGACCTCGCTGGTGCCCTCGTAGGTGAGGACCGACTCCAGGTTGTTGGCGTGGCGGATCACCGGGTACTCCAGGGTGATGCCGTTGGCGCCCAGTACGGTGCGGCACTGCCGGGCGATCTCCAGGGCCTCGCGGACGTTGTTGAGCTTGCCCAGGCTGATCCGCTCGGGGGTGGCCTGTCCGGCGTCCTTGAGGCGTCCCAGGTGCAGCGCGAGCAGCATGCCCTTGCCCAGTTCCAGGGCCATGTCGGCCAGCTTCTGCTGGGTGATCTGGAAACCGGCCAGCGGGCGGTCGAAGACCCTGCGGTCGGCCGCGTAGGCGATGGCGGTCTCCAGGCAGTCGCGTGCGGCGCCCAGCGCGCCGAAGACGATGCCGAAGCGGGCCTCGTTGAGGCAGCCGAGCGGCCCGGACAGGCCGCGGGCGCCCGGGAGCATCGCGTCGGCGGGCAGCCGGACGTCCTCCAGGACCAGCTCGCTGGTCACCGAGGCGCGCAGGGAGACCTTGCGCTTGATGTCGGAGGCGCTGAAGCCCGGCGTCCCGGCGGGGACCAGGAAGCCGCGGACGCCGTCCTCGGCGCGGGCCCAGACCACGGCGACGTCCGCGACCGAGCCGTTGGTGATCCACATCTTGGTGCCGTTGAGCACCCAGTCCGTGCCGTCCCGCTTGGCGTGGGTGCGCATGGCGCCCGGGTCGGAGCCGGCGTCCGGCTCGGTCAGGCCGAAGCAGCCGATGAACCGGCCGGCCGCCATGCCGGGCAGCCACTGCTGCTTCTGCTCCTCGGAGCCGTACTTCCAGATCGCGTACATCGCCAGCGAGCCCTGGACCGAGACCAGGCTGCGCAGACCGGAGTCGACGGCCTCCAGTTCCAGGCAGGCCAGGCCGTAGGAGACGGCGCTGGTGCCGGCGCAGCCGTAGCCCTGCAGGTGCATCCCGAGGACACCCAACTCGCCTAGCTTCAGCGCGAGTTCACGGGCCGGCACCACCCCCTGGTCGAACCAGTCGGCGACCTGGGGCCGCAGTTCGCGGTCGCCCATGGCGCGGACGGTGTCGCGGATGTCGCGCTCCTCGTCGCTGAGCAGGGTGTCGATCCCGAACAGGTCGAAGGGGTGGACGGGCTGGGCTGCCATCGAGGTCTCCCGACTGCTGACAAGGGCGCGCGGCCGACGCTAGAGTGGATATCGGATGTTGGATCCAATGTGGATCGTAGCCCGATGCCCGGTACTTGCCAAGGTATGAGCCACGGTACGAGCCAAGGTACGAGAGGAAGCCCGTATGTCGCCTCGCAGCGCGCAGCCCGAAGGGGCCCTGGCCGGGATCGTGGTGGCCGACTTCGGCCGGGTGCTGGCCGCCCCGTACCTGACCATGCTGCTCGCCGACCTCGGCGCCGAGGTCGTCAAGATCGAGCGCCCCGGCAGCGGCGACGAAACCCGCGCCTGGGGCCCGCCGTTCGCGGACGGGGAGGCGACCTACTACCTCGGCGTCAACCGGAACAAGCGCTCCGTCGCCCTGGACCTGGCCGAGGAGCAGGACCGGCAGGCCGCCAGGGCGATCGCCGCCCGCGCGGACGTGTTGGTGGAGAACTTCCGCCCCGGCACCATGGAGCGCCTGGGCCTCGGCTACGAGGAACTGCGGGCGCTCAACCCGGGGCTGGTGTACTGCTCGGTGACCGGGTTCGGGACCGCGGGCGGCGCCGCGCTGCCCGGCTACGACCTGCTGGTGCAGGCGATGGGCGGGCTGATGAGCGTGACCGGGGAGCCGGAGGGCCCGGGCACCAAGGCCGGCGTCGCCCTGGTGGACGTGATCACCGGTCTGCACGCGGGGATGGGCGTCCTCGCCGCCCTGCGCCATCGCGAGCGCACCGGGGAGGGGCAGCGGGTGGAGGTCTCGCTGCTCACCTCACTGCTGTCGGCGCTGACCAACCAGGCGTCCGCCTATCTGGCCGGCGGTGTGGTGCCGCGGGCCATGGGCAACCGCCACCCCTCGATCGCACCGTACGAGGTGGTCGACGCCAAGGACCGCCCGCTGGCGCTCGCGGTCGGCAACGACCGTCAGTTCGCAGCGCTGGCAGGTGAGTTGGGGCTGCCCGAGCTCGCTCGGGATCCCCGGTTCGCCGGCAACGCGGCGCGGGTGGCCCACCGCGAGGAACTGCTCGCGGCGCTCGACGGCCCGCTGCGTACCCGCTCGGCGGACGCCTGGTTCGAGGCCCTCGCCGCCGTGGGCGTTCCCTGCGGTCCGATCAACGACCTGGAGGCGGCGTTCGCCCTGGCCGAACGGCTGGGCCTGGCGGCCAGGGTCACCATCGACGACCCCGGCCGTGACACGCCGGTCGAGCAGGTCGCCAACCCGATCCGTCTCGGCGCCACCCCGGCCGCCTACCGCACCGCGCCGCCCCGGCTGGGCGAACACACCCAGCAGGTGCTGGCCGAGCTGGACCTGCCGTGTCCGCAGGACGTCAAGCGGAACCCCCTAGGATGAACGCGCCCGGCAAGATCCACCCCGGCACCGATGGAGAGAGAAGAGACCCGCGATGACCAGCCCCGTGCAGCGGCGGCGCCCGCCGACCGCCCAGCAGTTCGTGCTGGGGGAGCTGCGCCGGGCGATCACCAGCGGACAGCTGAAGCCGGGGGCGCCGATCCGTCAGGAGGCGCTGGCCGAGGAACTCGGCGTCAGCCGGGTCCCGCTGCGCGAGGCGCTGAAGACCCTGGAGGCCGAGGCGCTGGTGGTGCACGAGGTGCACCGCGGCTACTTCGTCGCCGAGCTCTCGCTGGCCGATCTGCGCGAGGTCTACCGGATCCGCGAGATCCTGGAGGCGGAGGCCGTACGGCAGGCGGCGGGGCGGATGGACGAGCAGGCCCTCGCAGCGCTCGAGGCGGCCCAGGCCCAGGTGGAGGAGGCGGCCGGGGCGGCGGACGTGTCCGCGATGACGGCCGCCAACCGCCGCTTCCACTTCGCCCTGTACGAGGCGGCCGGGATGCCGCGGCTGGCCCGGCTCATCGCCACGCTGTGGGATGCCACCGACGCCTACCGCTCGCTCTACTACGTCGAGGCCGCCAACCGCGACCATGTGGTGCAGGAGCACCGTGCGGTCCTGGCCGCGCTGCGCGGCGGGGCGGCGGACGAGGCGGTGCGCCTGCTCGACCGGCACCGGGCGCAGGCGGTCGCGGCGCTGGCGGAGATGCTCGAACAGGGCTGAACGCTCGGAGCGTCACCAGAAGCGCGGCTGGCCGGGGATGGATTCCAGGTCGGTGAGGACCAGTTCGCGGTCCTCGTCCTCGGCGATGTCCTCGGCGGCGGCCAGAGCCTGTTCGGTCCAGGTCCGGGCCTGCTCCTTGTCGCCGGCCACCGCGTGGGCGCGGGCCAGGGACTCGTAGGCGTAGGCCAGGTCCCAGTCGCCGATGTCGTTGGCGCGGCAGATCTCCAGGCCGCGCGTCGCGTGGTGCAGTGCGGGCTCGGAGCGGCCCAGCACGGCGTAGACGCGTGAGCACTGCCACTCGCCGCGGCTGAGGTTCACCGGGGCGCCGATCTGGCCCCAGTGGTAGCGCGAGGCGTGCACCATGTGCAGCATCCGGTCGTCGTCCTCGACGCTGCGGTCCTCCTGCTCCAGCAGTCGCCAGACCCCGTTGAAGAGGTCGACTGCGATGCGGCGCTCGTCGCCTGCGGTCTGCGGGGTCTGCTGCTGGGTGTCCTGGTCGGTCATGGGTGTGGTGACTCCGTCCTCGATGAGATGGTCGGTGCGGTGCAGGTCGCCGCGGACCCGGTCCAGGCGGGCCTGGAGCCGGCGCCGGTGCTGCAGCAGCACCTGCTGGACCACGGCCTGGTCCTGCGGTGCCGCCAGGCACGCGCGGACCTGCTCCAGCGGCACGTCGACCGAGCGCAGCAGTCCCACCAGCCGGGCGTCGGCGACCTGGTCGGGTCCGTAGAAGCGGTAGCCGGTGTCGGGGTCGACCACGGCCGGCGCGAGCAGCCCCACCCGGTCGTAGTGCCGCAGGGCCTTCGCGGTCAGGCCGACGCGGCGCGCCAGCTGACCGACCGTGATCAGTTCGGGTCCGTCCGCCATGTCCCGAACCTATGACCTTGCCCCGGGGCAACCTCAAACGCAGCGCCGATCGGGTCGGTCACGCGGAGGAACCCCGGGTCTCGACGCCTTGACGCAGTCGTGAGCATGACACTACGGTGAGTCCGCTCGAACGACTTGAATCGTTTTAATACCCCCACCGCATTCAAGGAGGCGAGTCCCGATGTCCTCACCCCGCGCCGGTGTGGTTGCCGGCTTCTCCCGTCTGCTCAGGTTCCTGTTGGTGGCCGCCGTGGTGGCGGTCGCGCTGGTCCCGGCCGCGGCGCCGGCCAGGGCCGCCACCACGGTGTGCGTGCTGGCCTGCGACACCCAGGACCCCTCGCTGGCCAAGCAGGAGAGCTTTCCGGTACCTAATCTGAACCTGAACGGCCGTCAGGTCGAGCTGCACGTCTCCGACGCCGACGACATGGCCTGGGCCAGCATCGACGGCGGCGTGACCGGCGACTCGGTGTGGATCGACCGGTCCTGGGACGGCGGCGCCAGCTGGGACGGACTGCTGGGCAAGGCCAGTATCCCCAGCACCTGGACCGGTACCAGGACGCTGATGTACAACATCACCGACGCCCGAAACCACAGGCGCGGCCTGGTCCGGGCCTGCGGCGACGCGGCCGCCGTCGGCTGCACCAACTGGGCCTACCCCACCGTCTGCGACACCCTCTGCGACGGCACTGACCCGGCCCAGGCGGCCGGCGACGTGCAACCGGTGGCCTCGACCACCCTGTACGGCCGCACCATCCGGCTGCACGTCGACCAGAAGAACGCCATGGCCTGGGCCAGCATCGACACCGGCGGCGCCGGTGACGAGATCTGGCTGGACCGCTCCTGGGACGGCGGCGCGACCTGGCCGGACGGCTCCTCGCTCGGCCGCACCAGCACCCCGTCCGGGGCCACCGGCACCCGCACCGCGATGTACGCCACCCGCGACCCGCGCGGTCTGCTCTACGGCGGCGCGGTACGCGCCTGCGGCCGGGAGGCCAGCCACCAGCAGGGCAGCTGCACCGCCTGGGTCCGCCCGGCACCGACCCCGGCCCGGGGCGCGGCGGACGCGCTGATGTCCGCCTACGACCCCTACAACGGCTGGTGGCCCAGCAGTTGGTGGAACTCGGCCGCCACCCTCACCGCCCTCATCGACTTCGCCAGGACCACCGGCACGCACGACTACGACTGGGTCGTCGCGCGCACCTTCGACCAGAACAAGGGGGTCTTCGCCGCCGGCGTGCGCAGCTCGGACGCGATCGAGGGCGACTTCATCAGCCGGGCCAACGACGACGCGGCCTGGTGGGCCATCGCCTGGCTGGACGCCTACGACTACACCGGCAACTCCCGCTACCTCAACGAGGCGGTCACCATCATGAACTACCTCCAGCAGTACTGGGACAACAGCACCTGCGGCGGCGGCATCTGGTGGGACCGCGAGCGCACCTACAAGAACGCGGTGATCAACGGTCAGTACCTGTGGCTGGCCACGGCGCTGCACCAGCGCATCCCCGGCGACACCGTGTGGCTGCAGCGGGCGACCACCGCCGCGGCCTGGTACCGGTCCAGCGGGATGATCGACTCCGCCGGACTGGTGAACGACGGGCTGACCTCGTCCTGCGCCAACAACGGCTCCACCGTGTGGAGTTACAACCAGGGGCTGGCCATCGGCGGCTTCACCGAGCTGTGGAAGGTCACCGGTGACAGCTCGCTGCTGGCCACCGCGCGCACCCTGGCCGACGCCGCCGTCAGCAGTACCGCGCTGACCAGTGGCGGAGTGCTCACCGAGTCCTGCGACACCGGCTCGGCGAGCTGCGACGACAACCAGGAGCAGTTCAAGGGCATCTTCATGCGGAACTTCGCCGACCTGGCCAGGGCCACCGGATCCAGCAGCTACCTGAACTACGTCCAGCAGCAGTCGACCACCCTGTGGGCGCAGGACCGCACCCCCCTCAACGTCCTCGGCGAACGCTGGGCCGGCACCAGCCCCGACCCGGCCGACTGGCGCACCCAGGCCAGCGCCCTGGGCGCGCTCACCGCGGCGGCGGGGTGACGTTCCGTCAGGGATTGAGGTAGGGGTCCTTCGCCATCCGGGCGTAGGCGGCGAGGGACGACGCGGACGAGTTGACCTGCCAGTGTCGTTCCTTGTCGACGTCGAACCAGACCAGGGCCTTGATCAGCGGGAACTTGCTCTTCAGGGTCGGGACGATCGAGTCGATCCACTGGGCCTTGGAGCCGCCGACCTCGTCCGAGGCCATCTCGCCGATGATGATGGGCTTGCCCTTGGCGGCGAGCTTCTTGTAGATGTCGGCGAAGAGGTCGTTGAAGCCCTGCCACTCGAAGTCCGGGTCGGAGGTGCCCCAGTTGTAGCCGTCGACCCCGGTCCAGTCGACGTAGCTGTCGCCGGGGTAGTAACTCATCGTGGTGGGGGCGTCGGGGCTGTCGGTGACGTTGGGGCACCAGGCCCAGACGACGTTGGTGGCGCCGCGGGCGACGAAGATGTCGTGGATGTGGCGGTAGGCGGCGATGTACTTCGCCGGGTCGTGGCCGCCCCAGCCCTCCTCCTCGTTCATCTCGGCCGCGAAGTCCAGGAAGAACTTCTTGCCCAGCGCCTTGGCGCCGTCGGCGCGGGCCCGGATCGTCGCGTCCAGCTTTCCGCTGACGATGTCGTCGAAGTCGACGTCGAACGGCTCCCAGTTGACCAGCGGGATGCGGCCGTCGGCGAAGTCGGCGCGGGTGGCTGAGGAGCTGGTCCAGTTGTCGGTCCAGCCGTAGTAGGTGAGGTGGACGGCCGGCTTGCGGCCGATGCGGGCGTCGGTCTGGGCGATGCTCCCCGCGCCGTAGTAGTGGCCGAGGAGCGCGCCCTTGGCGGGAACGAGGATGTCCCTCGACCTGCTCACCGTCAGATCGGCGCCCTGGGCATGGTCCAGCACCCGGTGGCCGATGGCCGGCCCGGAACCGGAGCATGCGGTGGTGAGCGCGGTGAGCGCCAGCAGCAGGGCGGATGTGCCGAGGAATGAGGTACCGGAGATCTTCACGGGCCCAGGATGGCGACCGGTTGATGAGGAGACGATGAGGTGGGTCAGGACGGGATGTGCTCGGGGATCACCAGGGTGAGCAGGGCTCCGCCTCCGGGTGCCTCGGTCGCGTCGGCCGTTCCGCCGTGGAGTTCGGCGACCCACCGCACGATGGCCAGGCCGATACCGGTGCCGCCGGGCCGCCCGGCGACCCGCTCCCCGAAGATCCGCTCGCGCTCGGCGGCGGCGATGCCCGGACCGTGGTCCCGGACCCGCACCGTGCCCGCCGCGACGTCGACCTGCACCGACGCCGCCCGGTCGGCTGCGGCGCCGTGGCGCAGTGCGTTCTCGATCAGGTTGCGCACCGCCTGCGCGAGCAGGTCGGGATCGCCGCGTACGACGGTCGGCTCGGTGCGCACGGTGACCTCGGCGCCGTCGTCGGGCAGCTCGTCGACCACCTGCTCGACCAACTGGTCCAGCCGCAGCGGGGTGAGCTCCAGTTCACGGCTGCCCGCCTCGATCCGGGCCCGGACCAGCAGCCCGGCCACCAGGCGGCCCATGTGGTCGACCAGCCGGACCGCCTCAGGCGTCGCCGGGGCCGAGCGGTCCGGTTCGGCGCTGCCGGCCTCCAACACCAGGCGCAGGGTGGCCAGCGGGGTACGCAGTTCGTGGGCCGCCTCGGCCAGGAACTGTTCCTGCTGGTCCAGCGCCCGCAGCGCCGGACGCATGCTGCGTCCGGACAGCAGGTGACCGGTTCCGGCCGAGATGAGCACCAGCGCGGCGCAGCCGGCGGCGAGCCAGCGGAGCAGTTCCTGGTGGCTCTGTTCCCGGGGCCCGGGGTCGATCGCGGTGAGGACGACGGCGCCGATGTCGTCGGCGTCCCACACCGGTGCCGCGGCCCAGCGCAGCTTTCTGCCGTCGGCTGCCGCCACCGTGGCCAGGTACGTCGTCTGCGTCCGGACCGTGGCCGCCCACAGTGCGTCGAGCCCCGCCGCTGCCGGCAGCGCGGTGCCGGAGGAGGGGCGGACCCAGCGGACCCGGACCGGGCTGTCGCCGCTGCGCTGGATCACTGCGGTGACGGTGGAGGCACCGGCCAGCTCGTCCTCCGACAGCGGCTCCAGGTGCAGCACGCCCTGGTCCATCCAGACGGCACGGGACAGCGCCTCGGCGTGGCCGGCCACCTCGGAGTCGAGGCTGTGGGCCCGGGAGCGGGTGTCGATGGCGGCGGCTATGAACACCAGTGCGATCAGGCAGGCGGCGCTGCAGGCCGCGTACAGCGGCGTCATCGACCAACGCATCCGGTGCAGCCTGGCGACGGCCGGGCGGTCGGCGGTCACTCGGGGCTCACTCCGGCTCGCCGATGCGGTAGCCGCTGCCCCGGACGGCCTCGATCAGGTCGGGCGGCCCCAGCTTGCGGCGCAGCTGGCGGATCACCACGTCGACCACGTTGGACATCGGGTCGCTCAGCTCGTCCCAGCAGCTCTCGATCAGCTCGCTGCGGGTCAGCACCTGCCCGGCCTTGAGCATCAGCGCCTCGAGTACGGCGAACTCCTTGGCGGTGAGGGTGAGCAGCACGCCGGCGCGGCGCACCCGGCGGCGCGGCAGGTCCATGGTCACGTCGCCGACGGTGAGCTCGGGAAGGCGCGGCGGCTGGTCCCGGCGGCACAGCGCGCGTACCCGCGCGGTCAGCTCGGCCATTGCGAAGGGTTTGACGAGGTAGTCGTCGGCGCCGTGTTCGAAGCCGGTGACCCGGTCGTCGAGGGAGCCGAAGGCGGTGAGCATCAGCACCGGGAAGGTCCGGCCGGCGCCCCGCCACACCTTGAGCAGGTCCAGGGCGTCGCCGTCGGGCAGGCCGCGGTCGGCGACGACGCAGTCGTAGGCGTTGACCGACACCTTGAGGTCGGCCTCGTCGAGCCGTTGCGCGAGGTCGGCCGCGAAACCCGCGGCGCGCAGCCCTGCCGCGATCGCGGGGCCGAGTCCGGGATCGTCTTCCACCACGAGCACGCGCATGACGGCTCACCCTACCTGCGGACCCGTTCGGCGCACGGAACCGACGCGTCCGCGGCCGACCCGTGTTCGAATCGGCCGCGGACGCTGTCGGACGTCACCCTTGCGTCACTGGACGTAGCAGAGCTTGGCTGTGCCCGGGATCGGGTCGCCGAACACGCTGTTGCCGCAGGCGGTGCCGCCGGTGAGGGACTGGTAGTAGTACTGTCCGTTGGCCCCGTAGGCGACCTCGTGGGTGCCGCTGAACGAGCAGGTGCCGCTCTCGGCGGCGCAGCTGGTCCAGGTGGTGAAGGAGGGCGGGGCGCCGGTCAGGTAGCAGGACTTGACGCTGCCGGAGGCCGGATCGCCGAAGGTGGCGTTGGAGCAGGAGGCGCCGCCGGGCAGGGTGGCGTAGTTGTAGGAGCCGTTGGCTCCGTAGGCCACGGTCATGACGCCGGAGAAGGAGCAGGTGGCGTTCTCGGCAGCACACGACGTCCAGGTGTTGGAGGCCGGTGGCGGGGTCTCGGTGTAGCAGGCCTTCGCGGTGCCGGGGTCGGGGTCGCCGAAGACGCCGGTGGTGCAGGCGGTCGAGCTGCCCAGGGTGGCGTAGTTGAACCTGCCGGCGGCGCCGAAGGCCACCGTCTTGTGCCCGTCGACCGCGCAGGTGCCGTTCTCGACCGCGCACTGGGTCCAACTGCCGGGCAGGGCCTGGTACTGGGTGGGCGAGATGGTGCCGGTGGCCGGGTAGCTGACGCTGTAGGAGCCCGGTGCGACGCCGCGCAGGTAGATGTAGTCGGCGTCCTGGTCGGCGCTGGTGATGCCGGTGGTGGCGGTGAAGGAGCTGCCGTTCCAGACGGTGGCGCCGTTGACGCTCACCACGTGGTCCTGCCCGAACCGGGGGACGGCGATCACTCCGGTCGACCCGCTGTTGCTGGAGCTGTCGACCTGCATGGCGAAGCTGCCGTCGGTCGGGTGGTCGTAGCTGACGTGGATCGACTTTCCGGTCGCGACGGTCAGCGTGCCCTCGACGTGAGTGAGGTCGCCGGGGTGCGGGACCACCTGGTAGCCGACGCCGGCGGCGGCGGTCGGCGCGATGCCGAGCACGTCCGTGGTCAGGGCGCCGGTCGGCCCGGTGGACCAGCCGTGCGCCATGCTGGTGAACGAGCCCGGGTAGGCGGACAGGGTTCCGTCGGCGCCGTAGCCCTCCCAGAAGGTGCTGCCGGTGCCGATGGGCGAGTTGAGCATGTAGCCCCACTCGGAGCGGATCAGGTTCAGCGCGTTGGTGTCGTCGTCGGCGGTGAAGTGCGCGTACACCTCCATGGAGCCGGCGAACGGTGAGATGTTGCCGTTGAACTCCGGGGTCTTCGCGCCGATGCTGCTCCAGTTGCCGCGCAGGTAGGTGGCGATGCTGGTGGCCTGGGTCGCGGAGGGGACCACGCCGTACCAGACGGCCAGTGAGTTGCCGTCCTGCGGGTGCAGGGTGCTGCTGGGGTTGTCCCGGTAGGCCCCGGTGCCCGAGTCCCAGAGCCGCGCGTTGATCTGGGTGCGCAGGGCGGCGGCCTGGCTGCTGTAGCTGCTCGCCAGCGAGCTGTTGCCCTCGACCTGCGCCAACGAGGCGCCGGTGCTCAGCACGTGGTAGAGCATGGCGTTGGCCTCGATGTTCTCACCGCCCTGGTCGCCGCGGGCCCAGTCGTTGGTGCCGGTGACGTCGAGCAGTCCGTTGCCGTCGACCTTGGCGGTGATGAAGCTGACGCCGCGCTGGTACTGCGACCAGATGCTGTCGAGCCAGCCCTTGTCGGCCGTCTCCAGGTAGTAGCTCGATGTGCCGATCAGCGTCCACATGTGGTAGGTGTCGGAGCTGTAGAGGTTGAACCCCGGTCCGCCCCAAGGGAGTTCGCCGGACGACTTCTGGTCCGCATAGAGCGCGTTCAGCGAGTTGCGGGTGCCGAGGGTGTCGCCGGTGCTGACGTAGGCGGTGGGGGTGGAGATGCCCAGGTCGCCGGACCAGATGGAGCGGTCCCGCTTGGCGCCGTCCACCAGCACCTCGCTGCCCGAGCCGACCGTGCCGTTGTTCTCCCAGCCCGAGGACACCGGCGGGTAGACCCGGCCCTGGGTGGGGTCGATGGTGTTCAGCTGCACGGTGTAGGCGCCCGCGTACCAGATCCGGTTGAGCAGGTCGTCGTTGGAGTAGAAGTAGTCGGGGTAGGCGGCCGGGTCGCTGACGCCCGGCGCCGCGGTGAAGTTGAGCGAGACGCCGTTGAGGTCCACCCAGCCGGACGAGTTGAGGAAGAGGGTCAGGTAGCGGAAGCCGCCGCGGAGCTTGTCGGTGGGCATGGTGTAGCTGCCTGAGCCCGAGACGGTGGCGTAGATGGCGCCGTCGGTGCCGCCGGCGGAGTTGTCGCTGCTGGTGCCGATGTACTGGGGCGACTCGGTGAAGGCCAGCCCGACGCTCTGGCTGCTGTTGCTGGAGCCGGCGAAGTGCAGGGTGACGATGCCGCCGACCTCCTTGCCGAAGTCCAGGGTGACCGCGGAGCCCTGTCCGGTCAGCCGGGTGGACTGGCCGGACAGCAGGTTGGACGGGCTGCTGACGGTCCCGGTGGTGCTGTGGACGGAGGCCGGGGACAGGGTCCGCGAGGTGGGCGAGAGGTTGTAGGCGCTGCCCGGATCGGTCGCCGAGGCGGCGGTCGCCCGGTCGGGCGATCCGAGGGTGGGCGCGACGAGCAGGGCGGTGCAGGCGCTGACGGTCAGCGCGAGGCGGTACGCGCGATGCAGGGGGACTCGGGACATCGTCCAGCCTTCCTCATGGGGGTGGTGGACGGAGCGGGGCTCCGTCCACCAGAGGGGTTCGACGGCGACATGTAACGATTCATTGTCGGGGTGTTGCATGCCGCCGTCGGAATTGTGCGTGGGATGTGCTGCAGGGCTACTGCACGTAGCAGCTCTTGACCGTCCCCGGAATGGGGTCGCCGAATACCGAATTGCTGCACCCGGTCGCGTTGGTGACGGCCTGGTAGGAGTACTGGCCGTTGGCTCCGTAGGCGACCTCGTGGGTGCCGCTGAAGGAGCAGCTGCCGTTCTCGGCGGCGCAGCTGGTCCAGGTGGTGAAGGACGGCGGGGGTGCGATCACGTAGCAGGACTTGACGCTGCCGGAGGCGGGGTCGCCGAAGACGGAGTTGGAGCAGGTGGTGCCGCCGGGCAGGGTGGCGTAGTTGTAGGAGCCGTTGGCTCCGTAGGCCACGGTCATGACGCCAGCGAAGGAGCAGCTGCCGTTCTCGGCGGCGCAGGAGGTCCAGGTGTTGGAGGCCGGTGGGGGTGTCTCGGTGTAGCAGGCCTTGACCACGCCCGGGTCGGGGTCGCCGAAGACGCCGGTGGTGCAGGGGGTGGAGTTGCCCAGGGTGCCGTAGTTGAACTTGCCGGCGGCGCCGAAGGCCACCGTCTTGTGCCCGTCGACGGCGCAGGTGCCGTTCTCGGAGGCGCACTGGGTCCAGGTCCCGGCCAGTGCGCTGCCGGAGCCGGAGCCGCCGCCGGTGCTGCTGCCCGAGGTGAACGGCTGGAAGGCGCGGGCGAAGTCGCCGGTGCTCTGGCTGATGCCGCTGCAGGTGCCCGAGGCCGTGGTCGTTCCGGGGCAGCCGCCGTTGTCGCGGTTCTCGTCCCAGTACGACAGCAGGGCGATGCCCTTGGACGCGTCGTAGCTCTCGACGCTGGCTGCGTCGGCGAGGGTGAAGATCTCACCGGCGCTGTCGTTCTGACCGATCATCGGGGTGTTTCCGAGCTTGGCGTACGCCGCGGCCGAGGAGATGCCGAAGGCGCTGGCGACCTGGCCGGCCGCGGCGTCCACGGCCGAGTTGGCGGCGTTGCCCATCTCGACGCCGGAGGCTCCGTAGTCCATCGTCATCAGGTTGACGACGTCGGGCGTGAAGCCGTCGGCGTGCGCGTTGTTGAGCAGGCTGACCCCGTCGCCGCTGAGGCCGCCGGAGGTGGCCGGCACGGTGAAGGAGATCGACAGCGAGCGGCCGTTGGAGCTCGCCCAGGAGCGGACCTCGGCCAGGGCCTTGTCGCGGCGGTCGATGCCGGTTGAGTTGGTCAGCGAGGTCGCCTCGATGTCGAAGTCGAGGTGGGACAGGTTGAAGGTGGTGACCACCGACTCGATCTGGGCCGCCGCCGCCTCGGGGGAGGAGCAGGAGTCGCCCAGCTCGGTCAGGTTGTTGTCGGTGGTGTAGCCGCCGAAGGACACCGAGACGTCGCCGCCGACGGCGCGGAGGCTGTCGATCTCGGACTGCACGGTGCTCTGCTCGCCGATCGACCACTGACAGCCGGTGCCGTCGACGAAGGCGATGGTGAAGAACTTGGTGCCGTAGGTGTTGGCGGCCTCGGTGAGGGTCACATTGTTCGACCAGGTGTCCACGAAGGGGGCGAACACATGGGCGGGCCAGGCGTTGGGGGACGAGGCCGCGACCGCCGGGGCGGCGGTGGTGAATCCGGAGACCGCGACGGCCCCGATCACCCCCAGGGTTGATAATACGGAGACGAACTTTCTGCGTGCGGACATCTTTCCTCTTTCTTCGATGCGGGCGGACGGCATCCGACCTCCGCTCTGAATCGATTCATGAGATGATCGCCATTGGTTTAGACCAAGTGGCGTGTGAGGTATTAGAGAAGCAGCCTGGACGAGTACAGTCAAGATGTCTGGAAAGGCGGGGAGCGCGGCACCGGACCCAGGCGTCGATTGGCGCAGGTGAGGTGAGGCGCGGTCAGATCGGGAGCCGGGTGGTGGACTTCCCGGCGGCCTCGAAGGTGCTGGTGGCGGTCGGGTCCGGGCCGGTGGTGGGGTGTGTGCTGCCTGCGTGGGCGGCCGCGCCGAAACCCTTGACTTGTATTGCAGTGCGACTGCAATAGTGGGGGCCCATCACTCGGGGCACCGCCGTCGGCGGGACTCCCGTCTCTCCTCCGTGAGGCGCACACTCATGACTCCGATCAACCGGCGCGGCTTCGTCACGGCCGCCGCGGGCGCGGCCGCTGCCGCCGTCGCGCTCAACCCGCAGACCGCCCAGGCCCTGGCCCAAGCCGGACCGGGCACCGGCGGCCCCGCCGAGTCCGCCACCGACACCAGCGGTCTGCCCTACGGCGACACCAGCGACTTCGCCGACGCGGACCGGGGCTTCATCGCGGCCGTACCGGCCGGCAAGATCACCGACAGCACCGGCCGGACGGTCTGGGACCCGGGCGCCTACGCCTTCCTCACCGGGACGGCCCCGGCCGGCGCCGACCCGAGCCTGTGGCGGCAGGCCAAGCTGCTCTCCCGGCAGGGTCTCTACCAGGTCACCGACCGGATCTACCAGGTCCGCGGCCTGGACCTGTCCAATATGACCATCGTCGAGGGCGACACGGGCATCATCGTCATCGACCCGCTGATCTCGGCCGAGACCGCGGCGGCGGCCCTGGCGCTCTACCGGGCGAACCGCGGCGACCGGCAGGTCACCGCGATGATCTACACCCACCCGCACATCGACCACTTCGGCGGCTGCCGCGGCGTGCTCCCGGGCGGCGCGGGCAGCGTGCCGATCCTGGCCCCCGCCGGGTTCATGGACCATGCGGTCACCGAGAACATCTACGTCGGCACCGCCATGTCGCGCCGGGCCGCCTACATGTACGGCGCCCAACTGCCCACCGGCGCCGCCGCGCAGATCGGTTGCGGCCTGGGACTGACCGTCTCGCTGGGCACGGTGGGACTGATCGCGCCGACCCAGTACATCTCGGCCACCGGGCAGGAGGTGACCCTGGACGGGGTACGGATCCAGTTCCAGATGACCCCGGGGACCGAGTGCCAGGAGGAGATGAACTTCCTCTTCCCCGACCTCAAGGCCGTGTGCATGGCCGAGAACGCCACCCACACCATGCACAACATCATCACCCTGCGCGGCGCCGAGGTCCGCGACGCCCATGCCTGGGCCGGCTACCTCACCGAGTCCATCGGCCTGTACACCGGCAAGGCCGATGTGGCCTTCGCCTCGCACCACTGGCCCACCTGGGGCAACGACAGCATCGTCGGACTGCTGACCCACCAGCGCGACCTGTACGCCTACATGCACGACCAGACGGTGCGCCTGATCAACCAGGGCTGGACCGGCACCGAGATCGCCGAGACACTGCAGCTGCCCCCGGCCCTGGACCGGATCTGGGCCAACCGCGGCTACTACGGCTCGCTGAACCACAACGTCAAGGGCATCTACCAGCGCTACATGGGCTGGTTCGACGGCAATCCGGCGCACCTGTGGGAGCACCCGCCGGTCGAGGACGCCAAGCGCTGGGTGGACTGCCTGGGCGGCAATGCCGCGGTGCGGCGCCGGGCGGGCGAGTACGCCAGGAAGGGAGACCTGCGCTTCGCGGTCACGCTGCTGAACAAGGCGGTCTTCGCCGACCCGAGCGACACCCGGGCCAAGACCCAACTCGCCGAGCTCTACACCCGACTGGGTCAGGCCACCGAGAACGCGGTCTGGCGCAACTTCTACCTGGCCGGCGCGCAGGAGCTGACCGCCGGGATCAGGACCGCCACCGGCTCCACCATCGGCCCCGACATGTACCTCTCGCTCACCGTCGGCCAGTTGATCGACGGCATCGCGGTCCGGCTGAACGGCCCCAGGGCCTGGGACGCGGCGCTGCAGATCGACTGGCTGGTCGCCGGCGTCTTCTGGCACCTGCGCCTCGCCCACGGCGTGCTCACCTGGACCACCGACACCACCGCGAACCCGGACGCCGGGCTGACCATGACGATGACCAAGGTCCAACTGCTGGCCCTGCTGGCCGGCAAGGGCAGCACCGGAATCACCATGACCGGCGACTCCACCCTGATCGCCCGGCTCTTCGCACTGCTGGACACCCCGAACCAGAACTTCGCCATCGTCACCCCGGACTGACCGGTCGATATCGACTTGCCCCCGGCGATAGCGGCCCTCGTCGGCCTGGTCGTGCTTCAGGGGTCGCTGCGCTGGTCGTGTGACCCAGGTCACCAAGAAATCGGGGCGGGGCATGTAACCGGGGCGGTGTCGGGCTGCGTAGAGGGCTTGGATCGTGCCTCGGTCCGGCAGGATGTTCGGATCGCGGCCCGGGGGAGCGAGGACGTGGTGGAAGCAGTGCGCAGCCGGTGTGGCTGCGCCCGGTAGTCGGTGTCCCGCGTACGGCGGGAAGGGCCGGATGCCGCCGGAGCAGGGAGCGGGAGCCGCTTGTCGCCTGACGAGTTCGACGAGTTCTACGCCGGCAGCTGGTCGCGGCTGGTCGGTCAGCTGTACGCGATGACCGGGAACCTGGCCGAGGCGCAGGACGTGGTCCAGGAGGCCTTCGTCCGGGCCTGGCGCGGGCGCGAGGAGCTGTCCGGGGCGCAGGCGCCGGAGGCCTGGGTGCGAACGGTGGCCTGGCGGCTGGCGGTGAGCAGATGGCGGCGGGCCCGCAGCTCGCTGCTGGCGGTGTTCCGGCACGGCGCCCTGCCGGACGCCCCGGGCCCGGGACCGGAGTACGCAGCGCTGGTGGCAGCGCTGCGCAAGATATCGGAGGAGCAGCGTCGAGTGGTTGTCCTGCACTACCTGTGCGATCTGCCGGTGGCCGAGGTCGCCCGGGAGACCGGGGCGCCGGAGGGCACCGTGAAGGTCCGGCTGTCACGGGCCAGGGCGGCTCTGGCCAAGCATCTGTCCGATGACCTGATGGAAATGTCAGCGTGATGAGCGAACGCAATGAGCGCCTCCGGGAGTCGCTGCGCGGCCTCGCGGCGACCGCCGCAGGTGAACCGCCGCTGAGTGGGGCCGAGTTGCGCCGCCGGGCGGAGCGGCGCCGGCGGCCCTGGGTGCTGGGCGCGCCGGCCCTGGCGCTGTCGGGGCTGCTGGTCGGCGGCACGGCTTTCGCGATCTCCGGAGCCCTCGGCTCCGGCCCGCAGCGGGTTCCCACGGTGTCCGCCGTGATCCCGACCACGTCCGCACCGGGGACGGCACCCGCCGCGCCGCGGACCACCGGGCCGGCGGAGTCGAGGCCGTCGCCGACCCCGAGCAGCGCCCCGGACGTGGCCGCCTCCACCGCCGCCGCCCCGATCAGGCCGAGCGGACCCTCGACCGCCGCCACCTCGGCGTCGTCGGACCCCGGCCAGGTGCTGGGCTGCGCGGTGGCCCGGACCGGGGAGACCCTGGAGCGGGTGCAGTCGCTCCAGCTGCCGGCCGGTCTCACCCCGGGCGTGGACGCACTGCTGTACGCGGTTCCGGTCGACTGCGTGCGCGGACAGCTGGTACCGAGCGGGGCGGTGCAGTTGCTCCAGGTGCTCCCGGACGCGGTGGTCACCACCACGGCCCCGCTGAGCGCGGGCACCGGTTCGTCGGTGAACACGCTCACGGGCCTGGCGGCCGGTCTGGTGCTCCACCCCGAGCAGCTGTTCGGCATCGGCCGGGACGCCCAGGGCCGGGTGGACCGGCTCGACCAGATCGCCACCGGGAGCTGACCCGTGATCGGTGCCGGAGCGGGTTACCGGAAATGTGTGAAGATGCCGTCACAATTCCGTGGGGAATAGTGGACGGTATTGCTGTCGGGTCCGGAAATGTTCACGGAATATCCGACAGGCTGACTGGACGAACCATCCTTTGTCATGATTGGATCAATCCATCGGCGGAAGTCGCAAGGACTGGCCCCCGATATTCGGGGTCCAGGCAACCGTTGAAGCGGCCGGCCTGGCGTCCTCCAGATCCGGCCGAAACAATTCGGCAGTACCCACAGCAGTGAAGGGAAACAAAAGCCATGCGTAAGGACTTCACGCCGCAGGTCGAGACCCGCGAGATCTCCGACAGCGACCTGGACAGCGTCTCCGGCGGCGTCGGCATCCTCGGGCTCGACGTCTCCGGCGTCACCTCGCCCGTCCTCGGTGCCACCGAGTCCCTGCTGCCGAGCGGCGTCGGCCAGACGCTCTCGCAGGTCACCAGCCTGGTCCCGGGTCAGGTCACCGGGCTCGCGGGCCTCTGACCGTCGGCAGCCAGTCTCCGACGTCGGGGGTCGCCCCGGACTTCACGGTCCGGAGCACATGAGCGGCGACGGGCCCCGGGATTCCTCGGGCCGGGGCCCGTCGCCGTTCGACAGAAGTGATGGACATCGTGTGGTGCGGTCGGGTGCAAAAATGCCCGACCGCTACCGGTGCATTCAAAGGAATGGTTTGTGCAATTCCGCCAGAAGGCGCTTTCGAAGCTGCAGTCGCCCGAGGAGCTCGACGTACCTGTGCATTTGGCGCGGCCGCAGGGCAGGCTGGTTCTGACGGTCACCGTGCTGGTTATGGCGGTGGCCGGGTTCTGGGCCGTCACCGGTTCGGTCTCGTCCAAAATAGCTGCGCCCGGAATTCTGACGTTCGCACAGGGGAGTTACACCCTGCAGAGCCCGTTCGCGGGACAGGTCACCGCCGTGTTCGCCGCCCAGGGGGACACGCTGGCCGCCGGGGCGCCGTTGCTGAGCCTGCGCACCGACGCGAAGGTCCAGACGGTGCGCACGGTGGCCGCGGGCCGGGTGACGGCCCTGGCGGCGGGAATCGGCGCCGTCGTCGCCGTGGGGGCGGACCTGGCCACCCTGGAGCGGATCAACAGCCCCGAGGACCCGCTGGTGGCGGTGCTGTACGCGTCCAGCGGCGGGGCGTCGACGATCCCGGTGGGCGCCGCCGTCGAACTGACGCTGCAGTCGGTGCCCGCGCAGCGCTACGGCACGCTGCGCGGACGCGTGCTGGCGGTCGGCCGGGTGCCGCAGACCCAGCAGCAGATCAGTGCCTTCCTCGGCGACGGCCAACTGGGCGCGCAGTTCTCGGCCCAGGGCCAACCGGTGGCCGTCATGGTCCAGTTGGACCGCTCCACGGGGACGAAGTCCGGGTACGCCTGGTCCTCGGCGCAGGGCCCCCCGTACGCGGTCGAGTCCACCACCCTGGTCGGCGGCTCCATCCAGCTGGCCGCCCAGCATCCGATCGATTGGGTCCTTCCGTGACCGCGCACCACGACCCGGCCGCGACGGAGCCGATGCCGCTCCGCGAGCGCGAGCGCGGGAGACACCGCCCCGACCAGAACCAGAACCGGGGCGCGGGGCGGGGCCGGCGCCAGCCCCGGGGCCGCAGGCCGAGGGCGGTGCGCAGCCCCACCGTCCTGCAGATGGAGGCCGTGGAGTGCGGCGCCGCGGCGCTGGCGATGGTGCTCGGCCACCACGGTCGGCATGTGCCGCTGGAGGAACTGCGGATCGCCTGCGGGGTGTCCCGCGACGGCTCCCGGGCCAGCAGCGTGCTCAAGGCGGCGCGTGGCTACGGCCTGGCGGCCAAGGGCATGCAGATGGAACCGACCGCGCTGGCGCAGGTGCAGGCCCCGGCGGTGCTGTTCTGGGAGTTCAACCATTTCGTCGTCTACGACGGCACGGTGCGTCGCCTGGGCCGCCGCGGCGTTCGCATCAACGATCCGGCCCGGGGCCGTCGCTTCGTCACGCCGGAGGACTTCGACTCCAGCTTCACGGGTGTGGTGCTGACCTTCGAGCCCGGCGCGGGCTTCCGTCGGGCCGGTCGCCGCCCCGGCCTGCTCCGCGCCCTGCCGGCCCGGCTGCGCGGCACCTCGGGCACCATGCTGGCCGCCCTGCTCGCCAGCTTCCTGCTGGTGGTCGTCGGCGCGGTGCTCCCGGCCCTGAGCCGCACCTACATCGACCTGTTCCTGATCGGTGATCAGACCTCGCTGCTGCCGGTGCTCTTCGCCGCGATGGCGGCCATGGTGGCGCTGACCGCCGGGCTGACCGCGCTGCAGCAGGCCAACCTGCTGCGCGGGCGCATGATCTCGTCCACGCTGAGCAGCGCGCGGTTCCTGCGGCACCTGCTCAGGCTGCCGGTCACCTTCTTCAGCCAGCGCAACCCGGCCGAGCTGGTCCAGCGGCTGCAGTCCAACGACACCGTGGCCGAGACCCTGGCCAGGGACCTCGCCGCCACCGGGGTGGACGCCGTGGTCGTGGTCCTCTACGCGCTGCTGCTGTGGACCTACGATCCGCAGCTGACGGTGCTCGGGGTGCTGATCGCGCTGCTCAACGTGGTGGCGCTGCGGGTGGTGGTGCGCATCCGCGGCACCGGTGTGCAGAAGCTGCGCGCGGACGGCGCCCGGCTGACCAACACCTCCTACAGCGGTCTGCAGCTGATCGAGACGATGAAGGCCACCGGCGGCGAGAACGGCTACTTCCGCCGCTGGGCCGGCCAGCACGCGCTCACCCTGGACGGGCAGCAGCGGCTCGGCGTGCCGAGTGCGGCGCTGGCCGTGGTCGCCCCCGCGCTGGCAGCCCTCAACAGCGCGCTGATCCTGCTGATCGGCGGTCAGCGGGCTGCGGACGGCGGTATCTCGATCGGGCTGCTGGTGGCCTTCCAGGCGCTGGTGACCAGTTTCACCGGGCCGGTCACCCGGCTGAACGGCGTCGCCGGCCGGGTCCAGGACTTCGCGGCGGACATGGCCAGGCTCAGGGACGTGGAGAGCTTCCCGGTGGACCCGCTGTTCGCCCGGCCCGAACCGGCCGCGAGCACCCGCAGGCTCAGCGGGCACGTGGAGCTGGACCGGGTCACCTTCGGCTACAGCCCGCTCGACAAGCCGCTGCTCACCGACTTCTCGCTGTCGGTGGGCCCCGGCCGGCAGGTCGCCCTGGTCGGCGGGTCCGGCAGTGGCAAGTCGACCGTGTCCCGGCTGATCTCCGGCCTCTACCGGCCCTGGGAGGGCGAGATCCGGATCGACGGGCGGCGGTTGGCGGAGATCCCGCGCGGCTCGCTGTCCGCCTCGGTCTCCTTCGTCGACCAGGACGTGTTCCTCTTCGAGGGCACGGTCCGCGACAATGTGGCGCTGTGGGACCCGTCGGTGTCGGACCAGGCGGTCTTCGCCGCGCTCCGGGACGCCGCGGTCCACGACACCGTGTCCAGGCGACCGGGCGGCATCCACGGCCGGGTGGAGCAGGACGGCCGCAACTTCTCCGGCGGCCAGCGGCAACGGCTGGAGATCGCCCGGGCCCTGGTGCGCGGGCCCAGCGTGCTGGTCCTGGACGAGGTGACCAGCGCCCTGGACGCGGAGACCGAGCGGGTGATCATCGACAACATCCGGCGGCGCGGCTGCGCCTGCGTGGTGATCGCGCACCGGCTGAGCACGGTGCGCGACAGCGACGAGATCGTCGTCCTGGACCACGGGACCGTGGTCGAACGCGGGCGCCACGAGGAACTGGTCGCCGCTGCGGGGCGGTACGCCGAACTGGTGCGTGAGCATTGATCCCCGGGGAGCTGACCCTGCCCGGCGACCTGGTGGTCGGCGCCCTGGGCGGGCTCGGCGATCCGGTCGACTGCGCCAACCTGCGCAGCCTGTCGCTGGAGCGGCCCGACGTGCTCTGGCTGGTGGCGGCCGGCGGCATGGACCTGTTCGCCGTCGACGCCGCCGAGCAGGGCCGCTGGCACTTCCTCGGCCGGCTCGACACCGGGGCCCTGCTGCTCGGCCCGGTCGAGGGACCCCGGCACACGCTGGTCGGCAGGCCGCTGCAGGGCTGTGTGCTGCAGCGGATCCAGCTCCGTGAACTGCTGCGCCCCGACCAGTACTACTACGTCGAACAGGTACTCAGCCCGCTGGAGGACGCGTTCGCCCGGGGGCTGGGGCGGAGCCTGCGCGCGGTGTTCGAGACGACCGTGGACGGGGCGGCACCGGACGGCGCGGTGCCGGCGGGGCCCGACGAGTCCTCCGACGACGGCATCCTGTGGACGCCGGTGGACCCGGGCAGCGTGCAGTACGGCGCGGCCTACAGCGCGGAGATGGCCAGGGACCTGCTGGTCGACGGGGCGCTGTGGCAGCGGCTGGTCGACCAGCAGACCCGGCTGATGTCCGCGGTGGACCGCCGGATCGAACAGCTGGAGCGGGCGCACGAGGACCGGGCGGCGGCCGGGATGAAGGCCGGACGGACGGTCAGGGCGCAGGCCGACCGGGCGCTGCTGGACTCGATCGACACCTCCGACGCCTCGGGGCGGGCCACGGGACGACCGGCCGCAGGATCCGACGAGGCCGCCCTCGCCGTCTGCCGCACCGTCGCGGCCGCTGCCGGAATCACCGTCGCCCCGCCCCCGGCCCTGGCCCCGACGCCGCCCGGGCCCGGGCAGAGCGGCGCGCCGCCCGACCGGCTCGGTCCGGTCGAACGCATCGCGCTCAGTTCCCGGTTCCGCACCCGCACGGTCAGGCTCACCGGGCGCTGGTGGCGCGAGAACGCCGGTCCCCTGGTAGGCCACCGGGTCAGTACCGGGGCCCCGGTCGCACTGCTGTGGCGGCGCGGCGGCTACCGGGTGGTGCATCCCGGCACCGGACGGACGACCAGGGTCGGCGCCGCGAATGCGGCGGAGTTCGAGGACCGCGCGGTCATGTTCTACCGCCCGCTGCCGGAACAGCCGCTGCCCGCCTGGCGGCTGCTCCGCTTCAGCCTGCGCGGAACCCGGACCGACCTGCGGAACCTGGTCCTCGGCGGACTGGTGGCGGTGCTGCTCGGGGCGCTGGTGCCGATCGCGACCGGACAGGTCCTCGGCAGCTACGTCCCGAACGCCGAGAAGAGCCTCATCGTCCAGACCTCGCTGGCGATCGTGGCCACCACCGTGGTCTCCGCCGCCTTCATGCTGCTGGAGAACGTCTCCATCCTGCGGATGGAGGGACGCATCGAGGCCACGCTGCAACCGGCCGTCTGGGACCGGCTGCTGCGCCTGCCGACCCGCTTCTTCGCGGAGCGCTCCACCGGGGAGCTGGCCACCGCGGCGATGGGCGTCAGCGCCATCCGCCGGGTGCTGTCGGGCATCAGCTCGGTGGCGGTGCAGGCCGGCACGGTCAGCGCGGTGAACCTGGGCCTGCTGCTGTACTACAGCGTCCCGCTGGCGCTGGCGGCCCTGGCCATGGTGGCCGTCATCGGCACCGTGTTCCTGGTCCTGGGGTTGTGGCAACTGCGGTGGCAGCGGCGGTTGGTGGCGGTCAACAACAAGCTCAACAACCAGGCCTTCCAGACTCTGCGCGGCCTGCCCAAACTGCGCGTTGCCGCAGCCGAGGAGTTCGCCTACGCCGCCTGGGCGGGCCGGTTCGCCCGCAGCCGCGAACTGCAGCGCCGGGTGGGCCGGATCAAGAACCTGATCACCGTCCTCAATGCGCTCTACCTGCCGCTGTGCACGCTGGTGATGTACATGCTGCTCGCGGGCCCGGCCCGGGGGACCCTCTCGGCGAGCAGCTTCCTCACCTTCAGCACCGCCGTGACCATGGCGCTGACCTCGGTCACCCAGCTCACCGGCGTGCTGCTGTCCGCCGCCTCGGTGCTGCCGCTGTACGAGCAGATCAGGCCGGTGCTGGACGAGGTCCCCGAGGTGGGCGGCGGGAGCATCGCGCCCGGCGTGCTGTCCGGCGCGATCGAGGTCGCCCAGCTGTCGTTCCGCTACTCCGAGGACGGGCCGCTGGTGCTCGACGACGTCTCCTTCCAGGTGCAGCCGGGCGAGTTCGTGGCGATTGTGGGGGCCAGCGGCTGCGGCAAGTCGACCCTGCTGCGGCTGCTCATCGGCTTCGACCGGCCGACCTCCGGCAGCGTGCGCTACGACGGCCAGGAACTGGCCGCCCTGGACCGCACCGCGGTGCGGCGTCAGTGCGGGGTGGTGCTGCAGAACGCCCAGCCGTTCACCGGCTCGATCCTGGACTGCATCTGCGGCGCCGAGACCTTCTCACTGGAGGAGGCCTGGGAGGCCGCCGAGATGGCAGGCCTGGCCGAGGACATCAAGCGGATGCCGATGGGCATGCACACCGTGCTCTCCGACGGCGGCGGCACCGTCTCCGGCGGGCAGCGACAGCGGCTGATGATCGCTCAGGCGCTGATCCGCCGTCCGCGCATCCTCTTCTTCGACGAGGCCACCAGCGCCCTGGACAACCGGACCCAGCGGGTGGTGACGGAGAGCACCCGCGCACTGCGCGCCACCCGGGTGGTGATCGCCCACCGGCTGTCCACGGTGCTGGACGCCGACCGGGTGCTGGTGATGTCGGAGGGCCGGGTGGTCCAGCAGGGACCGCCGGCCGAGCTGCTCGCCGACGCAGGCAGCCCGTTCCACGAACTGGTCCGCCGTCAGATCCGCTGACTCGGGCGTGCTGGGCCTCGGTCCTGCTGGGGGCTCAGTCGGGCTGGGACCTCAGTCGTGCTGGGCCTCAGTCCTTCTGGGCGGGCAGGCGCAGGGTGAACACCGAGCCCTTGCCCACGGTGCTGTCCACGGAGACCGTCCCGCCATGGGCCCGGACCAGCTGGCGCACGATCGCCAGCCCCAGGCCGCTGCCGCCGGTCTGCCGGCTGCGGGACTTCTCCGCGCGCCAGAAGCGCTCGAAGACGTGCGGCAGGTTCTCGGGGCTGATGCCGTCACCGGTGTCGCCGACCTCGATCAGCGCCTCCGGTCCGTCCCGCCGGGCGCCGACGGTCACGCTGCCGCCGGCGGGGGTGTGCCGGATCCCGTTGGACACCAGGTTGCCGACCGCCTGGCGCAGCCGCAACGGATCGGCCACCAGCCCGGGGTCGCCCTCGGTACGGGTCTCCAGGGTGACGCCGGCCGCCCGGGCGGCGTCCTGGTGCGCTGCCGCCACCTGTTGCAGCACCTCGCGCAGCCGGACCGGCTCGGGGTGCAGCCGGAAGGTGTCCGCGTCGGCGGCCGCCAGGTCGCGCAGGTCGTCGATGATGTGCTGCAGCAGCAGGGCCTCCTGCAGCAGAGCTGACACCAGCTCAGGATCGGGGACTGCCACGCCGTCCTGGACCGCCTCCAGCCAGCCGCGGATGTTGCTCAGCGGAGTGCGCAACTCATGGGCCACATCGCTGACCATCGCCTCGCGCTGCTGCTCGATGCGTTCGCGGCGCTGCGAGAGGTCGTTCAGCGCGGCCGCCAGGTAGCCGATCTCGTTCCGGCCCCGGACCGGCACCCGGGCGTGCGGCTCGTTGGGCCGCTGCGCCGCCTCGGCCAGCGCCCGCAGCGGGCGCACCAGCCGGGTGGCCACCAGCACGGTGACCGCCACGGTCACCGCCAGGACCAGCGCGGTCACCTCCACGATCCGGATCGTGTTGGCCCGGGACAGGTCGAACACCGAACCGGGGGTCCGGGCCGGGCTGGTGACGAAGAGCAGCGCGGCCGGGGCGACGTAGGGGGCCAGCTGCTCCCGGCGTCCGGACTCGATGCAGGTCGCGATGGACTGGGCGGCCTTGGTGGAGCTGGCCGGGCGTCCGGTCCAGGAGAAGTTCAGGTCGACCTGGACCGGCGGAATCCCCTGCCGTGCGAGACAGGGGTTGACCAGGGCGTCGAGCTGCTCCAGCGCCGTCTGCTCGCTCTGGGTGGGGAAGAGCAGCGGCTTGGCGTTGCACTTGTCCATCATCATCAGCCCGGCGTAGCCGCTGTTGGTGACGACGCTGGGCCGGCCGGCGGGACTGGTGCTGATCTGGGCGGTCAGCCCCAGATCCTCCAGGCAGCCGACCGTCTCGTCCGCTGCGTCGCGCAGCTCCGCCTGCTCCTTGCTGCTGAGCTGGAAGGGACCGGTGGCCTGGGGAGCGATCCGGCTCGCCCCGGAGCCGAGGGCCAGGGAGGGGTCCAGATTGAGCGGGTCCACGACCGCCGAGGCCTGGGCCGGGAGCGGTGCGGCAGCCGTCGGGGTGGATGCGGGCGCGGGGCTGCCCGCGGGTTGGGAGTCGGCTATGGAGGCGCGCGCGGAGGTGGTGAGGGCGATCCGGCGGCCGGTGCTGCGGGCCAGAGCGCTGACGGTCGGCCCGACGCCGTCCCAGTTGTGGTGGGTGGCGGCGAAGTCCAGCAGGGTGCTGTAGATGCTGGCGTCCTGGGACAGGGCCTGGCTCTGCTGCTGCTCGATGGCGCGGGAGGTGGACTTCACCGCCAGCCAGGCGGTCGCGGCGATCGAGCAGACCGCGACCAGCACCGAGGTTGCCAGCAGCCGCACCACCAGACTCCGGCGCAGCGGGACGCTACGGGGCACGGCGCCGACCGCCCGTTCCGTCGGTGAGCTTGTAGCCCACGCCGAACACCGTGACCAGGCGGACCGGACGGCGCGGGTCGGCCTCGATCTTCTTGCGCAGGTTCATCACGTGCATGTCGATGGTGCGCTCGGTGGTGCCGAGGTCCAGGCCGTGGATCTCCTGCAGCAGTTGGGCGCGGCTGAAGACCCGGTCCGGCTGGGCCGCCATGGCCGCCAGGATCTCGAACTCCCCGCGGGTGCACTCCACCGGCGCCGCGCCGATCCACACCCGGCGGCCGCCCGGATCGACGCCGAGGTCGCCCACGTGCAGGGCCCCGTCACCCCACGGGCTGCCGTCCCGGTTGCGGCGCAGCAGGGTGCGGACCCGGGCCATCAGCTCGCGGGGGCTGTAGGGCTTGGTCATGTAGTCGTCGGCGCCCAGGCCGAGCCCGAGCAGCAGGTCGTCCTCGCTGGTGCGGGCGGTGAGCATCAGCACCGGCACCTCGCTCTCCCGGCGCAGTGTCCGGCACAGCTCCAGGCCGTCCATGCCGGGCATCATCACGTCGAGGATGATCAGATCGGGGTGCCTGCGGCGGGCCTGCTCCAGCGCGGCGAGCCCGTCGTGGGCGACGAGGGCGGTCAGGCCCTCGTGCTCCAGATAGCGCCGGACGAGTTCGGCCTGCATCTTGTCGTCCTCGGCCACCAGGACACATGTACCCATGGGCGTGATCCTAGGCAGCCCGATCCTGGAAATCACCGGGCGGGGGAGCCGGAACCGGAATCTGACAACTATCTGACAACCTCTTCGTCCCCAGGTCAGGGTGCGCTGTCCGGGACCCCCGGACTCGCGGCGTACGCCTGGATCGGGGTCATCCCGACGCCGTTGACCTGGACGGTGTACAGATCGCCGACCTGGGCACAGGAGTTGACCTGGTCGCCGGTCTGGGCATGCGCACCGTCCAGAGCCGCACCGGCGCCGGTGGACCGGCTCGCGCGGGACGGGTTCGGCGCGGCCGATTTGGCTGCCGCGGCCTTGGCCGCTGCTGCCTCGGCGGCCGTCGTGGTGGGGGTCGTCGAGGCCATGGCACCGGCGGAGGCGGAGGGATCGGCGGAGGCCGAGGGGGAGGGGGTGGGCTTCGCCGCTGCTGCCGTCAGGGAACGGTCGTTGATGATCGCGTCGAACAGCTGCTGTGCCTTGGCGTCGACGACGACCCGGTTGGAGTCCTGCGGGTCGGCGTGGGTCTGCATGGTGGTGAGGGTGATCCGGTCCGCGGGTACCTTGCCCAGGTCCTCGCCCAGACCGATCAGCTTGGCCAGACTGCCCAGACCGGTGTCGACGGTCAGCGCCTTGGTCGCGGAGTTCGCCAGCCGCCACAGCGCGGCCGGATCGCTGAGCGTCCCCGCGGTCTTGACCTTGTCGACCATCTGCGTGATGAACACGTGCTGGGCGTAGGTGCGGCCGAGGTCGCTGCCGTCGTCGAAGCCGTGCCGGGTGCGGAGGAACTCCAGCGCCGCCGTCCCCTTCAGAGTGTGGGTGCCCTTGCTGAGCTTGAGGCCCGAGTACGGGTCGTAGACGTTGTTGTCGACGCAGACGTTCACCCCGCCCACAGCGTCGGACATACTCACGACGCCACTGAAGTCGATCATCACGAAGTGGTCGATGGGTATCCCGGTCAGCTTGTGCACCGCCGCCACCGAGCAGGCCGGGCCGTACTGCAGGGCGCTGTTGATCTGGTCGTAGGAGCCGGAGGTGTGGTCCCCGGTGGTGGGGTCGGTACAGGCCGGCAGGTCCATCATGGTGTCGCGCGGGATGCTCATCACCGTGGCGTTGCTGCGGTCCGCCGACAGGTGCACCAGCATCTCCACATCGGCGTTGGCGCCGGGCCCGCAGTCGCCGCCGATCTGGCAGTCGGCGGCGCTGTCGCGGGTGTCCGAGCCGATGAGCAGGATGTTGAGCGGGGTGTGACCGAAGGCGTCCGGTTTCTCGACGCCCAGCCCGCTGCTCCGGTGCCCGGCGTCGGCCTGGGTACCGCCCGGAGTGTCGGTGTAGAGCGAGGCGGTCCTGATGTTCCCGTTCAGGTGCTCGTAGAGGTACCCGGCACCGGCGGCCCCCAGGACCAGGATGCCGGCAGCGGACAACGAAAGGATCTTCAGCGCCTTCCTACGACCGACGCGCCGGCCCCCGCCGCCCGCTTCGACAGACCCTGCGTCATCCATGCCCGCAGCTCCATGACTTGGTTCCAGCATGGTCCGGACGCTAACGAAGAGATGTCAGAAACCGATCAGCACAGCACAGGAGCATGCAGAAGTGCTCCCCCGCTGCCGCCGGAACGAACCCTGCTGCGGCCTCTGTGACCGAAACCGGGCGGTTGGAAGTCCTCGCGGACGTGCGGGCCGACCGGTATGTCCGTATGCGGGGTCAGCTCGCCTGGATGCGGTCCGACCCCCGCAGTCTGATGCCGGGTTCGGTGCGCAGGCGGGTACGCAGCCACAGGTGGTCGGTGATCGTGGCGACCTCCTCGACGACCTCGATCGACTCGATCGCCTGCGCTGCCTGCGGGCTGGCCAGGATCCGGTCGGGGCGGTTGACCAGCTCGTGGCCGGGCCAGTGGCCGGTCGTCGGCTTTCGGCTGTCGAGGAGCTCGGCGACGTCGGAGAAGCCCGCGTCGGCCAGCCGCTGGACCGGGCGCAGGTCCGGGACGGTGCTGCCGGGAAGGGCCAGGCCGGCGCGCAGCCGGGGCGAGATGCCGGACAGGTCGGTGTCCGCGTCGGCGGTGTTGGCGTCCATGCCGAGCAGGACCAGGCCCTTGGCCGGGACGTGCTCGATCAGCTGCTCGGCCTCCAGCAGCCGCTGGGCCGGGCTGCGCGGGCTCAGGTGCGCGGAGACGACGGTCAGTTCGGTCTCCGAACCTCCGGGACCGGGGAGGGTGAGGTCCACGCGCAGCGCACCGTGGTGCCAGAGCCCGCCACTCAGGATCCTACTGGCCGTGACGGCCAGCGGTGCCCTGACGAACACGGCCACGTGCAGCCCGGTCCTGACCCGACCGAGGACCCCGCGCATCCCCAGGATCCGCTCGGCCCGGTAGAACAGCCGCCGGTCGTCGTCGGCGAACCACATGCACTCCTGGAAGCACACGACATCGGCCTGCTGGCGCCCGGCCGCGTGCATCAGGGCATCGAACCGGCCCTCGGTCCGCGAGCCGCCGAGCCCGCCGGTCAGCAGGTTCGCCGAGACAAGCGTGACCACGTTCGCCATTACGCCTCAATCCCCGGGGCTGTCGGTCTTCCGACTGCCAGCTTGCATCACGGTGGTCCGGGCGTCGGCAAAGCAGGCCGTGTCGTGGCGGGCGAGTGTGCGGTACGCGGCGTGGCGCTGCCGCGTCAGGTCTGTGCGCCGGGTGTGCGCTCGGCGGCCCGCTCCTAATGATGCACGTATGTATAATAGCTGTAGTGCTTATTGATTGCCTGGTGATGGGTGAAGGGCGCATGGACAAGCCGACGGGGATGTTCGACCGTGATTTCGAATGGAGCGAACTGGTGCGTTTCGCCTCGTACGAGGGGGCGGAGGCGACGCTGGGGGTGGTGTCGGGGCGTCGTCGGCAGGGCAAGACGTTCCTGTTGGACGGACTCTGCCGGGTGACCGATGGGTTCTTCTTCTCCGCCAGCGAAGCGACCGAGGCGGAGTCGCTGCGGCAGTTCGGAGGGGCGCTGGCGCGCTTCGAGGGGCGTCGCACGCCGTACCGCTTCGCCCACTGGGAGGAGGCGGTCGCGGAACTGATGGGCCTGGCCGTGCAGGGCGGCGCGCCGCGGGTCGTGGTGCTGGACGAGTTCCCGTTCCTGGCGAAGGCCTCGCCGGAGCTGCCCTCGTTGCTGCAGCGGGCGCTCGGGCCGCAGTCCAGGCATGAGGGGGGGCCGGTGCGACTACTGCTGTGCGGCTCCGCGCTGTCCTTCATGGGTGGCCTGCTGTCGGGCACGGCCCCGCTGCGCGGGCGCGCCAGTCTCGAACTGGTCGTGCCCACCTTGGACTTCCGTCTGGCCGCCGACTTCTGGGGGCTGACTGCGGATCCGCGTCTGGCCCTGCTGGTCAACTCGGTGGTCGGCGGCACCCCTGCGTACCGGCGCGAGTTCGTGCTCGGCGACGCGCCCTCGGACGTGGACGACTTCGGTCCCTGGGTGCTGCGCAATGTGCTCAACCCCGGACGCCCGCTGTTCCGCGAGGCCCGCTTCCTGCTCGCGGAGGAACCCGACCTGCGGGACACCGCCCTCTACCACAGCGTGCTCGCCGCTATCGCGCAGGGAAACCACACCCGCGGCGGCATCGCCGGCTTCCTGGAACGCAAGTCCACCGATCTGGGCCATGCCCTGACGGTCCTGGAAGACACCGGAATGATCGTACGGGAGCCGGACGCCTTCCACGGCAAGCGCTCCGCCTACCGCATCGCGGAACCGATCCTGACGTTCTACTACGCCTTGATGCGCCCGCAGTGGAGCGACCTGGAACGCCCCGATCAGGCCACCGCCGTATGGGAACGGGCGCAGCCCACCTTTCGCAGCCAGATCATCGGTCCGCATTTCGAGCAGGTCTGCCGCACCTGGACGCGCTGGTACGCCTCCGCCGACACCCTCGGCGGACAGCGAACCCGCGTCGAATCCGGAATCGTCCCCGACCCGGTCGCCAAGACAGGCCACGAAGTCGACGTGGTTGTCTTCGGTCGCCGTGCCGACGGCCGCGAGGTACTCCTGGCCATCGGGGAGGCGAAGTGGAACGAGACCATGGGCCTGAATCATCTTCAGCGGCTCGAGCACATCCGGGCTCTGCTGCGCTCACGTGTCAACGTGGACGCCGAGCAGACCCGTCTCCTGTGTTTCAGCGGGGCCGGCTTCACCCCGGAACTACTGAACCTCGCCGAGCGGGACCCCGGAGTCCGATTGATCGACCTGCATCGACTCTACGCAGGTGAATGAACGGAGCAGACGGGGGGCAGATCGGGGCGGGTCAGAAGATCGCCCGGATCCAGTTGTCGACAGTCGCTGCTCCCGCGACCGGCCATACGATCGCGATGATCGGCTGGAGGACGGCGGCGGTGCCGAGGAGCAGGCACAGGGGGCGGCTCGGGCGGGCCGGGATGGTGGCGGCCGGGAGGAGGGTGAGCAGCAGGAAGCTGGTCATGGGGGAGTAGATGAAGCCGAGCCAGTCGCCGAGGAAGAGGACGATGATCGGGACGAAGAAGCCGAGGGTGATCATCGCGCGGACGAACAGCCGGTGCCCGGTGCCGATCGCGCCGGTCAGGATGCAGGCGGCGACCAGCAGGTAGAGCGGGGCGTGGAGGACGGACGCGGCGGCGTCGCGCAGAGCGACGCTGGAGCCGCTACGGACGTGGAACGGGGTGCCGTTCCCGCTGTTGCTCAGCCAGGCGAACGGATGGCCGGCGAGGCGCCACACGGTGAAGGTCCAGCCCAGTGCCGCCGCAGCGATCGGGAAGCCCAGCACGAGCGCGGTTGCGAGGATCGCCGCGGGCTCGGCCCGGAAGCGCCGGACAGCGAGCAGCGGCGCGCCGATCACCAGCGAGAGGGCGTAGGCCAGGGCGATGGACCCGCAGCCGAAGGCCACGGCGAGGAACAGTCCGGCCTGGAAGCCGCCTTCGGTCTCGGCGAAGGCGGCGAAGCGCAGGAAGCCGCCGAGGGCGAGGGTGAGGAAGAGCAGCGAGGTGATGCCCGAGAGGTCCTGGGTGCCCAGGTACCAGAGCGAGGTGTTGCAGAGCAGAGCCGCGCACAGCAGCACGATCAGCGTGATCGGGAGCTGTGCCACGACCAGGCGGGCGAGGTAGACCGAGAGCAGTGTCCCCGCGGCGAGGGCGCCGACGATGCTCTGCGCCGCCGGGCGCCAGCCGGCGGGGAGGACCGCGAGCGGTCCGGTCAGGAGCGGCGGATAGGCCACCCGGGCCGCCGAGAGGTCGTGCCAGCCGGCGCGGACCGCGGCGGCGTGCTGTTCGAGCAGGGCGCGCGGGTTGCTGGTGTAGCCGAGGTGCAGCACCCAGTAGGCGAACAGAACGAACGGCAGCGCCAGCGCCAGTCGCAGTGCCCAGCGGCGGACGGCGGTTGACGGCCAGTCAGCCCCGGTCCAGGCCCACTGCCGGCTGCGGCCCGGGGACCAGGTCCGGGCCCTGACCGGGGTGGCTGACGGTGCTGAGGCCATGGGTGGTCTTCTCCCAGTAGTGCGGACGGGTGATCAGTTGCCACAGCGCCTTGTACGCCGCGGCGCAGTGGAGCAACCAGTACAGGGGGGTGAGCAGGGCCCAGGGCACCAGCCGGTAGCGTCGGCGGCGGAAGGCGCCCATCATTCCGACGTAGATCATCGCGGTGTTGCCGATGACCAGGTCGATCATCGAGACCGCCAGCAGCCAGGCCGGAAGGACCTCGATGAGTCGATTGGTCGGCACCAGCAGCGAGCACACGAACAGCAGCAGCAGGGGCGGTGCGGCCAGGAAGCCGGCCGGGGTTCCGCCGATCAGCAGCACGAAGGCCAGGGTCTGCCCCAGGCCGATGGTCCGGGTCAGCCGCACCGGTGCGCGCAGATGCACCAGCAGCGTCTGCAGGTAGCCCTTCACCCAGCGGGAGCGCTGCCGGATCCAGTTGCCGTAGGCCCGGTTGGCCTCCTCGTAGGTGGTGGAGCCCACCACGCTCACCCGCCAGCCCTCGGCCGCCGCCCGGACGCCCAGGTCGGCGTCCTCGGTGACGTTGAACGGGTCCCAGCCGCCGAGTCGGCGCAGCGCGTCGGTGCGGAAGTGGTTGGAGGTTCCGCCCAGCGGGATGGGCAGCCGCAGGTCGTCCAAGCCGGGGAGCATGTAGTCGAACCAGAAGGAGTACTCCAGGGTGAACATTCTGGTGAGGGCGTTCTCCTCGGCGTTCCAGTAGTTGAGCGCGGCCTGGACGCAGACGGTGTCGCCGTCGGCGCGGGTGAAGGCCAGGTGCGCCTTCTTCAGCTGGTCCGGATCGGGCTGGTCCTCGGCGTCGTAGATGACCAGGTAGTCGCCGCGGGCGAAGAACAGACCGACGTTGCACGCCTTGGGCTTGGTCCTGGGCTCGCACTGCGGGACCACGACCAGCTTCATCCAGGCGGGTGGTTGGGCGGCCCGGGCGGCTGCGACGGTTTCGCTGTCGTCCTCCTCCAGCAGCACCAGCACTTCGAGCTTGGCCCGAGGCCAATCCAACTCCCCAAGATTCAACAGCAGTTGGCCGACGATCCCGGCCTCTCGGTAAACCGGGACCAGTACGGTGAAGCCCGGCAGCGAGCCCTCGTCCAGGGCGTCCAGGTCGGCGGCGCTGATCGGCTCCTCTCGCTCCCGCTCGGCACCGCGCATGCAGACCAGGAACTTGAACCCGACGCTGAACAGGAAGGCGACGTTGACCACCGCGAAGACGGTGGCCAGCGCCGAGCGCCAGTCGGCGAGGAAACCGAGCACGATCAGCACCACCAGCCCTGCGGCCAGCAGCTGCTGAGCCCGGGTCAGCACCCGCTGTGCCGACTGGAGCGGGGCCCGGAGGGCCAGGCCGGACACCGCCAGCTCCACCAACTCTTCACGGTGGCACCGCAGCAGGGCCTCACGAAAGGCGTCCTGACTGACCACGGCTGCTTCCACCGGGGCGCCCACGACCTGCGCCACCTGCTGCACACGCTCCTGGTCCGGTCTGCCGACGAAGCCGACCCGTACCGCGCCGCCGTCCGCGGACCGCCACAGCGGGATCCAGCCCTCCCGCCACAGCCGGGCTGCGGGCTGCGCGTTCACCAGGACCGGGTCGGCCGTCGACTCCCGCAGAGTGATGTACGGCACCTCCCAGTGCCCGGCGAGCAACCGGTCCAGCTCCTCCTGGCCGACCGCACCCTCGGCCGCCAGCTGCTCCGCCAGCGGCACCCGGAGCCGGACGGCCTCGGCGTGCGCCCGCGCCAGTGCGTCGCTCGGCGGCAGCACGGCCAGGACGTCCTGGTCCGGTGGGGAGTACGGAAGGGTTTCCATGGACGCGATGATCCGGCCCGGCAGGTGCGCCACCGGGTACGTGGAGCGCTGCCGTGCTCAGGAACACCCTGTTGGCCGAACCCGTGCGCCTCGCCCTGACGGGCCGCGGTGTACGGGTCAGCCGCCGGGCCGCCAGCCGAGGGCCGGGCCGAGGTGGGTGGCGATGTCGGTGAGGATCTGGACGTAGTCCTCGTGCTCGAAGGTGAACGGGAGCGCGAAGGCGACCTCGTCGATCTCGCGGAAGGCGGCGTGGGCGTAGAGCTGTTCGGCGATCTGGGCGGAGGTGCCGACCAGGTCCGGTGCGAACAGCAGTTGCCCAGGCCCCTGCGGGGTCGTGGTCCGTGGCATCCGCTTGTCGGCTAAGGCCCGGTACTTTGCGCGCTGCTCCGCCGAGGCGGAGTCGACGGGGATGACCACCAGGCCCTGCGAGACCCGGGCCCGGTCGCCGTCCGGGTGGTGCGCGCGGAAGGTGCGGATGAGGGACTGCTGGATCGCGGCGAAGTCCGGCGCCGTCCCCGCCTCCTGCGCCTCCGGCGACTCCGCCTTGACCACGCTGCTGGTCAGGAAGTTCATCCCGTGCTCACCGGCCCACCGGGCGGAGCGCGAGCTCGCGCCCCCGTACCACATCCGCCGGCCCAGGCCGGGGGAGTGCGGCTGGACCCGGTCGGAGAACACCTCGAAGCCCTCGACACCGCTGAAGCCGGTGACCGGCACGCCGCGCACGCAGTCCAGCAGCCGCTGCATCCGGTCGTAGCCGAAGTCCTCGGCATCGGCGGTGCCGGGGTAGAGCGCGTCCTGCACCTGGTCCAGTCGCCTGGGCGGGCCGACGCTGAGACCCGGGTTGAGGCGGCCTCCTGACAGGATGTCGACCGTCGCCAGGTCCTCGGCCAGCCGCAGCGGGTTCTCCCACCCCAGCGGGATCACCGCGGTGCCGAGTTCGATGCGGCTGGTGCGCTGGGAGGCCGCCGCCAGCACGGCGACCGGCGAGGAGATGCCGTACTGCAGGTGACGGTGGCGCACCCAGGCGCTGTCGAAGCCCAGTTGCTCGCCCAACCGGATGATCTCCAGGGTCGACTCGTGCCCCGGGCCGGGGTCGTTCCCGTCGAACAGTCCGATGGTGAGGAATCCGAGCTGGCGCAACGGCTCCTAGGTCAGCGGCACAGAGTTCTCCTCGATACGGTCCGCAGCGTGCGCTGCCCCATCACCTCGACGGGACCGATTCTGCCAGGCCGACGGTGTGGACGGTCGCCGGTCCGCGTGCGGAAAGGGGTTGGCGGGACGATCTTCGACTGGTAGCTTCCTCTTGACCGTGACACCGCCTCAGGAGGTGAGACCCATGAACGCTGTATCGCTGTGGGTGCTCCCCCTTGCCGTCACGGTCGGCCACTGACGTAGGTGTCGCCGGGAGCGCCTTGACAACACGGGCACTCTCGAAAGGCAACACCCATGTACTCTCTGACGATCACTTCTGAATCCACGTTCAACGGCATGGTCGAGCGCGACTTCACCGTGGACGGGGTCCCCGGTGTCCTCTGGTCGCCTGCCTCCGGCGCGGCCGACCGTGCGCCGCTGGTCCTGATGGGACACGGCGGAGGCAACCACAAGAAGCATCCGGCGATGTCGGGCCGGGCACAGCTGCTGGTGAGCGGCTGCGGCTTCCACGTCGCCGTCCTCGACGCGCCCGGCCACGGCGACCGGCCGCGTACGGCGCACGACGAGGCCGAGGTCGCCGAGCTGTTCCGGGCCAGGGCGGCGGGCGAGCCGGAGGGCCCGATCGTGGTCCGCTACAACGCCCACCTGGCGGAGCTCGCCGTGCCCGAGTACCGAGCGACCCTGGACGCCCTCCAGGAGCTCCCGGAGATCGGCACCGGCGGGCCGGTCGGCTACTTCGGCATCAACATGGGGACGGCGATCGGCATCCCGTTCGTAGCCTCCGAGCCGCGCATCACCGCCGCGGTCTTCGGGCAGCACTGGCCCGACGTCCTGGCTGAGCACGCCGCGAGGATCACCGTCCCGGTCGAGTTCGCCATGCAGTGGGACGACGAGCACATCACCCGCGAGGAGGCGCTGGCCCTCTTCGACGCCTTCGCCTCCAAGGAGAAGTCCCTGCACGCCAACTCCGGCCGCCACAAGGAACTTCCCCGCTTCGAGGCCGACAGCGCCGCCCGGTTCCTCGCCAGGCACCTGGGCAGCGCCGCGTCATAGCGGCCCGGTCCCACCCCTCGGGGAGCCGCGGCGGCGCAACCTCTGCGCCGCCGCGGCGGTTCCCGGGGCCGTCCCGCCAGGCGTGTCGTGACGTGCGGTCACCTGGTCCGGTGGCCGGCCCGGTAGCGCAGTGCGGACTCGGCCGGGTCATAGGTGTAGCGGTCCGCGTCCAACTCCCCGGCGAAGTCCAGCAGGACATCGAGCCAGCTCCGCGCGCGGACGTCGTCGATGCTGCCCTGGTCGGCGTAGATGAGCTGGCCCACGTCACCCTCGGGGCCCGGGTCCAGATCGAGGATGACGCTGGAGCCGTCGGGCTCGTGGTCCAGGGGGACCCAGCCGCGCCGCCACTCCTGGTCCCGTCGGATCTCGTCGTCCGGGTCGGTCGACCCGCTGCTTCCCTCCTCCGCCAACTCGTCACGCCACTTCGCCAACTCGCCGATGTCGCCGTGGCAGACGTAGGAGAACACACCGCTGACTTCCACGCTGCGGTGGACCGCGCAGGAGGCCGCGAAGTCCACGGGCAGGGCGAGGCCGAGGTCTCGTTCGACGGCGGTGATCTCGTCCGGGCTCGCCGGGCCGCCGAGCCCGGCGGAGACCGCGGGGGCATGCTCATGCAGCCAGCCGTCGATGCGCCGCCATGCGTCGGCGACGGCGGCACGGATCTCCGCCGCCCGCTGCGGGGTCGGCACCGGGTGCGGATCGCCCGCTGCCGGGTCGCTGACCACGGCGTCCCGCAGGAACCGCTCGGCCTGTTCCCGGGCGGCCCTGTCGACCAGTTCGAGCCGCCCGGCGGCCTGCCGGCGGTAGGAGGGTTTGGCCGACGGATCCCGTACCAGCCGCCACAGAGCGCTGCCCACCTGGTCCCGGTACTCCTCGCCGGCGGCGAGCACCGCGGAGGCGATGTCCTGCGGGTCCGGGTCCTGCTGCCGGGCGAGGTACTGCTTCGGGTCCAACGGCAGCGACGCGAGGGCCAGCTCCACCGCGTGGGGCACGAAATCCGGGTGCAGGTCCGTGAGCGGCCGCGCGAGCAGGCCGATGGGTGTGCCCCGGGCGATCACGCCGTCCAGCGCCTCCCTGGTGCGCCGGTGCTGGGTGGGCCCGAGCGACAGCAGACAGGCTGCCAGACAGCCCGGATTCGTCCCGCCCGCAACCGCGTCGGCCAGGCGCTTCCCCACCAGATCGCACTCCTCGGGGCCGAGCCCGGCGAACTCCTCGGCCAGCTGGCCGAGGGAGACGATGTCGCAGGCCCGGGCGGCGGCGCGGGCAGAGCCTGCCTGCGCCGGGTCCAGCACCGCCAGCGCGATCCGGCTGCTCAACCCGACCCAGCCGGGGACCTGCGACCAGACCGCGGCGTTGGCCACGACCAGTGGATCCGACGCGGGCTCGGCGACGAACCCGAGCAGACCTGCTACCGCCGCCGCACGCTGCTCCGGAGCGAGATCGACGATGGCCCGGGCGACCGCCACCCGCTGGCCACCGCGACCATGGCCCAGCATGTGCACCAGGAGCTCGCCCGTCTCGCGCCGACGCTCCGCATCCGTGACGGGCACCGCCGCGGCGGCCGCGAGGACCGCACCGACATCACCATGCTCCTGCCTGTCCATCAGAAGGCCTCCCTCGCGTCCTCGTCCACCACGGGCAATGACAGGGAACGCTATCGGCCGGCACCGACAGCGGCACCGGTGGCCCTACGGGCCGGCAGGGCGGCGGCAGCGGATGGGCCGAACGGGCGGGGTCGGCGGGCCGAACGGCGCGCGACCGCGGGGCGTACCGCGGAAGTGGGCCCGTTTGGCCCTGTGACCGGGTAGGTCGGCCGGGGGAGTGTGGTTGTCGGAGCCGCACCACCCGGACTCGCCAGCCCGCCCGTTAGCCCGCCAGCCCCCAGCCCAAGGAGCGCCCCGCGATGAACCAGTCCCTCACCGACGCCGAGGTCCAGACCCTGGACGTGCACTGGCGTGCGGCCAACTACCTGGCCGTGGGTCAGATCTACCTGCTGGACAACCCGCTGCTGCGCGAGCCGCTGCGGGCCGAGCACGTCAAGCCCCGGCTGCTGGGCCACTGGGGGACCTCGCCGGGCCTGAACCTGGTGCACACCCATCTGAACCGGCTGATCCGGGCCCGCGACCTGGACGCGATCTGCATCTGGGGCCCCGGACACGGCGGCCCGGCGGTGCTGGCCAACTCCTGGCTGGAGGGCAGCTACAGCGCCGCCTACCCGGACATCACCCGCGACGAGGAGGGCATGCGGAAGCTGTTCCGCCAGTTCTCCTTCCCCGGCGGGGTGCCCAGCCATGTGGCGCCGGAGACGCCGGGCTCGATCCACGAGGGCGGCGAGCTGGGCTACTCGCTGGCCCACGCCTACGGCGCGGCCTTCGACAACCCCGGCCTGCTGGTGGCCTGCGTGATCGGTGACGGCGAGGCCGAGACGGGCCCGCTGGCCGGCTCCTGGCACGCCAACAAGTTCCTGGACCCGGTGCACGACGGCGCGGTGCTGCCGATCCTGCACCTGAACGGATACAAGATCGCCAACCCCACGGTGCTCTCCCGTATCCCGGAGGACGAGCTGGACCAGCTGCTGCGCGGCTACGGCCACGAGCCGATCCACGTCACCGGCGACGACCCGGTCGCCGTGCACCGGGCGATGGCCGCCGCTATGGACCAGGCGGTGGACCGGATCACCGCCGCCCAGCGCGCGGCCCGTGAGGAGGGCGCGGTCGAGCGCCCGCGCTGGCCGATGATCGTGCTGCGCACCCCCAAGGGCTGGACCGGGCCGGACAAGGTCGACGGGCTGCAGGTGGAGGGGACCTGGCGGGCGCACCAGGTGCCGTTGGACGGGATCCACACCAACCCCGAGCACCTGGCGCAGTTGGAGGCCTGGCTGCGCTCGTACCGTCCCGAGGAGCTGTTCGACGAGAGCGGCCGGCCGCGCGCCGAGGTGCTGGTGCACGTCCCCGAGGGCGAGCGGCGGCTGGGTGCCAACCCGCACGCCAACGGCGGGCTGCTGTTGCGCGAGCTGCCGGTGCGCGAGCTGGAGCGCTTCGCGGTACCGGTCGACAAGCCCGGCGCGACGATGCACGAGCCGACCCGGATCCTGGGCGAGCTGCTGGAGCAGGTGATGGCCGACACCGCGGGCCGGCGCGACTTTAGGCTGGTGGGCCCGGACGAGACCGCCTCCAACCGGTTGCAGGCGGTCTACCAGGCCACCGGCAAGGCCTGGCAGGCGCAGGTGCTGCCGGTGGACGAGAACCTGGCCCGCGACGGCCGGGTGGTGGAGGTGCTGTCCGAGCACCTGTGCCAGGGGTGGCTGGAGGGCTACCTGCTGACCGGCCGTCACGGCCTGTTCTCCTGCTACGAGGCGTTCGTCCACATCGTCGACTCGATGGTCAACCAGCACATCAAGTGGCTGCGGACGACCCGTCAGATCCCCTGGCGGGCCCCGATCGCCTCGCTCAACTACCTGCTGACCTCGCACGTGTGGCGGCAGGACCACAACGGGTTCTCGCACCAGGACCCCGGCTTCGTGGACCACGTCCTGAACAAGAGCCCCGAGGTGGTCCGGGTCTACCTGCCGCCGGACGCCAACACCCTGCTCAGCGTGGGTGAGCACGTCCTGCGCAGCCGTGACTACGTGAACGTGGTGGTGGCCGGCAAGCAGCCGTGCTTCGACTGGCTCTCGCTGGACCAGGCCCGGGTGCACTGTGCGCGCGGCGCCGGGATCTGGGAGTGGGCCGGCACCGAGGACGGCAGCCGGGACCCGGACGTGGTGCTGGCCTGCGCCGGGGACGTGCCGACCATGGAGGTGATGGCCGCCGCCCAGCTGCTGCGCGAGCTGCTGCCGCAGCTGGCGGTGCGGGTGATCAACGTGGTCGACCTGGCCCGGCTGATGCCCGCCGACGAGCACCCGCACGGGATGAAGGACAAGGAGTTCGACTCGCTGTTCACCCCGGACAAGCCGGTGATCTTCGCCTACCACGGCTACCCCTGGCTGATCCACCGGCTGGCCTACCGCCGCACCAACCACGACCAGCTGCACGTACGCGGCTACAAGGAGTCCGGGACCACCACCACCCCCTTCGACATGGTGGTGCGCAACGACCTGGACCGCTACCGCCTGGTCATGGACGTGATCGACCGGGTGCCCGGGCTGTCGGTGCGCGCCGCCGGGGTGCGCCAGCAGATGGCCGACGTCCGCGCCCGCCACCACGACTGGATCCGCGCCCACGGCACCGACCTGCCCGAGGTCGCCGACTGGACCTGGAACGGCTGACCGACCGACGGCCCGACGAGGAGCGAAGGCGGTCGTTGTAAGGTGGACCGTTATCCGGTCAGGCAGCGTGCTGGTGGGCGCCGGTGCCTGGTCCGACGTACGGACCGCATCGCGCACGCCTCCGGGGGAGAGGGGTGTCGGGAGATGCGGCAGGCGGGGGTCCTGGACGTGGGGTGCCACAGCGCCCTGTTGACCGTGGTGCAGCGGCGCAAGAGCGGGGCGATCGAGCCCGTGCTCTCGCACAAGGTGCGGCTGAGGCTGCATCAGGCCCTGGGCCCGGACGGGCGGTTGCGCGGCAGGGCGGTGCGGAGCGTGGAGCAGGCCGTGGGCGAGGCGGTGGACGCGGACCCGCGGGTGCTGCTGCCCGAGGTGTTCGCCTTCGCCACCTCGGTCATCCGTGACGCGCCCAACCGGGACGAGGTCATCGCCCGGGTCGCCCGGACCACCGGGGTACGGCTGCTGGTGCTGCCCGGCGAGGAGGAGGCCCGACTGGCCTATGTGGCCGCCCGGCACTGGGCGGGCCCCGAGGCCGGCCCGCTGCTGGTCCTGGACATCGGCGGCGGCACCGTGGAGCTGGCCTGGGGCGACGCGGCCCGGCCCGGCGGCGTGCTGTCGCTGCCGCTGGGCGCGCGCCGGGTCACCCGCGAGCTGCTGCCCGGCAGCACCCCCGCCTCCGAACGGCGGCTGGACCGGGCGCGGCAGCAGCTGCGCCGGGCCCTTGCGGCGGCCCCCGGGCTGCCGCAGGCCGAACCGGGCGTCCGGGTGCTGGCCTCCTCCAAGACCTTCACCCAACTCGCCCGGCTCGCCGCCGTCAGGGGCGTGCCGCAGCGCCGGAGGCCGCGCAGCGCCGACGAGTTGACGCTGCGTGACCTCCGCGCGGTCATCCCGCTGCTGGCCGCCGTGAGCGTGCCGCGCCGCGGCACACTGCCGGGCATCGCCCCGCACCGGGCCGAGCAGTCGCTGGCCGGAGCCCTGGTCGCCGAGACCCTGATGGAGGCCTGCGGAGCCGACACCGTGACCATCTGCCCCTGGTCCACCCGTGAGGGACTGCTGCTGGAACACCTCGGGATGACGGCGGCCGGGGCATGAGCGGTCCGCTGCGAGCACGGCAGCTCAGGTCCGTCGGCTGAAGTCCTGTTCCTGGTAGGGGAGTTCCTCGCACACATGCCCCGCGCGGTCCCGGGCCACCAGGACGGCGGTGACCGGGCCGCGCTCGGGGAGCTGGTCGAGGTCGACCCCCGCGACCAGGAACGTCCTGCCGGCGATGCGGGCCGCCAGGTCGGGCATGCCGTCGCGGCGCAGCGTCACCGAGGCGACCTCGGCGTCGTCGACCAGGCCCAGGACGGCGACGGTGCCGCCGGCCCCGTCGTGGAAGCCGTAGTACATCCGGGTGAAGGAGATGCTCCTGCCGACCACGGCGAAGTCCCGGACTGGGCCCGGTTGCGGGGTGAAGTCGAAGACGAAGGGATCCTCGGCGTCCTCCTCGGGCCCACCGGTCCGCTGCCAGACCAGCAGCCTGCCGTAGCGGGCGAGCCGCAGCTGCTCGGTCGGCGTGAGGTCGGCCCGGACGCCGGGGCGCCACTGCTCCGGATCGACGATCGGGGGCGCGTCGGCCGCGGCGAGGACCGTCGTCAGATCCGGGACGGAGTCGGTGCCGGCGGCCGGGACGGCCTCGACTGCCGGTGCGGGCCGGTCCACGACGGCGGCCGAGAGCGGTGGCAGGGCCGTCAGCGGTACGACCTCGCCGCGCGCACTGCCGTTGGTCCGCAGGACCAGGCCTGCCGGTCCGACCTGGAAGGCGTTGGGCGCGACGAACACGCCGCCGGCCACCAGCGCCCAGCCCAGCGGGCGACGGTCCGCGACCGGTTCCACCATCAGACCGGTGACATCCGGTCCGACGACCCCGGCGATCGTGCCGAAGGCACTGCGGAAGCAGACCGCCACCGCCTTACCCGACGGCACGTCAGAAACAGCTAGAGACAGGGTGATTCGCTTGGGGGTGAGTTCGGCGAACAGCACCCCGGCCGGAGAGTCGAGGGCGATCACCTTGACGCCGTTGCGGTGCACGGTGAGCAGCGGCTGCCACTGCGCCGGATCGGGGTGCGCCGGGGTCGCGGCCGCGGCGCAGCGGCGCAGGTCCGAGGCGTCGGCCCAGCCGGTCCGCAGCCGGAAGAAGTCCTCCACCGTGCGCATACCGCTGCGGGGCCGGTCGGCGGAGGGTTCGGGGTGCGCGGCGAGATGCTCACGCAGGCGCGGCCAGCTCGGGAAGCCGTAGAGCCGGGCGATCACCAACTGGGCGGCGTCGAGGGTGAATCCGGCCGGATCCTCGGCCCTTCCGGGCGCATGCCGGGCGACCAGCGCCAGCGCGGTGGGGGACTGGGCCCGAACCGCCCGCTGCAGGTCCTTCGCCCGCTTCTTGAGCTGCTGCGGACTGGGACGCTCGGGCAGGGGCATGGTTCGCGGTGCCGTCGACACAGGGGCCTCCTTCGGTGAACCGGTGGTCCGCCACGCCGGCCGAAGGACGGTAGGGCACGCTGACACGCTCGCGTGAACCAGGTGGGCTCTGCCCTTCCCGCGGACCCGGAGGCGCCCTGAACGCCTGCCCGATCACTGTACGGCATCGCGCCCGGGCCCGTCGGCGACCCGCTGGCGACCCGTCGGCGGCGGGCTGGGGGATATCCCCCAGCCCAGGATGGACGCTGCCCGGCTGCCTGCGGCCAAGGCCCGTCCGTAGCGTTGTCGACGAGGCGGAAGACGCCCTCCGGAGCGGCCGGCAGTGGCCCGACCATCCGTCAAATCGCTTACTCGCACGAGGAGTTCGACATGTTCAAGATGCGGGCCATGCCCACGATCATCGCCGCGGTGTCTGGCGGAGCCCTGCTGGTGGGGGGATGCGCGGCAGCGGCCGCGGCCCCGGCGACCCCGGCTGCCAGGGCGACCCCGGCCGCCCAGGCGGCCAGGACGACCCCGGCTCCGGCGGCGGCCCACGGCGGCGCGGTGCACCTGATCGACTACAGCGTCGACAGCGACGGCCCCAAGTCCTCGGTCCTGCTGACCGGGGCGATCGGCGACTATGGGCAGGCGGTGACCGTCCACCCGGACGGCACGGTCGACCCGGACCACACCAGCCAGATGCAACTGGGGCTCCGCCACGGCTCGTTCCGGCTGGACATCGCCCAGCTGGACAAGAAGATCATCAAGGCCTACGACCCCTGGCCGCACAACGCGGCCACCTGCTCGGGCAGCATCAGCTTCACCGTGCCGACCCCGGTGGTCCCGGGCTCCGGCACCGGTTCGTACCGGGGGATCAGCGGGACCTTCGACCTGACCGTCACCATCGACGAGGTCGACACCACCGTGCCGGCCTGCGACGGCACCAGCGGCTTCCTCTCCCAGATCATCCTGCTCACCGGCAACGGGCACGTCGCCCTGCACTGACCGGGGCGGAGCGGCCGGGGAAGAGATGGACGAGGAGATCCTGCGCAGCGGGTGCGCCGCGCAGCCGGACCCCTACCCTGGGGAGGTGCTGCTGAGGGGGAACTCATGGGTGCGGCGCCATCCCTGGCGGGCCGACACCGCACTGGCGCTGCTGCTGTTCGCGCTGAGCCTCGACGAGGTGCCGCGCGGACCGGCCGGCACCGCCCTGGCGCTGATCTGCGTCAACGCCCTGATCGCCGCCACCGTGATCCCGCGCCGGCGGTTCCCGGTGGCGGCGTTCGCCACGGCGGCGGCGTTCGGGGCCCTGCAGATCACCCTGGGCCAGCAGCCCGGCAGCATCCCCCCGGTCCCGGCCCTGCAGCCCAGCATGACCGATCTGGCGATTCCGGTCCTGCTCTACACCCTGGCCGCGCACCGGCCGCGACGGATCTCGGTGGCCGGGCTGACGGTCTGTCTGATCGGTGCCGCGGTGGCGGTGTCCCAGTGGGCGCCGGCCCACCGGGCGTACCCGGGGATCCCGCTGCTGGCCGCCGCCGTCGCGCTGGGCGGCTCGGCGCTGGTCGCCTGGGTGCTGGGGGACTCGGTGGCCTACCGGCACCGTCGGATCCAGTACGCCTCACTGCAGGAGCGCGCCGCCCGGCTGGAGGCCGAGCGCGACGCCCAGGCCCGGATCGCCGCCGCCGCCGAGCGGGCCCGGGAGCTGCAGGAGAAGCGCGCCAGAGTGGTCGACGAGTCGGCGGCCCGGCTGCGCCGGATCGAGCGCGACCTGCACGACGGCGCCCAGGTCCGGCTGACCGCGCTGGCCATGTCCCTCGGCGAGATCAAGGAGAACCTGGAGCAGGACCTGGACGGCGAGCACACCCTGGCGCTGCTCGGCGCGGCGCACCGCAACGCCAAGGAGACCCTGGCCGAGCTGCGCGACCTGGCCCGGGGCATCCACCCGGCGGTACTGGACCGGGGCCTGGGCGCGGCACTGTCGCTGCTGGCCGAGACCAGCCCGATCCCGGTCGACCTGGCCGTCGGCGCCGGAGTCGGAGCCGGCCTCGGTGTCGGCGCGGGCGAGCGGCCCTCGCCGGCGATCGAGGCCATCGCCTACTTCTGCGCGGCCGAGCTGGTCGCCAACGCGGCCAAGCACAGCGGCGCGGCCCGGATCACCATCGATGTGCACGAGCAGGAGGGCAGGCTGCTGATGACGGTGACCGACGACGGGAACGGGGGCGCCCGGCCGGACCCCGCGCGCGGCAGCGGACTGGCTGGGCTGCGGGAGCGGGTGCAGAGCGTGGACGGCCGCCTCGACGTCACCAGCCCGCCCGGCGGCCCCACCGCCGTCACCGTCGAACTGCCCAGGCACGCCTGATGGACGGCCGACTGCGGGTGGTGATAGCCGAGGACGCCGCGATCATGCGGGAGGGACTCACCCAGACCCTGACCCGCCGCGGACTGGACGTGGTCGCCGCGGTCGCGGACGCGCAGGCGCTGCGGCTGGCCGTCGAGGAGCACCGGCCCGACGTCGCCATCATCGACGTGCGGATGCCGCCGAGCCACACCGACGAGGGGATGCGGGCCGCCCGGGAGATCCACCGCGACCTGCCCGGGGTCGCGGTGCTGGTCTTCTCCCAGTACATCGAGACCCGTTCGGCCACCGAGCTGTTCGCCGAGCAGGCCGGCGGGGTCGGCTACCTGCTCAAGGACCGGGTCGCCGACGTCGGCGAGTTCGTCGAGGCCGTCTCCCGGGTGGCGCGCGGCGGCACCGTACTGGACCCCGAGGTGGTCCGCCACCTGCTCGGGGCCGCCCGCCGCGCCGACGCCCTGTCCACCCTCACCCCGCGCGAGCGGGAGGTGCTGGCCCTGATCGCCCAGGGCCACTCCAACGCCGCCATCGCCGAGCTGCTCACCATCACCCCCGGGGTGGTGGAGAAGCACGTCGCCGCCATCTTCGCCAAGCTGGGCCTGGCCCCCTCCACCGGCGTCAACCGCCGCGTCGTCGCCGCGCTCAGATACCTGGGGTCATGACCGGCTGGGAGTTGCCTGAAAGAACCCTGAGAAGTCTCACCTTCGGGATGCAACCCGTGCGGGGTGGCCGACGTCCAATACGACGAACAGATGATCGGTACACGTGCCACTCTGGTAGCAGGAGGATTCCCATGAACACTGCCAAGTCGATCTTCATTCGCCGGGCCGGTTCGGCGGCGGTCGTCGCCGCCCTCGCCGCCGGCGGGCTGGCGGTCGGTGCGGGGTCCGCCTCGGCGAAGTCGGCCATCTCCGTCGGCGTCAGTGCCCGCACCGTCGCGGTCGGTCACATCGTCCGGGTCAGCGCCTCGGGCAGCAGCGACGACTTCGGCGCCACGCCGATACAGCTGTGCATCGACGAGAAGGTCGGCTCGGGCGCGTGGAAGCAGCTCGCCTGTACCAACAAGTACAACCTGGCTCTGAACATTCGCGCCCCGCACCGCGGCGAGCTGCAGTTCCGTTCCCAGCTGATCGCCGTCTTCAACGCCCACCACCGGGTGCTGGACCGCACCTCCGGCACGGACGTGGTCCAGGTGCGCTGAACGGTCGGCCCGGTCAGGGCTTGCGCTGCCGGGTGCCGTTCCGGAACGGGGCGATGATCTTCCGGACGGCCTCGGCTGCGCCCCAGTGGTCGTCGTCGTGGGCGATGACGCTGAGCAGTTCGCGCAGGTGCAGCAGCGGCATCCGTTCCTCCCAGCCGTCCTGGAGCGGGGCGGCCTCACGGTAGACGGCGAAGAAGCGCTCGGCGGCGTCCGGGCGCGGCGAGCACCACAGCATGCTGAGGTCGACCTCGGGCCAGGTGTAGGACACGGCGGGGTCGATGAGCACGGGGGCGCCCGCGCCGGTGGCGACGATGTTCTCCGACCACAGGTCGCCGTGGGTCAGGCACGGCGGCTGGGCCGGAACCAGCTCCGGCAGGGCCGCGCAGAGCCGCTCCAGGGCTCGGCGCTCCTCGCGGTCGAAGGCGGCCTCGACCAGCGGTTCCGGGAGCCAGCGCAGGATGCGCCGTTCCGCGAAGAAGCTGTGGCCGTCGGTCGCCCAGGTGTTGTCCTGGCGCAGCCGGCCCAGCCAGCCGTCACGGTGCCAGCCGAACCGGTCGGAGACGGTGGCCAGGTGCAGTGCGGCGACCGTCCGGGCCAGCTGCTCCCAGAACTGTCCGTCGTCCCGGCGCGGCCGCATCCGCTCCAGGACGAGCAGGCGCGAGGACGCGTACAGCACCTCCGGTGTGGGGGCGCCGCCGAGAGCGCGCAGTTCGGACAGGCCGACGGACTCGACCGGGAACACGTCCCGGTCGGGTCCGAGCAGGGTCTTGGCGAACAGTTCGGTCCCGTCCTGGAGGGTGACCAGGCCTGCGACCGCGACCACTCCGCCGACGGCCTTCTGCACCTCCCTCGGGGCGTAGCCCGCTTCACGAAGCCGGTCGGCAAGAATCTCCTCAGGTGACATTCGAAGATTCCTAACATGCTTTCACATGGCACACCAGGGAGCGGTGACGGTCAGTCGGTCCTACGTTGTTGGCATGGGTTGAACGGGCTGTCGTAAGGTCCAGAGGCCCAGAGACGCCGGGTATGGCTTTCAGTCGGTTGCACTCGATG
>NZ_JOEH01000007.1 GCF_000719095.1 Streptacidiphilus jeojiense | reverse complement strand
CTGCCGGTGTTGCGGGCCCGTCGAAGGTCTGGGCGGCCAGGGACGCCAGGCACTCCTCCAGGTAGAGCTCGACGTTGTAGATCGGGACGACCACGGAGAGGCGGGGGGCCATGAGGTACGACGGGCCTTTCTGGTGCAAGGAGGACATATTTTCGCCGACAAGGCATAGCTCTTAAGCGCCCAGGCCGACTCGGGCGCCCCTGCGCGAATCGGGGCCATGGGCGCACGGTCTACAAACTAGTAGACGATTGCCTGAGCGCCTTGCACGCCAGGCAAGAACTGAACATGAGCGTAGTTTGAAACATGCCTTCACACAGTTAGCTCAAAGGCAACATCGGCCCAACACTCGCTGTCCAGGACGTGTCTGGGAGCGTACCCAGAGATTTCCCAGGAACCGCGGATCCCTCGCTCACCCGTTCGGCCAGGAATCTGACGACCCGCCAACTCGCCTCGGGTCAGGCCGCTGGCCTGGGAATTCGCCGCTCGGGGGCGGGTCGATCCGGGGGTCCGGGCGCTTGTGCCGTCGCCCGCAGAACAGGCGCGACGGCACGCTCGGCGCTTCTGTAGAGCCTGTGGCTCAGGAAAGCAGTGACCCAGTGAAGCCTGTCAGGCCGGTGACGTCGGCAGCGCCGGCGACCCGGTCCCGCACCTCCCCGCGGCTGCGCCGGATCCTGACCGGAACCCCGGCCTCCCTCGCGCTGCTGGCGGGAGCACTGCTCATCGCCCACGGGCTGCGGACGCCGACCCCGCCGCCGCAGCCCACTGCGGCCCAGGGCTTCGCGGCCGGGGACCAGGCCACCGCCGCGCCCTCCGCCTCCCCGCACCCCGCCTCCGCGGGCCCGCAGCCGCTGGCTGTGCTGGCCCCGGCGGTTCCGACCCGGGTGCGGATCCCGGCCATCGGGGTCGACGCCCCGCTCACCGCGCTCTCCCTGGAGCCGGACGGGCAACTGGCCGCGCCCTCGGAGACCGACCGCAACCTGGCCGGCTGGTACCGCGCGGGTACCTCGCCCGGCAGCATCGGCACCGCGATCATCGCCGGCCATGTCGACACCCATCAGGGGCCCGCCGTCTTCTACGGACTGGGCGCGCTCAAGAAGGGGAACACCATCGAGGTCGACCGTGCCGACCACGTCGACGCCTTCTTCACCGTCGACGCCGTCGAGGCCTATGCGGCCACCGGATTCCCCGACCGCAAGGTGTACGCCCCGGCGGCCCGCCCCGAACTGCGCCTGATCACCTGCGGCGCCGGCTTCGACAAGAAGCGCCAGCAGTACCTCGGGAACGTCGTCGTCTTCGCCCACATGACCGGCAACCGTCCCGGCTGAGGCGCAGCCCCTATGCGGGGCTTTGAATCGTTTTCCGCAGAGCTGCCGACAACGCCCTGCATCCCGCTGGCCGAGCGGCCGACCTCTCTTGACGGGCCGATCGGGCCGGGCTAGATTGCCCGTGCGTGAAACGATTCATTAGAGGACGACAGGGAACCCCATGACGGATCTGTCCGCAGTCAAGGCGGCGCTGAAGGCCCAGGAGATAGAGACTCCCTCCTGGGGCTACGGCAACTCGGGTACGCGGTTCAAGGTGTTCGCGCAGGAGGGCGTGCCCCGTGACCCGTACGAGAAGATCGAGGACGCCGCCCAGGTGCACGCCGCCACCGGGGTGGCGCCGCGCGTCTCGCTGCACATCCCCTGGGACCGGGTGGACGACTTCGCCGCCCTGGCCGCGTTCGCCCGGGAGCGGGGGCTGCAGGTGGGGGCGGTCAACTCCAACACCTTCCAGGACGACGACTTCCGCCTGGGCAGCGTCGCGCACGCCGACCCCAAGGTGCGCCGCAAGGCGGTGGAGCACCTGCTGGAGTGCGTGGACATCATGGACGCCACCGGTTCCCGCGACCTGAAGCTGTGGTTCGCCGACGGCACCAACTACCCGGGCCAGGACGACATCACCGGCCGTCAGGACCGGCTGGCCGAGGCCCTGGCCGAGGTGTACGCGCGGCTGGGCGACGAGCAGCGGATGATCCTGGAGTACAAGCTGTTCGAGCCCGCGTTCTACCACACCGACGTGCCGGACTGGGGTACCTCCTACGCCCACTGCCTCAAGCTGGGCCCCAAGGCAAAGGTGGTCGTCGACACCGGCCACCACGCACCGGGCACCAACATCGAGTTCATCGTCGCCTTCCTGCTGCGCGAGGACCGGCTCGGCGCCTTCGACTTCAACTCCCGCTTCTACGCCGACGACGACCTGATGGTCGGGTCCGCGGACCCGTTCCAGCTGTTCCGGATCCTGCACGAGGTGGCGAAGAACGACGGCTTCGCCCCCGGGAGGCAGGTCGCCTTCATGCTCGACCAGTGCCACAACATCGAGGGCAAGATCCCGGCGGTGATCCGCTCGGTGATGAACGTTCAGGAGGCCACGGCCAAGGCCCTGCTGGTGGACCTGGACGCGCTGCGGTCCGCCCAGAGCGCCGGCGACGTGCTCGGGGCCAACGCCGTGCTGATGGACGCCTACAACACCGACGTCCGCCCGCTGCTGCGCGAGGTCCGCCAGGAGCAGGGCCTGGACCCGGACCCGCTGGCCGCCTACCGCGCCACCGGCTGGCAGCAGCGCATCGTCGCCGACCGGGTCGGCGGCACCCAGGCCGGCTGGGGGGCCTAGCCCTACCCGGTCCGGGCCCGTCCCCGCCCGCCGCCGACCATCGCCGTCCGTCCCCGCCCGGACGTACCCCGGGAACCTGTCCGCGTTTTCGGGACAGGTCCGCCCTCCTTTCCCGCACAGAGGACCGCCACCATGTCGAGCCATCCCGAAATCGCCGCGCTGCTGGCCCGCTCCAACCGGCTGGGCGCCGACCCGCGCAACACCAACTACGCCGGGGGCAACACCTCCGCCAAGGGCACCGCCGTCGACCCGGCCACCGGCGCCGAGGTCGAACTGCTGTGGGTCAAGGGCTCCGGCGGGGACCTGGGCACGCTCACCGAGCCGGGCCTGGCGGCCCTGCGGCTGGACCGGCTGCGGGCACTGACCGGCGTCTACCCCGGACCGGAGCGCGAGGACGAGATGGTCGCCGCGTTCGACTACTGCCTGCACGGCCGGGGCGGCGCGGCCCCGTCCATCGACACGGCGATGCACGGGCTGGTCGACGCCGCCCACATCGACCACCTGCACCCCGACTCCGGCATCGCCCTGGCCTGCGCGGCGGACGGCGAGAAGCTCACCGCCGAGTGCTTCGGCGACACCGTGGCCTGGGTGCCCTGGCGCCGCCCCGGCTTCCAGCTCGGCCTGGACATCGCCGCCGTCAAGGCCGCCAACCCGCAGGCCGTCGGCTGCGTCCTCGGCGGCCACGGCATCACCGCCTGGGGCGACACCAGCGGGGCGGCCGAGGCCAACTCGCTGCACATCATCCGCACCGCCGAAGCCTTCCTGGCCGAACGCGGACGTCCCGAGCCCTTCGGACCGCTGATCGAGGGTCACCGGCCGCTGTCCGAGGCCGGGCGCCGCGAGCGCGCCGCCGCGCTGGCCCCGCTGATCCGCGGCCTGGCGTCCACCGACCGTCCGCAGGTGGGCCACTTCACCGACAGCGCCCCGGTCCTGGACTTCCTGGCCCGCGCCGAGCATCCGCGGCTGGCCGCGCTGGGCACCTCCTGCCCGGACCACTTCCTGCGCACCAAGGTCCGCCCACTGGTCCTGGACCTGCCCGCGACCGCGCCGCTCGACCAGGTCGTCGAGCGGCTGAGGACGCTGCACACCGAGTACCGCGCCGACTACCAGGCCTACTACGACCGGCACGCCACCGCCGACTCCCCGGCGATCCGCGGCGCCGACCCGGCGATCGTGCTGGTGCCGGGGGTGGGCATGTTCTCCTTCGGCAAGGACAAGCAGACCGCCCGGGTGGCCGGGGAGTTCTACCTCAACGCGATCAACGTGATGCGCGGCGCCGAGGCGGTGTCCAGCTACACCCCGATCGAGGAGTCGGAGAAGTTCCGGATCGAGTACTGGGCCCTGGAGGAGGCCAAGCTGGCCCGGATGCCCGAACCCAAGGCGCTGGCGACCCGGGTGGCGCTGGTCACCGGCGCGGGCTCCGGCATCGGCAGGGCCATCGCGCACCGGCTGGTCGCCGCCAGGGCCTGGGCGGGGACATCGTCTACATCGCGTCCAAGAACGCGGTCTTCGCCGGCCCCAACAACATCGCCTACTCCGCCACCAAGGCCGACCAGGCCCACCAGGTCCGGCTGCTGGCCGCCGAACTGGGCGAGCACGGCATCCGGGTCAACGGGGTCAACCCCGACGGGGTGGTCCGCGGCTCGGGGATCTTCGCCGCCGGCTGGGGCGCCCAGCGCGCCGCCACCTACGGCATCGCCGAGGACAAGCTGGGCGAGTTCTACGCCCAGCGCACCATCCTCAAGCGCGAGGTGCTGCCCGAACACGTCGCCAACGCGGTCTTCGCACTGACCGGCGGCGACCTCACCCACACCACCGGACTGCACATCCCCGTCGACGCCGGCGTCGCCGCCGCCTTCCTGCGCTGACCTCTTCGCCCCTCGCTCGGTCCGTTCCGCACTCCCCACCCTCCAGGTTGCCCGTGTGAAACCCACCTCCTCGTCCTCCGCACCCCCGGCCGTGTTCGCGGCGGCCGACCTCGGCGCCACCAGCGGCCGGGTGGTCCTCGCCCGGGTCGGGCCCGACCGGCTCGACCTGACGGAGGTGCACCGCTTCGCCAACACCCCGGTACGGCTGCCGCAGGGCCTGCACTGGGACATCCTCGCGCTGTACCAGGGGATGCTGGACGGGCTCCGCGAAGCCGCCAGGTCCGCGCCGATCGCCTCGATCGGGGTGGACAGCTGGGCCGTGGACTACGGACTGCTCGACGGCGAGGGGAGGCTGCTGGGCAATCCGTACCACTACCGGGACGAGCGCACGGACACCGTCGCCGACCGGGTCCGCGAGCAGATCGGCGCGGCCGAGCTCTACCGGGCCAACGGACTGCAGCACCTGCCCTTCAACACCCTCTACCAGCTGGCCGCCGAGGCCGGCACGCCACAGGCCCTGGCGGCCCGTCAGCTGCTGCTGATCCCGGACCTGCTGACCTACTGGCTCACCGGGCGGACCGGCGCCGAGGCCACCAACGCCTCCACCACCGGCCTGCTGGACACCCGCACCGGTGCCTGGTCGCCCGCGCTGGCCGGAGCCGTGGGCCTGTACCCCGCGCTGCTCCCGCCGCTGCGCCGTCCCGGCGACGACTGCGGGACCCTGCTGGCCGGACCGGCCGCCGCCACCGGGCTGCCGCAGGGCACCGCGGTCACCGCGGTGGCCTCCCACGACACCGCGTCAGCCGTGGTTGCGGTCCCCGCCGACCGACCCGACTTCGGCTACGTCTCCTGCGGCACCTGGTCCCTGGCCGGGCTGGAACTCGAGGCCCCGGTCCTCAGCGAGGCCTCCCGGACCGCGAACTTCACCAATGAACTCGGCATCGACGGCACCGTCCGCTACCTGCGCAACATCATGGGCCTGTGGCTGCTCAGCGAGTCCCAGCGCAGCTGGCAGGCCCGGGGCGAGCCGCACCGGCTGGAACCGCTGCTGGCCCGGGCCGCCGCCGCGGAACCGTTCGCCGCCGTCATCGACCCGGACACCCCGGAGTTCCTGGCCCCCGGCGACATGCCCGCCCGCATCGCCGGCTACTGCGAGCGCACCGGGCAGCGGCCGCCGGCCGACCAGGGCTCCCTGGTGCGCACCATCCTGGAGGGCCTGGCCCTGGCGCACGCCCGGACCCTGCACCAGGCAGCCGCCCTGGCCGGACGCGAGATCCAGGTGGTCCACCTGGTCGGCGGCGGCAGCCGCAACGACCTGCTGTGCCAGTTCACCGCCGACGCGGCCGGGCTGCCGGTGGTGGCCGGACCCAGCGAGGCCACCGCACTGGGCAACGTCCTGGTCCAGGCCCGCGCCCACGGCCTGGTCCACGACCGCGCCGGGATGCGCCGCCTGGTCGCCGACACCCAGCCGCTGCGCCACTACACCCCGCGCGGCAACCGGTCCTCCTGGACCGCGGCCGCCGCCCGCGTCGGCCTGGTCTGAAGGACCCGACGACAGCACCCCAACGACCGGACGCCCACCGTCCCAAGGAGCCGCGATGCGTGTCGCACTCTTCCCGACCTGCGTCAACGACGCGATCCATCCGCGCACCGGACAGGCCGTGGTCGCACTGCTGGAGCGGCTCGGCGTGCAGGTCGACTTCCCGGCCGCGCAGACCTGCTGCGGCCAGCCCCAGTACAACACCGGCTACCGGCGGGCCACCGAACCGCTGGTGCGGCGGATGGCCGGGGCCTTCGCCGGCTACGACCACGTGGTCACCCCCTCGGGGTCCTGCACGGCCATGGTGCGCGACAACTACCCCAGGATCGGCGCCAAGGCCCGGACCGAGGGCCGCGGCGACGGACTGGCCCGGGCCGCCGCGTCACTGGTGCCGCGGGTACTGGAACTGACCGAGTTCCTGGTGGACGTCCTCGGCGTGTCCGACGTCGGTGCCTACTACCCGCACCGGGTCAGCTACCACCCGTCCTGCCACGGGCTGCGGATGCTGGGGCTGGGGGACCGGCCCAGGCGGCTGCTGGAAGCCGTCGAGGGGCTGGAACTGGTCGAGCTGCCGGGCGCCGAGGAGTGCTGCGGCTTCGGCGGCACCTTCGCCGTCAAGAACCCCGACGTCTCCGCCGCCATGGGCGCCGACAAGGTCCGCAACGCGCTGTCCACCGGGGCCGAGGTGCTGTGCGGGGCGGACAACTCCTGCCTGCTGCACATCGGCGGGACCCTGCGCCGGGCCGACGCGCCGATGCGCGCCGTGCACCTGGCCGAGATCCTGGCCTGCACCCGGGCCGACCCGACCGGTACCGGGTGGGCGACACCCAGAGCGAGGAGCAGCGCATGAGCGACACCTATCTCGGGATGCCGTCCTTCCCGCAGGCCAAGGCCTCCACCAGGGACACCCGGCTGCGGGCCAATCTGACCCACGCCACCCGCACCATCCGCGACAAACGGGCCAGGGCGGTGGCCGAGCTCGACGACTGGGCGCAGCTGCGCGAGGCCGGCAAGCGGATCAAGGACCGGACGCTGCGTCACCTGGACGACCATCTGGTCCAGTTGGAGCAGAACGTCACCGCCGCGGGCGGGACGGTGCACTGGGCCGCCGACGCCGCCGAGGCCAACCGCATCGTCGCCGACCTGGTCAAGGCCACCGGCGAGCGCGAGGTGGTCAAGGTCAAGTCGATGGCCACCCAGGAGATCGAGCTCAACGAGGCGCTGGCCGCCGAGGGCATCACCGCCTACGAGACCGACCTGGCCGAGCTGATCGTCCAGCTCGGCGAGGACCGGCCCTCGCACATCCTGGTCCCGGCGATCCACCGCAACCGCGGCGAGGTCCGCGACATCTTCGCCGCGAAGATGGGGGAGTGGGGCCGCCCGGCCCCCGAGGGGCTCGGCGACAGCCCGGCCGAACTGGCCGAGGCGGCCCGGCTGCACCTGCGGGAGAAGTTCCTGCGCGCCAAGGTGGGCATCTCCGGCGCCAACTTCATGGTCGCCGAGACCGGCACCCTGGTGGTGGTCGAGTCGGAGGGCAACGGACGGATGTGCCTGACCCTGCCCGAGACGCTGATCTCGGTGGTGGGCATCGAGAAGGTCCTGCCCACCTGGCGCGACCTGGAGGTGTTCCTGCAACTGCTGCCGCGTTCCTCCACCGCGGAGCGGATGAACCCCTACACCTCCTTCTGGACCGGCACCAGCGACGGCGACGGTCCTCGGAACTTCCACCTGGTGCTGCTGGACAACGGCCGCACCGACACCCTGGCCGACGAGGTCGGCCGGCAGGCGCTGCGCTGCATCCGCTGCTCGGCCTGCCTGAACGTGTGCCCGGTCTACGAGCGGGCCGGCGGCCACGCCTACGGCAGCGTCTACCCGGGCCCGATCGGGGCCATCCTCACCCCGCAGCTGCGCGGCACCGCCAGCGCCGTCGACGCCTCGCTGCCCTTCGCCTCCACCCTGTGCGGGGCCTGCTACGAGGTCTGCCCGGTCGCCATCGACATCCCCGAAGTCCTGGTCCACCTCCGTGAGCAGGTGGTCGAGCGGGACGGCCCCGGTCATCGGACCGAGCGTGCCGTGGTGCGGGCCGGCAGCTGGCTGCTGGACCACCCCGCGGCGCTGGGGGCGGTCGAGCGCTGGGCGTCCAGGACCCGCGGGCTGCACCCCCGGCGCCTGCCCACCGCCGTGGCCAGGGCCTGGACCGACAGCCGCGACCTGCCCGAACTGCCGGAGGCCCCGTTCCGCGACTGGTGGAGGAAGAGCCGATGACCGTACCCGCGAAGGGTTCGTCCCGCGAGCGGATCCTTGCCCGGATCCGGGCCGCCGTCCAGGACGCCGCCGAACCGCCCCCGGTGCTGCGCGACTACCGGGACAGCCACCAACCCGACGACCCCGCCCGGCTGCTGGACCTGCTGGCCGCGAACCTCGCCGACTACCGCGCGGTGGTGCACCGCTGCACCGGGGCCGAACTTCCGGCGGTCATCGGCCGGATCCTGGCCGAGCGCGGCTCGCGGACCCTGCTGGTACCGGACGGCGTCCCGGAGGACTGGCTGAGCGGCACCGCCGTCGAGCGGGTGCGCGACCACCCGCCGCTGGCGCCGGATCGACTCGACGCCGTCGACAGCGTGCTGACGGGGTGTGCGCTGGCCGTGGCCGAGACCGGCACCATCGTCCTGGACGCCGGGCCCGGGCAGGGCCGGCGCGCCCTCACCCTGGTCCCGGACCACCATCTGTGCGTCGTCCGCACCGCCGACCAGGTGGTCGCCTCGGTGCCGCAGGCCCTGCCCCGGCTGGACCCGTCCCGGCCGCAGACCTGGATCTCCGGGCCCTCGGCCACCAGCGACATCGAACTGGACCGGGTGGAGGGCGTGCACGGCCCCCGCACCCTGGAAGTCGTCCTGGTCGGCTGAGGCCGGTCGACACCGCGCCCACGCCACCGCTTCGGCTTTCAACGTTTCAATTCAGCTGCCTGATGAACCAGCGCCGGGATTCCCGGGGCTGCAGTGGAACTCCCGCCCGCAGAGCAAGTGGAGCAGTGCAGGCAGGCGGCGTTATTGAATCGTGTCAATCCTTGAAAGCACCCCCGTGCACAGGCAATCGCGCAGGTCGGAGTCAGTCTCCCGACCCCAGCGGGCCGCCCCGGGCCGAGTACCTGCCGTACCGGGGCTTCCAACATCCCTTGACGCGCCCACAGCCCGAAGCTAACTTCGCGGCAACTCCTTTGAAACATTTCACAGCCCGGGTCGCAGTAGCCCGGAGAGCCAGGAGACCATCCATGACCCACCCCGAACCGGACCCGGTCCCGGTCCTCGCGCTCGAGGGGGTGAGCAAGTCCTTCGGCGCCGTCCGAGCCCTCCGCGGAGTCTCCCTGCAGCTGTTCGCAGGAGAGGCGCACGCCCTCGCCGGCGAGAACGGCGCCGGCAAGTCCACCCTGATCAAGGCCCTGGCCGGGGTGCACCGGCCGGACGAGGGCACCGTGCTGCTGGACGGCGAGCCCGTCGTCTTCCACGGTCCGGCCGACGCCCGGGACGCGGGTGTGGCCGTCATCTACCAGGAGCCGACGCTCTTCCCCGACCTGTCGGTGGCCGAGAACATCTTCATGGGTCGTCAGCCGCGGCGTTCCTTCGGCCGGGTGGACCACCGCGCGGTCCACGCCGCCACCGCCGACCTGTTCCGCCGGCTGGGCGTGGACCTGGACCCGGACCAGCCGGCCCGGGGACTGTCGATCGCCGACCAGCAGCTGGTGGAGATCGCCAAGGCGCTCTCCTTCGACGCCCGCGTGCTGATCATGGACGAGCCGACTGCGGCGCTGACCGGCAGCGAGGTGGCCCGGCTGTTCGGCGTGGTGCGCTCGCTGCGCGAGGAGGGCGCCGCCGTACTGTTCATCTCGCACCGGCTGGAGGAGGTCTTCGCGCTGTGCCAGCGGGTCACCACCCTGCGGGACGGCGCCTGGATCGCCACCGAGCCGGTCGCCGGCCTCGGCGAGGACGACCTGATCCGCCGGATGGTCGGACGCGACCTGGACGAGCTCTACCCCAAGCTCCCCGCCGAGGTCGGCGCGGTCGCACTGAGCGTGCGCCGGCTCACCCGGGAGGGGGTCTTCACCGACGTCTCCTTCGAGGTGCGCGGCGGCGAGATCGTCGGCCTGGCCGGCCTGGTCGGCGCCGGCCGCAGCGAGGTCGCCCGCGCCGTGTTCGGCGTGGACCGCTGGGACGGCGGCGAGGTCGAGGTGGCCGGCAAGCCGCTGAAGCCAGGCGCCCCCAGCCTGGCCATGGCCGCCGGACTGGCCCTGGTCCCCGAGGACCGCAGGGCCCAGGGACTGGTGATGGGCATGTCCATCGAACGCAACATCGGCCTCACCGGACTGCGGGCCACCTCCCGCGCCGGAGTGATGAACCGGGGCAGCGAGCGCAGCCGCGCCGTCGACTGGGCGGTCCGGCTCCAGGTGAAGTACGCCCGGCTGGGCGACCTGGTGGGCACCCTGTCCGGCGGCAACCAGCAGAAGGTGGTGCTGGCCAAGTGGCTGGCGACCTCCCCGACCGTGCTGATCGTGGACGAGCCCACCCGCGGCATCGACGTCGGCACCAAGGCCGAGGTGCACCGGCTGCTCTCGCAGCTGGCCGGACAGGGCGTCGCGGTGCTGATGATCTCCTCCGACCTGCCGGAGATCCTCGGCATGGCGGACCGGGTGCTGGTCATGCACGAGGGGCGGATAGCCGCCGAACTCGACCGGGCCGAGGCCACCGAGCAGTCGGTGCTGGCCGCGGCCACCGGAGTCACCGGGAGGGCGGCATGACCACCACCATGGAACCCGTGCGGGTCGCGGTCCCGGCGAGCCGGGGACTGCTGGACCGGGTGCTGAAGATGCGCGAACTCGCCATCCTCGCGGTGCTGGTGCTGATGCTGGCCGCCACCCAGATCGACAACAGCGCCTTCCTGTCCCAGCAGGGGATCAAGGACCTGCTGCTCAACGCGACCATCCTGGTGCTGGTGGCGGTCGGCGAGGCGATGGTGGTGATCACCCGCAACGTCGACCTGTCGGTCGGCTCGGTGCTGGGCATCACCGCCTTCGCGGCCGGGGACTTCCTCCAGGGCGGCGGCAACCCGCTGCTGGCGGTGGTGCTCGCGGTCGCCCTGGGCGCGGGGTTCGGCCTGCTCAACGGCCTGCTGGTGAGCATCGGTCAGGTCCCGGCCCTGGTGGTCACCCTGGGCACGCTCTACATCATCCGCGGCATCGACTCGATCTGGATCGGCTCCCGGGAGATCACCGCCGGGGTACTGCCCACCGGCTTCATCGACTTCGGCCACAACGGCCTCTCCGCCCTGCCCTACCTGGCGGTCCTGGCCGCAGCGGTCCTGGTCGCCGTCGCCTACTTCCTGCGCAACTACCGCAGCGGCCGCGAGTTCTACGCCCTGGGCTCCAGCCCGGAGGCGGCCGGACTGGCCGGCGTCCCGGTCCGCAGGCGGATCCTGGCCGCCTACATCGCCTGCGGCGCGCTCGCCGGACTGGCCGGCGCGCTCTACCTGGCCCGCTTCGGCAACGTCGACTCCGGCACCGGGAGCGGCTACGAACTCACCGTGGTCAGCGCCGTGGTGGTCGGCGGCGTGGCCTTCACCGGGGGCTCCGGCAGCGTCTACGGGGTGGCCCTCGGCGCCCTGCTGCTGACCTCCATCAACAGCGTCCTGCCCTCGATCGGCGTCAGCTCGGTCTGGGTCCAGGCCATCGACGGAATCCTGCTGCTCGTCGCCATCGCGGTCGACCGGATCCTGGCCCTGCGGGTCGCCGGCATCCTGCGCAAGAGGGCAGCGGAGACAAGGAGCGCCCGCCATGGCTGACACCACCGCACCGTTCACCGCCCGACTGCGCTCCGCCCGACTCGGCGACATGGTCCGCTGGGACACCGTCGTCGGCGCCCTGCTGCTGGTCCTGCTGGTGTGCTCGTTCTCCTTCGTGGACAACTTCGGCAACGCCCTGAACCTGTCCTTCCTGATCGGCAACACCCTGCCGATCGCCCTGATCGCGCTGCCGATGACACTGCTGGTGGTCAGCGGGGAGATCGACCTCTCGGTCGGCTCGACCGCGGGACTGTCCGGCGCGGTCATGGGCGCACTGTGGAACGCCGGCTACCCCATCGAGACGATCATCCCGATCTGCCTGCTGCTGGGGGTCGTCTGCGGACTGGTCAACGGCCTGCTGGTGACCCGGCTCGGACTTCCCTCACTGGCCGTCACCATCGGCACCCTGGCCGCCTACCGGGGGATCGCCCAGATCGTGCTGGGGGCCAACTCGGTCACCGACTTCCCGCAGCAGTACCTGGACTTCGGCTCCGGGCGGATCGCCGGCACCTTCATCCCCTACGCCGCGATCCCCTGGGCGGTGCTGCTCGTGCTGGCGGCCGTCGTCCTGCACGCCACCCCGGTCGGACGCTCGCTGTTCGCGGTGGGCGCCTCCGAGGAGGCCGCGCGCTTCAGCGGGGTGCGGGTCAAGCGGCTGAAGCTGTCCATGTTCGTCGCCACCGGCTTCGTCTCCGCGCTGACCGGAGTGTTCTGGGCGCTGCACTACGCCAGCGCCCGCTACGACAACGCCACCGGGCTGGAACTGTCCGTGGTCGCCGCGGTCCTGCTCGGCGGGATCGACTTCGACGGCGGCCGGGGCACCCTGGGCGGCGCGGTGGCCGGGGTGTTCCTGCTGGGGGCGCTGCAGAACGTGATGAGCCTGGTCAACGTCTCGGCCCAGTCCCAGATCGTGGTCACCGGCGTGCTGCTGGTGGTCTCCGTCCTCGGCCCGAGGGTGGCCCGGCAGCTGTCCGTGGCCCGCGCCCGACGGCGCACCCTCACCGCCCCGGTAGTGCCCGCTGCGGCGACCGCACCGGCCGGCGGTACCTGATCCCCGCACCGGTCCTCCATCCCTGATCCGCCCGGCCCCACCCCACCCGATCGGCCCGAACCCGTACCCAGGCTTCAGCCTGCCCATGTGCTGCCGCGGCAGCGAGAGGAACCCCGCCATGACCCAGAGAATCGCCCCCGCCGGCCGTCTCGGCGTCGCCCTGGCCGTCACTGCCACCGTCGCCCTCGGACTCAGCGCCTGCGGTGGCACCACCAAGAGTTCCACCGACAAGGCGGCCTCCTCGGCGCCGGCCGCGGCGGCGGGCTCCTCCGCCAACCCGAACGCGCCCACCAAGACCGGACTGACCGTCGCCTTCCTGCCCAAGCAGGTCAACAACCCCTACTTCACCATCTCCGACAACGGCGGCAAGGCCGCGCTGACCACCCTGGGCGAGAGCTACAAGGAGGTCGGCACCAACAGCGGCACCGACACCGCGGGACAGGTCTCCTACGTCAACACCCTGACCCAGCAGAAGGTGTCCGCGATCGCGGTCTCCGCCCAGGACCCGGGCGCCCTGTGCACCGCGCTCAAGCAGGCCATGAGCAACGGCATCAAGGTGGTCACCTACGACTCGGACACCAACCCGGACTGCCGGCAGCTGTTCATCTCCCAGGCCAGTTCCGAGGCGCTGGGCCGCAGCGAGGTCGACCTGCTCGGCAAGCAGCTCAACTACACCGGCGACATCGCGATCCTGTCGGCCGCGCAGACCGCGACCAACCAGAACACCTGGATCGGCTTCATGAAGGACGAACTGAAGAAGCCGCAGTTCGCCAAGATGAAGCTGGTCAAGATCGCGTACGGCAACGACGACGCGCAGACCTCGTTCCAGCAGACCCAGGGCCTGCTGCAGCAGTACCCGAACCTGAAGGGGATCATCTCCCCGACCACGGTGGGCATCAAGGCCGCCGCCCAGTACCTGTCCGGCTCCCAGTACAAGGGCAAGGTCACCCTGACCGGCCTGGGCACCCCCAACGACATGCGCGCCTACGTCAAGAACGGCACGGTCCAGGGCTTCGAGCTGTGGGACCCGGCCAAGCTGGGCAGCCTGGCCGCCTACGCGGCCACCGCCCTGGCCTCCGGCCAGATCACCGGCGCGACCGGGCAGACCTTCAAGGCCGGCGACCTGGGCAGCTTCACCATCGGCGCCCAGGGTGTGGTGGTGCTCGGCGCGCCGACCGTCTTCACCGCGGCCAACATCGACCAGTTCCACTTCTGACCGGACCCGCCCGCGGCTCGGGCGCCGCCGCTCCACCGGGGCGGCGGCACCCGGGCCACGGGTGCGACCCCATACGATGAGCAGTCACCGGAGGTCGGAATCCCTCCGGTGTCGGCGTGAGGCGGCAGGACGGGCGCGTGGCACAGATGGTCGGTATCAAGGACGTGGCCCGGCAGGCCGGGGTCTCGGTGGGCACGGTGTCCAACGTGATCAACCGGCCGGACATGGTCTCCGAGGAGACCCGGTTCCGGGTCCAGGCCGTGATCGAACGCCTGGGCTACGTGCGCAGCGAGTCCGCCCGGCAGCTGCGGGCCGGCCGCAGCCGGATCATGGCGCTGCTGGTCCTGGACATGGGCAACCCCTTCTTCGTGGACGTGGCGCGCGGCGCCGAGCGGGCCGCCCGCGCGGCCGGGCTCGGAGTGATGGTCTGCAACAGCGGCCAGAGCGCCGCCGAGGAGGCCGAGTACCTCTCGCTCTTCGCCGAGCAGCGGGTGCGCGGCGTGCTGCTGACGCCCGCGGACGCCAGCGGACGCAACCTGGAGTCCTTCCGCCGCCACCACATCCCCTTCGTGCTGGTGGACCGGGTGGCGGCCGGCTCGGCAGAGTGCTCGGTCTCGGTGGACGACGTGGCCGGCGGGACCCTGGCGGTCCGTCATCTGCTGGCCGAGGGGCACCGCTCCATCGCCTACGTCAGCGGCCCCGGCCATCTGCAGCAGATCAAGGACCGCCGGCTGGGCGCGCTGGCCGCGCTGGCCGAGGCGGGCCTGCCCCCCGAGGCGCTGCAGGACCTGCCGACCGAGGGGCTGAACGTGGCGGCGGGACGGGACGCCGGTGCCAGGCTGCTCGGGCTCACCAGCCGCCCCACTGCGGTGTTCTGCGCCAACGACCTGCTGGCCCTGGGCATGCTGCAGGCGCTCTACGCGGCGGGCGTCAGCGTGCCGGGGGAGCTGGCCATCGTCGGCTACGACGACATCGAGTTCGCCGCCGCGGCGGCGGTCCCGCTCACCTCGGTCCGGCAGCCGGCCCTCACCATGGGCGCGATGGCAGCCGAACTGCTGCTGGAGGAGACCGACGACGAGGCCGGCAAGCACCGGCACCAGCGGGTGGTGCTGCAGCCTGAGCTGGTGGTGCGCAGCTCCTCGCTGAGCCAGCGGCGACCGTCCTGACCCTCGCGCGCCACGGGTCGCGTCCGATCTATTGACGCCTCACAGGGCGCTCTCATAGATTCCCTTCGTGTCATATGAATGAAACGTTTCACTCATTCTTCGTCAGTGCGCCCAGTCTGGAGAAGCACGTATGACGACGCCTCAGCGCGTTCTCCGCCGTCCGAATCGCAGACACCGCATCGCCCTCGCCGTCGCCCTGGCCGGGCTGGCCGCGGCGGCGCTGCCGACGGCCGGGGCCAGTGCCAGTGCCGCGGCCGCACCGGCCGTCCGTCCGTGGGACGCCTACAACCTCGCGCCCGCCAGCCGCACCGTCACCCCGGTGCGGGTGACCCGCACCACGGGCACCCTGAGCGGCGCCTCCGCCGTGCTGCGCGGCCGACCGGTGACGCTCACCGGGGCCGGGTCCTCGATCACGCTGGACTTCGGCAAGGAGGTCGGCGGACTGGTGAGCCTGCACTTCACCGGCGCCGCGGCCGGACAGCGGCTGGGCCTCGCCTTCAGCGAGTCCTCGCAGTACATCGGCCCCGACAGCGACGCCAGCAACGGCGGCTCCGGCAGTGACGGCGCGATCTACGCGGATGCCACGCCCGGATCGGACTGGACGGCGCCGCAGGCCTCGTTGCGCGGCGGGTTCCGCTATCTGACGCTCTTCGCCGCCACCGACGGCCCGATCTCCCTGGACCAGGTCTCACTCGCCGTCAGCTTCGCGCCCACCATGGCGAACCTGCGCGACTACGACAACTACTTCTACTCCAGCGACCCGCTGCTCAACCGTATCTGGTACGCGGGTGCCTACACCGTGCAGACCAACACCATCGCCCCCGGCACCGGCCGGGTCTGGGGCCCGCCGGCCCAGGGTTGGAACAACACCGGAACCGTCGGCACCGGAGACACCGTGCTGGTCGACGGCGCCAAGCGGGACCGCACGGTCTGGCCGGGCGACCTGGGCGTGTCCGTGCCCACCGAGTACGCCTCGCTGGGCGACCTCACTCCCACCCGCAACGCGCTGACCACGCTGTACCAGTACCAGGCAGCCTCCGGTGAACTCCCCTTCGCCGGACCGCAGGTGAACTTCTACGGCTCGGACACCTACCACCTGTGGACCCTGATCGGCACGGCCAACTACTACCAGTACTCGCACGACGGGACCTGGCTGGACAGCGAGTGGGCGAACTACCGGCGGGCGCTGGCCTTCTCGCTCGCCAAGGTGCAGCCGGACGGGCTGATGTCGGTCACCGGCACCGCCGACTGGGCCCGCAGCGACCAGGGCGGGGAGAACATCGAGGCCAACGCGCTGCTCTACCAGGCCCTCACCACCGGTGCCGCGCTCGCCGGCGCCGAAGGGGACCAGGCCGACGCCTCCGCCTGGAAGACCGCCGCCGACACCGTCAAGTCGGCCGTCAACTCACTGCTGTGGGACGACGCCGCGGGGGAGTACCGCGACAACCCGAGCAGCGCCCTGCACCCGCAGGACGGCAACTCGGCCGCCGTCTGGTTCGGGCTGGCGCCGGGCGACCGCGCCAAGCGCGTCAGCGCCTCGCTCACCACCGACTGGAACGCCTACGGCGCGACCACCCCGGAGAAGGGGTCGGAGATCGCCACCTTCCCCGGCTCCATGGAGATCCAGGCCCACCTGCAGGCCGGCGACGCCACCCGGGCCCTGGACCTGATCCGCCGCGAGTGGGGCTACATGCTCGACTCCCCGCTCGGCACCGGCAGCACCTTCTGGGAGGGCTACCTGGCGAACGGTCAGTTCGGCTACGGCGGCGCCTACATGAGCGCCTCGCACGGCTGGGCCACCGGACCCACCTCGGCGCTGACCTTCGACGTCCTGGGCATCAGCCCCCGGTCGGTCACCGGCGGCTACGCCCTGAAACCCCAGCCCGGCGACCTCGCCGACGCCCAGGGCTCCCTGAAGACCCCGCTGGGGGACATCAGGCTCGCCTGGCAGCACGACGTCGCCCGGCGCAGCTTCACCGAGCAGATCGACGCGCCGACCGCGGCGGTCGACGAGGTCGACGTGCCCACCTTCGGCGCCCCGACGCAGGTGACCGTGGACGGCAAGCGGGTCTGGAACGGCCGGACGGCACTCGGCTACGGGGCGCACCTGGAAGGCGACTACGTGGTCCTGCACGGCCTCCCCGCCCGGGCGAGCGTCCGCAGCCAGGCGGTGGCCCCGGTGCCCACCGCGATCAGCGTGGCCGCGACGTCCACGCCGACGGCCCCGCTGCGGGCCGGCCAGGCCCTGACGCTTCCGGTCACCGTCAGCGCCCAGGGCGACAGCGTCCTGCACGGACAGGTCACCGCGAAGCTGCCGACCGGGTGGACCGCCGACCCGGCGAGCTTCACCCTGGACACCCGCGACGGACCCACCGACACGGTGGTCCAACTGACCGTGCACGCACCGGACGACGCCGCCGGCGGACGGCGGTCCATCGACGTCACCGCCGCGGCCGGCCGCACCAGTGCGCAGGTCAGCACCTCGGTCCTGGTGTTCGGCAACTGGCCGCGGGGCACCACCGCCGAGGCGTCCAGCGCGCACGCCCCCAATGTCTTCAACGGACAGCAGCGCAGCTACGACGCGGCCAACGCCATCGACGGCGACCCCGCGACCTTCTGGAACGACGACACCGCCGGGCAGTTCCCGGACACGCTCACCGTCACCGCCCCCTCGCCGGTCACGCTGCACGGGGTCGGCTTCTCCTCCATCGTCGACGGCGTGCCCACCGACTTCGCCGTGCAGACCTGGGACGGCAGCTCCTGGACCACGCAGGCGCAGGTGAACGGCAACACCGAGCTGGACCGGTGGATCGCGTTCGACGCCCCGGTCACCGCTTCCCAGGTCCGACTGGTCGTCACTGCTTCGCAGACGCAGAACGGCAATTACACCCGGGTCGCCGAACTCACCCCGTAGCCCCGGAACGCCGCCGGGGCATCGGAATCCACCGAAATTCCCGCCTCTGATTTGAATCGTTATATCCCCACCACCACCCCACCCAGTCGTTCGCGACCCGCGGCCGACCGAGCTCCCGGGAGCCACCATGCCCACCCTGCGCCTCCCCGCACATGCAGCCCGCACCGCCCAGGCGATCGCCGTCGTGGCCGCCCTCACCGCCACCTTCGCCGTCTCCGGACCGGCCTCCGCGAACACCGTCGGGGGCGGCGCGCGGCCCTCGTCGTCGCCGGACTGGCAGAAGTACGTCCAGGCGCCCGGCAGCCGCTCGGTGCAGCCGGTCTCCATCGTCAGCACCACCGGGAACGTCACCCACCCGAGCGGCGCGCTCGGCAGGGGCACCGCCGTATTGACCCGCCCGGCCCCGGCGGCCAAACCCGCCTGGCCCAGCGGAACCACGGCCACCGCATCCTCGTACCACGACGGCAACCAGGGCAACGACGGCAAGCCGCGGACCTACGTCCCCGGCAACGCGGTCGACGGGAACACCGACACCTTCTGGAACGACGCCGACGCCGCCACCTACCCGGCCTGGCTCCAGATCACCAGCCCCACCGCGGTCACCCTGCCCGGCATCACCGTGCTGTCCAACAGCGACGGCGTCCCGCAGGACTTCACCGTCCAGACCTGGGACGGCTCGACCTGGACCACTCAGGCCACCGTCACCGGCAACACCGAGGTCCAACGGGCCGTCAGCTTCACCACGCCGGTCACCACCACGCAGGTGCGCATCAATGTCAGCAAGGACCAGGCCAGCTCCAAGGGCGAGTACACCCGGATCAACGAGGTCTGGCCCGGTGTGGTGGCCGACCCGCCGGCGCCGAGCATCACCCTGGACTTCGGCAAGGTCGTCGTCGGCTACCCCAGGATCAGCTTCGCCGGCGCGTCCGGCAACAACCCCGGGGTCCGGCTCGCCTTCTCGGAGACCCTGCAGTACCTGAGCGACCGCTCCGACTTCACCCGCTCCGACGTCAGCGGCGGACCGGGCACCGACCAGTACGCCGTGCCCCAGCAGGGCGGCGTCTGGACCGACAGCAAGACCTGCCTGACCGGCAGTCAGGTGTGCTCCGACGGCCTGCACGGCTTCCGTTACCTGAAGATCACCCTGGACGCCCTGCCCGCCGACGCGCCCTACACCCAGGCCAACGGCACTGTGAAGATCAACGGGGTGTCGCTGGACTTCACCCCGTTCCTGGGCACGCCCTCCAGCTACACCGGCTGGTTCGAGTCCTCCGACCAGCAGCTCAACCAGTACTGGTACGACGCCTCCTACACCAACGAGCTGGTCACCGACACCTTCCGGCCCGGCGACGTGGACCCGCGCGGGGCCGACAGCACCGGCCTGGACGGCAAGCTGGTGCTGCAGGACGGCGCCAAGCGCGACCGCGACCCCTACGTCGGCGACATCGCCGTCTCCGGCCGCACCACCTACCTCACCCACGACACCGCGGTCGCGGCCCGCAACGTGCTCGCCGACCTGGCCGACCACCAGCGCTCCGACGGCTGGATCCCGCCGGCCTCCATCAACAACTACACCCTGCCGCTGTTCGACTATCCGATGTGGTGGGTCACCAGCAGCTGGGACTACATCCTCTACACCGGGGACACCGCCTACGCGCAGACCTACTACCCCAACCTGGTCAAGGTGCTGGACAGCTGGTACCCCAGCGTCACCGACGCCAACGGCCTGCTCTCCAAGGGGCTCAACGGCACCGGCGGCTACGGCGACTACGCCTTCCTGCCGCGCACCGGCGAGGTCACCTACTACAACACCCTGTACGTCCAGGCCCTCAAGGACGCCGCCGCGCTGGCCACCTCGCTGGGCCGCACCGCCGACGCCGACCGCTGGACGCAGCGCGCACAGACCGTCAGCACCGCCGTGAACGCGCACCTGTGGGACAGCAGCACCGGCGCCTACCTGGACTCCGCCACCGGCCCGGCCCGGCACGCCCAGGACGGCAACGGACTGGCCGTGCTGGCCGGGGTCGCCGACCAGGCCCAGGCCACCTCCGCCCTGGACTACCTGGCCCGGAACACCGCGCTGCCCTACGGCAACTCCTTCATGGACAACGACACCCTGGTCCCCGACGGCACCCAGCGGGTCTACGCGTTCACCTCCTACCCCGACATCCAGGCCCGCTTCCTCAGCGGCCAGGCCGACTCCGCGATCGACGAGATCAAGCGGCTCTACGGCTGGATGGCCGGCCACGGCCCCGGCACCACCGACTGGGAGGGCATCGGCGCCGGCGGATCCCTCTACGAGGGCGCCTACACCTCGGCCGCCCACGGCTGGTCCACCGGTGTCGTCCCGGCGCTCACCAACGACCTGCTCGGCGCCACCCCCACCGGCCCCGGCTTCGGCACCTGGAGCGTCCAGCCGCACCCCGGCACCGTCACCTGGGCCCGCGGCCAGCTGCCCACCCCGCACGGCCCGCTGCAGGTCAGCTGGGTCCGCGGCAGCGGAGCCCAGCAGTTCTCGCTCACCCTCACCGCCCCCAAGGGGACCTCGGGCGACGTCGCGGTGCCGGTCACCGGGAGCGCCGTGGTCCGGATCGACGGCCGCACCGTCTGGAACGGCACCGGGGCCACCGGTACGGACGCCACGCTCCAGAACGGCTACCTCACCCTGCACGGAGTGCAGCCCGGCACCCACACCGTCACCGTCACCCGCACCGGCAAGTAGCCGCGCGACCCGAACGGACGTGCCGTCAGACAGCCGAGGACAAGGAGAACCACCTCCGTGACATGGCCCGCAATCCGCAGCGGCCGGCGTCCGCGCCGGACCACGACCGCCGCGATCGTCACCACGATCATCGCCGCGGTGCTGTCCGTACCCACCGCGATGCCCGCACTCGCCTCCGCCGCCACCCAGCACCCGCCGGGCGCCACCGGCAGCGCCCAGGCCCCGACCGACCTCAAGGTCGACGGCCAGGGCCCCGGACTGCCGGTCGGTGAGGCCCGGCCGACCCTCTCCTGGGTCCTGCACGACAGCGCACGGGCGCAGAGCCAGACCGGCTACCAGATCCGCGTGGGCACCGGCTCGACGCGCCTGTGGGACTCGGGCCGGACCGCCTCGCAGAACTCCACCGACGTCGCCTACGCAGGACCCGCCCTGGCCGCCGACCGCAGCTACACCTGGTCGGTGCGGACCTGGAACCGCCAGGGCCAGGCCTCGCCCTGGTCGGCGCCGGCAGCCTTCGACACCGGGCTGCTCGACGCCGCGGACTGGTCGGCCTGGTGGCTGCAGGCCGGCGACGGAGCCCTGGTCCGCGGCGACTTCACGGTCACCGCGCCGGTCGCCCGGGCCCGCCTGTACTTCGCCGCCCAGGGGCTGGTGGAGCCGCACCTGAACGGCGCGCGGGTCGAACCGTCCGAGGTCCTCGACTCCTCCGTCACCGACTACTCCTCCAGGGTCCTGTACCGGGACCTCGACGTCACCTCCCTGCTGCACCAGGGAGCCAACGCGCTGGCCTTCATGGCGGGCAAGGGACAGTTCAGCGGCCAACCCACCTTCGTGGCCCAACTGGACCTGACCTACAGCGACGGAACCAAGGCCACCTTCGGCACCGGACCCGGCTGGCGGACCACCGCAGGACCGGTGACCGGGGACGACTTCTACTACGGGGAGACCTACGACGCCCGCAAGGCCGTCACCGGCTGGGACACCGCGGGACTGGACGACAGCGCCTGGCCCCTGGCGCACGCGGTCGCACCGGCCTCGCACCCGCTGAGCCTGGCCCAGGGCAGGCCGGTCACCGCACTGGACACCACCAGCTGCTGCGGCTGGTCGCCGGCCGCACTCACCGACGGCGTCGACGGCTCCACCGACACCTCCCAGGGCTACCACTCGGCCATCGAGTCCACCGCCGACACCACCAAGTGGGTGCAGACGGACCTCGGCACGGACCAGGACGTCCGGCAGATCCGGCTGTTCCCCGCCCGGCCGACCAACGACCCGGCAGGCGACTTCCCCGCCGCCGGATTCCCGGTGCGCTACCTGGTCCAGGTCAGCGACGACCCGACCTTCGCCACCGCGACCACGGTCGCCGACCGCACCGGCGCCGACCAGCCGTCGCCCGGTACCGCACCGGTGGTCCTCGACACCCGGGCCACCGGCCGCTACGTCCGGGTCACCGCCACCAGGCTGCGCTGCATCGGCAGCAGCTGCACCTTCCGGCTGGCCGAACTCGGCGTCTACGGCGCCCGTCCGGCGGTCGGCTACTCCGCGCTCACCCGGCTGCAGGCCGACACCACCCCGCCCACCGAGATCGTCAAGACCCTCACCCCGGTGCAGGAGACCCGGCCCGCGGCAGGCCAACGGGTGTACGACTTCGGCCAGAACATCACCGGCTGGGTGACCGTCACCGCGACCCAGCCCGCCGGAACCACGGTGGACATCAAGAAGGGCGAGATCCTCGACCCGACCGGCCAGGTGACCACCTCCAACATCAGCTTCTCCGCGGGCGACCCGCCACGGCAGACCGACCACTACACCTTCGCCGGTTCCGGCGCCGAGACCTACGCACCGCGGTTCAACTACTCCGGGTTCCGCTACGCCGAACTGACCGGCCTCCCGGACGGTGCCGCCGTCACCGTCACCGCCCAGGAAGTGCACACCGACGTGGCCACCACCGGCACCTTCACCTCGTCCGACGCGCTGCTGAACTCCATCCAGGGCGCGGTGGCCCAGACCCAGCTCAACGACCTGCAGTCGATCCCGCTGGACTGCCCCACCCGCGAGAAGCACGGCTGGCTCGGCGACGCCGCGGACTCCGACGTGGAGGCCATGGCCAACTACGACATGCAGTCCTTCTACGCCAAGTGGCTGGGCGACGTGGTCACCAGCCTCAACCCCGACGGCAGCATCCCCTCGGTCGCCCCCACCAACGGCAGCACCGGCTGGGCCACCGACCCGGCCTGGGGCACGGCCTACCCGCAGATCATCTGGGACACGTACACCCAGTACGGCAGCAAGCAGCCCATCACCGCCAACTACCAGCACGTGAAGGCGTGGGTCGACTACCTGGGCACCATCAGCGACGCCGACCACATCGTGGTCAACGCGCCGACCTCCTGGGGCGACGACTGGGTCGCCACCGTCAGCACCCCGCACGACTACTTCCAGACCGGCTTCTACTACCTGGACGCACAACTGCTCGCCAGGATGGCGGCCGTCGTCGGCAACCGGGCCGACGCGGCCGAGTACGGCGCCCTGGCCACCCGGATCGCCGCCGGCTTCACCAAGCGCTTCTTCGACCCCGCCACCGGCGTGTACGGCACCGGCACCCAGCTCTCCTACGCGATGCCGCTGGTGCTGGGCATCGTCCCGGCCGGCCGCGAGCAGGCCACCGCGGACCGCCTGGTGCAGGACATCGCCGCCCACGACGACCACCTCACCACCGGGTTCGTCGGCACCACCCTGGTGTTCCAGGCCCTCGGCGCCTACGGGCGCAACGACGTCGCGCTGGCGGTGGCCGAGCGCACCGACTACCCCAGCTTCGGCTACATGCTCAGCCAGGGCCCGGGCACGATCTGGGAGAAGTGGGTCGACTCCTCCGCGCCGGACGGGACCTCCTCCAAGGACCACATCGGACTGGGCGGCTCCATCGGCCAGTGGTTCTACCAGCAGCTGGCCGGGATCCAGCCCGGCAGCACCGGATCGGGGTACAGCAGCCTCACCCTCGCCCCCGGCGTCGTCGGTGACCTGACCTCCGCCTCGGCCCAGCAGCGGACGGCACGCGGAACCGTCGTCAGTTCCTGGCAGCGCGAGGGCTCCACGCTGACCTACCACGCGGTGGTACCCGTCGGCAGCACGGCGACCATCCGGCTGCCGCTGCTCGGCGGCGCGCAGTCCACGGTCAGCGAGGGCGACCGGACCGTGTACGCGGCTGGGCACCGCGCCCAGGCCGATCCCGGTCTGGCCGTCGGCCGGGCGGACGACCAGCAGCTCACCCTCACCGCGGGCTCCGGCGACTACACCTTCACGGTGACCCCGCCGCGGACCACCGTCACCCGCCTGGCGGTCACGGCGAGCCAGCCGGCGCCGATCACCGCGGGTACCGGCGGCGACGTCACCGCCGTGGTCGAGGGCCGCTCCACCGGCACCGGCCCGGTATCGGTCAGCGCCACCGTGCCCGCCGGCTGGACGGCCACGGCGACACCGGCGCAGATTCCGCTCACCCCGGCCACCACCGAGGTCCGCAGCACGCTGCGGATCACCGTCCCAGCCGACGTCGCCGGCGGGGTCTACCCGGTGACGGTGAAGGTCCGTACGCCCGACGGGACCGTCGCGACGGCCCCGGTGCACCTGCAGGTCTTCGGCCGCTGGCCGGCCGGAACCAGCGCGAGCGCGTCCAGTGAGCACGCACCCAACGTCGTCAACGGCGCGACCCGCACCTACCTCGCCTCCAACGCGATCGACGGCGACCTGACGACCTTCTGGAACGACGACACCCAGGGCCAGTTCCCCGACACCCTGACGGTCACCGCTCCCACCCCCGTGCCGTTGCACGGAGTGGGGTTCGCCTCGAACCCGGACGGCGTCCCGACCGCCTTCACCGTCCAGACCTGGGACGGCTCGCAGTGGGTGACCCAGGCCGACGTGTCCGGCAACACGGCCCTGTACCGCTGGATCCCCTTCGCCGGGGAGGTGACGACCACTCAGGTACGCGTCGTGGTGACCTCCGACCAGGACGGTGCCTTCACCCGGGTCGCCGAGCTGACTCCCTGATCGGTCGGCGAGGTTCAGGCGGCGGGCGGGCGGCAGCCCGCCGCCTGGGCGGCCCGGGCGAAGGCGTGCACCAGCGGACGGGTGTCGTCGGCGCGCCAGGCCAGCGCGAACCGCGACGGCGACAGCCCGCGGACCGGACGGGTGACCACACCGCCCCGGGTCAGCAGCGGGGCGTTCCCGGCGCCCAGCAGGCACACGCCCTGCCCGCCCACCAGCGCCTCGTAGGTCTCGTCGACCCCGCTGATCTCGGCGCCGACCAGCGGCTCCCGGCCGCCGCGCTGGTCCACGGCCAGCCAGTAGTCGCGCAGCACCCCGGCACTGCCCGGCAGCGCCAGGAACGGCTCGTCCAGCAGCTCGGCGAACTCCACCACCTCGCACCCGGCCAGCCGGTGCGTCTCCGGCAGCGCCACCAGCCGCGGCTCCTCGGCCACCACCAGCCAGCGCAGCCGCCGCGCCTCGGGCTGCGGCAGCCACAGGAACGCCACGTCGCTGGAGCCGTCGACCAGCCCCGCGCTGGGGTCGGCCCAGTCGACCTGACGGAGCACCAGCTGCGCGTCCGGGTACTCGGCGGTGAGGCGGGAGCGGATCGCCGGCAGCATCCCGCCGCGCCCCGGGCCGGTGCTCATCCCGACCACCAGCCGGCCGTCCAGGGCGGCCCGGGCCGCAGCCACCGCGTGCACGGCCTGCTCCCACTGCTCCAGCACCCGCCGGGCGTGCGGCAGCAGCGCCGCGCCGACGGCGGTCAGCCGCACCTCGCGACGGTCCCGCTCGAACAGCGGCGCGCCCAGGGTCCGCTCCAGCATCCGGATCTGCTTGCTCAGCGCCGGCTGCGAGACGAACAGCGCCTCGGCCGCCCGGGTGAAGTGCAACTCCTGTGCCACCGCGACGAAGTAGCGGAGATCCCGGCTGTGCACATCCATAGCCCATGGTTATCACGGAAGGTCTTGGACGCGCGAGACCCGACCGGAGCAGGCTGGGGACCAACAGAGCGAACACCACGGACCCACGGAGTAGCGATGAGCAAGGTATGGCTGATCACCGGCGCCAACAGCGGCTTCGGCCGGGCGCTCACCGAGGCGGCGGTGGCGGCGGGCGATGTCGTGGTCGCCGCGGCCCGGCGCACCGAGACGCTGGCCGACCTGGTGGCGGCGCACCCCGACCAGGTCGAGGCGGTCCGGCTGGACGTCACCGACCTGGCCGCCGTCGACGCGGTGGTCGCGGATGTGACCGCCCGTCACGGCCGGATCGACGTGCTCGTCAACAACGCGGGCCGGACCCATGTCGGGGCGGCCGAGGAGACCACCGACGCGGAACTGCGCGCGCTGTTCGAGGTGCACGTGTTCGGCCCCGCGGCCCTGGTGCGGGCGGTGCTCCCGTCCATGCGGCAGCGCCGCTCCGGGGCGATCGTGCAGCTCAGCAGCATGGGCGGGCAGATGTCCTTCGCCGGGTTCTCCGCCTACAGCGCCACCAAGTTCGCCCTGGAGGGCTTCTCCGAGGCGCTGCTGGACGAGGTCGCACCGCTGGGCATCAAGGTGCTGGTGGTCGAGCCCGGGGCGTTCCGCACCGGCCTGATGGGCAACCGCAGCGTCAGCGCGGAGATCGACGACTACGCCGCCACCGTCGGCCCGACCCGCGCCATGGCCGCGGCCGGGGACGGCGCCCAGCCCGGCGACCCGGCCAAGGCGGCCGCCGCGATCCTGACGGCCCTCGCCGCCGAGAACACCCCGCTGCACCTGCCGCTGGGCAACGACGGCGTCGACGCGGTCCTCGGCCACCTCGACGCCGTCCGCGCCGAGGTGACGGCCTGGGAGAAGACCGCCCGGGACACCGCCTTCGACTGAGCGGGCGCGGCGTCAACTCTGAGCTGCGGCTTGGCGGATGCGGTATCGTCGCGGACGCCGGGGCGGGTGCGTACAGCAGCAGGAGGGGTTCGTGACGGAGGATAGGACCTGGATGCAGGGGACCGACGAGCGGGCGCCGTCGGCGGATCTGCACCCCGAGGTCGCGCACCCCGCCCGGGTCTACGACGTGTGGCTGGGCGGCAAGGACAACTTCGCCTCGGACCGCGCCGTCGCCGAGCAGCTGGCGACGATGACCCCGCACGTGGTGAACGCGGCGCGGGCGAACCGGGCCTTCCTGGGCCGCGCGGTGCGCACCGTGTCGGCCCTGGGCGTCAGCCAGTTCCTGGACATAGGCACCGGCATCCCCGCCGCCGGGAACACCCTCCCCCAGACTCCGTCCGGGGGTGCCCCCTGGTGGCCCAGCGGGCCGACGCCTCCGCCCGGGTCGCCTACGTCGACAACGACCCGATCGTGCTCACCCACGCCCGGGCGCTGATGAGCGGGTCCGGCCACGGGGCGACCACGGTGACCCAGGCCGACCTGCGCGACCCCGAGGCGATCCTCGCCGCGCCCGGCGTCCGCGACCTGCTCGACTTCAGCCGCCCGGTGGCGCTGATGCTGGTCGCGGTGCTGCACTTCATCGGTGGCGACCAGGACCCGCAGGGCATCGTCAAGCGCCTGCTGGAGGCCCTCCCCGGCGGCAGCTACCTGATCCTGACCCACGGCACCGGGGACACCCTGCCGCAGGACCTGGCGCAGCGCGCCGAGCAGTCCTACGACCAGGCCGCGGCCCATCTGCACCTGCGGCCGCGCCAGGAGGTCGAGCGGTTCTTCGGGGGCGGGGAACTGCTGGAGCCGGGCCTCGTGCTCGCGCCGTTCTGGCGTCCGGACGGGCCGCTGGCCGCGGACGCCGAGCGGCTGGGCATCTACGCAGGCGTCGCCCGCTACTGAGCCCTGACCGGCCCCGATCCCCGGCGCCGCGCGGCCTCCGGCGTGCGGGGTGGCCGCAACGGCGGTATGCAGGGGGGATGGACGCGCCGGAGTGGTTCGTGGGGTGGCGCTCGTGGCGGTCGCGAGCGGGCCTGGTGGCGATCGCGCTGGCGGTGATGGCGGTGATCGCCCTCGCGGACGTGCTGTCGCCGCCCGACGTCCACCTGGGGCCGCTGCTGGTGGTCGCGCCGGCGTTCACCGCCTCGTTCGGCGGCCCGCGGCTGACCGGGTTCATCGGACTGCTAGCCGTGCTCACTCTGGTGTGCATCGGGCTGGCCCGGGGGGTGCTGGGCACCGAGAACCTGATCGTCCAGATCGGCTCCATGGTCGCGCTCTCGGCGCTGCTGACGGTCTTCTGCCGGCTGCGGGAGCACCACCTCGGCGAGCTCTCCCGGGCCCGGTACGTCTCCGAGGCGACCCAGCGGGTGCTGCTGCCGCCGATCCCGGAGACGGCCGGCCCGCTGCGCATCGCGTCCTGGTACCACGCCGCCGAGGCGGGCACCAGGATCGGCGGGGACCTCTTCGCGCTGGCCCGCACGGCCACCGGCACCCGCCTGATCATCGGCGACGTCCGCGGCAAGGGACTGACCACGCTGGACGCCACCGCGATGCTGCTGGGGGCCTTCCGGGCGGCGGCCCACCGCGAGGCCCCGCTCCCGGAGCTGGTCTCCTACCTGGAAGGCAGCGTCTGCTGGGGCCTGGGACAGTTCACCGAGGCCGAGGGAGACGTCGGCGAGCGCTTCATCACCGCTGTCGTCGTCGACATCCCCGACGACGAGCAGGTGGTCCACCTGATCAACTGCGGGCACCCGCCCCCGCTGCTGCTGGGCCGGGAACACCCCACCCAGCTGGTCGACGACCAGTCCTCCCCGCCGCTGGGCCTGGGCGCCCTGGCGAACACCCCCTACGAGATCGCCACCTTCCGCTTCGGACCGGGCGAGCTGCTGCTGCTCTACACGGACGGGCTGATCGAGTCCCGGGACCGGACGGGGGCCTTCTACCCGTTGCCGGAACGCGCCGAACGGTGGAGCGCCGCAGCGCCACGGCTCTTCCTGGACGCGCTCCGGCGGGATCTGGAAGCCCATCTCGACGGGCCGCCGGAGGACGACATCGCCCTGATCGCCCTGCGGCGAGCCGGCAGCACCCCAGGGAACAACCCCGGCCCCGGCTCGAACAGCTGACCGCGGGGCCGTCGGAGTGGAGCTCTCTGCGTGTCCACGGCCGGGGCGGCAGTCTGCGGGCATTTAGTGACGTAGCGTCAGAAAGTGACCATCCAGACCCGTCGGACCCGGTGCGGCAGCCGTGCGTCAGTGCTGAGCGCCACCGTCGCCGGCCTCGCCCTCGTCGCCCTCTGCGGCTCCGCAACCGTGCCGGCCAGTGCTTCCCCCTGGGCGGAGCGGCACCGGGCCGGCGGCTCGGTGCTGCTCAACGAGACCTTCCAGGGCTCCTCCATCGCCGACCCGGGCTTCATGCCGCTGGACACCGTGTGCCTGACCGGCGCCGCCACGACGCCGCCGGCGGGGGAGTCCACGACCGGGCCGTGCACCGCCGCCGACCAGACCGCCCCGAACGTGCCGACCCCCGGCGTCACCCCCGGCTGGCTCCAGCTCACCGACGGCGGCTACTACCGCGTCGGCGGCCTGCTCTACAACCGGCCGCTGCCCGGCAACGGCGGCCTGCAGGTGGTCTTCGACCAGTACCAGTACGGCGGCAACGGGGCCGACGGCATCGGCTTCTTCCTGGTGGACGGCGCCGTGGACCTCACCGAGGCGGGCGCGGACGGTGGCTCGCTGGGATACGCGCAGCGCAACCTGGAACCCGGGGTGCACGGCGGCTACCTGGGCATCGGCCTGGACGCCTACGGCAACTTCGCCAACGACGGCGAGAACCGCGGCAGGAACTGCCCCGCCGCCTCGAAGTCCCCGGTGATCAGCGACTACCAGGTCACCGACTCGGTGACGCTCCGTGGACCGGGCGAGGACCTCGACGGCTACTGCTTCCTGGCCTCGACGATGACCGCGGACGCCTCCAAGCCCTCGGGCTTCGTCACCACCCTGCCCGGCAGCCTCAGGTCCAGCGCCACGGTTCCCGACGGGGCTGCGCGGCGGGTCCGACTGACCGTCAGCCCCGATCCCCGGCCGCTGGTCACCGTGGACATCGACTTCAACGACGGCAACGGCTACCAGCGGGTGCTGTCCTACCAGATGAAGGACGACGCACCCAAGACCTACAAGTTCGGCTTCTCCGGCTCGACCGGAGGTCTGATCGACACCCATCTGATCCGCAACGTCGTCGCGTCCTCGGTCGACCCGCTGAGCACCCTGAACCTGGTCAAGACCGTGGCCACCGACCTGCGCGGGCAGCGCGGGGCGACCCGCAAGGTGGGCGACACCGTCAGCTACAACTTCCTGGTCACCAACACCGGCAGCACCGAGCTGGACGGGGTGACCATCAGCGACCCGAAGATCATCGACGCCACCTGTCCGCGCTCCACGCTGGGCCCCATGGGCAGCCCGACCGCGTCCATGGTGTGCACCGGCACCCATGTGATCACCGTCGACGACTCCTTCACCGGCGTGTTCACCAACACCGCCACCGCCGACGCGACCAACCCGGGCGGTTCGAACGTGGTCTCCAACGAGTCCTCCGCCTCGGTGGACGTGGTGCGGCTGACCCCTGAGCTGGAGATCACCAAGACGGCCGAGCCGCAGCGGACCGAGCCGGGCGGCACGGTGCACTACACGGTCAGGATCAGCAACGTCGGCAGCATCCCGGTAAGCCCAGCCGACTTCACCGACGACCTGAGCGGGGTGCTGGACGACGCCGACTACAACGGCGACGCCACGGCGACGACCGGCACCGTCACGCCGGTGAAGAAGACGCTGTACTGGAGCGGGGACCTGGCGGCCGGCGCCGAGGCCACGGTCCGGTACTCGGTGACGGTCCACGACCCGGACCGCGGTGACGGGGTGCTGCACAACGCCGTCACCGGCAGCATCCCCGGCACCAGCTGCGCCGCCTCCACCCGCGCCGCCACCACCCGCGCCCTGCTGCCCTGCACCGTCGACGTCCCGGTCGACCGGCCCACACCGATGCCCTCGCCCACGGTCACGATGGGCGAGCCCGGCGCCCCGACGCCCGCCCCCACCCGCACCGAGGCAGAACCGGCCCCGATGGCCCCGCGACCGCTCGGACCGGTGCACGCGCACCTGGCGCCGACCGGTATCGGGACGCTGCTGATGCTCCCGGGCGGTCTGGCGGTCCTGGCGGCCGGAGCGCTGCTGCTGCTCCACAGCCGCCGGGACCGTGGCCCCAGCAACCCGGACAGGACCGATCCGGGCCCGGCGGACGAGTAGCCCGGGTCCGGGCGCGCCGCACCCCACCCCGTGGGGCGGCGCGCCCGGCCGGCGGTCAGCCGGGTTGCCCCGGCGCCGGAGGAACCGGACCCGCGGTGGGAGCAGCCGGGGACGTGACCGGTGGTGCGGCCGGCAGCGCCGTGGCGCCGCCCATTCCGGGCGCGATGGCGGCGCTCAGGACCGCGTTGTTGGGCAGCAGGACCGGCCCTTCGGGGGTGCGGAGCTGCACGAAGAGCAGGGTCATGTCGGTGACATGGCCCTGGATCCGGCCGCCGAGGGCGCCGGACTGGATCGTCACGTCCTGGCCGACGTGGAACGGGCGCGCGGTCAGCAGCACCAGTCCCGCGAAGATGTTGCCCAGCACCGGCTGGGCCGCGATGCCGACGATGACCCCGGTCAGCGCCCCGCCCAGGATCAGCCGGCTCCACGGCACGTGCAGCAGGCTTAGTGCACCGAGGACCACCAGCGCGTAGCCGGTCAGCAGGCACAGCATCCGCAGCGTGGTCACCCGCGAGTCCCCGAAACTCTGCGGCACCAGCGCGACCAGGTCCTGGGTGGCCCCGCGGACCGCGATCAGGGCGAAGACCAGGAAGACCAGCGCACTGGCCGCGGCAATGGTGCGGTCCGCCAGCGAGTGGTGCGAGGACTGGTCGCCGAGCACGCCCCCGTAGTACGTGGACACGGCCAGCCCGGCCAGCGCCATGGTGGTGGTCACGACGGCCTTGCGGGTGCGGATCACGCCGCGTCCACGGGGCCTGCGGCCGCCGGCCCGGCCGTGGTCCTCCTCGGAGGACGTGGCCTCATCTGGTGTTTTCACGCTCCGTATTGTGCAGCCCGGGGACTGCGCTGCGGAACATCCGCCACGGTTGCCGCCGCGCTCGCCGCTACGCTGCCGTCAGCAGCCGGGACAGGCCGGTGGCCTTCAGCACCCGCAGCAGCAGCGGCCGTGCCTGGACCAGGCGCAACGGGACGCCGAAGTCGGCGGCCAGGTGCTGCGCCCGGATGAAGACGGTCAGCCCGCCGCACTCGCAGGAGTCCACCAGGGCGACGTCGACGTCGATGCGCCGCACCAGGGGGTCGACCAGCAGCGGTTCGAGGGCCTGGTCGAGCAGCGCGTCGGTGCTCCGGTCGACGCACCCGGAGAGCAGGATCTCCGCAGTGCCGGAGTCCTCCCGCACGAGCACGGCCACGGCTGAACGGTCGCCCATGAGTCCCCCGATCCCGCAACGCTACTGGGGAGCAAGGTAGTTGAATCAGCCACGGCTCGTACACGACATCCCCATGATCCCTTCCGTATCGTGTCTCCGCCGTTACCCGCGCCGGGGGGAATCCGGGGGAATAGCGTCCCGGTGATCCAGGTTGGCCCACTCCAGAGCACCCCACCTTCAGGAGGACCCAGCATGCCTGGCATCACCGACCAGCCGGTTCGCGCTTCCGGAAGCTATCTCCTCGGCGGCGACCTGCCCGTCGCCCGGCTGGGGTACGGCACCATGCAGCTGACCGGCCCCGGCGTCTGGGGGGACCCCGCCGACCCGGCCGAGGCACTGCGGGTGCTGCGCCGCGCGGTCGAGCTGGGCGTCACCTTCATCGACACCGCCGACGCCTACGGGCCGTTCACGGCCGACCTGCTGCTGAAGCAGGCGCTGCACCCCTACCAGGACGATCTGGTCATCGCGACCAAGGCCGGATTCACCCGGCAGGGCCCGGGCCGCTGGACCGCGGTGGGCCGCCCCGAGTACCTGCGCCAGCAGGTGGAGCTCAGCCTGCGCAACCTGGGCCTGGAGCGGATCGACCTGCTGCAGCTGCACCGGATCGACCCCAAGGTCCCGCTCGCGGAGCAGATCGGCGAACTGGCCGCGCTGCAGGCCGAGGGCAAGATCCGGCACATCGGGCTGAGCGAGGTCTCGGTGGCGGAGATCAAGGAGGCCGGCCGGACGGCGCCGATCGTCTCGGTGCAGAACCGCTTCAACCTGGCCGACCGGGCCTCCGAGGACGTCCTGGACTACGCGGAGGCCAACGGCGTCGCGTTCATCCCCTGGTTCCCGCTGGCCACCGGCGGCCTGCTGGGCCCGGACAGCCCGCTCGCCCGCATTGCCGCCGATCGCGGCGCCACCCCGGCCCAGCTGGCGCTGGCCTGGCTGCTGCGCCGCTCCCCGGCCGTCCTGCCCATCCCCGGCACCTCGTCCGTGGCGCACCTGGAGGAGAACGTCCTGGGGGCGACGCTGGAGCTGACCGACGCCGAGTTCGACGCCCTCGCCGCCGCCGTCTGAGCCCGCTCAGCCCATATGGCAGTAGGGGTGAAGGCCTCGTCGACAGGGCGAGGCCTTCACCCCCAGCGTAGGCCTGCGGCCTACTGCGGCGGCTACCGGCGCGGCAGCTTCCAGCCCGGCCGCGGGAAGTGGCAGGTGTAGCCGTTGGGGTAGCGCTCCAGGTAGTCCTGGTGCTCCGGCTCGGCCTCCCAGAAGTCCCCCAGCGGCTCGACCTCGGTGACGACCTTGCCCGGCCACAGGCCGCTCGCCTCGACGTCGGCGATGGTGTCCAGGGCGACCCGGTGCTGCTCCTCGTCGGCGTAGAAGATGGCCGACCGGTAGCTTGCGCCGATGTCGTTGCCCTGCCGGTCCACCGTGGTCGGGTCGTGGATCTGGAAGAAGAACTCCAGGATGTCGCGGTAGCTGGTCCGCTCGGGGTCGAACTGGATCTCGATCGACTCGGCGTGCGACCCGTGGTTGCGGTAGGTGGCGTTGGGGGTGTCCCCGCCGGAGTACCCCACCCGGGTCTCGGTCACGCCCGGCTGCTTGCGGATCAGGTCCTGCATGCCCCAGAAGCAACCACCGGCCAGAACGGCCTTCTGCGTGTTGCCAGCCATGGCTTCTCCCTCTGTGTCCTCGGTGCCGGTCAACCCCCTGACCGGCCGGCCCGCGGCGGTCGCCACGGGCGGTCGTCTCCAACTGTCGCCGGGGCGGTGCCCGCGGTCAAACCTGGACCCGGACCACCCGGCGGACGGGCCTCCGGTTACCCTGCAAATGATCACCGGACGGGCGTTCGAGCGAGTAGGGTGTGCCCGTGGCTGACAAGTTGGGCTGGATGAAGCCCGGGGACGACGACACACCTTCGGTCGAGCTGCGCACGGACGTGCCCCACCCCGCCCGGATCTACGACTTCCTGCTCGGCGGCAAGGACAACTTCCCGGTGGACCGCGAGGCCTCCCTGGAGATCGCCGCCGTCTGGCCGAACCTCCCCGCCTCGATGCGGGCCAACCGCAGCTTCATGCAGCGGGTGACCCGGTACCTCGCCGAGGAGCAGGGCATCCGCCAGTTCCTGGACATCGGCACAGGCCTGCCCACCTCGCCCAACCTGCACGAGGTCGCCCAGTCCGTGGACCCCGCCGCGCGGGTCGTCTACGTCGACAACGACCCGATGGTGCTGGTGCACGCCCGCGCCCTGCTCACCAGCGCGCCCGAGGGCAGGACCACCTACATCGACGCGGACCTGCACGATCCGCAGGCCATCCTGAACGCCCCGAACCTGCGCGCCACCCTGGACCTGGACCGCCCGGTCGCACTGAGCCTGATCGCGGTGCTGCAGTTCGTCACCGACGAGGACGAGGCGCACGCCATCATCGACGGGCTGATGAAGCACCTGGCGCCCGGCAGCTTCCTGGCGCTGTCCACGGTCACCGCCGACAGCGCCCCCGAGGAGGTGACCCGGGGCATCGACGCCTACGCGGCCCGGGGCATCCCGGAGCGGATCCGCGACCGGGCCGAGGTCGAGCTGCTCTTCGGCGATCTGGAACTGGTGGACCCGGGCGTCTGCCTGGTGCACCGCTGGCACCCCGACGCGCAGTCGGCGGCCGTCCCCGACGAGCATGTGCACATGCACGGCGGCGTCGCCCGCAAACGCGGCTGAACCGCACCCCCTGGGCCGCGCAACCGCTGGTGAGAAGCGGGTAAGGGCACGGCCCCGGTCGCGAAAACCGGTCGGGCGCCGCTGCCCGGAGGGCTAAGGTGGGAAACGATCGATGAGACACCTCGTTCGGTGAGGCGTCTCCACGGACACAGGCCACTGATCCCACCCGTCGAGAGACGCTCCGGATCAGGACACCTCTTCCCGACCTAAGGGTTGAGGCCAAGTGGCTGCGCAGACGGGCCGGTTGACACAGGCGCCCGCGCTACGCCGTGGGGTGCCAAAGCTCTGACGAGTTGGGGTGTGCCGGTGGTCCGTGCCTGGATCCCGGCGTTCCCCCTGCCGCACGGCGCCAAGGAGCGCCACGACCGGAGGGAGGCGAGCGACATGGACAGCAGCTGCAGTAGTCCGGGCCACAAACGGCCCCAGCACCCATGCCCGAGCCCGTCTTCCTCCGGCATGCGGTAACCAGCCCCCGCTCCGTGCGACCCGCACGGCGACCGGTCGACCCCGCCCACCCGGGCCCCGGGCCGGACCGCGGCTGCCGCATGCCCTCCACACGGCCCCCACCGGGGCCAGGGAGGGGTCCACCATGACCACCACCGCCGACACCACCACCCGCGCCGCCGTCCTGGACGATGCGCACCTGGGCGACATCCAGGGCGCCCTGGGCACCATCCGGCTGGACGACCACGGCGCCCGCCGCGGCCTGTCCGCCAAGGTCAAGACCCTGCTGGCGATCGCCGGCCCCGGACTGATCGTCATGGTCGGCGACAACGACGCCGGAGCCTTCGCCACCTACGGCCAGGCCGGCCAGGACTACGGCACCCACCTGCTGTGGACCCTGCTCCTGCTGGTCCCGGTGCTCTACGTCAACCAGGAGATGGTGCTGCGGCTCGGCGCGGTCACCGGCGTCGGACACGCCCGGCTGATCCTGGAGCGCTTCGGCCGGTTCTGGGGCGCCTTCTCGGTGATCGACCTGTTCGTCCTCAACGCGCTGACCCTGGTCACCGAGTTCATCGGGATCACCCTGGCCGCCGGGTACCTGGGGCTGCCCAAGGCTGCCTCGGTGCTGCTCGCCGCGGCGATCATCGTCGCCTCGGCCTTCACCGGCTCCTTCCGCCGGTTCGAGCGGATCGCGATGGCTCTGTGCGCCGGATCGCTGCTGCTGGTCCCGATCTCCTTCATGGTCCACCCGGCCGCCTCCCAGCTGGCGCACGACCTGGTGGTGCCCGGCCTGCCGGGCGGCAGCGGCCAGCTGGCCACGGTGATGCTGCTGATCATCGGCATCGTGGGCACCACCGTGGCGCCCTGGCAGCTGTTCTTCCAGCAGTCCTACGTCATCGACAAGCGGATCACCCCGCGCTTCATGCGCTACGAGAAGGCGGACCTGGTCCTGGGCATCGTCGTGGTGATCGTCGGAGCCACCGCGCTGATGGGCGCCTGCGCCGCCGCCTTCGCCCACACCGGCGCCGCGGGCGGGTTCACCGACACCGCGGGCGTCGCCCACGGCATCGCCGCCCACGCGGGCCGGGTCGCCGGGGTGCTGTTCGCGATCGCGCTGCTGGACGCCTCGATCATCGGCGCCTTCGCCGTCTCGCTGTCCACCGCCTACGCCATCGGCGACGTCTTCGGCATCAAGCACTCGCTGCACCGCGGGGTCAAGGGTGCCAAGGGCTTCTACGCCGTCTACGCGGCCCTGGTCGCCCTGGCCGCCACCATCGTGCTGATCCCCGGCTCCCCGCTGGGGCTGCTCACCGAGGGCGTGCAGACCCTGGCCGGGGTGCTGCTGCCGTCCGCCTCGGTGTTCCTGCTGCTGCTCTGCAACGACCGGGAGGTCCTCGGTCCGTGGGTGAACGGCGCCAGGACCAACGCCTTCACCGCCGCGGTGGTCGGAGTCCTGGTCACCCTGTCGGTGATCCTGACCGCCTCGGTGCTGTTCCCGCGCATCACCGCGAACGCGATCCTGGACATCATGGTCGGCTGCGGCGCGGCGGGCCTGCTCGCCGCCGGCTACGCCCTCGCCCGCCGCCGCACTGCCGCGACGGCGGACCCCGTGGACCGGACCGGCCGCGACTCCTGGCGGATGCCGCCGCGGGAGACCCTCACCAGGCCGGTGATGGCCACCGGCCGCAAGATCGGCATGGGTGCGCTGCGTGCCTACCTCGCGGTGGCGATGGTGCTGGTCATCATCAAGATCGTCGAGGTCGCGCTCGGAAGCTGACGACCCCTCACGTCAGGGACCGTTCGAGGAGGACCCCGGCAGAGGCACCGTGTGGAAGGAGCGGCGGCCGTCGGTGAAGCCGTCGGCCGCGCCGGTGCCGTCCTCGACCACGCCCTTGAGCATGGTGGTGATGGCGTCGGCGGTGCTCTGCTGCATCACCGGGTGGCAGTTGGCGGAGGGCACCGGCAGGCTCTTGTGGTTCACGTCGGTGACCGCGGTGATCGCGGTGGGGGAGCAGTAGACGCCCCGGGCGGCGAAGGTGGCGTACACGTCGGCCATCTCCAGCGGGGTCAGGCTGTTGGTGCCCAGGGTCAGCGACTGCACCTGGGCGATGGGGGCCAGGGTGGTGGTACCGGGGGAGTAGGTGGCCTGGCTGGTGATGCCCAGCTTGGCCATCATCTGGACGACGTTGCAGAGCCCGGCGTCCTTCTCCAGCGGCACGAAGTAGGTGTTGACCGACTTGGCCATGGCCTCGGGCATGGCGAACGGACCGACCAGGGAGGGGGAGTCGTTCTGGTTCGGCGGGTTGTCGGACTCGGGGAGCCGGTTGCCCTGACAGTCCTTCATGGCCGGGTAGGGCTCCTGGTACGGGGCGGGGTAGGTCTGGTCCATGCCGATGCCGTTCTCCAGCGCGGCGGCCGCGGTGATCGGCTTGACGGTCGAGCCGGTCGGGAAACCGCCGCCCCCGCCCATGGAGCGGTCCACGTTGTAGTTCAGCGTGGTGACCGCGGGGCTGTTGCCGTCGCCGTAGGGGCGGCTCTGGCCCATGGCGACGATGGCGCCGGTGCCCGGCTGGACGATGGTCATCGCGGTGGCGGCCTTGTCGCCGGGGTCGACGTGGGAGCTGACCGAGTTCTCCAGGGCCCGTTGGGCCCTGGGGTCCAGCGTGGTGTGGATGCTGAGGCCGCCGCGGTCCCACAGCGCCTGCCGGGCCTCGACGGTCCTGCCGAAGGCCGGGTCGGCGAGGAAGAGGTGTTCGACGTAGTCGCAGAAGAACTGCTCGCCGTTGCCGGCGGTGATGCAGCCCTCCCTGGGGCGACTCACCTTGAGCCCCAGCGGCGCGGCCTTCGCCTGTACGGCCTGCACCGCGGTGATCGACCCGTACTTGGCCATCGCGGCCAGCACCACATTGCGGCGGACCAGGGCGGCCTGCGCGTCGATCAGCGGGTCGTAGCCGCTGGGGGACTGCACGATGCCGGCCAGCAGCGCGGCCTGGGGGAGGGTCAACCGGTCGGCGTGGACGCTGAAGTAGCGCTCGGCGGCGGACTCGATGCCGTAGGCCTGCTCACCGAAGAAGGCGATGTTGAGGTAGTCGGTGAGGATCTGGTCCTTGCTGAGGGTCTCCTCCAGCTTGATGGCGACCTTCAGCTCGGAGATCTTCCGCGCCACGGTCTGCGCCTGCGCCTCGCGGACCTTGGCCGGGTCGTTGCCGGCCAGCTCCACGTTCATGTTCTTCACCAGCTGCTGGGTCAGCGTCGATCCGCCCTGCGAGGTGCCGGAGGAGGCGTTCTTGGTGAGCGCGCGCAGGGTGCCCTTGAGGTCGATCGCGCCGTGCTGGTAGAAGCGGTTGTCCTCGATGTCGACCAGCGCCTGCCGCATCACCGGGGCGATCCGGGCGAAGGGCACCACGACCCGGTCCCGGGCGTAGACCCTGGCGATCACCCCGCCGTCGGCGTCGTAGACGGTGGACGCCTGGGAGAGGGTGGGGGCGGCGTTGTACTCCGCCGGAAGGTTGTTGAAGTCGGTCACCAGCGACTTGGCCCCGAACCCCAGCGCACCGACCGCGGGCAGGGAGAGCCCGGCGACCAGTGTGCCCGCCAGCACACTCGCACAGACCATCGCCACGCCCAGTCCGAACCTGCGGATGACACCGTGCAGACGCTTCCCCGCCATGCTTCCCCGATACCCGGTCCGCCCGGGCCCGGCCCCTTTCCTTACCGCTCTCACACGGTTCCGGGCCGGATCCGGCCGGAACCGACGGCCTAGCGCGAGCCGGCCGGCTCCTTGTTGCGCGGGCCTCCGGGGCCCGAGGTGTCGGACGCCGGACCGGAGATCTCCTCCAGCGAGCGGCCCTCGGCGTCCACGCCGAGGAAGACCTCGACCACGGCGCCGATCAGCATCACCGCGGCTCCGATGAGGTAGCCGATGAACAGCTTGAAGTGGTCGTGGCCGTCGCCGATCAGCTGCCCGTAGAGCCAGGGGCCGAAGGCGCCGAAGGACTGGGCGATGACGAAGAAGACGGCGATGGCCTTGGCCCTGACCTCCACCGGGAAGATCTCACTGACGGTCAGGTAGGCGGCGCTGGCGCCGGCCGAGGCGAAGAAGAAGATGACGCACCAGCACACCGTCTGGGTGACCGCGTTCAGCAGCCCCGCGTTGAACAGGAAGGCGCTGACGGCCAGCAGGAACCCGGAGAGGAAGTAGGTCCCCGAGATCATCTTTCGGCGGCCGACGGTGTCGAAGAGCCGTCCGATGGTCAGCGGGCCGATCAGGTTGCCCAGCGCGAAGAAGATGAAGTAGTAGGCGGTGTCACCGCTGGCCACGCCGTAGATCTTGGTGAGCACCAGTGCGTAGGTGAAGAAGATGGCGTTGTAGAGGAACGACTGAGTGATCATCAGCGACGCTCCCAGCACGGAGCGGCCGGGATAGCGGGAGAACAGGGTCCGGGCCAGGGTGACGAAGCCGATCTGGTCCGCGGCGGCGACCTGGACCGCCCTGGACCCGTCGACCGGTGGCAGCGACCGCCCGGAGGATTCGACTTCGTGCTCGATCTCGGTCACCGCCTGCTCCGCCTCGTCGACCCGCCCGTGCATCAGCAGCCAGCGCGGACTCTCCGGCAGGTTCTTCCGGACGAACAGGATGACGAAGCCGAGGACCGGGCCGGACAGGAAGGCCACCCGCCAGGCGTAGCTGCTGGGCAGGTTATTGACGACGGTGAGGGTGATGATCGTGGCGATCAGGGCTCCGCCCCAGTAGGTGCCGTTGATCGCGATGTCCACCCGCCCCCGGTACCGGGCCGGGATGAGCTCGTCGATGGCCGAGTTGATGGCGGCGTACTCGCCGCCGATGCCCATGCCCGCGATGAACCGGGTGGCGTTGAGCCAGATGACCCAGCCCTGGCTGTGGCCGGCCGTGCAGGCGGTGAGGGCGCCGCCGAGCAGGTAGACACCCAGGGTGATCATGAAGAGGTTGCGCCGCCCCCACTTGTCCGACAACCATCCGAAGAACAGCGCCCCGGCGACCTCACCCAGCAGGTACACGGTGCCGACCGAGAAGCTCACCGACGCCGAGGACAGGTTCAGCGTGTCCGGCTGGGTCAGGATGCTGGTGACATTGCTGGCGATGGTGATCTCCAGGCCGTCCAGCACCCAGGCCACACCCAGGGCGATCACCAGCCTGGTGTGGAAGGGGGACCAACCCAGCCGGTCCAACCGGGCCGGGACCAGGCTGCGGATGCCCCGTCCGGAGTCCGGAGCGGCATGGTCCCCCGGAATGGCGGAGTCCGAGGAGTGGGTCATCAGGCACCTCCGATGGCGCGTCCTTCGCCGAGCGCCGGCGTCGGCGCGGGGCCCGGAACCGGCCCGCACCGGCACTGCGCGCTGCGGGCGGCAGCGCCCGCACCAGCGCATCTGCCCGGTTGCTCAGCAGGCTAACGTCGCCCTTATCTCCCCGCAGAACCTGACGAGCCGCTCAGCCGGACTGCAGCCGGCCCCGCAGGAACCGCCGCTCCGCCTCGGTGGGGGCCAGCTCCAGGGCCGCGCGGTAGCTCGCGTCGGCCTCCGCAGCCCGGCCGAGACGGCGCAGCAGGTCCGCGCGGGTGGCGTGGAGCAGGTAGTACCGGTTCAGCCGCCCGGTCCCGGCGATCGCCTCGACCAGTGGCAGCGCCGCCTGCGGGCCCTCGGCCATGCTGACCGCGACGGCGCGGTTGAGGTCCACGACCGGGCCCGGTGCGACGGCCGCGAGCTCGGTGTAGAGCCCGACGATCTGCGGCCAGTCGGTCTGCTCCGCAGTCGGGGCGGTGGCATGGCAGGCCGCGACGGCAGCCTGGATCTGGAACGGTCCGGCCCGGCGCCGCCGCAGCGCCCGTTCGAGGACCGCGCTGCCCTCGGCGATCAGCTCTTGGTCCCACAACGAGCGGTCCTGCTCCGACAGGGTGACCAGCTCGCCGTCGGCGTCGGTCCGGGCCGGCCGGCGGGCGTCGTGCAGCAGCATCAGCGCCAGCATCCCCTGCGCCTCGGGCTCGTCCGGCATCAGCGCCGTCAGCACCCGCGCCAGCCGGACCGCCTCCTGGCACAGCCGGTGCTTCCGAGGGTCCCCGTAGCCCTCGTTGAAGAGCAGGTAGAGCACATGGAGCACGGCCGGGAGGCGATCGGGCAGCAGGTGCCCGGGCGGCACCCGGAACGGGATGGCCGCGTGCGCGATCTTCTGCTTGGCCCGGAACAGGCGCTGGCCCATGGTGCGCTCCGGCAGCAGGAACGCCCGCGCGATCTCGGCGGTGGTCATCCCGGCCAGGCTGCGCAGCGTCAGCGCCACCTGGGCGTCCAGGTTCAGCGACGGATGGCAGCAGGTGAACATCAATTCGAGCCGCTCGTCCGGGATCTCGTGGTCGCTCGCGTACGGCTGCGGTTCAGGTTGCATCGCGGCGACCTCCCGTAGCTTCGCCGCCTCCGTGGTCGCCCGGCGGATCCGGTCGATGGCACGGTTGCGCGCGGTGGTGGTGAGCCAGGCCAGCGGCTGGTCCGGGACGCCGGTCTCGGGCCACTTCACCAGCGCACGGGCGAAGGCGTCCTGGGCGCACTCCTCGGCCAGGTCCCAGTTGCCGCCGGTGAACCGGATCATGGTGGCCACGATCCGGCTCCAGCCGTCGGCGTAGATCCCGGCGATCCGGTCCTCCACCTGCCGCTCCGTCATGGGTCTCGCGCTACCTGGTTCCTGTTCCGTGCTCCCGGGGGGCTGCCGCGCTCCGCCTAGTCCTAATCCTCGTCGTCGAGCCAGAACGGGCGGAGCTCGATCATCCCGTGCCAGGCCATCGGATGCTTGGACGCGACCTCGATGGCCTCGTCGAGATCGGCGCACTCCAGCACGTCGAAGCCGGCGATCTGGTCCTTGGTCTCGGCGTAGGGCCCGTCGGTCAGCAGCACCTCCCGGTTGCGGACCCGCACGGTCGTGGCGTCGTCGGCCGGGCGGGTGCGGTTGCCCAGCAGCCGGATCCCCTTGCCGTCCATCTCGGCGACCCAGTCCTCGACGTCCGGCGCGCCCTCGTCCTGTCCGGGCTTGAAGTCGGGGTCGGTGCAGACCAGCATCAGGTACTTCATGGCAGTGCTCCCATCGTGGTGTCGGCAAGTGACCACAGCAGTGGCCGTGGTCCCTTCATCATCTCCGTGCGACTGACGAACGGCGGGAGCGTTCTACTACCACTGTGCCGAAGATTTTTTCCGGCGGCGCCGAGAACGGTGCGGCGGGCGGTGCCGGGGGTATGCCCCACCCCCGAGTCGGGGACCAGCACCATGGGGCCGGTCTGCCCCCGCTGGAACAGTTGGGTCGTGTCAGCACCTTTCCGGATTCCGGCGAGAGGGAGAACAGACCATGCACGCCATCAGCCCGCGCAGCCGCACCCTGGTCGCCGCGGCGGCCCTCACATTGACCGTCGCCTGCGCGGCCCCGGCGGCAGCTGCGACCGTGGCTGCGGGGTCGACGTCGACCAGCGCGGTGCAGCAGTGGACGCAGCGCGGCACCGTCGTGGCGGTGACGCCGATGTCCCGACTGACGCCGGCCCAGGCCTCCGCGTACGTCACGACCATGGGCTTCGCGACGGGTGCCGCCCGCGACGGTGTCGACCTCTACCGGATCACCTACCGGACCGTCACCCCGCAGGGAGGCCCGACGACCGCCACCGGACTGCTGGCGCTTCCCGTCGACGGGAGGCACAGCGCCCTGCCCACCGTCGAGTACACCCACGGCACCATGCCCTCCCGGGAGGACGCGCCCTCGGTCTCCGACGGGCCCGACCGCGCCGTCACGGTGATGTTCGCAGGTCAGGGCTTCGCCGCGGTCGCCCCCGACTACCTGGGCTTGGGCCTGGGGCCGGGCGCCCACCCGTACATGGACCTCGGCTCGGAGACCTCCGCCTCGGTCGACCTGCTGCTCGCGGCGCGCACCGTCGCGGCCGAGCATGGCCGACGACTGGACGGACGACTGCTGGCCACCGGCTTCTCCCAGGGCGGCGCCGCCGCGATCGGCCTGGCCCATGCGGTGCAGCAAGGCGCGGTGCCAGGCTTCCGACTCACCGGGCTGGCGCCCGTCAGCGGACCCTACGACCTCCGCGGCCAGGAGATCCCGGCAGCCTTCGACGGCCGGCTCGACCCGCCCATCGCCACGTTCTATCTGGCCTACCTGATCACCGCCTGGAACCGGCTGACCCCTCTCTACCAGACGCCGTCCGAGGCCTTCCGCGCTCCCTACGACCGCACCGTGCCGCAGCTCTTCGACGGCGACCACACCGACGACCAGGTCACCGCAGGCCTGCCGGCCGATCCGACGCACCTGCTCACCCCGGGTTTCATCGCGAAGCTGCACCACCCCACCGGCTCCTTCGCCGCGATGCTGAGCAAGGCCGACGCAGTCTGCGACTGGACCCCGAACGTCCCGGTCCACCTCTTCGCCGCCGACGGCGACCGCGACGTGGCCTACGGCAACGCAGTCGCCTGCACGGACGCCCTGCGCGACCACGGAGCGCACGTCTCACTCACCGACGTCGGCCCCGTGGTCCACACCCAGTCCGCCCTGCTGAGCTACCCGCAGATCCTGAACTGGTTCGAGAGGCTGGCGGCCTGACGGAAGCGCAACGCGCACGGGTCCATGGTTGGGCCAGGAACCGAACGGGTGCGACCTACGTCTCCCGCACCATGACTTCTGACGACCAGCAAGAGCACGCGAGCCAGTCCGGAGCTGTCTCGCCGACTGCTGTGACTGTGGATCCGCCGCAGGTCAACGACTACGACAGCATCGCTGAGGCGTACTCGGCCGAGAACGAGACCAGCCTCGTCAATGCCTACTACGAGCGGCCGGCGATGCTGGCCCTCGCCGGGGACGTGGCCGGTCGGCGGATCCTCGACGCCGGCTGCGGTTCCGGGCCGCTGTCCGAGGCGCTGCGCGACCGTGGCGCCGTCGTGAGCGGCTTCGACGCGAGTGCCGGGATGCTGGAGCTGGCCCGGCGGCGGCTCGGTGACGGTGCGGACCTGCAGGTGGCCGAACTGGGCAGTCCCCTGTCCTACCCTGACGACACGTTCGACGACGTCGTCGCGTCCCTGGTGCTGCACTACCTGGAGGACTGGGGGCCGGCGCTGACCGAGTTGCGACGCGTACTGAAGCCCGGCGGTCGCCTGATCATGTCCGTCGACCACCCCTTCGCCATCCACGGCTTGGAGTTCCTGGCCGGGAACAAGAGCAACTACTTCGCGACCTACGACCGGATCGAGGAGTGGACCATGGGCGGCCAAACCGCCCAACTGCGCTTCTGGAACAGGCCGCTGCACGCCATGACCGATGCCTTCACTGAAGCGGGGTTCCGGATCACGGTCATCAGCGAGCCGGAATCCGTCCCGGCCGCTCGTGACCTGTTCCCCGAGGTCAAGCCACGCTTCCTGAGCTTCCTGTTCTTCGTCCTGCAAGCGGAGTAGCACGGGAGCGGGCGCGGAGCCCGACGGTCACCGGCTGGCGCCGATGCCGTCCTGAGACTCCGCGCCCTGTTGTCCTACTCGTTCGGGTCCCACTCTGCGAGCTGCTCCATCGGCTCGGTGTTGCCGGTGGTCTCCACGCTGTCGAGCGGGGCGCGCTCGTAGAAGTAGAGGACCATATCGCTCGCAGTGCCTCGCATCCCCATGTCGCCGGGCTCCGCGTCGGCGGCGAGGTCGTCGCAGTGGACGCCGTCGGCGTTGAGGGTCAGGCGCCAGGAGCGGCCCTCGGTCGCGTGCAGGTCGATGGTCGCCGGCTTGAACGGCCACGGGACGGTCGTCGCCGAGACGGTGGTCAGGAACTCGTCGACGCCCTCGACCGCGACGTCCGTCGGCAGCGGCTGTGCGGCCCCCAGGGTGAGCTGGACGTCGTAGGTGTGGACGGCGATCTCCTGGATCTGGTGCCGGGCCACGGCTCCGCTGGTCTGCGGGGCCTGCGAGCGGCCCCACCAGGTCCAGCAGCCGCGGTCCGGGCCGGCCTCGCGCATCGCGTCGAGCATGAGCTCGGTCGACTCGGCGAGCCAGGCGTCCAGGGCCTCGCGGTCGCGGGGCGCGGTCGGGGCACCCTTCGGGTCCGTCCTCGCTGGGGGCTCAGCGCCCGGGCCAGCCGCGACGATCGCGGCCTGCCGCCGGCGTCCGTCGCCGAGGTGCTGCGCCAGGTCGCGCAGCGTCCAGTCCGGGCAGGTCGGAACCTGGACGTCAAGGTCGGGCGCGGACGCGATGGCAGCGCGGAACGCAGCGGAACGGTCTTCGATCAGCCGCAGGACCTCAGGGAACTCCAAGATATTTTGCACGTCGGTTGTGTATCACGGCACTCCGGCCCCCCGATAGCGAATTTGTCGCACGAACGAACCGAGGGCCGGGCGGAGCGACGGCGCCGAAGCCGTCACGAAACTCCACGCACTGCTCGCCAACGGCGCCTTCCCGAGCCGCTGCGCCTGCGTGACATGCTGGCGCTACCCCTCGGCCGAGTGAAAGGGCCTTACGTGCGGCTGACCATTGAGCGAGCGACCGAGGGCGATGCGGAGACCATCGCTCTCATGCTCGGGGAGATCGAACGCTACTACGGCGGCGCCTACGCGGTTCCCGATGTGAAGCAGGTACGGCATGCGCTGTTCGGCCCGCAGCCCACCGCCATCGTGCTGCTTGCCCGCGACGGTGTGCAGGTCGTCGGACTGGCCTCGGTGTGCTTCCTTTGGCCCGCTGCAGGGGCGGACACCAGCCTCTATCTCAAAGAGTTGTATGTGAGGGAGACGTACCGACTACGCGGCGTCGCTCGCAAATTGATGATTGCCGTGCACTGCGAAGCGCGTTCCGCAGGCTGCTCACGCGTCGAGTGGACCGCTGACCGCGGCAACCCAGCAGCTGTGGCCCTGTATGCCGCACTCGGCGTGGAACCCCACGAAGGCAAGATCTTCTACAGATCGCAGATGTGACTGGTCGAGACTGTTGTCATGGCGATCGAACCGTTTGATGCCGCGGGCGGCTCGGGACCATACCTTCTTAGAGCAGGCCGTGCCGGCAGCCCTCTGATCCGCGAGATGATCACTTCATGAGTGAGATCATATTGATGTCTGACGCCCGGGTCGCAGCCGTGCCTGTTCAGGAGTGTGGCGAACGGCTTGTTGACGTTCGCGGAGGCAGCGCTCTGCTGGTCGACGAACGGAAGCAGCAGGACTCCGCCGGCGCTTTCACCTATCTTCGAGCAGGAGTCCTCGACCGGCTGGTCAAAGCGCAGGAACTGCTTCCCGGGGGCATGCAGTTGCTCTTCGTGGAGGGCTATCGGCCGCCCTCCCTGCAACGTCACTACTTCGACAAATACTCTGCTCGACTGCGTACCGATCATCCGGAGTGGTCCGCCGAGCAAGTCCGCTCAGCAGCAAGCCGCTTCGTGTCTCCTCCCGAGATCGCGCCGCACAGTGCCGGGGCCGCCGTTGACCTGACGCTGGCAGATGACGAGGGTCACGAACTCGACATGGGAACTCGTATGAACGCGACCCCGGAGGAGAGCGCGGGCGCCTGCTATACGCAGGCCGACAACATCAGTGGCGAGGCTCGCTCCCATCGGGACATCCTAGGCGCGGCTCTCACAGCTGTTGGCATGGTCAACTACCCCACCGAGTGGTGGCATTGGTCCTATGGCGACCGCTACTGGGCCCTGCAGTCCGGGGCGAAGGTCGCCCACTACGGAGCCAAGGACCTCGATCGGCCGCACGTTGCAACGAGGTGGCCTTCGCCGGAAGCTCAGCCGTGGCAGGCATGAGATAACGGTCGCTCCGGCCGACGCGAACATGGCCCTCGGCGACTTCGGCCCGCTGGTCCCGTGCGGCGGTCGGTGGATCCTCGGCTGAGAGGAGCGACTATGGGGTGTGGGTTCCGGTATGTCGAGGAATCTAGGTGGCGGGGCTCAACCTGGGTTGTGCATGCCCCGGGCAAGGACCACTTCGCGCAAGCGTGCAGCCATCGAGGCCATCTGGTCCGGTGGCAGCGTGAGTATTCCGTTCTCCGACAGCAGAGCGTGAAACTGCTGCTCTGGGTAGGGGGTGCCAGACGGTAACGCGGCGATATGCCAGTGCAGATGTGCGTTGCCCTGCTGGCTGCCGAGCGAGTATAGGTACGTGCGCTCGGGCTCAAAAGACAGCCTCGACGGCGAGGGTGATCTGCCGCACGAACAGCAAGAGCCGAATGTAGGCGGCCTCGTCCAGGTCCCGCACGACATGCTCGACATGAACCTTCGGTGCCACGAGAACCTTGCCCGGCAACGTCGGCCAGCGATCCAGAAAGGCTATGTGCTCCGCGTCCTCGAAGACCACCTCGTGCGGATAGTCCGGGTTCCCGGCCAGGAGCGCACAGACGAAGCAGGGGCCGCTCTGTGCACGCTCCGCGTACGTCTCAAGATCCATCGGCTGTCGCTCCGTCAACATCTCGCCTCTCTGCGGGGGATGAACCAGTCTGCCGCAGCCCGGAGATCGGCCGGAGGCTGGCGTGATCGAGACGGGAACACCGGTATCCGAGGTGCGGGACGAGGAACTGTCAAAGCCTGTGTGTCGATGCGTGGGGTCGGACTTCCCAGGTCGGTCGTTGGAGCTGGTCGTTGTACACGATGATGTCGGCGTGGTCGGTAGGGTGGGCTGTGGTGAAGTAGAGCTGTTGGGAGGGGATGTAGCGGTGGCGCCAGGACCGTTCGATGTCTGCGGTAGAGCTGGCCAGCGCTGCGCCTCGGTGGCGGGCGCGGTCTATCGTCTGCTCGAAGGGGACGGACACGAAAATGCGCAGGTCCCACCGGTCGATGAGTTCTGGGCGTAGGAGGAAGACGCCGTCGAAGAGCAGCACGGCGTCTGCCGGGGCGGTCGTGGCCGGCAGGGATGACGGGGTGTCGGTGTCGGCGTCGTAGACCGCGGTTTGGAACCTTCGGTCTCCGCCCGGGCCCAGTGGGTCGAGTAGGACCCGGCACAGCGCGGCGTGGTCGTGGGCGTCGAAGTAGCAGCCCTCGGCCGAGTACTGGCCGCGTCGGTAGCGCTGGGCACGGGGGACGAGGAAGTCGTCGATGCTCGCGCGGATGACGTCGCGGTCCTGCGCGCGCAGGACGACGGCAAGCTCATCGGCCAGCGTGGTCTTGCCGGAGGCGGGCGCCCCGTCGATGGCGACCCGCAACGGGTGAGGCGTCGTGACGGACCTGATCGCCTCGGTCAGCCGACTGATGAGCTCGCCGCGGGTGCCCTGGTCCATTGCTGCCTCTCTCACGGTTACGCTGCGGCCGCCGACCCTCGTTCGACGGAGCGACATCCGCTTGATGCCCCGTCAGGGTCACGACCCGGCCCGAAGGGTCATGTCCCCTTCGCGAAGACCAGCACCTCCGTGGAGGCGACGCCCATGGGGGCCAGGAAGCTGGCCTCCAGGGTGCAGTTGAGGGTTGCGAAGAGGTCCACGCACGTCTGGCGAGGCAGGGCGGCCGGGTAGGAGTCGTGTCCCGAACCGCCATCCGTCGCCCAGGCGTGCACCGCCGCGGGGTCCAGGCAGGTTTCCGTCATCACGTCGAAGACGATCCGACCGCCGGGGCGCGTGACGCGTGCCATCTCGTAGAAGTAGCGGGAGGCGCAGAGGAAGGTCACGGTGTTGAAGACCTTGTGGGCCTGGACCAGGTCGACGCTGGCGTCGGAGGTCGGGGCGAGACTGCTTCCCGCGGTCGGTCGGGCGACCACGCCGAAGGTGGTCACCAGGTAGTCGGCCCAGGGCCCTGCGGTCTCGTAGATCTCGTAGCGGTCCGGCGAACACTCCTTCAGCGTCTTCTCCAGATACCGTCCGGACCCGGGGCCGATCTCCAGCACCGTTTGCGGGTCGGTGGCGAAGACACCGAGATCGCGTAGTTTGTCGATGGTGGACTGGGTCGCCCCGGGCGTCCCGTTCATCACCGCGTCGATGTGGTCGCCGACGGACAAGCCGGCTGCCCGGGCGGCCCGCATCGTTGCCTCGAACGGGATGAAGTCGTCGACGCCACCCAGGTTGTTGGCGCTGCGCACGATGTCGAATCCAGTACGCCCCAACACCCGCTTGAGCCCAGACTTCAATACCGGCATTCTCGTGCCTGCTGTCCTCATTAAACATGCCCCCCAGTCGTTTCTGCGCTGGGGGTCAGCATAGGATCCGCGGGTGCCGCAGCGCAGGGGGGACGGCAAATTCGCTACGGAGTTACGGTAGGCCGGTTTGCGGCGCGTGGGCTCACACCCGATGCATACCGTTTCGCTATGGAGGTAGGTCGATCCTTGGCGGTCTGCGCGGGACTGTCGCAGGTGAGCGGGTGCAGGCACATCAGATATACAGCCGACTCTCAGGAACTCTCCTGGAGGTTCCGGGTCTTGGCTGAATATGTTCTGACTATCTGTCAATATCCGCCCTGGTTCCCTCACTTTCGGAACCAAGGTGAGCGCGGATGCAGTTGTGCGATCAGGTGGTGGCCTGTGCGGCTGCTGGGGCTACCGGCTTTGGCTGGAGTGTTTTGATTCCGGCCGCTGGGCCCTTTCCGGGCTGAGGTATGGCTCGTATGGTGCATGTCATTGGAGCCATTAGATCGTGGTCATGACATTCCAGGCAGCCGTGGTTGCAGGCATATTCCAGCGAACGTCTCGGCGGTGTTGAGGCCCCAGGTCAGGACGCCGAGGAAGGGGACGTCGACGGCCGTCCTGCGCCGACGGCCGCCGTTCGTGGCGGGGTGGCGGTCGGGCTCGGAAGGTCTGCTCTCGGGCGGCGCTGGGCTCGTCGGACTGCTGTGGCGGCGGCCAGGGATCCGATCGCAGGGGCGAGGAGGTAGACCGGGAGCAGGGCGGTGTGGCCGGACAGGAGGGCGGGGCCGAACTCACGGGCCGGGTTGGCGACGCCGCCGGAGCGGGTGCCGAAGGCGATGATCTGAGAGGTGATCAGGGCGCCCACGGCCCAAGGGGTGTAGCGGCCGAAGCGACGGCTGGAGATGCCGATGCCCGCGACGGCGACGATGACGAACATGGTGCCGGCCTCCACCGCGGCGATAGCCGCCCAGGACCACCCGGGAGCGGGCGCCACCGCGGCGTAGTCCGTGGCCCGGCCGGCGATCGCCGGCCCCCAGGCCAGCCGGGCGGCCGCGGTGCCGAGGACGGAGCCGAGCAACTGCGCGGTGATGAACGGGAGGACGTCGCGCCCCGGGGTCCTGCCGTAGCGCCACATCGCGAGGCTGATGGCGGGGTTGAGGTGGCCGCCGGTCGCTCTGCCCCACGGCGAGAGCATGAAGGCGGTGACGGTGTAGCCGGCGATCGGCGCGACCGCGAGCAGCCTTCGCTGCGGGGTGTTCCACCAGCCGCCGGAGCCGCTGTCGATGGTGCCCATCAGCCATCGGGTCGCGGTGACCGCGATGAAGAGCATGATCGCGGTCATGACGAGTTCCAGGGCTGCCGCCCGGCGGTGCGTGCTCACAGCGGGTCGGTCCAGGGGGCGTCGGAGCGGGCCAGGACGTGTGTGGCGGCGGTCGCGCCCAGGAGCAGCAGGGAGGCGAGCAGCAACGGCAGGGCCGGGTTGCCGTGCAGGACGGCGACGGCGCCGACCAGGCCGCCGATGAACATCGCCAGTGCGGACAGGGTGCGGCGGCCGACCTTGCCGCCCTTGCCGCCGGCGGCTCGGCTGTCGGAGGCGATGCCGGTGATGGTGAGGGTCAGGACGGTCGTGGTGAGGTCAGGGACCGCGAGCGCGCGGGAGGCCGCGTTCTGGACGCCCATGCCCAGTCCGAGCAGGGCGATCAGCGCATAGCGGGCATCCCCGTCGTACGGGCTGCCGGTGCTCTGGGCGACGGCGTAGGCGGCCAGCACGAGGACGCTCTCCAGGATCAGCGCCATGTGCAGCAGCTGCCCGCGGTGGGCCCGCGTCCGGTGCGCGATCCGGCCGCCGAGCAGCGCGCCGACGGCGAAGGCCGCGAGCGCCGCGAGCGAGGCGGCCAGGGAGAAGCCGGCGGCGCCGGCGATGGCGAAGCCGGAGAAGACGACGTTGCCGGTCATGTTGGCGACGAAGACATGCCCCAGGACGAGGTAGCTGAAGGCGTCGACGAGGCCGGTGACCACCGTCAGCGCGAGCATCACCGGCGGGAGCGGGCCGTGCCGGTCCTCCCGGTCGGGGACCACGGTGGTCCACGCGTCCCGCAGTACGACAAGCATGGCGGCGCTCCTGTTCTCCTGGGTGATCACCTCCAGGTTGGAGCGACTCGTACGTTCTGTCCAACATATGGATGCGGACTCAGCGAGCTGTTTCAGCGATCGATCGTCATACGGTATGCCGTTCGACGACGTCGAGGAAGGCCGCGGCGGCGGGCGCCAGCCGCTTGCTGTCGTAGACCACCGAGACGTGGTGCACCGCTGCCGGGTCCGCCAGGCGCAGGATGCGGGCACCGATCGGCAGGGTGCCGTCCGGGAGGAGGGACCCGTGGCCGCGCACGGAGGAGTGCGGGACGACGGTGATGCCGACACCCCGCGCGGCCAGCCGGATCATGTCGTGGACCTGGCCGACCTCGAAGTGCCGCTGCGGCGTCAGTCGCTCCCGGGCGAAGGCCGCCTCGACCTGGCGGCGCAGTCCGCTGCCCTGGGAGAACTGGATCAGCTGGTCGTCCGTCGGGAGGTCGGAGGGCTCGATCAGGTCGCGGTCGGCCAGGGCGTGGTCCTGCGGCACGATCACCACCAGGGGGTCGCTGCCCAGCGACCGGTGGTCCAGGCCCTCCGGTATGTCGCCGGGACCGAGTCCGACCACGGCCACGTCGAGGCCGCCGGACAGGACCGCGGCGGCCATCTCGGAACTGGGCGCGTTCAGCACGTGGAAGTCGATGGCGGGGTGCCGGGCGTGGTAGTCGGCCATCACCTCGACCATGTCGACCGAGCAGGCGAGCGTCTGCACCAGGCCCAGGCGCAGCCGGCCGCGGCGCAGGCCCGCGAGCGCGTCCAGGGCGGCCTGCGCGTTGTCCACGTCGGCGAGGATGCGCCGGGCCAGCGGTTCCAGCAGTTCGCCGGCGGCCGTCAGCCGGACCGAGCGGCTGGTACGGCTGAACAGGGCGGCCCCGACCTCCTTCTCAAGCCGGGCGATCTGCTGGCTGAGCGCGGACTGCGCGACGTAGCAGTCGGCCGCGGCCTGGGTGAAGTTGCGCGTCTCGGCGACGGGCAGGAAGTACTTCAGATGCCGCAGATCCATCTGTCACGCCGATCGATTCGAGTGGAACCATGTGTTGGATCGATCCACTGTCGCAAATCTGGCGGATTCTGCGCGAGCCGAGCGCACGCACCGGCGTGCGGCAGGCCCGGGCCGTCGTCGAGGCCGCCGCCGAATCCGGGGAGCAGCGCAGCCGGCGTGGGCGCCGTGGGGACTTCGTGCCGGTGCGTCGCCGATGCCGGGCGTGCCGGGGTCAGTTGGGTTCCGCGGAGCCGGAGAGCTGGAGCTTGCGCTGGGCGCGCTGGTAGAAGGTGGTCTGGCCGAGGCGGACGATGCGGGCCGCGGCGGGGAGCATGTTCAGCTCGACGACGTCGCCCGGGCAGACCTGGCCGACCAGGCGGCCGTCGGCCTCGATGGCGAGGTCGCCGCTGTTGGGCAGGATCTCCAGGGTCAGCCGCTCGCCGCTGGAGAGGAACAGCGAGCGGTTGAAGGCCGAGTGCGGCGCCACCGGGGTGACCAGCAGTCCCTCGGCGTTGGGGGAGACGATCGGTCCGCCGGCGGAGAAGCTGTACGCGGTCGAGCCGGTGGGGGTGGCCACCACGATCGCATCGGCGCTGTAGCGGACGAAGGGCTGGTCCTGGACCCGCACCGCGACCGCGGCCGACTTGTGGCCGGGGGACCGGATCAGGACCACGTCGTTGAGCGCGGTCTCCTGGCGGGAACCGAAGGTCACCTGGACGGCCGAGCGGCCCTCCACGGTAAAGCGGTGCTGGTCGATCGCGTCGAGTGCGGCCGGGACGTCCGGGATGTCGATCTCGGCGAGGAACCCCAGGCGTCCGACGTTGACCCCGAGGACCGGGGCGCGGCCGCCGACGGCCAGGCGCATCGCCCGCAGCATGGTGCCGTCCCCGCCCAGGCTGACCACCAGGTCGGCCGACGCGTTCATCTCGTCGGCCAGCACCGGCAGGGCCTCGCAGCCGATCCGTGCCACCTCGTCCGCGAGCCCCAGGACCTTGGAGTCCCGGCCCCGGCTCCAGCGGACGATGGTGTCCACGATCGCGGTGTCGGTCCGCTCGGGGTGGAGTACCAGGCCCACCGCGCTGATCAGTCCCATGGGAGCTCCTCGAGGTCGGTCCGTGCGGTCCGTGGCCGTGACGCTCTCAGTCAGGCACAGCCGGTCAGCACGGGCAAGACCCTAACCCGGCATTCGGGCGCTCCCCGTCCCGCCGCGCCGGGGAGCGCCGGGGGAGGGGGCGGCCGGGTCGGTGGGGTCGGCGGGGTCGCGCAGCGGACGGACGACGATGTCACCCATGCCCTGGTCGGCCAGGGTGATCGCCTCGGCGTGGTCGCGGGTCGCCTGCTGCAGTGCGGCCGCGGCCGATGACGCCGCTGCCGAGGAGGAGCCGTGGCCGGTGCGGTAGAGCGTCCTGGTGATCTGGCTGCCGGTGACGGGCAGCGTGGTGACCGTCACCTGGGCCAGATGCGCGGCGAGGTACGCGGGCAGGATCGCGGCGCCGACCGCGCCGGCCAGCAGGGCCTGGACGGTGCCCAGGTGCTCGGCGCGGTGCTCGACCGACGGGGTGACGCCGTGGGTGCTCGCGAACCGGGCGAAGGCGCGACCGCGTGCGGAGTCCGCGGGGGCGCCGATCCAGGGGCGGCCGGAGAGTTCGGCCGCGGTGGCCGGTACCTCCCAGCCGGCCGGGACGACCACGCGGTAGGTGTCCTCGCTGAGCACCTGCGCACGTACGGCGGGCGGCAGCGGCAGGGCGGTGTCCCGGTCGTCGGTGATGACCAGGACGTCCAACTCGCCCAGGCGCAGCTGTCGCAGGCCGTCCTCCAGCCCGGCCTCGGCGAACCTCGGCTCGACCCCGGGATGCCACTGTGCGAGCAGCGCCAGCGAACGGGCCGCGATCCTGGACAGCACCCAGGGGGTGGCCCCGATCGCCACCGGCCCCTGCACGACATGGTGGTTGGCCGCGCTCAACTGCTGGGCGGCGAGGGTGAGTTCCTGGTCGATGCGGGCACCGGTGGCGGCCAGCAGCCGTCCGCCGGCGGTGAGTTCCAGGCGCGGGCCGGAGCGGTCCACCAGGGGGAGTCCCACCTCCCGTTCCAGGGCGGCCAGTTGCTGGGACACCGCCGAGCGGGTGTGGCCCAGTCGGCGGGCCGCTGACGCCAGTCCGCCGCTCTCTGCGATGGCGTGCAGGACCAGCAGCCGCCGTGGATCGAGGTCCATCCGTGCGGCCCCTTCTGTCGTCCGGGGCGTCATCGTGCCACAGGGCGTTCGGCCGTGGCCAGCTGTGCTGTCGGGAGGGGTAAGCAGAGCTGTCCGGAGGGACTGTCCTGCCGGGGCCCGGCTGCCAGACTGGCCGTCATCCCCAGGGCTTCGGCAGCCGGCCGCCCTGGTTCCCGCATGCCCGAAGCCGGGCTGAAGCCCGTACCCGAGGAGGCCGTTCATGGCACGACTTGCACCTCTGCGCGTCCGGAAGCCGGTCGCCGGCGCAGTCGTAGTGCTGCTGGCCGGCGCGCTGGTGTCGGCCTGCGGGGGATCCACCACCCCGCAGGCCGAGCCCGGTACGGCCGGCGTGGCGGCGGCCGGGGACACGGCGGCCGGCGCTGCCACGGGCACGTCGTACGTGCTCAGCGCCCCAGCGGTGGCCGGTGGCTACCCGCAGGGGCAGCCCTCGGCCCAACTGGTGCAGCAGGTGGACGGCGACCTCAAGCAGACGGCTCAGCGGCTGGGGGTGTCCGGTACGCCGGTGCACGCCTACTACGACGACCGCGCGGACGGGGCCTGGATCTTCTACAACGGCGTCACCGGCGCCGGCTTCGACCCCGACCACCTGCACGACCTCCTGGACCAGCCCCCCGCCACCAAGGACGACGGCGCCGGCGACCTGCTCAGCACCAGTGCCGTCGACGCCGACCCCGGGCCGCACGGTGGCCGCGCGGTCTGCAACACCGTCCTGGTCCAGAACGCCATGCTGTCCACGGCCGCCACCACCTGCTCCTGGTTCACCACGACCACCGCGGCCGGCATCACCGTGGTCATCAAGGGGGACGGCACCAACACCAAGGTCGGATTCACCGCGGCCGACGTGGCCCCGATCATGCGGGCGATCAGGGCCGACGTCGAGCAGTCGAAGAGCCGGTGACCTGCGGGAGCGGCGTCAGCGGCGGTCGGCGCCGGTGTAGGCACGCACATCGGCGACGCTCCACCAGCTGCCGCTGGCGGCCGTCAGAGTGAGGCGCACATAGCGGGTGCCGCGGCCGCCGACGTCGACGGTGGTGAACTGCCCGCTGCCCTGGCCGTCGGGGACCTCCGTGGTCCAGTGCACGCCGTCGGTGCTGGTGGCCGCGGTGTAGCCGCGCGGGTAGTCGCCGGTGGAGGCGCCGGTGTCGAAGACGACCTGCTGCGGGTGGAGCACCTTGCCGAGGTCGACCTGGAGGTACTGGCCGGGGGCCTGGGCGGCGCCGGAGGAGAAGCGGGTGCTGGCGTCGTCGTCGACCGCATCGGCCGCCGGGTCGGTGCTGCTGCTGGTGCTGGCGGTGGCGGTCCATCCGGTCGGGTCGAGCTGCTGCGCTCCGTGTCCGGCGGCGGAGCCGGGGGTGCGCCAGACGAAGGTGGCCAGCGCTCCGCCGGGCAGCGTGTAGCTGAGGTTGCGGTCGCCCTCGCGGATGGCGAAGGTCTGCGGGTTGTCGTTCTCGTTGTGGGCCACCAGGACGGTGCTGCCGTCGGGGTTCCGGAAGGCGACGTCCTCGACCTGGCCGTTCCATCCGGTGGTGCCGAAGGAGGTGCTGGCGATCCGGACCGCGCCGGGCTGGACGAAGCGGGCCAGGTGGCCCAGGGTGTAGTACTCGGCGTTGCGGGTGACGGTGCCGTCGGCACCGACGGTCAGCACCCCGGTGCAGCCGGTGCAGCCGCCGGTGTGCGGGCCGCCTGCGGGATCGAGGGCGATGTTCCAGTTGATGACGGTCTTGGCCCAGTTGCGGGTGGCGCCGATGACCAGGTTGCGGGCGTGCCACTTGAGGGTGTCGGAGAAGGTGTCGGCCGGGTTGGCGGACTGGCTGCCGGAGCACTCGGTGAAGTAGATGTCCTTGGTGGGGAACTGCCGGTGCAGCGCGGTCATCGCGCTGGGGTCGCCGTAGTAGCAGTGGTAGGCGGTGCCGGAGATGTACTGGGCGGCGGGGGAGTTCAGCAGCTGCTGGGGGTAGTCGTCGATGTCGGCGGTCTCGTCGGGCGGGGTGGCGGCCGCGTCGTTGGGGTGCTCGGTCCAGTTGTGGTCGTAGCCCAGGATCGTGGTGTCCAGGTGGGCGGCGCGGAGCATCGGGCCGAGCTGCTCGATGACCTTGGCCTCCTGCCAGGACGGCATGTCGGTGCCGGGGTAGCCGGACGGGGTGCGGTTCTGCGGCTCGTTCTGCACCGTGATGGTGTCCACCCGCACGCCGTTGGCCCGGTAGGCCTGAATGAACTTCACCAGGTAGGCGGCGTAGGCGCGGTAGACCCTGGGGTCGTCGATCAGCCGTCCGCCGGTGAGCGAGCCGCCGGTCTTCATCCAGGCGGGCGGGCTCCACGGGGTCGCCAGGATCTGCAGGTGCGGGTTGAGCTGCTCGGCCTGGCGCAGCAGCGGCAGGATCTGGGTCTGGTCGTGGGCGATGCTGAAGTGGCTGAGCGAGTAGTCGGTGCTCCCGGCCGGGACGTCGTCGTAGGTGTAGGCCGGTCCGGTGGTGAAGTCCGAGGCGCCGACGGGCTGGCGCAGGTAGTCCAGGCCGTCCCCCGAGGTGGGGCTGAAGAGCGAGCGCATGGCGGCGGTTCGGGCCTGCGGGTTCAGGGCGGACAGGACCGAGGCGGAGGAGTCGGTGATGGCCGCGCCGAAGCCGGACATGGTCTGGAAGGTGCGGCTGGGGTCGACCACGACGGTGGGGGCGGTGCTGGGCGTGGTGGTGAAGCCGACGGTGCCGGCGTCGGTCATGGTGTCGGTGCCGTCCGGGGTGGTGATCCACACCTGCGCCGATCCGGAGCCGGCGCCCGTGCCGGAGACCGATCCCGCCGCGTGGTGGCGGACGGAGGCTGCCTGGGCCGGGGCCAGCCCGGATCCGACGACGGCCGCAGCCGCGAGCGTGCAGACTGCGGCGAGCAGGGCTTTGCGTGGTGGACGCATGGGACCTCTCCAGGGACGAAGCGGAACGCGGCTTTGAAACGAAATGAAACAAATGTCATTCCGGCGAAACACACGTAAGCGCTCGGGCTCGGACCCTGTCAAGGGAGTTGTCATGGTTCCGCAACTACGGCCGCGGGGCTGCGGTATGCTCCGGCGCATGAAACAAAACCGGGTGACGCATGGCTAGGCCCCGGGCGAAGCACGTCACGGTACGGGCCATCGCAGCGGAGGCCGGGGTGTCCATCGCCACCGTCTCGCGCGTGATCAACGGCCATGCGACGGTTTCCCCGCAGACCCAGGAACTGGTCCGGCGCGCCATGGACCGGCTCAAGCCGGCGCCCCCCGCCGCGCGCCCCGGAGCGGTGTACGTGCGCTGCCCCTATGTGCTGACGGACTACTTCGGTGTCATCGTCACCTCGATCGCCGACACCCTGGCGCTGCACGGCCGCGACCTGGTGCTCGGGGCCGGCGAGTCCGCGCAGAGCGCCCATGTGCTGACCTCGCTGCCGCACAACCCCGCCATCGCGGGCGCGGTGCTGATCCTGCCGCCCGAGCCGGACCAGGAGCTGCAGGACCTGCGGGCGGCCGGCTTCCCCTTCGTGGTGGTAGATCCGCGTACCGAGCTGCCGGGCGAGATCGCCTCGGTCTCGGCGGCCAACGCCGCCGGCGCCCGCAGTGTCACCGCGCACCTGACCGCGCTGGGGCACCGGCGCATCGGCGTCATCGGTGGGCCGGGCAACTGGCTGGCCGGCAAGGCCAGGCTGCTCGGACACACCTCGGCGATGGCCGAGGCCGGCAGTCTGACCACCTCCGACCTGCTCCGCAGCGCGGAGCCCACCACGGAGAACGGCTACCGGGCGGCCCGGGAGCTGCTGTCCCTGGCGGACCGTCCGACCGCCCTGATCGGCTTCAACGACAAGGTCGCGGTGGGCATCCTGCGCGCCGCGCACGAGCTGGGACTGCGGGTGCCGCAGGACCTGTCGGTCGCCGGCTTCGACGACAGCGACCTGAGCCGCAGCACCCAGCCCAGGCTCACCACCGTGCGCCAACCCCTGGAGGAGATGGGCCGGATAGCGGTCTCGCTGCTGACCCGGCATCTGGACGGGCACACCGTGGACACCCTGCACATCGAACTGGCCACCCAGCTCGTGGTCCGCGAGTCCACCGGCCCGGTGCCGACGCGCTGACGCCGGGTCAGCCGGGTCAGCCGGCGCTGCCGAGGCCGAGTTCGGCGAAGCGCTCGCCCATCCGGCGGTGGGTGGCCGCGTCCGGGTGCAGCTGGTCGGGGAGCGGCAGCTCCGCGCTGTCCGCCTCGCCGTAGAGCTCGCGGCCGTCGAGGTGGCGCAGGTTGGGGTCGGCGGCGGACCGCTGCCGGACGATGCGGGACAGCTCCTCGCGGATGGCCGTGAGGGTCAGCTTTCCGGCCGCGCGTTCGGCGGGGTCGCCGGTGGCGGTGAACCGCAGCTGTCCGGTGGCGAGCGCAGCCAGGTCGAAGGTGGTGGGCCCCGGGGTGTCCTCGTGGATGGGGCAGAGGATGGGGGAGACGACCAGCAGCGGCGTGGTCGGGTGGCCCTCGCGGACGGTGTCCAGGAAGCCGTGCACCGCGGGGGTGAAGGCGCGCATCCGCATCAGGTCGGTGTTGACCAGGTTGATGCCGATCTTGAGGCTGATCAGGTCGGCCGGGGTGTCCCTGATGCTGCGGGCGGCGAACGGGTCGAGCAGGGCGCTGCCGCCCAGCCCGAGGTTGACCAGCTCCACCCCGGCGCGGGCGGCGGCGATCGCGGGCCAGGTGGTGCTGGGGCTCGCGGCGTCCGAGCCGTGGCTGATGGAACTGCCGTGGTGCAGCCACACCTTGCGGCCGCGGTCCGGCACCGGTGCGACCGCCGCGTCGGTGCGCAGCGAGACCAGTTCGGTGGTCTCGTTGTGCGGCAGCCAGATCTCGACGTCCTTGTCCTGGTCGGACAGGCCGGTGAAGCGGACGGTGGCGACCGGGCCGGGGCGGTGGTCGGCGGTGCCGGTGGCCATGTCGATGGTGAGCGTGTTGCCGCCGTGCGCGACGGCCTGGCCGGCCAGGTGTCCGTCGACGACCAGGTCGTAGACGCCGTCCGGGCGGGGCGGCGCGCCGGCGTAGCTGCGCTTGGTGGGCAGCGTGTCGAGCTCGACCACGGTGGCACGGGTGCGCAGCACCAGGCGCACCCCGGAGGGCTGGGCCTCGGCCATGGCCAGCTGCGGGTCGGTGTTCTGGGCGCGGGCCCAGGCCGGCAGCCGGTGCGGCAGCAGGCCGTGCCCGGTGCGCTCCAGGTCCAGCGCGCCGCGCAGCAGGTCGGCGGTGATGGGTGTGGTGGTCAGGTCGTGCTGAGGGTGCGTCATGTCTCCGCCTGGCGATGGGGATGTTCGAGGAGGATCGGGTGGTCGGGGCGGCCGGTCGGGTCAGGGCGCGGGCCAGTTGCGCAGCAGGGCGTCCAGCGCGTCCAGGGACCGCGACCAGCTCTCCTGACTGTCGGGCGCGCTGTGGCTGAAGCCGCCCGCCAGCTCCAGGGCCACATAGCCGTGGAAGGCGCTGCCCAGCAGCCGTACGGCGTGGGTCTGCTCGGGCTCGGCCAGGTCGTAGCCGCGCAGCACGGCCCGGGTCAGCTGGGAGAGCCTGACACCGGCGGAGGCGGCGGCCGCCTGCGGGTAGAGCCGGTACTGGGCTGCCGCGTAGCGGCCGGGGTGCTCGCGGGCGTAGTCGCGGAAGGTGTTCCCGAGCGCGGCCAGGGCGTCCCTGCCGGCCCGGCCGGCCATGGCCTCGGCGGCCCGGTCGGCCAGCTGCTCCAGGGCGAGCAGGGCGATTCCGGTCCTGAGGTCGTGCGAGTTCTTCAGGTGCGAGTAGAGGCTGGCGACCTTGACGTCGAACCGTCTGGCCAGCGCCGAGAGCGTCGCCTGGTCGAAGCCGACCTCGTCGGCCAGCTCCGCCCCCGCGTCGATCAGGCGCTGGGTGCTGAGTCCTGCGCGTGCCATGGTGTGCCCTGCCTCCCGGTTTCCTGCATCGACCATACATTTGCCTAATGCTTATAGGCAAATGGACGATCGAGTTAGGTTGCGGTCACGGCAGGGTGAGGATGCGGGGGCCGTCCTCGGTGACGGCGATGGTGTGTTCGAAGTGGGCGGCCCGGCTGCCGTCGACGGTGCGCAGGGTCCAGCCGTCGGGGTCGGTGCGGTAGGCGTTCTGTCCGCCGGCCATGAGCATGGGCTCGATGGCGATGGTGAGCCCGTGGCGCAGCGGGTAGCCGCGGCCGGGGCGGCCGTGGTTGGGGACGTGCGGATCCTCGTGCATCCGGCGGCCGATGCCGTGGCCGCCGAAGTCGGTCGGCATTCCGCAGCGGGCCCTGCGGGCGACGCTGCTGATGGCGTGGGAGATGTCGCCGATGCGGTGGCCGACGGTGGCCGCGGCGATGCCGGCGTCCAGGGCCTGCTTGGTGGCGGCGATCAGTTCCAGGTCGGCGGGGCGGGGCGTGCCGACGGTGAAGCTGACGGCGGCGTCGCCGGTCCAGCCGTCGAGTTCGGCCCCGCAGTCGATGCTGACCAGGTCGCCGTCGCGGAGCCGGTAGTCGCCGGGGATGCCGTGGTCGACGGCGTCGTTGACGGAGGCGCAGATCACGGCGGGGAAGGGGGTGGGCGCGAAGGGCGGCCGGTAGCCGAGGAAGGGTGAGCGTGCCCCGGCCGCCGCGAGTACGGCGCGGGCGGCCTCGTCCAGCTCGCGCAGCCGGACGCCGACGGCTGCCGTTCCGCGGACCGCCGCGAGCGTGTTGGCCACGACGCGTCCGGCCTCGCGCATGGTCTCCAGCGCGTTGTCGGTCTTGATCTCCACCATGGATCGGAAGCTCCCTGCGATGCGGTGATGCCCAATACTTATACCGGTATTAGTATCACGGGCATGGTGAGAACTCCTTTGACCCCGGAAGAGCGGCAGCGGGGCGAGCGCTTCGGCGCCCTGCTCCGTCAGGCCCGCGGCGAGCGCAGCATGGTGGACGTGGCGGCGGCGGCCGGGCTGTCCGCGGAGACGCTGCGGAAGATCGAGACCGGCCGGGCGCCGACCCCCGCCTTCTTCACCATCGCCGCGCTGGCCTGGGCCCTGAACGTCTCCCTGGACGAACTGGCCGCCGCCTGCGCCGCGGATGCCGACGGCGAGGGGGCGGCCTTGTCGGCCTGACGGTCGCCGGCCGGGTCCGCCGGCCTCAGATCTCAGACCGTGAGCGGGACCGGATGGACCTCGTCGGCCTTGTGCCCGGCGCGCTCATGGACGCGTTGCACCGCGTCGACGGACGGGGCCTCGGACAGGCAGTACACCGTGCCCGAGTCCGGGTCCGCCCAGGCCTGCTTGAAGTGGACGTTCTCGCTCGCTTCGATGGCGAGGTCGGCCTGGTGGGCCGATGCGAGCTGCTCCGCGGTGATCCCGGTCATGCCGTGGTGGACATCGATGAACGTGGCCATGGTCTACACATCTCCGTCGGCTCGGTGCGGTCCGCCCGGAGCGCAGCGGTCCCGCCGCCTGTCCGGTCGGCTCCTTCCAGGATGAACCCGCTGCGAACCGGACGCCAAGGTCAGGCGGTGCCGCTGGGGTCCTGGTAGACGGCGTCCAGGGCCAGGTAGGCGCCGCCGCGGGCGGGTGCGGTGAAGCCCAGGGTCGAGGGCAGCACCTCGCAGCCGCCGCACTCCGGGGCCATCACCCGGCGGGCGACGCCTTCGCGGACGCTGGGCAGCAGGTAGTCGGCGAAGACCGCGAAGTAGCCGCCGAGCACCACCGCGCGCGGGTTGAGGACGTCGACCAGCAGGGCGACGCCCAGCGCCAGGTCGTCGGCGATCAGGGCGAGCGCCTGCAGCGTGCGCGGGTCGCCGTCGTCGGCGCGGCGGCGCAGGTCGGCCAGCCGGGACTCGACGTCCAGGGACGGGTCGTGGACCGGGTCGTCCGGGTCGGAGGCGTGCCGCAGCAGGGCGCCCAGGCCGACCATGGTCTCCCAGCAGCCGAACCGGCCGCAGGCGCAGGGGTGGCCGCCCGGGGCCAGCGGCATGTGGCCGATCTCGCCCGCGAACCCGCGTGCTCCGCGCATCAGTTGGCCGCCGCTGATGATGCCTCCGCCGACGCCGGTCTCGCCGGTGACGTAGATCAGGTCGTGGATGTCGGCGGCCGAGGCGACCAGGTACTCGGCGATCGCGCCCAGCTTGGCGTCGTTCTCCAGCCGCAGCGGCGGCGCGGACCGGCCCAGCCGGTCGCGCAGCGCGTCCAGCGCCGCGACGTCGCGCCAGCCGATGTTGCTGGCGAAGGTCACCCGGCCGGCGGTGATGTCGACGTTCCCGGGCGCGGCCAGGGCCGCGCCCACCACCCGGGCGCCGGCCGCCTGGACCGCGGCCTCGGCCTCGCGGACCAGGGCCGCCGCGCTGTCCAGGACGGACTCAGGGCCGGCGGTGCGCACGTCGACGGCGATCCGCCGCTGGAAGGCCACCTCGCCGCGCAGGTCGAGCGCGACCACGGCGAGGTAGTCGACGTTGATCTCGACGCCGACCCCGCAGATGGTCCGCCCGTCGATCTCGACGGCCTGGCTGGGGCGGCCGACCGAGCCGTCGCGCTCGGAGGCCCCCTCCCGCACCAGGCCCAGCTCGACCAGTTCGGAGATCAGGCCGGTGATGGTGGGCCGGGGCAGTCCGGTGTCCGAGGCGATCCTGGCGCGTGAGCGCGGGCCCGAGTCCCGTAGCAGCCGCAGCACCAGGCCGAGGTTGGTGCGCCGGATCGAGGCCCGGTCGCTCGGCTTGGACGGGCCGGCCATCGCGACCTCGTGCGCCGCGCCCCCACGCAGGTCTGCCTTCACGCTCACTCCCTACCCGCCGTCGTCCGGCACTGAAAGTTCTGCCGCGGTGTTGACTTCCGCCGCCTTAGTTATGATCCTACTTTAATTAATCGGGCTGTTCGCAAGTCCTCGCACGCCAAGTTATTCGATCGCTACCTCGTAGGAGACTTCAGGTGAGACGTCGTCAGATACGCGCCGTGGCACTGTGCGCCGCCCTCGCATCCATGGCCGTGGTGAGCGGATGCAGCTCCAGCGGCAGCACGGGCAGCTCACAGAGCCCGTCCAGCGCCGGCGGCACGGTCAAGCTCGACTTCTGGGGCTGGGCCCCCGGGTACGAGCAGTCGGTCGCCCTGTTCAACAAGAGCCACCCGGGCATCCAGGTCACCTTCGACAAGACGCCCTCGGGCTCCAAGGGCGGCTACACCAAGATGCTGACGGCCGCTCAGGCCGGCAACGCACCGTGCCTGGGCATGGTCGGCTACGAGACCATGCCCAGCTTCGCCGCCGCCGGGGCGATGATGGACGTCACCCAGTACCTGGCCCCGGCCAGGAGCCAGTTCGCCGCCTGGACCTGGAACCAGGTGACCATCGGCGGCAAGACCTACGGCGCCCCGGTCGACACCGCCCCGATGGGCCTGCTCTACCGCAAGGACCTGTTCGCCAAGTACGGCATCAGCAAGCCCCCGGTCACCTGGGCCGAGTACGCCGCCGACGCGGCCAAGGTGCACGCCGCCGACCCCAGCGTCTACCTGGGCGACTTCGGCAACGACGCCTACAACTACGCGGGCCTGGCCTGGCAGGCCGGCGCACCGTGGTTCGGCACCAGCGGCGGCCAGTGGCAGGTGAGCCTGAACAGCCCCGCCAACCAGAAGGTCGCGGGCTACTGGCAGGGCCTGCTGGACAAGAAGCTGCTCAAGACCGACCCCAGCTACGACCCCACCCTCTACAAGGACATGGCCGCCGGCAAGATCCTCTCCGACGTCAACGCGGTCTGGGACACGCCCATCCTGGCCTCCAGCGTCAAGGGCACCTCCGGCAAGTGGGCGGTCGCCCCGATGCCGGTCTGGGACGCCGCCAACCCCGTCTACGGCAACGACGGCGGCTCGGCCACGGTCGTGCTCAAGGGCTGCGCGCACCCCAAGGAGGCCGCCGAGTTCGCCACCTGGATGAGCACCGACCCGTCCAGCGTCAGCAACCTGATCAAGGTGACCGGGATCTACCCCGCCGCCACCTCGGGCCTGTCCAACCCGGCCCTGTCCGCGCCGGACCCCTTCTACGGCGGCCAGGTGGTCTTCGACGTCTTCAAGGCCGAGACCCCGCACATCGACACCTCCTGGGTGTGGGGCCCGACCATGACGCAGACCTCGACCGACCTGGGCGACGGGCTCGGCACCAGCGCCGCCGGCAGCACCCGGATGCCGGACGTGCTGACCACGGTGCAGAACAAGACCGTCGCGCAGCTGAAGCAGCAGGGGATGAGCGTCTCCGGATGAGCACCGCCGCCACCACGCACAGCACGCCCACCACGCACCACGCGCGGCGGCGGGCCCGGACCGCCGCCGCGTTCCTGCTGCCCTTCGCCCTGCTGTTCGCCGTCGCCTACCTGGCCCCCATCGGCTACACCCTCTACCAGAGCCTGTTCAAGATGCACCGCGACGGGCTCGGCCTGTCCGCCCCCACCAAGGTCTTCGCCGGACTCGGCAACTACTCCGACGCGCTGCACGACCCGGTCTTCCGCAGCTCGCTGCTGCGGGTGCTGCTGATCGGCGTGGTGCAGGTGCCGGTGATGCTGGGCCTGGCCCTCGGGCTGGCCCTGCTGCTGGACGCCAAGGGCACGTTGTTCAAGCGCTTCTTCCGGCTGGCCTTCTTCCTGCCCTACGCCCTGCCCGGGGTGGTCGGCGCGCTGATGTGGTCCTACCTGGTCGCCCCCGGCCTCAGCCCGATCACCTCGGCCGCTCATGCGCTCGGCCTGCACCTGGACCTGACCTCAGGGCCCATGCTGGCCCCGACCATCGGCAACATGCTCACCTGGGGCTGGACCGGCTACAACATGCTGATCATCTACTCCGCACTGCAGGCCATCCCGCCCGAACTGGCCGAGGCGGCCCGGATGGACGGCTGCTCCGCACTGGGCATCGCCTGGCACGTCAAGATCCCCATCGTGCGCCCGGCGCTGGTGCTGACCACGGTGTTCTCCATCATCGGCACCGCCCAGCTCTACAACGAGCCGGCCGTGCTGCAGCACGTCGCCCCCAACCTCAGCAGCAACTACACCCCGATCTTCGCCGCCTACAACGCGGTCAACGACAACAACTTCGGCTACGCGGCCACCGAGTCGGTCATCCTCGCAGCCCTCGCCTTCGTGCTCTCCTTCGGCTTCCTGAAGCTGGTCGGGCGACGGGGGGCGGCGCTGTGACGACGCTCCAGTCCACCAGGACCGCACCGACCCGGCCGGCCACCCCGGCGCGCAGGCCAGCGCCAGCGCACCCCTCGCGCTGGCTCACCCTCGGCGTGCTCGGCATCGTCTCGGTCTACTTCCTGGCCCCGGTGTGGTGGCTGCTGGTCTCCACCACCAAGAGCAACTCGGCGCTCTTCAGCGGCAACGGCTTCTGGTTCAGCGGCCGCTTCGCCCTGCTGTCCAACCTGCACGACGTGTTCACCCGGCAGGGCGCGATCTACCCGCGCTGGCTGCTCAACACCGCCCTGTACGCGGTCGGCGGCGCCGCGGTCAGCACCCTGGTCTCCGCGCTGGCCGGCTACGCGCTGGCCAAGTACGCCTTCCGGGGCCGCGAGACTGTCTTCAACATCGTGCTCGCCGCCGTCCTGGTGCCGCAGCCGCTGCTGGCCGTGCCGCTCTACCTGCTGTTCTCGCCGGTGCACCTGGTCAACACCTACTGGGGCGTGCTGATCCCCAGCATGGTCAGCCCCTTCGGGGTCTACCTGGCCCGGATCTACGCCGCGGCCTCCGTCCCGGACGAGCTGATCGAGGCCGGGCGGGTCGACGGCGCCGGCGAGGTCCGCATCTTCGCCACCATCGGCCTGCGGCTGATGTCCCCGGCGCTGGTCACCGTGTTCCTGTTCCAGTTCGTCGGCATCTGGTCCAACTACCTGCTGCCCGCGCTGATGCTGGCCGACGACAAGCTGCAGCCGGTCACCGTCGGCCTGGTCGGCTGGCAGGCCCAGCGCGGTATCGGCGACGCGGTGCCGTTCAGCATCGTGATCACCGCGGCCGCCGTGTCGGTGGTCCCACTGATCGTCATGTTCCTTTCACTGCAACGGTTCTGGCGCTCCGGCCTGTCCGCCGGCAGCGTCAAATGAAGGGGAGCTGGATGCGCGCGCGCTACCACCTCAGATTCCAGATCCACCCCGACCCCGACCCGGCCCGCACCGCCGCCGACGCCACCGAGCTCGCCAAGGCCTGCGCGCAGGCCGAGGTGGACGAAGTGGTGCTGCTCACCGGCGCCGAGGAGTCCTTCGCCGGACACCTCACCGGCAGCGCCGAGGACCTCTGGTTCGAGACGGCCCGACTGGCCAAGGACACCCTGGAGGCGGCCGGACTGGAGGTCAGCCTCAACCCCTGGGTCACCGTGGGCCACGCCGACCGGGGCCGCAGCGGCGCACTGGGACGGCTCGGCTTCGCCCCGATGGTCTCCCCGTACGGGGAGGTGTCCACCGCGCAGGCGTCCTTCGCCTGCCCCCGCTGGCGCGCCTGGATCGTCGCGCACTACGGGCGCTTCGCCGAGCTGGGCTTCCGGGTGCTCTGGCTGGAGGACGACTTCCGCTACCACAACCACGCACCGCTGCACTGGGGCGGCGGCTTCGAACCGCTGATGCTGGAGCGCTTCACCGCCCTGACCGGCTGGCACGGCACCCCGCAGGAGTTGACGGCGGCACTGACCGCCCCCGGCCGCCCGCACCCCTGGCGCGCGGTCCTGCAACAGGTCTGGCGCGAAGCCCAGTTGGAGGTGGCCGCCGCGGTCGCCGCCGAGGTCGACCGGCGCTCGCAGGGCCGCTCGCGGCTGGGCCTGATGAGCTCGGGCCTGGACGCGGCCTCGGTCGAGGGCCGCGACTGGGCGCAGCTCTACGGCGCGCTCGCCATCGGCGGCCGGGCCGCGCAGCGGCCGCACTTCGCCCCCTACACCGACACCCCGGCCCGCGAGCTGAGCCGGCAGGTCTGGTCCCTGGAACTGCAGCGTGCGCTGCGCCCCGGCTTCGTCGACAGCGAACCGGAGATCGAGAACTGGCCGCACACCGCCTGGTCCAAGTCCGACACCCAGACCTGGTCCGAGATGGCCGCCGCACAGCTGGCCGGCTCGGACGCGCTGCTGCTCAACGTGCACCCCATGCACGGCCGCCGGGTCACCCGCTTCCCCCAGGTCACCGAACTGCTGCGCCGCTCCCGCCCTGCCCTGGACTGGCTGGCCGCCCGCTACCACCGGGACCAGACGACCATCGGGGTCGGACTGCCCTTCGCCCAGGACGCCGCCGCGCACGTCCGCACCCGGGGCAGCGGCCCGCAGGCCCTGGACGAACTGGCCGTCGACCCGGGACCGGCGGCCGACCTGCTGCTGCGCTACGGCGTCCCGGTCACCGCCGACCCGCAGGCCCCGGTGCAGGCCCTGTTCGGCCAGTCGGCCTGGGCCCTCCCGGACCAGGAGATCCGCCGCCTGCTCGGCGGCGGCCTGCTGCTGGACGGCACGGCGGCCTCGGTGCTCTTTGAACGCGGCTTCGGACCGCTGCTCGGACTGGACGGCGTCGAACTGATGCCGCGTGAGCAGCCGGACCCGAGCGGGCCCTACGCCGAGGAGCAGGTGCTGGACACCGGCGCCGTGCTCAGCGTCAACATGCAGCCGACCCTGGCCCGGCTGGAACCCGGCCCGGACACCGAGAGCTGGACCGAGATCCGGACCCCGCAGGGTCTGCGCTGGGGCTCCGGCCGCACCGCCTTCCGCAACCGCCTGGGCGGCCGGGTGGCCGTCCTCGCGGCCACCGACCCGGCCCAGCTGCCCTACGACGACAGCGGACAGCAGCTGCTGCACCGCGCGGTGCGGTTCCTGGAGGGCGACCGGCCGCAGTTGCCGCTGGTCACCGGCGGACCGCACCTGATCCCGCACGCCTCGCACCGCGACGGGACCACCCGCCTGGCGATCGCCAACGGCAGCGCCGACCCGGCCCGGCCGCACATCGCCGTGCCGGCGGCCCCCACCGAACCACACGCCACCCTGCTCCGCCCGCTGGCGGTACCCCGGCCCGCCGGGACCGTCACCGACGCGGACGGCCTGCACCTGGAGACGGACCTGCCGCACCGGGGGTGGCTGGTCCTCGAATGGTGAGCCACCGCACCGAACCACCACACCCTGCACTCCCACACCCGGCACTCCCACACCCTGCACAACCTGACGGAGGAACCATGTCCGCTCCCCACCGGAAGTCCGCCCCGGCGATCGGCGCCGTCGCCCTGGCGCTGGCCGGCGCCGGCCTGTTCGCCACCCCCGCATCGGCGACCCCGCCGACCACCGGATACACCGTCACCATCGGCTCCATCGGCAGCTACGCCTACCCGACCGACACCCCCGCCGCGCCCTACCTGGACAAGAACGGCACCTTCTACTTCCAGCAGTCCGCCTCGCTCTACGGCAGCACCGACCCCCGCTACTGGGACTTCTTCACCGGCACGAACTTCGACACCGCCACCCGGTCCAGCGCGATCAGCGACGCGGTGAACCCGGCCAACCCCGTCGACAAGAACAACGACACCACCTACCGCTGCAACAACAGCCCCACCGGGAAGACCGCGACCGCGGCCCCGGCCGGCTCCGGCTACTCCCAGAAGAACTACTGCGACCTGATGGGCGTGTGGGTCGACCCCGACACCGGCAACTGGTACGGCCTGGTGCACAACGAGTTCACCCCCGAGCCCTTCGGCGCCAACTCCTTCTCGCACTACGACGCCATCGACTACGCCGTCTCCACCGACCAGGGCAAGGTGTGGACCATCACCGGCCACGCCATCACCAGCCCCTACAGCACCGCCCGCGGCGACACCACCGCCTTCCCCAACGGCACCTTCGACTACGGCGACGGCGACCCGCGGCTGTACGTCGACTCGGTGTCGGGCTACTTCTACGTCTACTACGGATCGCGGATCGTCCCCAAGGCCGGCACCCCCGGAAGCACCGACAGCCTGGCCCACGTCGCCCGCGCGCCGATCTCCGGCAAGATGGCGACCGGCACCTGGCAGAAGTGGTACAACGGCTCCTGGTCGCAGCCCGGCGTGGGCGGCCTGGAGAGCAACATGGTCCCGGCGACCACGGCCGACCCCAGCGGCTACACCCCGGTCGGCAACGACTACAACCCGGCCAACGCCGGCACCGTCGACCAGCAGATCGCGGCGAACCAGTTGCCGTCCAAGTCCCCGCTGCTGGTCATGAACATCACCTACGACGCCTACCTCGGCCTGTACATCGGCGAACCCGAGACCGTGCAGCAGTCCGGCACCGAACCGCAGCAGTACTACGCCACCGACGACCTCTCCACCCAGAAGTGGCACCTGATCGGCGACTCCGGCAGCTACACCTCCGGCTCCTGGTACCGCTGGTTCCTCGACAGCGCCAACCTGACCAGCTCCACCATCGTCGGCAAGTCCTTCCGCTCCTACTGCGCCATCGCCTGCGCCGGCTCGGACGGCGAGTACGCCAACACCACCATCGACTCGGCCACACCCGCCGCGCCGCTGTTCGACCCGGCGAAGAGCTACCGGATCAGCAGCGGGGGCGGCCGGGTGCTCGCCCTGGCCGGCAAGGGCGCCGCCACCACCTCGGACGCCGCCGTGACCGGATCGGCGCTGGAGAACTGGAAGTTCAGCGCCAACGGCGACGGCTCCTACCGGATCACCAACGCCGCCACCGGCAAGGTGCTCGGCGTCGACTCCTCCGCCAAGGCCGGCCGTGCCTGGGGGGCGAAGCCGACCGTCACCGCCCTGGGCGCGGGCAACGGAACCGTCGGCCAGCAGTGGTTCATCGTCAGGAACGCCTCCCCGGCCGGAACCTACCGGCTCGTCAACCGCTACAGCGGCCTGGTGCTCGGCCTGTCCTCGAACGCCGGACGCACTGCCGAGACCACCCCCACCCGCACCTGGACCAACACCACCGGCAACCCGGTCGGCGGCACCCGCAGCGCCGCCGAGCAGACCCTGACGGTCACCCCGGTCGGCACACCGGCCCGGGCACCGAGGTGACCCAGTAGGGGGGAGCGGGTCACGGGAGGGTGAGGACGACCTTCCCGGTGACCTGGCCGGTGTCACCGAGCGCATGGCCCTTGGCGGCCTGGTCGAGCGGGAACGTCGCCTCCACCACGGCCCGCAGCCGGCCGGCCGCCACCAGGTCGGCGATCGCCCGCATCCCCTCCTGGTCCGCCTCGACCAGGAGGACCCGGACCCGGGCCCCGCGCTCGGCGGCGCGGTCCGGCAGGTCCTCGGGGACGTTGCGGACCGCGATGGAGACCAGCTGGCCGCCGGGCTTCAGCACCTCGAGGGAGCGGGCGGCCGTGTCCCCGCCCAGGGTGTCCAGGACCAGGTCGACCGGGTCGATGTCGGTGAAGTCCTCGTTGCGGTAGTCGACCAGCTCGTCGGCCCCCAGCTCGCGCAGCAGCGCGTGCTTGGGGGCGCTGGCCGTGCCGATCACATGGGCGCCGCGCTCCTTGGCGATCTGCACGGCCAGGTGGCCCACCCCGCCGGCGGCGGCATGGATCAGCACCCGCTGCCCCGGCCGCAGGTCAGCCGTGTCCACCAGCGCCTGCCAGGCGGTCAACGCGGCCAGCGGGATCGCGCCCGCCTGGACGTGGTCGATCCCGGCCGGCTTGCGCACCAGCGCGCGGGCCGGTGCGACCACGTACTCGGCGAAGGAGCCCGCCCCGTACGGGTACGGCAGCATGCCGAACACCTCGTCGCCGGGTTCGTGGATGGTGACCCCGATGCCGACGCCCTCCACCACACCGGACACGTCCCAGCCCAGGACCAGCGGCAGGCGGTCCAGGAATCCGGGGAACTGCCGGTGCTTCCAGTCGGTGGGGTTCATGCCTGCGGCCTTCACCCGCACAAGCACCTCGGAGGGGCCGGGAACCGGACGCTCGCACTCGGTCTCGTGCAGGACTTCCGGGCCGCCGTAGCTGTTCTGGCTGATCGCGTTCATCGTGGTCATACGGCCACGATGCCTGCTGCGCGGCTGCCGGGACAGTGGCCCGAAGGTCATGATCCGCAAGGATCAGGCCATCGGCTCCGCCGGGGTGCGGAAAACCGCGGCAGGACATGCGCCCGACGTAGATGAGTTCGACGGGTGAATACGGTCTGACCTGAGAAACCACCGCACCGAGAAGAAGGAGACCCAGCCATGACGGCACCGGTGAAAGGCCCCGCCAGCTACTTCCCCTCGATCGAGAAGAAGTACGGCCGACCCATCGCCTACTGGACGGAGCTGATCCGCTCCGCCCCGCTGACCAGGCACATGGAACTCGTCACCTGGCTGAAGACCGAGCACGGGCTGGGCCACGGCCACGCCAACGCCCTGGTGGCACACACCCTGGCGCAGCGGTAGGCAGCGGGGCGGCGCCGCCTACGATGCTGGCGTAGGCCCTGGAGGAGGAGACCGCCCACGACGAAGTACGTGATCACTCCGGACGTGGCCCTGCGCCTCGCCGAGGCAGAGGCGGCGATCCCCGACGAGCACCGACTCCTGGCACCGACGCTGCTCCGCTCCCAGCTGCTGACGCTCCTTTACCAGGCGGTGCGCCGCGGCGAGATGTCCAGGAAGGACGCCGATCGCCGTCTCGACTACGTCCGCTCCCTGCGGATTCGACTGCTCGGAGACCGTTCCCTGCAGTCCACCGCCTGGAGGATCGCCGACCGGCTCGACTGGCCCGACACCCTCGACGCCGAGTACGTCGCACTCACCCAGCTCCAGGGCGACGCACTGGTCACCCTGGACACGGACCTCGCCGACGCGGTCAAGGGACTGGTGACGGTCGCTCCCGTCGAAGCGGTCTCGCAGCCCCCGGGGTGGTGCTAACCCCCGGTGCGATCCGGGCGGGAGCCCCCGGGCCGATGGGCCGCTGGTTGGCGACACTGGACCAGTCGGCGTCGCCGAGTCCGGCGAATCGCCCATCGCACCGCACTGAACAGGGGATCCCCATGCGCACTCGCATGATCGCCGTGTGTGCCGCTCTGGTGGCAGTCGCAGTGGGCACCACCGGAGCAGCACCCCGGGCTTCCGCAGCCGATGCCCCGGCAACCCGGTACGGGGAGGTCCAGGCGATTCTGCAACGGCTGACCACCGTTGACGGGGCGCCAGGGGCGCTGGCCGACATCGGGGCCGGCGGCAGCCGGACGGTGCTGACCAGTGGGGTGGCGGACCTCGCCACCGGCGCGCCGGTGGCCGCGGACAGCCGGTTCCGGATCGGCAGCATGACCAAGATGTTCGTCGCCACCGTGGTGCTGCAACTCGTCGCCGAGCACAGGGTGGACCTCGACGCACCGATCGAGCGCTACCTCCCCGGGCTGGTCCGGGACAACGGCAACGACGGCCGCGACATCACCGTGCGCCAACTGCTCCAGCACACCAGCGGCCTACCCGACTACGTGGACTATCTCAGCGAGGACAGCATCCTGGCCGATCCGCTGGCCCACTACAGCCCCCGGCAGCTGGTGAGCACCGCCCTGGCACATCCCCGGCTGTTCGCACCCGGGACCGGATGGAGCTACTCGAACACCGACTACGTGCTGGCCGGGCTGCTCATCCGGGCCGTGACCGGCCACGCGTACGGGCAGGAGATCGACCGACGCATCATCAAGCCGCTCGGCCTGCACGACACTTCGGTGCCCGTCGACCGGTCCGCCATCCCCGGCACACATCCACACGGCTACGCCGAGGTGACGGCTGCCGACCCGGTCGACGTGACCGCGTTCAACCCGTCGGTGGCCTTCGCCTCCGGGGCCATGATCTCCAGTGGCGCGGACATGGACCGGTTCCTCGGCGCGCTGCTGCAGGGAAGGCTGCTGCCGCCCGCCGAACTGCGGGCGATGCAGACCACGACCCCGACCGGTGACGCCTCCGGGAGCGGATACGGCCTGGGCCTGCAGAGCACCCCGCTGCCGTGCGGCGGGGTGTTCTGGGGACATGACGGCGGGATCTTCGGCTTCGAGACCATGAGCGGTGCCACGCCCGACGGCCGCCAGGTGACCGTGATGGTCAACCTCAACCCCGGCGGTACCGCCGCGCAGGACGCCGACATCCAGGCCGCCGTGACCGCAGCCCTGTGCGAGTAGTCGCGGTCGGACCGGCCTCAGTCCGCCAACTCCCGGGCCGCCTCCGGCCGGCCGAGGTGGTGGGCCCAGTCCAGGGGAGTGGCGTCGAAGCGCCGGTCGCGGATGGCGGGTCGGCCCCCAGCTCCAGCAACAGCCGGATCGCCGGGACGTCGTCGGCCGCGGCGGCCTGGTGCAGGGCGGTCTCCCAGGGCTGGTCGGAGGGGATGTCCCCGCGGCCGAGCGCGTTGACGTCGAAGCCGAGCCCGGCCAGCAGGCGCAGCGCCCCCGGCCGGCCGTTGGCCGCCGCCCAGACCATCGCCGACGGACGGGCCGCGCGCGCTTCGGCGGCTACCCCGGGGTGCGCGGCCAGCAGCCGGGCCACGGCGGGCTCGTCGCCCGCCAGGGCCGCGCCGAGCAGCGCGTCCACCGGGTCCGCGGGCGGGGTTTCCGCACCGTGGGCGACCAGGTAGTCCACGAGCTCCTGGTCGCCGTTGCGCAGGGCCCGGGCGGCGGGGGTGCGACCGTCGGCGAACGGGGCCCGTACGTCCACGCCGTGCTCGACCAGGAGCCTGACCCGTTCGCTCTGGCGGTGGTCGACGGCCCAGCCGAGCTGTCCGCGCAGTAGCTGCTGCGGGGTGTCCAGGGCCTCGCCGAGGCGGGCCCGCCACGGGCCGCCGTCGCCCTGTCCGAGGCCGTGGTCGAACAGCAGGCGCAGATGGTCGTCGTCCGTGCCGAACATCCGGTTGTAGAGGGCCTGGCCGTCCGACGGGTCCGCGCCCGCCTCCAGGAACTGCCGGGCCAGGGCCAGCGAGTCGGGATGCCGGGGCTGCCGCAGCGGTCCCTGCTCGCCCTCACCGAAGGCACCGGTGAGCAGGGTGAACGGGGTAGGCAGGCCGTGCCAGAGGTAGCCCTCGTGCGGATCGGCCCCGGCATCGAGCAGCAATCGGGCGGCGACCGGCGCGTCCCCGCCGACGGTGCCGTGCGTGCCCGCGGAGCCGGCGCCGCCGCGGGCGGCCACCCCGAGGCGCGAGTAGACCAGGTAGAACAGCGGCGTCCAACGGTAGGGGCCGCCGCGCCGGGTGGCGGCGGCCCAGGGGCCGGCCGGGTCCGCAGCGAGATGGCGGAGCAGGGCAGCCAGGTCGGCGGCCGCGCCCGCGGCCCAGATGCTGAGGTCGACCAGGTCCGGGTGGAGCGCCAGCAGGTCCGCCGCCCGGGACCAGCGGTCGGGGCCGTCCGCCGGGGTGTAGCCGAGGCAGGCCAGGCGGCAGAAGCGGTCGGCCCGGCTCTCGGCGTCCTGCCCGACGGCGTCGGGTTCGCTGGGATCCCAGCGATAGCGGGCGATGGTCTGCAGGTGGTGCTTCAGCCGGGGCCAGCCGGCGAATCCGTACTCGCGGGCGACGACCAACTGCGCGGAACTGAGCAGGAACCCCTGGTCGGCGGCGAAGCCGTGGACGGCGACCCGGCGGGCGGCGTCGGGATCACCCCCGCGGACAGCACGTTGCAGGGCCCGGCACTGACCCCGCAAGTGGTCCAGGTCGGCGTCCTCCGGCAGGACCCGACGACCGGGTGCCCGGCCTGCGGCCGGGGCGGGGTCTGCGGGGGAAGGATCGGTCGGCACAACGGCCTCCTCTCGTCATGCCTGCTGTCCGCGTGGTCAGGCCGAAAGGAGTGCAGGGCCGTACGCACAGGTGAACCCGGATGGGCTGAGCCCTTCCCGCGGACCGGAGGCGCTCCGTGGCGCCGTGCTCCGACCCTAGCGTCCGCCCCACCCGCCCGGAAAGCCCGGCTCGAACCCCGGTGCCTGCACCGAGGAGGTGCATCAGTCGGCGTGGGCGCCGCGCAGGCCGCGCCAGACCGGGTGGGCGAGCAGGCCGGCGTCGGTGACGTCCAGGTAGTCGACCTCGCCGGTGACCTCGGGGCGGACGAAGCGGAGCGGGTCGGTGCGGGGGAGGGCCGGTCCGGCGGTGAAGGGGGAGCGGTCGGCGCCGAGGTGGCTGAGCAGGCCGACCAGGGCGCGGCCCTCGGCGTTGGAGAACCCGGCGCCCACCCGGCCGACATAGCGCAGGTCGGCTCCGTCACGGACACCCAGCAGCAGGGCCTTGACGGTGGTGCCAGCCGGGATCCAGCCGCCGATGGTGATGTCCAGGGACTTGGTGTGCTTGAACTTGATCCAGTCCTCGGACCTGACGCCGGGCCGGTACGGCGAGGCCAGGCGTTTGGCGACCACGCCCTCCAGGCCCTTCTGCGCGGTCCACTCCAGCGCCGCGTCGGCCTCGCTCCCGGGCCAGACCGGTGGGACGACCACCCGGTGCCCGTCCAGCGGCAGGGACTCCAGCACCTCGCGCCGGTCCCGGTAGGCCGTCTCCACCAGCGAGCGCCCGTCCAGCCAGAGCACGTCGAAGAGCATCAGCGTCACCGGGAAGGTCCGCGCGCCGGAGCGGATCGCCGCCGGCCGGCGCAGGGACATCCGTTCCTGGAGCCGGCCGAAGGAGGGGCGGCCGTCCGGGCCCGCGGCGATGAGCTCGCCGTCGAAGACCGCGTCGGTGCCGCGCGGCAGCAGGTCCAGCAGTTCGGCGGCCTCGGGGTAGCGCTCGGTGGCCTGGTTGGCGTTGCGGGTCAGCAGCCGCAGGCCCCCGGCACTGCCGTCCAGGTAGGCGGTGATCCGCACCCCGTCCCACTTCACCTCCACCGCCCAGCGGTCCGGGTCGGCGGGAAGCCGGGTGCCTGCGGTGGCGAGCATCGGCCGGATCAGCGGCAGTTCCACGAGAGTACGGCCCAGGGCCACGGTGATCAGCGCCTTCGGTGACGTCGGCGGGCGGGACGCCGACCGTCACGTGCCGGGGGACCGACGGATCTCTGCCACTGCTGCCCCTGGACCCGGTCATCCGCTGCGATCGGCGCCCATCCACGCTAAGACCGGACCGCCGTTCCCGCAGCTCGGAGCTGCGGGAACGGCGGTCCGGCCGACTCGGCGTCAGCCGATGGAGAAGAACGGTGCGTCACCCCGCACGGTCATGTCCGGATCCGTGGGGATGGAGACGACGCCTCCGGCTGGGTTGTCCGCGCCGTTGGCGGCGATCAAGGACACCTCGCCGCGCTTGAGACAGGAGGCGAGGGTCGCGGGAACGACGAGCCGGGTGCGCACCGCCACGCTCTGTCCTGCGCCGAGGCCGATCGTGTCGAGCTTCGGCCACTGGCCGCTGAGTGAGACGGTGCGCCAACTGCTGCCGTCCCACCACTGGGCGGTGGCGAACGGTGTGAAGTCGCAGTTGGGCGTGGATCCAGCGGCATTGAGATACAGACCCACCCCGCTGTAGTCGGCCGTGGTGGTGTTGCTCAGCGTGAAGTCGAACTCGGCCGAGGTGGTTCCGGGGGCCACCGAAGCGGGGCCGGTACCGGTCAGGCTCGGGGTGGCCAGCGGCAGCGTCCGCGACCGGGTGACCGGCGCCGAGCCGCCATCGGCCAGGGTGACCTGGAAGTCGACGGATTCGACGCCGACCGGGGTCACCCGGAGCTGCTCCTGCACGGTCGCCTGCGCCGGCAGGCTCAGCTGGTACGTCGCCGTGTCGGCGGCGGAGTTCCCGGATCCCGCCTTGGTGTAGCCGACCGGCACCGATACCCAGGCGCCGCCGGACCCGTCCTGGCGCTGGACGATCCCGCGCTCCTGCGGCGTGGTCGACGTGGGGGAGCCGACTGTCGGCGCGCCCAGGTCCACGGTCACCGTCTCGGTGCGGGCGGCGCCGGGGTTGGAGACCGTGAAGCCGACCTGGTTCGCGGTCCCCTTGGCCAGTTCGGCGGGCAGCTGGAGGGACAGGCTCGGTGCGACATCGCCGGGCGCGGAGCTGGTGGACGGCGCCGGGGAGGCGCTCGGGCTCCGGCTCGGACCCTGGCTCGGGTGGCTGGTGCCGGTGGAACTGCTGGGGCTGACGGCGGGCGGGGGTGGCACGGGTCCGCCTCCGGACCGGCCCACGGCCAGCGCCGTACCGATCCCGCCGGCGACGAGCGCCGCCGACAGTGCCGACACGGCGACCCGCCGGCGCAGGGTGCGGGTCGCCCCGCGACGCCGGGCAGCCTCCGGACCGCGCGGCCGGGCCGCTGCGCCCGCGGAGGTGGCGATGGTGGACAGCAGGGTGTCGAAGTCCTCTGGCACGGCTAGATCTCCTTCCCGGTGCTGGGCCGCGGGGCGGCGCCCTGGTCGGTGCGGTAGGCCGGCGCCGGTTCGACGGACTCGCTCAGATGCGGGGCCAGGGCCCTGCGCCCGCGGGAGAGCCGGGCCTTGACGGTCCCGGCCGGGACCCCGCTCTGGGCGGCTATCTCCTCCACGGACAGACCGACCAGGTGGTAGAGCACGATCGACTCGCGCTGGTCGGGCGAGATCCTGCGGAGCGCCGCCACCAGGGCCAGGTGATCCGGGTTCAGCCCCTGCACCACGCCCTGCCCGCGCTCGCGGCGGTGCGCCGAGAGCCGGTTCACGGTCTTGCGCCAGGTCGAGACGCTGAGCCGGTAGGCGACGGTGCGCACCCAGGCCTCGGGCGCACCGTGTCTGCTGACCTTGGCCCAGCGCTGCCAGGCGCGTGCATAGGCCTCCTGCACGCAGTCCTCGGCCTCGCCCAGACTGCCGGTCATCGCATACAGCTGGCCCACCATCCGCCGGTACGTCGCGGCATAGAACCCGTCGAAGTCCAAACTGGGCTCGTCCCTCACCGCGCCTCCCCTCCTGTTCGCGCATCCGGCAGCGCTCCTCGGCGCTGCCGCAGTGTTCACGCCTGGGGAGGCACCCCAGTTGCATACCGGACCCGGAAAATGATCCGGTGGCGCTCCTGCGCCCTCAGGGCCGCTATTCTCACGTTGAAACGGCGTGATGGAGGGCTCGAGGAGCCCGCCCGCCGAGGGTGACGGGGGTGAGTCCATGGCGGCGAGGACCGGTGGCTCGGCGGTACCGCGGCTCAAGGACGTGGCGGAGGCCGCGGGGGTCTCGGTGAAGACGGTCTCCAACGTGGTCAACGGCTCGGTCCAGGTCGCCGAGGAGACCCGGGCGCGGGTGCAGCAGGCCATCGACGAGCTGGGCTACCACCCGAATGTGATGGCCCGTCGGCTGCGCACCGGGCGCAGCGGAGTGATCGCGCTGGCCTTCCCCGAACTGCCCTCGCCGTACTTCGCCGAACTGGCGGTCGAGGTGACCGCCGCGGCCCGCCGGCACGGCTGCACGGTGCTGATGGACGACACCGGGGGAGACCCGGTCGCGGAGCTGCGGATCGCCTCCGGTCTGGGCGACCCCATGATCGACGGGGTGATCCTCAGCCCGCTCGGCCTGGACCAGGCGGAGCTGGTGGACCGGGAGCGCCCGATCCCGCTGGTGCTGCTCGGCGAGGCGGACCTGGGCCCGGTGGCGGACCGGGTGCACATCGACAACGTCTCGGCGGCCCGGGACGCGACCCAGCACCTGGTGGACCAGGGATACCGGCGCATCGCCGCCATCGGCTGGCAGGACCCGTCCCCCCGGGCGACGGCGCAGCAGCGGCTGCAGGGGTACGCCGAGGCGCTGGAGAGCGCCGGCCTGCAGCCCGATCCGGCGCTCTTTCCGCCGGTGCGCTCCTACTTCCGGCCCGACGGCGCCGCGGCGATGCGGCGGCTGCTGAAGCTGCCCGAGCGCCCGGACGCGGTCTTCTGCTTCAACGACCTGCTGGCGCTGGGCGCGATGCGTGCGGTGCACGAGGCGGGGCTGCGGATACCGGAGGACATCGCCTTCGTCGGCTTCGACGACGTGGAGGAGGCCGAGTACGCGATCCCGTCGCTGACCACCATCGCCCCGGACAAGACGAAGATCGCCGAGCTGGCCGTCAGCCTGCTGCTGGAGCGAATCCTGCACGGTGACAGCGCACCCAGCCAGTTCCTGGTCCCGGGCTACCGGCTGGTGGTGCGCGAGAGCAGCCGGCGGCGCTAGCCCGGCCCGGGCCCGGGCGCGGACCAGTTGCCGGGCGGCGGGCGGGGGCGGCTCGGACGCCCGGCGGTGGACTCGCGGATCACCAGCCGGTGCCCTGGCCTGATGCGGCGCGGCGGGGGCGCCGGATCCGCCCCGGCCGCGCCGATGCGCTCCAGCAGGCAGTCCACCGCCAGCCGGGCGATGGCGTGCTTGTCCGGCGCGACGGTGGTCAGCGAGACCGCCGCGTAGCGGCCCTCCTCGACGTCGTCGAACCCGACCACGGCGATGTCCTCGGGCACCCGCAGCCCGCGCTCCGACAGGACGCGCATCGCGCCCAGCGCGACCAGGTCGTTGTAGGCGAACACGGCGTCGGGCCGTTCGCCCCGGTCCAGCAGGGCGGCCATCGCGACGGCTCCGTCGCGCCGGTCGAAGCCGTCGGTGGCGGCGACCAGCGCGTCCCTGGCGAGTCCGCCGGAGGCGGCGATCTCCTGGCGCCAGCCGCTCAGCCGCAGATGGGCCGGCTGGCGCGCGCTCTCCTCGCGGGCGCCGAGGAAGGCGATCCTGCTGCGGCCCAGGTCCAGCAGGTGCCGCACCGCAGCCCTGGCGGCCGCGACATTGTCGATGGCGATGTGGTCGTACGGTGCGTCGTACTCGCGCTCGCCGAGCAGCACCATCGGCGGTCCCGCGGTGCGGGCCAGCAGGTCCTCGGACTCCAGCTGTATCGGGCTGAGGATCAGCCCGTCGATGACGTGCGCCCGGAAGCCCTGGGAGACCAGGGCCTCCTTCTCCCGCAGCCCGGCGGTGTGGTCCAGCAGGACGGTCTGCTCGTGCCGGGCGGCGGCGTCGATCACCGCCCCGGCGACCTCGGCGAAGTAGGGGTTGCCCAGCTCGGGGACGGCCAGCGCGATGATGCCGGTGCGCCCCTTGCGCAGATGACGTGCCATCAGATTGGGCCGATAGCCCAGCTCGTCGATGGCGTGCTGGACCCGGGCCCGGGTCGCCGGTGTCACATGGGGGTAGTGGTTGACCACGTTCGAGACGGTCTTCACGGACACGCCGGCGCGCAGCGCGACGTCCTTCAGGCTGACGCCCACGGCACTCTTTCCTGGTCCTGGGTCTCCTGGGTTCCTGGGTCTCCCGGCGGGGGAGCGGGTCTCCCGCCGGGAGGGCGGGTCAGGTCAGCTGCTGGGTCCGGCTGAGCAGCGTCTGCAGCAGGACCACCAGGGCCAGGAAGGCACCGTTGACGGCGTCGGTGAACGCCGATCCGTACTGGGAGAAGTAGTGGTCGATCAGGTTGTGGATGACCGCGAGCAGCAGCACTCCGCTGACGGTGCCGCCGATCGAGCCGCTGCCGCCGGTGAGCAGGGTGCCGCCGATCACCACGGCGGCGATCGCGGTGAGCTCGTAGCCGACGCCGATGGTGGTGACGCCGGAACCGAGCCTGGCGCTGCCCAGGGCTCCGGCTCCGGCGGCCAGGGTGCCGGAGAGCAGGTAGACCAGGACCTTGGCGCGGGCCACCGGCAGGCCCATCAGCAGCGCGGCGTTCTCGTTGCCGCCCAGCGCGGTGAGCGTGGCGCCGAACCGGCTGCGGGTCAGCAGCAGACCGCCCAGCGCGAACAGCACGCCCACCAGGATCACCGGTGTCCAGACGCCGGCGCCGAGGTTGCGGAACCAGGACCCGGCCGGGACCAGGTAGGTGGTCGCGCCCTCGTGGGTGACCGCCTGCAACAGGCCGCGGGCGCCGAGCAGCCCGGCCAGGGTGACGATGAACGGCGCCATCCCGGCGCGGGCGATCAGCAGCCCCTGGACGGTTCCCCAGCCGGCGCCGACCGCCAGCGGCAGCAGGATCGCCAGCCAGGTCCCGCCGGTCTGCGCGCCGTAGGCGCCCAGGACACCGCCGAGGGCGTACAGCGAGCCGACGGACAGGTCGATGCCGCCGGTGATGATCACGAAGGTCATGCCCAGCGCGAGCAGCCAGACGAAGGCGTTGTTGCCCAGGATGCTGCTGACGTTGGACCAGGTGGGGAAGGTCGCGGAGGTGGCCGAGGCGATGGCGGCGACCAGCACCAGCACCGCCAGCGCGCCGCGCCGCTGGACCTGGGCCGCGAGCCGCTCGCGCAGCGGCAGCCGGGCCGAGGCGGCGGACGGGCCGGGACCGGGGCCGGAGGACAGCGTGGTCGGGGGGAGGACGGTCGGACTCATCGGGTACCACGCTCCTGCGATGCGTACACGGCGCAGCAGATGATGGCCGCCTCGACGATCTGGGTGTACGAGTTGGGCACGTTGTGCTGGGTGAGCACCGCGGTGATCAGCTGCATGAACAGCGCCCCGGCCACGGTGCCGAGCACCCGGACCCGGCCGCCGGTCAGCGGGGTGCCGCCGACGACCACGGCGGTGATCGCGTTGAGTTCCATGTTGAGCCCCTGGTTGGCCGGGTCGGCCTCGGCGCCGTGGCCGACGATCATCACTCCGGCGAGGGCGGCCAGCACCCCGGAGACCAGGTAGACGGTCAGCAGCACCCGCCGCACCGGCAGTCCCGCCAGTCGGCTGGCCTGGCGGTTGTCGCCGATCGCGACCAGCCGGCGGCCGAAGGTGGTGCGCCGCACCACCAGGCCCACGGCCAGCGCGACCAGCGCGGTGATCCAGGCCATCAGCGGGATGCCGGCCAGGCTGTCCGAGCCCAGGGAGAGCAGTGCGGTGTCGGTGACCGGCTTGGCCGAGTCGCCGTTGACGATCTCGGCCAGCCCGCGTACGCCGATCATCAGCGAGAGCGTCGCCACGATCGGCTGCACCCGGGTGAAGGCCACCATCGCCCCGCCGACCGCACCGGAGACGGCGCCCAGGGCCAGGGCTATCAGCAGCGCGAACGCCAGCCCGTAGCCCAGGTAGAGCGGTACCACCGCGGCGGCGAGCGCGACCACGGCGCCGACCGAGAGGTCGATGCCCTCGGTGCCGATCACCAGGGCCATGCCGAGGGCCACCAGCAGGGTGGGGGCGACCTGGAAGAGCTGGATGCGGACGTTGCCCGCCGACAGGAAGTCGGAGTTCAACCCGACGGCGACCAGGAACAGGACGGCCAGTGCCGCGTAGACGCCGTACTCCTGAAGCAGTCTCAGCAGCCGGTCGCGGTCGCGCAGGGCGCCGGTCCAGGCGAGGGTGCTCATGGGGTGGGCTCCTTGTCCTGGTCCTTGGCATCGGTGTCCTGGGTATCGGTGTCCCGGGTATCGGCGTCCCGGGCATCGGCGTCCTGGGCCAGTGCGCCGAGCAGTGCGTCCTCGGTGACCCCGTCGCCCTCCAGCTCGCCGACCACGCGGCCGTCCTTGAGGACCACCACCCGGTCCGAGCCCTCGATCAGCTCCTCCAGCTCCGAGGAGATCAGCAGCACGCCGAGCCCGTCCTCGGCCAACTCGTTGATCAGCGCCTGCACTTCGGCCTTGGCACCGACGTCGATGCCGCGGGTGGGCTCGTCCAGCAGCAGGACCTTGGGCTGCAGGCAGAGCCAGCGGGCGAGCAGCACCTTCTGCTGGTTGCCGCCGGACAGGTCGCTGACCTTCTGGTCCGGGCCGGCGGCCTTGATCCGCAGCCGGTCCATGAAGAGCCGGACCACCTCGTCCTGCCTGCGCCGGTCCACCAGGCCGGCCCGGGAGAGCCGGGGCAGCGCGGCCAGCACGATGTTCTCGCGGACCGAGAGGTTGGGGATGATTCCCTCGGCCTTGCGGTCCTCGGCCAGCATCACCACGCCGGCCCGCATCGCGGCGGCGGGGCTGCGGTGCTGCAGGCGGGTCCCGTCGACCTCGACGGTGCCGCTGTCGGTGGCCAGCGCGCCGGTGATGGCCTTGGCGGTCTCGCTGCGGCCCGCGCCCAGCAGGCCGCCAAGACCGACGACCTCGCCAGGGCGGATCTCCAGGGAGACCCGGTGCAGACGGTGACGCAGGCTCAGATCCGTCGCCCTGAGTGCCGGGCGGCCGCCGGCGCCGGCGCTGCGGTCCGCCTCGAAGGCGGTGGCGCCCTTCTCCCGCACCGCGGACATCTCCCGGCCGAGCATCAGCGAGATCAGCCGCAACCGCTCCAGCCCGGCGATCTCGCCGGTGTGCACGACCGCGCCGTCGCGCATCACGGTCACCCGGTCGCAGACCGCGTAGAGCTCGTCCAGCCGGTGGCTGACGTAGACGACGGCGATGCCCTGCGCCTTGAGCCCCCAGATCACCTCGAACAGGGTGTCCACCTCGCGGGGCTCCAGCGACGACGTCGGCTCGTCCATGATCACCACCTTGGCGTCCACCTGGACCGCCCGTGCCAGCGCCACCATCTGCTGCGCGCCCAGCCCCAGCGTGCGCAGCGGCCGGGTGACGTCGGTGTCCACCCCGAAGCGGCGCAGCTCCTGGGCCGCCTGACGGTTCATCCGGCCCACGTCGACCAGGCCCAGCCGCCGGGGTTCGCGGCCCAGGTAGAGGTTGCGCGCCACCGACATCAGCGGCACCAGGTTGACCTCCTGGTAGATCGTGGAGATCCCGGCGGCCTGCGCCTCCAGCGGATTGCGGAACTCCCGGTCCGCGCCCGCCAGCCGGACCCGGCCCGCGTCGGGGCGGTACACCCCGGTCACCACCTTGATCAGGGTGGACTTGCCGGCGCCGTTCTCGCCGATCAGCGCGTGCACCTCGCCCGGCCGCAGGGCGAAGTCCACGCCGCGCAGGGCGTGCACGCCCGCGAAGCTCTTGTCGACCCCCACGGCCTCCAGGACGGAGTCGGGTGCGGGGCCCGGGTCCTGCTGGACCAACGTTGTCCTCCTCGTACGGGACCGCGGGGCTCCCGGGGGCCGCCTCTCGGCGCGGCCCCCGGGAACCGTTGCCGGCCGGTTCAGTAGACGAGCCCCTGGGTCAGCGCCTGCTGGGCGTTGGCGCTGGTGAAGTGGGAGTCCTTGATGATGACCTTGGGCTGGACGCCGGTGGTCCCGAAGAAGTCCTTGAGGGACTGGAACGCCAGCGGGCCGAAGCGCGGATTGGTCTCGATGTCCGCCACTACCTGCCCGGCGGCGACGTCCTGGACGGCCTGCTGGATCCCGTCGATGGTGACGACCTTGACGTCCTTGCCCGGCGTCTTCCCGGCGGACTTGATCGCCTGGATCGCGCCCAGGGCCATGGCGTCGTTCTCGGCGTAGACGGCGTTGATGTCGGAGTGCGCCTGGAGCAGCTGCTCCATCACCTTCTGGCCGTCGGTCTGGTCGAAGTTGGCGGTCTGCGAGGCCACCACGGTCATGCCCGGGTACTTGGCGGCGAGCTTGTCGGTGAATCCCTTGGTGCGGTCGGCCGAGACGTTGTTGCCCGGAGTGCCCTGCAGGATCGCCACATGGGCGGTACCGCCGGTGGCGCCGGCCAGGTCGTCGGCGGCTATCTGGGCCTGGCCGTAGAAGTCGGAGCCGATGAAGGCGATGAAGTCGGAGCAGGCGGTGCCGGTGACGGTGCGGTCGATGGTGAGCACCGGGATCTTCTTGGCCTTGGCCTGGGCGAGGGCCGGCCCGAGGCCGTCGGAGTTCTCCGGGGCCACGATCAGCACCTTCGCGCCCTGCGCGATCATGTCCTCGATCTGCGAGTTCTGGGCGTTCACATCGGCGTTGGCGTTGCGCTCGATCAGCTTCACGCCCAGGCGCTTGGCCTCGTCCTCGATGCTCTTGGTCTCGGTGGCACGGAACGGGTTGCTGGTGGACTCGGACTGGGAGAAGCCGACGATGGTCTTGCCGTCGGTGATGTCCAGCTGCGGCACACCCCCGGCGTAGGTCTGGTAGGTGCAGCCGGGGCCGGCCGGGGAACCGGACGGCGAGACCACCTGCTGGGCGGCGGCGGTACCGGCGGCCGTGGCCCCGGAGGACGACGAAGGGGCAGTGGCGGAACCGGAGTTGGTGCATGCGGTCACTGCCAGGAACAGTCCGGTGGTGACGAGCGCCGCGGTCGCGGCTCTGGTCCGGGGGGAGGCGTTCATGCGCCGATCACATCCTCGGAAGAAGGGTGGAGGGAGGAGGGGGCGAGGGATTTCCAACGATGTAGAGGACAGTGGGCCATGAACTGTCAACCTGTCAAGACTCTGTGTCAGAAACGTTTCAGGCGACAGCCCGGCCGTCGAGTCCGACCGAGGGGCCCGTCGTCCTCCGGCCCGGGTCCTGGCCCTGACGGCAGTCGATCGGATCGGTGAATCACCAGTTCAGAAGCGTTTCTGAGGCATTGTCGGGGGCGATGGGGCCATCGGCGGGCGGATCTGCCCGGGGTCTGGACAGGGCCCGGCCGGCGTGCTGTCATTCTTGCTGCTGCGGATTTCCAACGTTGTCAACGATGTGGCCGAGTTCCGCGCGACCCCCTCGACGCTGCGCCGTCCGGCCGCGAATTCCCCCTGCCACCACTGCTCCCCGAGCAGGCCCTGGAGGAACACATGACCGACCCTCAGTACTCCCGCCGCGGGCTGCTCCGCTGGTCCGGTGCGGCCGGACTCGGCGCGGCGGGGCTGGCCCTGCTGCCGCCCGGCGCCGCCCGCGCCGACGCTCCTGACGTCGCGTCAACCGCAGCGGCGACCGACGCCGCGGTGACCGCTGCCGGGGCGACCGCCGCCGGGCAGTCCGCCGGTACCGTCCTCGCCACCGAGTTCGACCCGATCCGACCCCCGGCCGTTCCGCTGGCGGTGCGTTCGCCCTACCTCAGCACCTGGCTCCCGGCCGACAACCCGGCCGGGACCTGGCCCACCTTCTGGACCGGGCGCACCACTGCGATGACCGGCATCGCCGAGATCGACGGGGTGCCGTTCCTCTTCCTCGGCGCCCCCAACATCTCGGGCCACGTCCTGCGCGGCATGGCCCTGCGCCGGCTCACCACGACCGCCACCAAGTCCCGGTTCCTCTTCGAGGCCTCCGGCGTGGAGCTCACCCTGACGTTCCACTCCCCGGTGGAACCCGCCGACCTGCGGCGCCAGTCCGTGCCGCTGTCCTACGTCACCGCCGACGTCCGCAGCACCGACGGCGGCAGCCACCAGGTGCGCCTCTACTTCGACATCTCGGGGGAGTGGGTCCATGCCGACTCCGGCACTCCGATCCGCTGGTCGCAGGAGCAGGTCGCCGGCTCGGGCAGCGCGCTGACCGCGCTGAGCTTCACCCCGGACACGCCGCGGCTGCTGGCCGAGAACGGCGACATGGCGACCTGGGGCTCGATCGTCTGGAGCGCCACCAACCGCTCGGGACTGACCTGGCAGATCGGCGCCGACACCGCGGTACGACCCGCGGCGCTGAACGACGGCAGACTCGGCAACTCCTCCGACAGCGACCAGCCGCGCCCGATCAACGACAACTGGCCGGTGTTCGCGTTCCACTTCGACCTGGGCAGTGTAGGCCGCTCCACCGAGTCCGCGGTGCTCTCGGTCGGCCACGTCCGCGAACCCGCCGTCAGCTACCTGGGCACGCAGCTGCCGCCGCTGTGGAAGTCCTCCTGGTCCTCCTGGCAGCAGATGGCGGCCTTCTTCCATGCCGACGCGGCGGCGGCCGGCAGGCGCGGCGACGCCCTGGACCGCAGGATCCGCGAGGAGGCCACCGCCGCCGGCGGCGAGAGGTACGCCGCGCTGTGTGCGATCGCGTTGCGGCAGGCCTACGCCGGCACCGAGCTGGTCAGCCGGGACGGACAGCCCTGGGCCTTCCTCAAGGAGATCTCCAGCGACGGAAACGTCTCCACCATCGACGTCACCTACCCGGCGATGCCGGCCTTCGCGTACACCGACCCGGAGTACCTCGGGCTGCTGCTGGCCCCGATGCTGGACTACGCCGAGCACGGCGGCTGGCCCAAGACCTTCGCCGAGCACGACCTGGGATCCAGCTACCCCAACGCCTCCGGACACAACGACGGCAACGAGGAGGACATGCCGATCGAGGAGTCGGCCAACATCCTCATCATGAGCGCCGCCTACGCCGCCCGCACCAGCGGCGCCAAGGCCCGGACGTTCGCCGCCGCGCACTACCCGATCCTCAAGCAGTGGGCCGACTACCTGGTCGACAACACCCTCGACCCCGGCTTCCAGAACCAGACCGACGACTTCACCGGCTTCATCGGCCACAGCGCCAACCTCGCGCTCAAGGGGATCATCGCCGTCGGCGCGGCGGGCCAGTTGGCGGCGCTCGCGGGAAAGACCGCCGACGCGGACCACTACCGGGCGGTCTCGCGCGACTACATCTCCCAGTGGGTCGGGCTGGCCCAGGACGCCTCCGGCGACCACCTCAAGCTCGCCTACGACCAGCCCGGGACCTGGAGCCTGAAGTACAACGGCTACCCGGACGCGCTGCTCGGCCTGGGCCTGGTCCCCAAGCAGGTCGCCGCCCAGGAGGCCGCCTGGTACCTCACCCAGGTCAACCAGTACGGCGTCCCGCTGGACGTGCGCCACTCCTACACCAAGGGCGACTGGGAGATGTGGACCGCCGCCTGGCTGCGTGACCACCCGGTCAGCGGGTACCTGGTCGACGCCCTGTACGCCTTCGCCCACACCTCGCCGTCCCGCGTGCCCTTCACCGACTGGTACGACACGGTGACCGACCATCAGAGCGGCTTCCAGGCCCGCCCGGTGATCGGCGGCGTGTTCGCCCTGCTCAGCCTGGGGCAGGCCCGCTAGCACCCGGTCCGGTCGAGATGTGACGCGAACGACCGGCAGCCCTCCTCACATCGGGGAGGGCTGTCTCGTCATAGCGGTATGAAAACGACAATCCGGTACGCAAGTCTCGGCCTGCTGGCCGCGACCGCACTGTACACAGGCATCTGGGCCTACTTCTCCCCGACCAGCTGGTACGCCGACTTCCCCGGCCTCGGCCTCAGCTGGCTTCCCCAGCTGGGCCCCTACAACGAGCACCTGAGCAAGGACGCCGGGGCGATGTTCCTGGCCCTGGCGGTGCTGACCGCCGTCACCCTGCGCTCGGTCCACGACACCCGGCTGGTGCGGACGACCGGAGCGGTCTGGCTGGTCTTCAATGTGCTGCACTTCGGCTACCACGTACAGCACCTGGACATGTACGGCACGCGCGACCAGGTGCTCAACGTGGTGTTCCTGTCCGCCCTGGTGCTGCTGGCCGCACTGCTGCTGGTACCGGACCGTTCCGGGCGACAGGACGGCGTTCGATGGCGTACAACCGGGAGCACCACGGCAACGACGGCGGCACGAACGCGAAGGAGGGCCCGGGCATGCGGGTGGCGGTGGCAGGCAGGACCGGCTTGGTGGGCAGGTACGTGGTCGACGAGCTGACGGCGGCGGGACAGGAGGCGGTGGTGCTGTCCCGGGCCCGGGGCGTGGACCTGGTCACCGGAACGGGACTCGACGCGGCGATGGCCGGCGTGTCCGCGGTCATCGACGTCAGCAACACCACCACCATCAGCGGCAGGAAGGCCGTGGCGTTCTTCGACCGGGCCGGCCGCAACCTGCTGGACGCCGGTGTGCGGGCCGGCGTCGCCCACCACGTCGCCCTGTCGATCGTCGGCATCGACCGGGTGGGCCTCGGCTACTACCTGGGTAAGCTCCGGCAGGAGGAGCTGGTCGGCAACGGGCGGACGCCCTGGACGGTGCTGCGCGCCACCCAGTTCCACGAGTTCGCGGGCCAGACCTTGGACCGGGCCGCCAAGCCGCTGGCGCTGGTGCCCAGGATGCGCACCCAGCCGGTCGCCGCGGCCGAGGTGGCCCGACACCTGGTCCGGCTCACCCTGGCCGAGCCGCAGGGCATGGCTCCCGAACTGGCCGGACCCCGCGTCGAGCAGCTCGTCGACATGGTGCGGAGCCTGCTGCGCAGCCGGAACCAGTCCCGGCTGCTGCTGCCGGTGAAGATGCCCGGCGCCACCGGCGCGGCCATGACGGCTGACGGCCTGCTGCCGCTCGGGCCCGGTCCCCGGGGCAGCCAGACCTTCGACGCGTGGCTCGCCGGGCAACCGGTCCAGGGAGGATGACGACACCCTGCTCGGCGCCGCCCCGGGCAGGGGCCCGGTCGGTCGATGGACCGGGTCCCTGCCCGGTGTTCAGGTCAGGGCGAACTTCTGGGCGGCGCTGCCGTTGCAGTCGTAGATCTGGAGGCGGGTGCCGTTGGCGGTGGCGCCGCTGGGGGAGTCGAGGCAGCGGCCGGACTGGGGGTTGAGCAGGGATCCGTCGGCTTGTTGGATCCATTTCTGGCCGCCGACGCCGTTGCAGTCCCAGAGTTCGACCTGGGTGTTGTCGGCGGTGCCGTTGCCGTTGATGTCCAGGCAGCGCCCCAGCGTGGACAGGGAGTTGTCGGCGTTGTGGGTCCAGTGCTGGTCCAGCGCCCAGGACTGGCAGTTCCACAGCTGCACGGCGGTGCTGTCGACGCCGATGTCGTCGCCGGCCACGTCGAGGCACTGGCTGCCGGGGCCGTTGACCGGACCGCCGCCGTTGACGGCGAACTTCTGGGCGGCGCTGCCGTTGCAGTCGTAGATCTGCAGGCGGGTGCCGTTGGCGGTGGCGCCGCTGGGGGAGTCGAGGCAGCGGCCGGACTGGGGGTTGAGCAATGACCCGTCGGCTTGTTGGATCCATTTCTGGCCGCCGACGCCGTTGCAGTCCCAGAGTTCGACCTGGGTGTTGTTGGCCGTGCCGTTGCCGTTGATGTCCAGGCAGCGCCCCAGCGTGGTGAGGGAGCCGTTGGCGTTGTGGGTCCAGTGCTGGTCCTCGGCGTAGGACTGGCAGTTCCACAGCTGGACGGCCGTGCCGTCCACGCCGGTGTCGTCCGCGGCGACGTCCACGCACTGGCCGCCGGGGCCGGTGATCGTGCCCTGCGGTCCGTTGGGCACGTTGGTCTCGCCGGAGTAGCCCACCGAGACGATGTCGGCCTGCACCGCGTTCTCGGCGGCGTCGGTCGGGTAGCCGGAGACCATGACGCCCTCGAAGAAGGTGCCCATGTTCCAGTTGCTGTTGTCCCCGCCGGTGCCCAGGATGATGCCGCCCTCCTGGTGCATCGGCATGTAGCCGCCGCGGGTCGGCAGCGAGCCGTTCCACCAGGTCGACAGTGATCCGGACTGGGAGTTGCCGCCCTTGAGGGCGTAGCTGGTCTGGCCGTTGTTCTTCAGCACGGCCGTGACGAAGGTGCTGCTGTTGCCGGCGTTCGCGGTGTTGGAGCCGTTGTTCCCCTGGAACATGCCGTTCTCCATGTCGGCCTCGACCCAGGGGCCCGAACCGGTGCACGGCGCGAAGTAGCAGGTGGTGGCGATGGACACGGCATCCATGTGGCCGTTGCCGGTGTCGGCCGGGGTGCTCTCGGCGTTGCCGTAGTCGAAGCAGCAGGCGGAGCCGACGTGGGTGCCGCTGGCCACCATGTAGGCGCCCTCGGCCTGGCCGTTGACCGCGGCGCCGGAGGCCGCCCCGGAGGAGCGGTAGCCGACGCCCGGCGAGATCCAGATGCCGTACACCTTGTGCCCGCCGGCGGTGACCGCGAGCTCGCTCGCGTCCGCGCCGCGGTCGGCGCCCATGCCGGAGGTGCCGGCCGGGCCCGGGGTCAGGTCGTTGTGGCGCGAGGTCTGGTCGTAGATCCGGGTGATGCGGCAGGTGGAATCCCCGCAGAAGGTGTCCTGCGCGCCGGCGTTGGCGTAGCCGCCCTGGGACAGCAGGCCGATGTCGGCGGTGGCCCCGTCGGATGCCCGGGTGACCTGGTACAGCGGGCCGTTGTAGGCGGAGAACAGGGCCCGCACGGTGCTGTGGGCGGCGACGCAGGGGGTGCCCGCCGCGGCGTAGATGTCGCACGGCAGCGAACCGGCGGCCTGCGCCACCTGGGGAAGGCCGATCAGCGCGGCGAGTACCAGTCCGAGGGCCGCCAGCGAGGACGCCAGCGCCCTTCGGACGGCTTTGGTGACGGCGGATCTCGTTGGGGGCATGGCGTCCTGCTTTCTCACCCATCCGATTACAACGTTGTAGGTCACCGTTCCGCATTGGATATGTACTGTCAATACTCCTGCTGCGGAACCGGGATGACCCACCGTCAGCCGGTCCCGCGAGGCCGATCCGGGGCTAGGCTCTGCCCGGTGATCGCGCCGACCGTGCGGTCGCCGGGGCCGGCAGGGGGAACGGGGGGCCATGTCCACGCTGGGTACGGGAAGTCGCGGCGGGGCCGTGCTGATGGCGGCGCTGGTGGTCGACTCGATCGGCAACGGGCTGTTCCTGCCGCTGCAACTGGTGTTCTTCAGCCAGCTCACCGATGTCCGGCTGGGCCTGCTGGGGGTGCTGATGAGCGCGGCCAACACGCTGACCCTGCCGATCCCGGTCTGGACCGGCGTGCTGGTCGACCGCTTCGGCGCGTTCCCGCTGGTGGTCGCGGCGCAGCTGATGCAGGGTGCGGGCTATCTGGGGTACGACCGGGTGCACGGGCCGGTCGGCATCCTGCTGGCCACCACCCTGGTCGCCGTCGGGGTGCGGGTCTTCTGGTCCAGCGTGTTCACCGCGGTCGCGGACTTCGCCGACGGCAGCCCGTCGACGCGGACCAAGGACACCTGGTTCGCCTGGGCCAACACCACCAGGACCGCCGGGCTGAGCGCGGGCGGACTGGTGGCCGCGGCCGCCATCGCCGACGGCAGCGACGGCGCCTACCGCGCCGTCGCCCACGGGTCCGCCGCGGCCTACCTGACCGCGGCCGTCGCCATCGCCGTGTTCGTGCGCGCGCCGGGACGGGTGCGGGGCACCGGCGATCCGCAGGCGGGCTACCGGACCCTGCTGCGGGACCGCGTCTTCCTCGCCTTCACCGGCGTCAACACCGTGTTTGCGACCACGAGCATGATGCTGGCCCTGGGCCTGCCGGTGTTCGTGCTGGACGGGCTGCACGGCCCGCGCTTCCTCGCCCCGGCGATCCTGGTGGGCAACACCGTGCTGCTGGCGGCGCTGGCGGCGCCGGTGATCAAGCGGCTGGCGCCCTACCGGCGCTCCCGGGTCGTCATCGCGGCCGCCGTGCTGTGGGCGGTGTGGTGCCTGCTGTTCGCGGCGCTGTCGCCGACCCTGCGGATCTGGCTGGTCCCGCTCCTGGCGGGGGCGGCGCTGCTGTTCACGGCGGCCGAACTGCTGCACGCCCCGGTGTCCATGGCCCTGGCCACCGGGCTGGCTCCGGCCGCCGCCCGCGGCCGCTACCTGGCGGTGTTCCAGTACTCCTTCACCTTCGCCGGCATGGTCGCCCCGGCGTTCTTCACCACGCTCTTTGAAGCCGGACGGGCCCTGCCCTGGTTGGTGCTGGGCGCCGTCAACCTGCTGGCCGCGCTGGCGATGCGGCTGCTGGAGCCGCGGATCCCGGCCGCCGCCCAGCACGAGGAGCGGCCGTCGGGCGACGATCGTCGGCTGCCGAAGGCCGTCGGCCCGTAGCGGTGGCCTGCCACAGCCGCCGTGCGGACAGCAGCGCCGCGGCGAGCAGCAGCAGGTCCCGGGCGGTGAGCAGCAGCGTCGCCGGGATCGAGCCGTGGACCAGCTCCCGGCCCAGGAACGGGAAGACCGCCGCCGTCAGCGGACAGGCCGCCAGCACCAGCAGCGCCGGCTGCCGCTGGGACGTACCGGTCCGCAGCAGGCACACCGCGGCCAGGCCGACCAGCCACACCAGGTACTGCGGGCTGAGCACCCGGCTGGTGACCACGAAGAGCAGCACCGCGGTGAAGGCCGCGTCCGGCAGCACCTGGCCGGCCGAACGGTCCGCCCGGGCCCGCCACCACAGCAGCCAGGCCAGCGCCGCCACCGACAGCGCCTCGCCCACCCGGGCGACCACCCCCACCCACGGCCCCAGGAACTCGGTCGACCCCTCGTGCACCCCGATCCGGCCCGACCAGCCCAGGTGCCGGGCCAGCTGGAACGGCAGCGCGGGCAGCGACTCGAACTCGATGCCCCGGTCCCGCTGGGCGGTCAGGAATCCGAACGCCCCCGGTATGGTCGCCGCGAAGGCCACCGCCCCGAGGACCACGGTGGCCGCCGCGGCCGCCCAGGACACCCGTGAGCGCCGCCCGCGCTCGGTGCCCACCAGCAGCAGCACCGGCCACACCTTCACCAGCGCGCCCAGCCCCACCAGCACCCCGAACGCGATGTCGGCGGCGGGCAGCCGGTGCCAGGAGGCGGCCAGCAGCGCGGCCACCGCAAGCGCCGTCACCATCACGTCGAAGCGGTTCCACGGCGTGGTCCACAGCAGCGGCAGGCCCAGCGCCCAGATCCAGCAGCCCGCCGAACTGCGCCCCCGCCCCCGGCCCTGCTCCCGCCCCCGGCCCTGCTCCCGTCCCCGGCCGCGTGTCGCCGCCCGCAGCAGCATCGCCATCACCGCCGCGTCGCACACCGCGCACAGGCAGATGAAGGCGTGCCCGTAGTCCGTGAACGGCACCAGCGCCGGCCACAGCACCGGCCCCGCCGCGCCCGGCGGGTACTGCCAGCTGACGTCGTGCACCGGGAACGCCCCGTGCCGCAGCACCTCGGACCACGGCCGGTAGACCCGGTCCACCGAGTAGTCCAGGCCGCCGGGGGCGGCGAAGGGCCCGATCTTCAACGACCCCGCCACCAGCACCAGTCGCGTCAGCGCCCAGACCAGCAGCGCCCACCGTGCCCGCGACCAGGCCGCCCAGGATCCCATCGGCGCAGTCTCTCATCCGACCGCACCGCGCCCCGACCCCGGGGGGTCGTGTACGTACGGATCCCGGCGGTCAGCGCAGCTGCCGGGCGACCAGGACCAGCGCGGCCTGGTCGTCGTCGGTGAAGCCGCCGGTGAAGGCGTCGACGGCGTCGGTGACCGCGTCCAGGATCTGCTGCGCGTCGGTGACCCCGGCGGTCGCGCGCAGGGCCTCGGCCAGGCGCTCCTCCCCGAAGAACGTGCCGGCCGGGTCGCGGGCCTCCAGGATCCCGTCGGTCACCAGCACCAGGCTGTCCCCGTCGTCCACGGTGAACACCTCCAGCACCAGCTCCGGGTCGGAGGAGACCCCGAGCAGCTGGCCGGCCGGGCTGGGACTGCTGACGGTGCCGTCGGCGCGGCGCAGCAGCGGCGGCGGGTGCCCGGCCCGCACCATGCTCACCGCGATCCCGTCGCGGGTGCGCCGCAGTTCGGCGTAGATCAGGGTGACGAAGCTCTCGCCGCCGTCCGCCCGGGCCAGCAGGGCGTCGTTGATCGCCTCCGCCACCGCGCTCGGGGTGGCCAGCAGCGGGGCCACCGCGCGGGCGGTGTTGCGCACCAGCGCGGTGGTGGTCGCCGCGTAGGCGCCGCGGCCGCAGACGTCCCCGATGACCAGCCCCCACCAGTCGCCGGGCAGCGGGAAGACGTCGTAGAAGTCGCCGCCGATGTCCAGCCCCTCGCCCGCGGGCCGGTAGGAGGCGGCCAGCTGCGCCCCCGGCACCTCGGGCAGCGCGGCCAGCAGCAGCCCCGCCTGCAGGTCGCGGGCCAGCCGGGCCCGCTGGTCGTGCTGGCGGGTGGTCTCGGCGCCGGCCGCGGCGGTGCGGGCGAGCTCCTCGGCCAGGGCGATGGTGCGGTCGTCCAGCGGCCGGTCGGCGGTGGCCGCCAGGCTGAGCACGCCGAAGGTGTGCCCGCGGGCGGTGAGCGGGACGCAGACCTGCGCGGTGATGGGCAGGCCCAGCTCCTGCCACGGCCCCGGGGGAGCGGAGGTCACCGTCTCGCCGGCACCGCCGGCCAGCACCCGTCCCACCGGGGACGCCCCCAGCCGCCCCGGCTCCTCGGCCGCCAGCAGCGCCTCGACCCGTTCCGGCAGGTTCGGCGCCACCGCGACGGCAACCCGGCGGATCCGGCCGCCCTCCAGCACGTCGATGACGCAGACCGGCCCCAGGGCCGGCACCGCCAGCCGGGCCAGCCGCTGCAGGTTCTGCGGGTAGTGGGCCTCCTCGCTGACCGCGGTGCTGGTCTCCAGCACGAACGCCAGGTCGGAGCTCAGCGCCTGCTCGCTCTCGTGCGCCCGGCGCCGCGCCTGCTCGGCCCGGTGGCGCTCGATGGCCAGGGCGGCGGTGCGGGTGAAGACGATGCTGAGGTCCAGGTCGTCCTCGCGCAGCAGCTGCGGCGTGCGGTGGTACATGGCGAAGGTGCCCAGCAGTTCACCGGAGCTGGAGATGATGGGCGAGGACCAGCAGGCCGCGAGCCCGGCCCGCTTGGCCAGATCCAGGTAGGAGGCCCACAGCGGATCGGTGGCGATGTCGTCGACCACCACCATCTCGCGCCGGTACGCGGCGGTGCCGCAGGAGCCCTCCACCGGACCGATCGGGCTGCCGTCGATGGCCTCGTTGTAGAAGTCGGGCAGGCTGGGGGCGGCCCCGTGCACCAACCGCTGCCCCGACGGGTCCAGCAGCAGCACCGAACTGAGCACCTTGGGCGAGATCTTCTCGATGGCGCGGCACATGCCGTCCAGGACCTCGGCCAGCGGCGCGTCCCGGGCGATCTGTTCCAGCAGCACCTGCTGCTCGGCGGCCATCTTGTGGGCGGCGCGCTGGCGGGTGACGTCCACGGCGACGAAGACCACGCCCTGGATCTGCCCGGTCTGGTCCAGACGTGGTTCCAGGCTGAAGTCGAAGTACCGCAGCCGTGACTTGCCGGTCGGTCCGAGCAGGACCTCGGCGGTGTGCGCCACGAACGGTGCGCCGTCCCGGTAGACCCCGTCGACCAGGCCGGTCAGCCCCTGGTGCACCAGCTCGGGCACGACCTCCACGATCGGACGGCCCAGCAGCCGGCGGTCCCGCCCCACCCCGATGGCCTCGAAGAAGGCGTCGTTGGCCCCCGTGAGCAGATGCTCGGGACCGCTGAGCAGGGCGAAGAGCACCGGCGCGTGCGCGAACATGTCGGCCACCAGATCGGGACCCGCCGCGAGGTCGGCGGGCCGCTTCATGGCTGCGCTCCGTTGGCTCGGCTCCCTGGCTGCATGAGATCAGCCTGACCCCGCCGGTGCGGGCCAACAAGTCGGAGCCGCAGAGTCACCGGATCCGCGGCGCGGCGGCTCGGCCTCATGGGCCTTGGCGGTGGCCGGACTGATGAACAGCTCCGTGGCGATCTCGCCGTTGGACAGGCCCCGGCCGACCGGGGTGAGCACCTCCCGCTCACGCTCGGTGACGCCGTCCAGCGCGCCCGGCGGTGAGCCCGGCCCGCCGGTGGCCGCCGGCGCCGAGGCAGTCTCGGGGCGCTGGACGAAAGGGCCGGCATGGGCCGATGCCGGGCCGGTGCATGATGGGGCCGTGGAAGCCGAAGTAGCGCTGTCGGGCGGTCGGATCACCCCGGGCGTGGTGCGCGTCGGCGACACGGTACGCCGGCCGGCCTCGGCGGCCTCCGGATTCGTCGCGGACCTGCTGCGGCACCTGGAGCGTCAGGGCTTCGACGGTGCGCCGCGCCACCTGGGCCGCGACCAGCAGGGCCGTGACATCCTCAGCTACCTGCCCAGCCACGTCCCGGAGCGGTTCCGGACCTGGACCGACGGGCAGGTCGCCGCCGCCGGCACGCTGCTGCGGGCGCTGCACGACGCCACCCGCGGCAGCAGCCTGGCCGCACCCCAACCGCTGGTCTGCCACGGCGATCCGGGACCCAACAACTGCGTCTTCCGCGAGGGCCGTCCCGTCGCGTTCATCGACTACGACCAGGCCGCGCCCGGCGAAGCCCTGACCGATGTCGGCTACCTGGCCTGGACCTGGTGCATCAGCTCCAGGCCCACCGCCCCGCCCGCCCACGCCCAGGCCGCCCAGGTGCGGCTGCTGGCCGACGCCTACGGGCTGACCGCTCCCGAGCGCCGCCTGCTGCCGGACGCGGTCCTCGACAGCCAACTCCGCAACGCCCGCTGGTGGCAGGACCGCCGCGACGCAACCGGTCCGACGCCCGCCACCAGCGCCCAGATCGCCGAACGGGTCGCCTGGTCCCACCGCGAACACGCCCACACCCACACCCACCGCGCCGCCTTCGACGAAGCGCTGCGCGCTTCTTGAACCGCGGTCAGGTCCGGGCGCGGCCCTCCGGGCCCACGGGCGGGGCGGCGGAGGGCCGCTGGTGCGGGGGTGTGAGGCGCCCGCGCGAAGCGTGTGCCCGAACGTGTGTCAGTTATGCGTAGTCGTCCGCGACGCGGTGCCGATCGCGCGAGGTGTCGGGGGCTTCGCTACCTGGGTTCCACGGGCAGGCCCTGCTTCGGGCAGGTGGTGAGGACGTGCTGCATCGCGGACCTCTCCGGTGCGGTGACCGACAGGTGGTACTTGGTCTTGACGGCGATCTGGCGGGCGACGTAGGAGCAGTGGTAGCCGGCCTGCGGGGGGAGCCACTGCGAGGCGTCGCCGTCGCCCTTGGCCTCGTTGGTGGGGCCGTCGACGGGCAGCAGTTCCAGGGGGTCCTCGGCGAGGTCCTTGCGCTGGGTGGCGGTCAGCCGGGAGGCGCCGCTGGTCCAGGCGTTGCCCAGGGCCACCACATGGTCGATCTGGATGACGGTGGACTTCGGTCCGCGCACGAAGTCGATGGTCCTGCCGGTGTAGGGGTCGTGCAGCGTTCCGGAGGCGACGATGCAGTGACCGGAGCGGTAGGTGATCCGGGTCAGGTACAGGGCCAGGATGTCGTCGCGGGTGTCGCAGCCGTTGTGCCCGTCCACGTCGTCAACGTCGTCGGTCCAGGCGGCGCCGAAGGCCAGTCGGTTGTAACCGCTCATGGTCCCGGCCGCACGGACCGGCAGGCGGTTCAGGGCGGCGCCGGCGGACCCGCTGACTGCGTCCTGGCCGGCGGCCGGCGGCGAGGTCTGCGCCGGGGCTGCACCTACCAGCGGCTTCTGGCAGCCCGTCAGGCCGACCAGCCCCGCCACCAGGAGCGACGTCACCGCCGTTGCTGTCCTGCTGCGCTTCACGCACATCCCCTTCTGCCGGCCTGCTGACGACCGCTCACCGTGGTGTGCGGTAGCCGTCTTCCGCGTGCGCCTACCCGGACCGGCCGCCTCCAGTCGGGCCCGGCGCGCCGCAGGCGGTTGCGCGGCGCACCGGGCCCGACGGGGGTCAGGGAGCGCCGGGCGGGGTGACGGTGGCCAGGATGTGGTGGTCGCTGTCGTGCAGTTCCAGGCGCGCCGGAGGGGTGGCGCCCTTGAGGGTGTAGTGCTCGCGGATCCGCGTCAGGATCTGTGGGAGCGCTGCCTCGGTGTCGCTGGACACCGGGCCGTTCTGCAGCCAGTGCAGCGTCAGCGTCCAGTCCTGTGCGGTGTCGGTGGTGGGGGAGGGTTCGGTCTCGGCGGTGACCGCGATGGAGTCCAGGGCGCCGATGATCGCTGCCATGTCGTCCGGGTCGATGCGCCCGGGGTCCTCTTCGATGCGTGCTTCAGCCATACCGGTCGCCTGCCCAGTCCCATCGCGCACAGGCGTCCCAAAGAAGACCCCAGGTTTTTCGATGACGGAGTGTCAGTGGTGCTGGCCCTGTCGGCCGAGGGTGTCCGCCGGGGTCGCGCCGGGGCGGGTCCACTGCGGTACCGGGCGGCCGGTGGGGCCCCAGGTGGGGTTGCCGTCCGCGTCCGCGCGCCAGTACCAGCAGGCCCCGCGTTCCTCGGTCGGGTACCCCTCCGGCTTGTCCTCCCAGGCCTCGCCGCGGCCGTAGGGCGTCATGTCGAGCAGGGCGAAGGACCCCATGAACGCCTCGTTGCCACGGCCGGTCGTGGAGTAGGTGAGGAACACCCGTTCGCCGTCGCGCAGGAAGCAGGTGAGGGTTCCCATGTTGTCGCCGACCGGGGGTGCCACGTCGCGCACCGAGTACCAGGGCTGGGTGTAGCCCATGAAGGCGACGAAGGGAGCGACCTCCTCCCACCGGCCGGCGGTCAGGACGGCGAACGAGACGCCGCGGGCGTTGAGGTAGACCGCGTCCTTCAGGTGCCAGGCCGCGTAGGTGCAGCCCTCGCACTGGCCCTGGTGCGGCGCGCCGTCCCACCACATGTGCTTGTAGACCACGAGCTCGTCGCGGCCCTGGAACAGGTCCAGGAACGGGACCGGGCCGTCGGGGCCGACCACCTCGACCTTCCCGTCGAACTCCACCATGGGCAGCCGGCGGCGGGCCGCGGCGATCGCGTCCCCCTCGTGGGTGTGGGCCTTCTCGCGGACCAGGAGCTCGTCCCGGGCGGCCTGCCAGGAGTCCAGGTCGACGACGGGCGGGTGGCCGGGCAGCGTGCTGGTCGGGTCGTCGGGGGTGGTTGTCATGGTGTCCTCCGTGGAGTGTCCGGTGCCGGGCGGTGTTCTGCGGCACCCACGGGAGTGGACTCGCGGCCGGGCCGGAACTCATCGGTGTTCTGGTGCGAATGCCGAGCCACAATCAAACAATTCCGAGCGCTTGATCGACCAGGCTGCAACATATATTGACTTTGCGTCAGCTGTGGAGTTGAGTGCCACTCGCCTCGCACATGACAATCGAGGACGGGAGACACTCATGCGTCAAGGAATCCCCAGAACCGTCGACCGAAGGGCCCGCAGGTTGGTCGCGGCGTTGACCGCGGGCGCGGCGGCACTGGCGATGGCACTGCTGCCGATGCCGCAGGCCCAGGCCGAGAACAACGGGGTCGGCCAGACCCCGGCACTGGGCTGGAGCAGTTGGAGCTACGTCCGCTCCGCGCCGACCGCGGCGGTGATCGACGCCCAGGCCGACGCGATGAAGAGCAGCGGGCTGGCGGCGATCGGCTACCAGTACGTCAACATCGACGACTTCTACTACCAGTGCCCCGGCAGCCAGGGCCCGGGGGTGGACCAGTACGGCCGGTGGGCCACCGACACCACCAAGTTCCCGCCGTCCGGCTCCACCGACGGGATCGCCGTGGTCGCCAACCACGTGCACGCCGACGGGCTGAAGTTCGGGATCTACGTGACCCCGGGCATCTCCAAGCAGGCCGTCGCCCAGAACACCCCGATCCAGGGCACCAGCTACCACGCCGACGACATCGCGACCACCAGCTCCGAGAACAACTACAACTGCGGCGGCATGGTCGGGATCGACTACAGCAAGCCCGGTGCGCAGGCGTTCATCAACTCCTGGGCCAATGAGTTCGCCTCCTGGGGCGTGGACTACGTCAAGATCGACGGCGTCGGCACCGGCGACGTCGGCGACGTGCAGGCCTGGTCGGCCGCGCTGCAGCAGACCGGACGCCCGATCCACCTGGAGCTGTCCAACAACCTCGCCATCGGCAGCGCCGGCACCTGGGCGCAGTACTCCAACGGCTGGCGCACCGGCGGGGACGTCGAGTGCTACTGCGGTTCGAACGGCAGCAGCTATCCGCTGACCGACTGGGGCAACATCCAGCAGCGCTACGCCCAGGTCGCCGCCTGGCAGCCCTACGGCGGCCCCGGGGCGTTCAACGACTACGACTCGATCGAGGTGGGCAACGGCTCCAACGACGGGCTCACCGCCCCGGAACGGCAGTCGCAGCTCAGCCTGTGGGCGATGGCGGCCTCCCCGCTGATCCTGGGCACCGACCTGACCCACCTCGACGCGACCGACCTCGGCTACCTCAAGAACACCGCGGTGCTGGCCGTGGACCAGGACGCGGTGGACGCCTCCCGGATCGTCAGCAACGGCAACCAGCAGGTGTTCAGCAAGACCGAGTCGGACGGCAGCGTGATCATCGGCCTGTTCAACTACTCGGGCAGCAGCAGCCAGACCGTCAGCGTCAACCTGGCCGCCGCCGGCATCACCGGCTCGCCCACCGCCACCGACCTGTGGACCGGCTCCTCGATCGGCACGATCAGCGGCACCTACAGCGTCAACCTCGGCCCCGGCGCGGTGCAGCTGCTGCGCACGCCGCCCGGGACCAGCACCGCCACCGAGTACGTCAGCACCGCGTCCGGACGCTGCCTGGACGACCCCAACTCCAACACCACCCCCGGCACCCTCCAGGAGATCTGGGACTGCCACCACGGCCCCAACCAGGAGTGGACCTACTCCGGCGGGACGCTGCGCACGCTCGGACTGTGCCTGGACGCCTTCAACCAGGGCACCACCTCCGGGACCAAGATCGACCTCTACAGCTGCAACGGTCAGAGCAACCAGCAGTGGACCCTGAACTCCAACGGCACCATCACCGGGGTGCAGTCGGGCCTGTGCCTGGACGTCACCGGCGGCGGGGCCAGCGCCAACGGCACCGGGGTCGAACTCTGGACCTGCAACGGCGGCAGCAACCAGAAGTGGACCAAGGCCTAGCCGGCACCGACCTGCCGTACGGACGGGCCCGCGGCGGCCCGTCCGTACGGCAGTGTCGTCGCCGGGCGGCCCCGCGCCCGGTGGGGGCCTCAGCCGTTGGCGGGGTGCAGGTCGACCTGGTGGCGGTCGGCGGCGATGATGTCCGGCAGCGGGAGTCCACCGCTGCTGTCCAGGTGCATCAGCGTCGCCTGGACCTGGCCCGGACCGGGGGTCAGCGTCGTCCCGTCCCCGGACTGGCCCTGGTTCACCCAGGTGTGGTCGAGGCCGTCGCAGGTGGCCGCGGTGCCGCCGATGCTGTGCTGCACGGAGCCGGTCTGCACCGAACTCGACACGAACACCGGGCCGCCGTCGGCCGGTGCCGAGCAGCGGTACGTGCCGGAGAGGGTGACCGTCCCGTCCTTGGCGACGGTCCCGGTCGGGTTCGCGGACACCGATCCGGCCGACTGGTCGGCGCGGGCGGTCGAGGCCATCGGGGCGGCGACGGCGGCGAGCGCCGCCGCTACCACCGCTGTGGCCAGCATGTTCTTCTTCATGATCTACGCAACGGCGGGCGGCGGATCCGGTTACGGGAACCTGCTCCAGATGGGTCCAGGGCGCGCGGGTGACGCGGTCTCAGCGGCTGCTGTGCAGGTGGCGGCTGGTCCTCTACCGTGGTGGTGGTCCCGTCGGGGCCCCGATATGTGAGGATGTTTCAGGTGATTCGCCGTCGTACTCCCTTTGCCGGGGCCGCCGTCCTGTTCGCACTGGCCGCCGTGGTCGGCTGCAACGCCCACTCCGGCGTGTCGGTGGACGCCGCCGGGCCCAGTAGCAGTGCCTCCGGCAGCACCTCGGCCGACCAGGACAGCGGCGCCGCGCTGGCGTACGGGCCAGGGCCGCAGAAGACCTACACGGTCCAGGCCCAGCCGCCGGCCGGGTCCTGCCACGTCGGGTACGACCACGGCCAGCCGCTGCCGGACCCCGCCTGCACCCCCGGCGCGCTGTCCCCGGCGGTCACCCAGGCGACGCTGGCGACCACCATCTGCCGCAAGGGCGGCTACACCGGCACCATCCGACCGCCGGTGGGCATCACCAACAAGGAGAAGGCCGCCAACGCCAAGTCCTACGGCTACACCGGCCCGCTCCACGACGCCGAGTACGACCATCTGATCAGTCTTCAGCTGGGTGGCGACCCCAACGATCCCAGGAACCTCTGGGTGGAGCCGCCCTCTCCCGGCCACAAGGCCGGAGCCGGGCCCAACAACCCCAAGGATGCGGTGGAGACCCGCCTGCACACCGCGATCTGCAACGGACAGGTGACCCTGGCCGCGGCCCAGAAGGCGATCGCGACCGACTGGGAGACCGCCGAGCAGCGCCTGGGCCTCACACCCCAGCCCGGCGACTCCTCCGGCCCCGCGGACTGAGGCACCGCCCTGCCATTGGGATGAACGTTCCGGGCCGCCGGTGCACGTCCCGGGTCCGGAAGCCGGGCCAGGCCCGATAGTGGAGCGATGACCACTACCGTCGCTGCGGCGACCGCGGCCGAGAGGGCGCCGTTGAGCCGGCGTCAGATGAACGTCATCTTCGTGACGATCACGCTGGGGATGCTGCTCGCGGCCCTGGACCAGACCATTGTGTCCACCGCGCTGCCCACCATCGTCGACGACCTCGGCGGCAGCGGGCACATGTCCTGGGTGGTGACCGCGTACCTGCTGGCGGAGACCGTCTCCACGGTGCTGGTCGGCAAGTTCGGCGACCTGTTCGGCCGCCGGGTGGTGTTCCAGATCGCCGCGGTGGTGTTCGTCGCGGGCTCGGTGGTCGCCGGCGTCTCCAACGGGATGCTGATGCTGATCGCCGCCCGCGCCGTGCAGGGCATCGGCGGCGGCGGGCTGATGGTCACCGCGCAGGCGCTGATCGCGGACGTGATCCCGCTGCGCGAGCGCGGCAAGTACCAGGGAGCGCTGGGCGCGGTCTTCGGCGTGACCACCGTGCTCGGCCCGACCCTGGGCGGGCTGTTCACCGACCACCTGTCCTGGCGCTGGTGCTTCTACGTCAACATCCCGGTCGCGGTGGTGATGCTGGCGATGACCGCCCGCTACATCCCCTCGGTCAGGTCCGCGGCCAAGCCGCTGATCGACTACGCCGGGATCGTGCTGGTGGCGCTGGGCGCCTCGGCGCTGATCCTGGGCCTGTCCTGGGGCGGCAACGAGTACGCCTGGGGCTCGGCCACCATCATCGGCCTGTTCGTCGCCTCGGTGCTGCTGCTGACGGCCTTCGTGTTCGTCGAACTCCGCGCGACCGAGCCGATGCTGCCGATGCACCTGTTCCGCAACCCGGTGTTCACGGTCTGCTCGGCGCTCAGCTTCATCGTCGGCTTCGCCATGCTCGGCTCGATGACCTACCTGCCGACCTACCTGCAGTTCGTCGACGGCGTCTCGGCCACCGTGTCCGGAGTGCGGACGCTGCCGCTGGTGGGCGGCCTGCTGGCGACCTCGATGGTGTCCGGGGTGGTGGTGGGCCGCACCGGACGCTACAAGATCTTCCCCATCGTCGGCACCGCGGTGATGGCCGTGGGCCTGTTCCTGATGTCCACGATGGGGCGCGGCACCGGGGTGTGGCTGGAGTCGCTCTACATGCTCGTGCTGGGTCTGGGCATTGGCTCCGCCATGCAGGTGCTGACCATCGCGGTGCAGAACACCGTCGCCTACCACGAGATGGGCACCGCCACCTCGGGCGTCACCTTCTTCCGCACCCTCGGCAGCTCGGTGGGCACGGCGGTGTTCGGCACCCTGTACACCGACCAGTTCACCCCCAACCTGGCCAAGGCCCTGGCCAAGGTCCCGACCGTGCCGCCGGCCGCGGCCCTCAGCCCCAAACTGCTGCACGCACTTCCGCCGGACAAGGCGGCCCCAATCATCGACGCCTACGCCGACACCATCAACTTCGTGTTCCGGTGGGTGGTCCTGGTCGCCCTGGCCGGCTTCGTCATCGCCCTCTTCCTCAAGGAGGTCCCGCTGCGCGACAGCTCCCGGGCCGGCGCCGGCGACATCGGCGACGGCTTCTCGGCCCCGGACGGCACCGACTCGGACCAGCAGCTGGAGCGCGCCGTCTCCCGGGTGCTGCGCAAGGCCGGCCCGCAGGCGGCCCGGCAGATCCTGGCCGATTCCGGCACCCGGCTGACACCCGGTCAGGCCTGGGCGCTGGGCCAGATCCACTGGCGCACCCGGGCCCGGGGCGGGACCTCGGTCACCGAGGTCGCCAGCGCCCACCACATGCCCGCCGAGGTGCTGGAACCGGCCTTCACCGGGGTCTCCCGGGCCGGCTACGCCCGACTGGACGACGACCGGCTCTCGCTGACGCCCGACGGCCACACCGAGGTCGAGCGGCTCACCACCGCGTGGCTCGCCTGGCTCGGGACCCAGCTGGACGGCTGGGACGGCGACGACCCGGCCGACCGCGCGCAACTGGACGGCGCGATGCGGCGCATCGCCGACCGGCTGCTGGACGAGGAGCAGACCTGGCGCGAACCGGCCGACGCCTGACGGGCTTTCACAGCGCCGCGTCCGCGTGGAACACTGAGGGCGGGACGGTTCGACAGCGCAGCCGATGATTCCCGGAGCGCGGCACCGGTGTGCCCGCGTTCCGGACTCGGCCGAGAAGGCTTTCGTGTCGCACTCCGTTCAGCGTCCGCAACCAGCGCCATGACCCGACCACCCCTGCTGGACATCGTCGTCGTCCAGCTCCACGACACCACGCGGCTGCTGCTGGTCGGGGAGATCGACCTGGTATCGGCGCCGTGGCTGCGGACGGTCGTCGCAGAGGTGCTGCAGGAGCCCGGGGTGTGCCGGATCGAGGTGGACACCGCGCTGGTGCGGTTCTGCGACTCCTCCGGGCTGGCCGCGTTCGTCGCGGTGCAGCGACAGGCGGCCGACCAGGGCGTCCCGCTGCGCTTGGTCGAGATCCCCGCGCACCTGCGGAGGGTGCTGCTGCTCACCGGCTTCTACCGTCGGCTGGTCCCCGGGCCGTGAACCGGGACGGCGACGGCGACCTGCGCGGCGTGCCTGCGCGCGGTGTGCCTGCGGTCACGATCCTCCGGTCACCGCGGTCTCCAGCACCGAACTCACCCGCATCAGCCGGAACTCCCAACGGGCGACCTGCGCCAGTTCCTCCTGGGTCAGCTGGGAGTCCTCCCAGAAGAGAACGGCGTTGCACCGCAACTGCCGCTCCGCCTCCTCGGCCCCCAGTCCGTGGTCCGCGGCCCACCGTCGGATCTCGGCGGGCTCGGGAGCGGGCGGGGGCGCCTCCTGCCAGGCCGTCACGAGCCGCTGCGCATAAGGGAGTAAGGGACGTGCGGCATCCATGTAGGCCAGCACCAGGGCCAGCATCGGGCTGACAGCGAGCCGGACGCGCCACACCGGGAGCAACTGGCTGTCGAGCTCGTCCACCAGGTCCGACTGCACGGACAGGACCTGGGTCAGCCACAGTGGCTCGAGGTCCGCGACGAGCGGCAGACCGCGTCGGACGGACTCCTCCTCCAGCCGATCGCGCCGCAGCATCAGCGCCGCGCCGAAGGAGGCCTCCTCGGGCGACGGCACCCATTCCAGGGTGATGAGCGCTCGTTCGATGGCCGAGACGGGGTCCTGCTCCATGCTGCACACGGTAGTCCCCGCGGGCGACGCGGAAAGGGCCCACAGCGGCACAGTTGTGTCGCGATGCAGTGGTCGGGTCCCGGCGGGGACTTGGCCCTAGGATGGGCCCACTGGATCTGTGCGCCGTTTCCGCAGATCCCGGTCGACGCGCGGACGGCACCGGGTGGTGGCATGGGAGAGCTGGCGCGCATGGCGCGCGAACTGACCCTGGCGGCTCAGGGCGGCCGCACGGGGGTCCTCGACCGCCTGTGCGCGGTCTGCGCGCGCACCCTGCCCGTGGACGGTGCCGCCATCGCCATGATGGCGACGGCCGGGCGGCCGATGGCCCGTTCGGCCAGTAGCACCGGTGTGGCGCGGCTGGAGGAGCTGCAGTTCACCCTGGGCGAAGGGCCCGCCCTCGCGGCCTTCGCCGAGCGGGAGACCGTGGTGGCCGCGGATCTGCGGCACCCCGACGTCCGCTGGCCGGTCTTCGCCTCCCAGGCCTCCCCGCGCGACCCGCAGGACCAGGGCTTCCGCGCGGTCTACGCCTTCCCGCTGGTCCTGGGGCACGTCCCGCTGGGCGTGCTGGACCTGTACCGTCGTGCGCCCGGCGGGCTGGACCCCGAGCTGCACACCCAGGCCCGACTGGCGGTGGACACCGTCGCGCTGGCCGTGGTGGGCAGCGCGGCGCCGGTCGACGACGCGGGACTGCCCCGCTGGCTCGACGAGGCGCTGGGGGACCAGGTCGAGGTGGACCAAGCGGTCGGCATGGTGATGGTGCAGCTGGGGCTGGAGCCCGAGCCGGCACTGGCCCGGATGCGCGCTCACGCCTTCGCCCACGGCCTGATGATCGGCGAGGTGGCGCAGGCCGTCGTCGACCGGCGACTACGGTTCTCCCCGGAGGACAAGTGAGCGGTCGCCATTGTCCGTCCGGGCCATTGGAGGGCGTAGCGTGGGGTGTGGAGGTGCCCGTGCCGATCGACGCGCAGTTGAACGAGGTGTTCGCGGACTTGGCCGAGGTACTGGTCAGCGACTTCGACCTGGCTGACCTGCTGCACCGGCTGGCCGGCGCCTCGGTCCGGGTCAGCGACGCGGTGGGCGCCGGAATCGTGGTGGTGGACCAGCAGGGCCGGCTGCGTGACGTGGCCTACTCCAGCGAGGACGTCCGCAGGTTGGAGCGCTTCCAGCTGGAGTACGAGGAAGGTCCCTGCGTGGCGTGCCATGCCGGGGGGCAGTCGGTGCACGAACCCGATCTGGCTGCGGCGGCCGTCCGCTGGCCCCGCTTCGTTCCCCGGGCCACCGCGATGGGGGTGCGTTCGGCCGATGCGCTACCCCTGCGGATGCAGGGACGGACCGTGGGCGCGCTGAACCTGTTCCACGCCGAGGTCGGACCGACGCCGCCCGCCAAGTTGCGGGCCGTGCAGGCACTGGCGGACCTGGCCATGCTCGGGATCGTGCAGCACGGCAGCGGCACCACGTCGGTGCGCTCGGTGCAGGCCAGTGTCAGGGACGCCCTGTCGGACCGATCGATGATCGAGCGCGCCAAGGGCATGCTCGCCGAACACGGACAGCTGACCATGGACGAGGCGTTCCTGCGCCTGCTCCGCTACGCGGAACTGAACGCGACCGGGCTGACCCAGACGGCGGCCGAGCTGAGCCGTACGCCGGGGCACGCCGCGACGGTGCTGGCGGCCACGGCGGGCTAGCCGTCGCCACGACCACACTCGGTAGGAGACGGGAACGCCCGTGAGTCGCCCCCCGCAGTCGGGCGTTCCAGCCGCGGTGCTGTGGAGCCGTACGGCACGGGCCCTGCACGCGCCCGGGAGCGTGGCCGGGACCCTGGAGGCCGTCGCGGCGCTGGCCCATTCGATCGTGCCGGGCGCGGACTTCGCCGGGGTGACCGTGCTGGAGCGGGACGGGGCCCTGCAGGGCCGGGCGGCCACCGCCCCCGTCGTCCAGGAGCTGGACCGGTTGCAGGGCGAGCTCGGCGAGGGCCCGTGCCTGGAGGCGGCTCGGGAGACGACGGTGCTGCGCATCCAGGACATGGACAGCGAACGGCGCTGGCCCGGCTTCGCCTCCCACGCGAAGGGGCTGGGGATCGTGAGCATGATCTCGTGCACGCTGGCCATCTCCCGAGGGCCGCGCGCCTCACTGAACCTGCATGCCGCACGCCGCGGTGCCTTCGACGACGAAGCGGCGCAGCTCGCCGCGGTCTACGCCGACCAGGCCGGGCTGGCCCTGTCGCGCGCGCTGGCGGTGGAGTCGCTGCACCGGTCCATGGAGGGCCGGCAGGTGATCGGTGAGGCCACCGGCATCCTGATGGAACGCCACCGGAGCGGGTCCGAGGCTGCCTTCGCCGAACTGGTCGGCGCCTCGCAGCGACTGAACGTCAAGCTCCGTGAAATCGCCCTCCAGGTCGTCCGGACCGGCCAGGAGCCCGGTGACCTGGAGCTCCGGGACTTCCCGGACCGGCCCCGGCAGGCGTGACCCCGATCGGACCGGAGGATCAGCCGGGAGGCGTCGGCTCGATGCCGGGCAGTCTCCGCTCCACGAGGTCACGGGCCAGGTCGTGCAGCGGCATCCGCCGCTCCCGGGCGTAGCCGCGAAGGCACTGGAAGGCCAGATCGGTGTCGATGTCCCAGCGCTCCGCCAGCATGCCCTTGGCCTGCTCGATCACCACCCGGCTGTACAGGGCGTGGCGCAGCTGCTCGGCGGTCTCGGTGCTCTCCCGGAGCAGGCGGGCGCGGGCCAGGTGCACCATGACGACGTCGGCCAGGGACTGCGTGAGTTCCAGTTCCGTGGCGGTGGGGCCAGTCGCGGTGCAGAGCAGCTGCAGGACGCCCACCGGACGCGATTCCTGGCGCAACGTCAGCAGGACGGCCAGGACCGCGCCGTGGACGGCGGCGCCGGGGGCCAGGTCCGGCCAGACCGCTCCGGCGGCCCGCAGGTCCACCGTGCACACGTCCTCGGCGGAACGCAGGAACTCCAGCCAGCGATCCGGAGGAGTGCTGCGACGCAGCGGATCCGCCAACCATTCCTCGGACTTGGTGTCGGTGGCGATCCGCAGCCGCCGCCCGTCGCCGTCCGCCAGCAGCACGGCACAAGCGGTCACCGTGCCGAGCAGTTCGACGCAGTGGTCGCACAGGCTCTGCAGCACCTGGGGCTCGGAGGGGTTGCCGGCGACTCCCGAGGTGAGCTCAACGGCCGTGCGCATCCACTGGATCGACATGACGGTGCTCAGCCCTCTGGCTTCCGGAACCGGCCGACTCACTTGACGTCCCCCATTGTTCCCGCCATGACGACCGCCGTCCACCACGAGGGAGCATGCGCATCCGCCGGGCGCGGCGGTAGGGTCGGCCGGATACTGGTCGACAACGGGGCAACGGGGCAGTCGACCGTCCCGGCGAGCCGGAGGTGGACTGGTCGTATGGAGGCACCGAGCCCGATCGGGCCCGCGCGGGCGGTCCGCTGGTTGCGCGCCCACGATCCCGGGCTGGCGGCGCTGCGCCGGGCCGGTCGCACCGCGATCGTCATGCCGGCCCTGTTCGCGCTCTGCACCCAGGTGCTGCACTCGCCTGCCATGGCGAGCTTCGCCGCGTTCGGCTCCTTCTCGATGCTGCTGCTGGTCGAGTTCACCGGCCCGATGGTGCAGCGGCTGCGGGCCCAGGCCGGACTCGCGGTGGCCTGGGCGGTACTGATCTGCCTGGGCACGCTGACGGCCCGGGTGACCTGGCTCGCGGTGGTGGTCACCGTCGTCGTGGCCTTCCTGGTGCTGTTCTCCGGGGTGGTCAGCTCGGTGCTGGCCGGCACCGCCACCGCCCTGCTGCTCGCCTTCGTGCTGCCGGTGACCACACCGGTGCCGCTGTCGCAGCTGCCGGACCGGCTGGCCGGCGCCGGACTGGCCGCAGGAGCGGCGCTGCTCGCGGTCTCGCTGCTGTGGCCGAGGCCGGCCGCGGACCCGCTCAGCGGCCCGGCGGCGCGGGTCTGCCGCACCGTGGCGGCCCAGCTGCGCACCGAGGCCGCGCAGTTGGCCGGGGGAGCCGACGCGCCGCGCGCCGGGCAGTGCCGGGCCTCGGCGCGGAAGGCCGCGGCCGCTGCGGCCGAGCTGCGCGGCGCCTTCGACGCCACCCCCTACCGGCCCACCGGCCTGTCCACGACCTCCCGGGCGCTGGTGCGGCTGGTCGACGAGCTGACCTGGCTGAGCACCATCCTGGGCGACCGGGCCGACTACACAGACGACCCCCCGGCCTGCGACCCGGCCGCCCGCCAGGTCCGCCGGGCGGCGGCCGACGCCCTGGACCGCGCGGCCGACCTGCTCGGGGACCTGCACGGCGACCCGGAGGCGCTGCAGCAGGCCGCCGCCGTGCTGGGCTCGGCCATGGACGCCATGGAGCTCAGCTCCACCGCGCGGCTGCCGGTGGACCCGCCGACGGAGAACGGCACGGCCGGGGTCTACACCTTCGTGGCCGCGCTGGACCTGTCCTTCCGGGCCCAGGAGGTGGGCTTCGCCGTCCTGCAGATCGCCGGCAACGTGTCCCTGGCCGCGGCCGCCGAGCGGCGCAGCTGGCCCGACCGGCTGCTGGGCCGCGAACCCGGCGCCCTGATCAACCCGCTGACCGCGGCCCGGGACCGGGCCCGGGCCCATCTGCAGCCGGGCTCGGTCTGGCTGCACAACAGCCTGCGCGGCGCGGTCGGCCTCGGCATCGCGGTCACCCTGGCTCAGGTGCTGACGGTGCAGCACTCCTTCTGGGTGGGTCTCGGCACCCTGTCGGTGCTGCGCTCCAACGCGCTGAACACCGGTCAGAACGCGGTGCGGGCGGTGGCCGGGACGGTGATCGGCTCGGTGATCGGGGCCGCACTGCTGCAACTGATCGGCCATCACGGGACGCTGCTGTGGTTCCTGCTGCCGGTGGCGATCCTGATCGCCGGGATCGCCCCGGCCGCGATCTCGTTCACGGCCGGGCAGGCGGCCTTCACGGTCACCCTGGTGGTGCTGTTCAACATCGGCCTGAACCCGGACTGGCACATCGTGCTGCTGCGGATCCAGGACATCGCCCTGGGCTGCGCGGTCAGCGTGGTGGTCGCGCTGTTCTTCTGGCCGCGCGGTGCCACGGCCGCCGTCGACCGGGCGCTCGCCGACGCCTACACCGCGGGCGCCGGCTACCTGGCCGGAGCGGTGGAGTACGCGCTCGGCCGTCCGGTGTCGGGGCCAGGACCGCTGGTGCAGCCGCTGCCGGAGAGCCGGGAGGCGGCGGCTGCGGCCCGCAGGCTGGACGACGCCTTCCGCAGCTACCTCGCCGAGCGTGGCGCCAAGTCGATGCCGCTGGCGGGGATGACCACTCTGGTGACCGGAGTGGTCGGGCTGCGGCTGGCGGCGGACGCCGTGGTCTCGCTGTGGCGCGACGCCGAGTCCGGGCGGGCCGAGGTGGAGAGCACCGGGGCCGGCCTGGAGGTGCTGGGCACGGCGGACCGGGTGACCGACTGGTACCGGGGTCTGGCCGCCGGCTTGGACCAGCACGCGCCGGTCCCCGGTCCGGTCCCGCTGGACGCCGCCGGCGCGGCGCGCATGGTCGAGTCGGTCCGCAAGGACCTGAGCGACGACCGCGGCGTGCCCACGCCCACCGCGGTGCGGGTGATCTGGACCGGCGACCACGTCGACGTCGCCCGCCGGCTCCAGCCCAGCCTGGCCGCCGCCACCAGGCCGGCTCAGCTCAGTCCGCCTGCAGCCGGCGCCGGTAACGCGGTTCCCAGCGCAGGCGGTTGAGCAGCCGGACCGGCGGCGGGAAGGCGGCCAGGATGCGGGGGCGGTCGGCGGGGCGGGCCGCGTCGAGGATCCAGGGCACGTAGACGGCGGCGCCGCGGGGGCCCTGGCGCCGGGCCATGGCGCGGCGGAAGGCGTCCCAGTCCTTTGTGGTCAGCACGGACTGGATCAGCGGGAGCGCGGCCTCCTCCTCGTGCCTGGTGTGGTCGTCCAGCACGGTGGACAGCTCCCGGAGGCGTTCGGGCAGGTCCGCCGAGCGCTGGGCCATCGCGGTGTCGACCGCGTCCAGCACCGGGTCCAGCAGGGCGTGTTCGGCCTCCATCTGCCGCATCAGCTCGGCGTCCCGGGGCCGGTCGGCGACCGCGGCCAGCACCCGCGGCCACAGCACGGTGTCCTCGACGGTGTGGTGCAGCCGGAGCTGGCGGTCGAAGTTCTGCCAGGCGGCGCGGACGGACCCGGTGCCGGCCCGGCCGGCGGCGCACTCCCGGGCCAGCCGGTCCAGGTCGTGGCGGAAGGCGTCGTGGGTGGCGTACATGAGGGTGAAGTCGATGTCGCCGGTCTGCGTGGCGGTCATGGCGAGCCTGTCTTTCCGGAGTGGTGGACGGGGCTTCGGCTGGGTGCGCGGGATCCGGCGCGGGTATGTTGTGCTCTGCAAGCCATAGATTACGAGGAGCATATCATATGGATTCCGTAGCATCTTCGGAGTCGGCGGAGCCGCGCCGGCGCAGGCGGAGCACGGCCGCCATCAGGGAGTCGCTGCGCGAGCTGAGCATCCAGCTGTCCCTGCTCAACCACCAGGTCGGCTCGCGCCTGGCGCTCAAGGACGTCGACCTGGACTGCCTGGACCTGATCAACCGGCACGGACCGCTCAGCCCCAGCGCCCTGGGGCGGCTGGCCGGCCTGCACCCGGCCACCCTGACCGGAATCCTGGACCGCCTGCAGAAGCACGGCTGGATCGCCCGGGAACGCGACACCACCGACCGCCGCGCCGTCGTCCTGCGCCCGCTGCGCGAGCGCAACGCCGAGATCCTGCAGCTGTACTCCGGTATGAACGGCGCCATGGAGGAGATCTGCTCCGGCTACAGCGAGGCCGAGCTCGCCCTGCTCGCGGACTTCCTCGACCGCACCGCCGCGGCCGGTCGCACCGCCACCGACGAGCTGGCCGGCGGCTGATCCGCACGCCCCCGCCGCGACCGGTACGGCCGGGGTGAGCGGCGGTACGGTGTGGTCATGACGCAGCTCACGGCCGAGGCGCCGCGACCGGTCGAGTTCTCCACGGTCGGCCTGCCCGAGCAGCGGCGCATCGAGCTGTGGGAGGGCCACAACGCCGATGCGCTGATCGGCCTGCGCTGCCGGACCATCGACGCGGCCGTCCTGGAGGCCACCGAGCTCAACCTCCAGCTGGACCAGGTCCACCTGGCCCGGGTGCGCGGCACCTCCCACGTGGTGGAGCGGGACGCCGAGGTGATCCGGCGGCGGCCGGCCGACGCGGTCGCGCTGTACTTCAGCCTGGTCGGCGAGGCGTTCTTCTACCACCGGGACGGGGTCCGGGTGGTGCGTCCGGGCCAGCTGCTGATCTGCGACGCCGACCAGCCGTTCCTGCGCGGCTTCTCGAACGGGCTCGAGGAACTGGTCGTCAAGGTCCCGCGCGAGGTGTTCGCCGCCGTGACCGGGACGGGCCGGCCGGCCGAGCCGGTGGTGGTCGACTTCGGCAGCGGCGGCAGCCCCTACGCCCGCGCGCTGGCGCGCCAGGTCGGACGCGCCGCCAGGGCCGTCGACCCGGTGCCCGCCGACGAGCGCGTGCTGCTGGAACTGGTGGCGGCACTGGCCACCGGCGGCCGCGACGGGCTGTCGCCGGCCCACCTCGCCGCCGCGCGCGCCTTCATCGGGATCCACCTCGCCGACCCCGGGCTGTCGGCGCCGCAGGTGGCGGCGGCGGTCGGCCTCAGCACCCGGCACCTGTCCCGGGTCTTCGCCGGGGAGGGCACCACGCTGCCCAAGTACGTCCTCGAACGGCGGCTGGAGGCCGCGCATGCCATGCTGCAGAGGCCGGGCTCCTCGGCGACGACCGTCGCCGAGACCGCCCACGCCTGCGGCTTCGCCTCGGCGGACCACTTCTCGCGGGCCTTCGCCGCCCGCTTCGGCGAGCGGGCCACCGACCTGCGCCGCCGGGCGGTGGCGGCGCGAGCCATGGCGCCCGACCCGACCGGCTGACCCCGGCGGCTGTCCGGATCGGCCATGCCTGTCGTTTCCCGCCCACTTCGGGCCCGCTGCTTCGGGATCCGGTCAGGGCGCACGACAGTGTCAGTCACCGACCGGCAGCGCCGCCGGTCCTGGCGGAAGGCGGAGCCGCGATGCCTGTGTTCGACGACGGTCAGAGCGAGACCGAGATCCCGGTGGGGGTGGTCGAGACCGATGTCCTGGTCGTCGGCTCCGGCCCGGCCGGTTCGGCCGCGGCGCTGTTCCTGTCCCACCTCGGGATCCCGAACATCATGATCACGAAGTACCGGTGGACGGCGAACACCCCCCGTGCGCACATCACCAACCAGCGGGCCATGGAGATCTTCCGGGACCTGGGCATCGAGGACCAGGTGCTCGCCGACGCCACCGACCACGCGCTGGTGGGCGACACGGTCTTCTGCACCTCGATCGCCGGCGAGGAGATCGGCCGGATCCGCACCTGGGGCACCAGCCCGGCCCGGGAGGCCGACTACCAGCTGGCCTCCCCGTGCCTGACCGTGGACATCCCACAGACCTACCTGGAACCCATCCTGGTCAGGAACGCCACGGTGCGCGGGACCCAGGCGCGGTTCTCCACCGAGTACCTCTCGCACACCCAGGACGCCGAGGGCGTGGACGTGCGGGTCCTGGACCGGCTCACCGGCAGCGAGTACACCATCCGGGCCAGGTACCTGATCGGCGCCGACGGCGCCCGCTCCAAGGTCGCCGCCGACATCGACCTGCCCTACCAGGGGCGGATGGACATCGCCGGGTCCATGAACATCACCTTCAAGGCCGACATCGAGCCCTACGTGGGCCACCGCCCCTCGGTCCTGTACTGGGTGGTCCAGCCGGGCTCGAACGTGGGCGGCATCGGCGCCGGGCTGGTCCGCATGGTCCGGCCGTGGAACGAGTGGCTGATCGTCTGGGGCTACGACATCGACGACGAGCCGCCGACCGTCGACGAGGCCGCCGCGCAGCAGATCGTCCGCAACCTGCTCGGCATGCCCGAGCTGGAGGTCGAGATCACCGGGACCTCGCTGTGGGGCAACAACGAGATGTACGCGACGCACCTGCAGAACGGCCGGGTGTTCTGCGCCGGCGACGCGATCCACCGGCACCCGCCGAGCAACGGACTGGGCTCCAACACCTCGGTGCAGGACTCCTACAACCTGGTCTGGAAGCTCGCCGCCGTGCTGCGCGGGCAGGCCGACCCCTCGCTGCTCGACACCTACTCGGTCGAGCGCGCTCCGGTCGCCGAACGGATCGTCAAACGGGCCAACGAGTCGAGTCGTGAGTTCGTCGACATCTTCGTGGCGCTGGGCGTCACCGGGGCCAGGAGCGAGGCCGAGATGATCGAGCAGATCGAGGAGCGCAAGGCCAACACCCCCGAGGGCGCCGCCAAGCGCGCCGCGCTGGTCCGGGCCATGGAGCTGAAGAACTACGAGTTCAACGCCCACGGCGTCGAGCTCGGCCAGTTCTACCGGTCGTCCGCGATCGTCTCCGACGGGTCGGAACCGCCCGAGCCGGTCCGCGACCCGGACCTGTACTACCAGGCGTCGACGGTGCCCGGCTCACACCTGCCGCACGCCTGGGTGGGCGACAACAAGCGCCGGTTCGCGATGATGGACCTGGCGCCGTACGACCGCTTCACGCTGATCACCGGTGTCGCGGGGGAGGCCTGGGCCGCTGCGGCCGACAAGGTGGCGCACGAGCTCGGGGTGCCGCTGACGACCGTGGTCATCGGCCCGGGCCGGGAGGTCACCGACCTGTACTACGACTGGGCCAAGCTGCGCGAGGTGGAGGAGTCCGGCGCCCTGCTGGTGCGGCCCGACAAGCACATCGCCTGGCGGTCCGGCTCGCTGCCGGCCGACGCGGAACGGGAACTGCACGACGCGCTGGCGTCGGTGCTGGGACGGAACGGGATCTGACATGCGCTTCGAGCACGAGGGACTCGCCCAGCGGGTGCTGTTCGGATCGGGGGAGGCTGCGCGGGCCGTCGCCGAGGAGGTCGAGCGCCTCGGCAGCCGACGGGTGATGGTCGTCGCCGGCGCTTCCGAGCGCGGGCTCGCCGAGTCCGTCACCGCCGGTGTGCCGGTGGTGGTGCACCATGACGAGGTGGTGATGCACGTACCGGTCGAGGTGGCCGAGCGGGCCCGGGCCGTGGCCGCCGCCCATGACGTCGACGCGATCGTCTGCGTCGGAGGCGGGTCCACCACCGGGCTGGCCAAGGCCGTGGCGCTGACCACGGGCCTGCCGATCGTGGCGGTGCCGACGACCTACGCCGGGTCGGAGGCCACCAACGTCTGGGGGCTGACCGAAGGGGCCAAGAAGACCACCGGGGTGGACGGCCGGGTGCTGCCGCGCGCGATCGTCTACGACGCGAGCCTGATGCTCGGCCTGCCGGTGGCGATGAGCGTCGCCTCGGGGCTCAACGCGCTCGCGCACTGCGTGGACTCGATGTGGGCGCCGCGCGCCGACCCCATCGACCGGGCGCTGGCAGGCGAGGGCATCCGCGCCCTGCGCATCGGCCTGCCGCAGGTGGTCGCGGACCCGCGCGGGCTGGAGGGGCGCGAGTACGCGCTCTACGGCGCCTATCTGGCGGCGGTGGCCTTCGCGTCGGCCGGCTCCGGTCTGCACCACAAGATCTGCCACGTCCTGGGCGGCCGCTACGACCTGCCGCACGCGCAGACGCACGCCGTCGTCCTGCCGCACGTCCTGGCGTTCAACGTGCCCAACGCGCCCGAGGCCGAGCGGCGCATCGCCGCGGCCTTCGACGCTGCGTCGGCCGTCGAGGGGCTGCGGCGGCTGCGCACCGAACTGGACGCCCCGACGGCCCTGCGCGACTACGGTCTGCAGGAGGCCGACCTGCCGGGTGCGGTCGAGGCGATCCTGCCGGTCGTGCCGGCCGACAACCCCACCCCGGTGGACCCCGACAACCTTGCGCGCCTGCTGCACGCGGCGTGGGAAGGAGCAGACCCCCGATGAGCACGGACACCTCCGAGCCGGACACTTCCCAGCCGGACACCCGCGAGCCGGCCTCCGTCGTCTCCGCCGAGCAGCAGGCCCGTGAGGCGGAGCTGACCGCGCGCGTCCTCGCGTCCTTCGACGGCACCGCCGACCCGCGGCTCAGGCAGTTGATGCAGGCGGCGGTCCGGCACCTGCACGCGTTCCTGCGCGAGGTGCGGCTGAGCGAGGACGAGTGGCAGCGGGGCATCGAGTTCCTCACCGCGGCCGGGCACATCACCGACGAGCGGCGCCAGGAGTTCATCCTGCTGTCGGACACGCTCGGGGCGTCGATGCAGACCATCGCGATCAACAACGAGGCGTACGCCGACGCCACCGAGGCGACCGTCTTCGGCCCGTTCTTCGTCGAGGACGCCCCGCTGGTCCAGCTCGGCGGCGACATCGCCGGCGGTGCCAAGGGCCAGCCCTGCTGGGTCGAGGGGACGGTGGTCGACACCGGCGGCAAGCCGGTGCCGGGAGCGCGGATCGAGGTCTGGGAGGCCGACGAGGACGGCCGCTACGACCTGCAGTACGACGACGACCGCAGGGCGGGGCGCGGACACCTCTTCAGCGCCGACGACGGGTCCTACCGCTTCTGGGCGGTCACCCCCACGCCCTACCCCATCCCGTACGACGGCCCGGTCGGGAAGATGCTGGAGGCCACCGGGCGCTCACCGATGCGCGCCTCGCACCTGCACTTCATGGTGAGCGCGGAGGGGCTGCGGACCCTGGTGACGCACATCTTCGTGCGCGGTGACGACCGGCTGGAGAGCGACAGCGTCTTCGGCGTCAAGGAGTCGCTGGTCCGGGACTTCGCCGGACAGGCCGCGGGCACCCCCACCCCGGACGGCCGCGACCTGGGGGAGATGACCTGGTCGCGGGTCCGGTTCGACATCGTGCTGGCGCCCGGCGGGGCCTGAACCGCGCCGCGCTCAGCCGGCCGCGTTCATCAGGTCGACGGCGCTCTGCTGGCGGGCGGCGTCGGTGCTGTCCAGCGGTCCGGACCAGTGCAGGCCGTAGGCGTCGAGCGGGTTGCGGTCGTCGGCGTAGGCGGTTGCCGCCTGGCGCTGCAGGTAGGCGGTGTAGGGGTGGTCGGACAGCTGGGCGTTGAAGGCGTTGAGCCCGCGCACGGCGGCGCCCTTGAAGGAGGGGCCGTCGCCGCCGCAGTCGCCGCTCTCGCAGGGGTCGCGCAGGATCCCGCCGGAGTTCAGCGACGCGGTCGTGGTCATCGCGTCGCCAAGCTGCCGGCCCCGGGTGAGCAGCGTCGAGTCGCCGGTGGCCCGGTACAGCTCGGCCAGGCCGCCGAGCAGCACGCCCTGGTTGTAGGACCAGACGGCCTGGCCGTTGTTGGCGCAGCTGGAGGTGGTCAGGCCGTCGTTCACCAGGTCGGAGCCGTTGATCATGCCGCTGGCGGAGAACCAGGACCACTCCGCGCTGGCCCGGCCGAGGTAGGCGGTGTCACCGGCGATGCGGTTGTGCAGTGCGGCGTTCAGCTCCAGGTAGAGCGAGTTGGCGATGGCGTTCTTGTAGGTCTTCGCGGTGCTCCACCACACGCCGCCGCCGCAGACCGAGTCCCAGTACTGCGCCATGTGGTCGGCGTCGGCGCGGGCGGTGTTCAGGTACCTGCTGTCGCCGGTCAGGTCGTAGGCGTCCACCCAGGCCAGGCCCCACCAGCCGGTGTCGTCGATGTAGTCGTTGGTGAAGTTGCCGCCCTGGGCCGACAGTTCGAGGTTGTAGGTGTCGGCGATGGCGTACCGGTAGCTGGGCATGCCGGTGACCCGGATGTTGTCGATGACGGCGGTCAGCGCATTGGCCGAGTTCCACCAGCCGGTGGTGTCGAACAGGCCGGTGCCGAGGTCGTAGGACTGCATCAGCGCGGTCACCGCCGCGGTCGGGCGGCTGTAGGCGTTCCAGGTGGTGCGGGCCCAGGGGGTGCAGGCGATCTCGGCGCGGTCGCCGGCCTTGCCGCAGGCCCGCAGCGCGCCGACGCCGAGGTTGTTCCAGTCGTCGACGTTGTACATCAGGGTGCGCCAGCCGCCGGCGCCGGAGGGGACCGTGGTGTCGCCCAGCTTGCTGCCCGCGCTCCAGGTGCGGCCGCCGTCGAAGGAGCGGTCCAACCACACCTCGTCGCCCGGGTTCCCGTTGCCGATCGAGGCCCAGCCCATGGCGTCGGTGTCGTCGAAGTGCAGCACGATGTTCCGGCCGTAGATGGCGGCGGACACCGGCTGCCGGTCCTGTGGGGACAGCGCGGGGTCCCGGGCGTCGCAGTACTTGTTGCAGATGGCGGTCCGGGCCGTGGCCGCGACCGCGGCACCCCCGGAGGTCGACACCGACAGGACCAGGGCCGCGACCACGGCGGCCCAGGTGATGACCGTTCTGGATGCTGTTGACCGCATGTCAGCTCCGCGCTCGCGGGATTCCGGGGGTCCGGTTGCCCCTTGGGACCACACTCCATCAAGGTTGTGTACGCGTCAATGGTCTGGACCACCTTGAGTGGTCGGAGTGCGGTCTGCGGGGGCGACGCCCGAGCCGGATCAGGGGATCCAGTTGAAGGTGTCCGGGTCAGGGCCGGTGCGCTCGTCGCGGTTCAGGCCGGAGACGGCGGCCATGTCGTCCGGGGTGAGTTCGAAGTCGAAGAGGGCGAAGTTCTCCTCGACCCGGGAGCGGGTGACCGACTTGGGGAACACGATGTCGCCGCGCTGCAGGTGCCAGCGCAGGGTGACCTGGGCCGGGGTGCGCCCCAGCCGCTGGGCGATCCGGGTGATGACCGGGTCGTCCAGGACCTTTCCCTGGGCGATGGGGGACCAGGCCTCGGTGGCGATCCCGTGCTCGGTGTCGAAGGCTCGCACCGCGTCCTGGGTCAGGTAGGGGTGCACCTCCACCTGGTTGACCGCGGGGACGACCTCGGTCTCGTCCAGGAGCCGGCGCAGGTGGTGCGGCTGGAAGTTGGAGACGCCGACCGCCTTGGCCCGGCCGGAGCGGTAGATCTCCTCCATGGCCCGCCAGGTCTCCACGAAGTCGCCGACAGCGGGCAGCGGCCAGTGGATCAGGAAGAGGTCCAGGTAGTCGAAGCCGAGGTCGTCCAGGCTCCGGTCGAAGGCCTTGAGCGCGTCGTCGTGGGCGTGGAAGCCGTTGTTCAGCTTGCTGGTGACGAAGACGTCGGCCCTCGGCAGCCCGGAGTCGCGCACGGCCCGGCCCACCTCCTTCTCGTTGCCGTACATCTGCGCCGTGTCGATGTGGCGGTAGCCGACCTCCAGGGCCGCCAGGGTGGCGGCCACGGTGTCGGCGGGCTTGATCTGGTACACGCCGAAACCCAGCTGGGGGATGGTGGTCCCGTTGTTCAGGGCGACGGTGGGGACTGCGTTCACGTTCATTCCTCTCGGCTGCCCGCGCTGCGGGGGGAGCATGCCGGCCGGAGCACAACCGTGCAGCTCAGGTCACTGGTCCAGGCTGGCACGAGCGGGCCGCCGGTGCTCGCCGGGCATGCCGCTGCCCGGACCCTCGGGGGTCCGGGCAGCGGATGACCGCGGGCGGGCCGTCGGTCGGTGCAGGCGATCAGTGCAGGCGATCAGTGCAGGCGGTTCAGGCTGATCGCGTAGATGCCGCGGCCGTGGGTGGCGGCGTAGAGCCGGTTGTCGGGTCCGACGACGACCTGGGTGACGGCGACGGCGGGCAGCTGGCCGATGACCTTCCAGGTCGTCCGGCCCGGAGCCCGGTAGAGGGCGCCCAGGTCGGTGCCGAGGGCGATGCCGCCGCCGGGAGTGAGCGCGATGGAGTCGGCCGGGATGTCGGGCAGGTTGCTGGAGATGTCCTTCCAGGTCAGGCCGCCGTCACGGGACTCGTAGAGGTGGCCGACGCCGGCCCCCGGGCCCTCGTTCCAGGAGCGGGAGAAGCCGTTGACGGCCAGGTAGACGTGGTTGTTGTCGTTGGGGTCGACGGCCAGGCTGGACAGGTAGCGGTTGGGGACGCTGCCGGTGGCGGGCAGGGTGATCTGCTGCCAGCCGGTGCCGTCGGCGTTGCCGACCGCGATGCCGCGGGTGAAGCCCTGGCTGTTGCAGGGGCCGCACCAGGCGGCGTAGATCTTGCCGCCGGAGGCGGCCACCGCGGTGGCGACATGTCCGGCCCCGAGGTCGAAGACCCCGGTCCAGGCGCTGGAGGAGTGGATGGCGAAGCCCTGGGTCTGCACCCACACGTTCTCGCCGCCGGCCACCCAGGTGCTGGGGGTCTTCAGGTCCGAGGTGAAGGGCGCGATGAAGCGGGCGTTGCTGGTGGCGTTGTCCGGCGGGGGCACGTTGTAGGTGGTGGGCGCACCCAGGCCGTTGTTGGCGGCGCAGTTCTGGGTGACGTTGATCTCCAGGTAGACGTACTCCTGGGCGATGTTGCAGCCGTTGGCCGGGTCGTTCAGGGTCATCCCGCCGTCGCCGCCGAAGTTGGAGCCCATCACCGTGTCGTTGCTGCGCAGGATGGACTGGCCGTTGTCCTGCAGGCCGCCGGTGACCGAGACCCCGCCGTTGGCGAGGTCCTTGCCCACGCCGACGGAGTAGTACTGCAGGGTGTCGATGGTGCCGTCGTTCAGCGAGGTCCAGTCGGTGGCGTGGCCGGAAGCGTCGGCCGCGCCGTCCAGCGGCCGCTTGTACATGCCGCCGTCGTTGCCCACGTAGAGCACGGACTTGCCGTGGTAGCTGCCCACCGCGACGGCGTGCTGGTCGGCGTGGGTGGTCTGGGAGCAGTCGCCGGTCTGCTTGGTCGGGTCGATGCTCCAGCAGGGGAAGTAGAAGTTCCAGTAGGGGCCCGGCGTGGTCCAGGTGGCGCCGCCGTCCTTGGTCTCGAAGACCTCCTCCAGGCCGGCGAAGACGTGGTTCGGGTCGTTCGGGTCGACCTGCAGGAACTGGTCGTACCAGCCCTGGGCGCCGGGGTCGGTCAGGGCCGAGCCGGAGGCGGCCAGCTGGTCGGAGGTGGCGATCCGGGTCCAGGGGCCGAACGGTGAGCCGGACTTGGAGACGAAGATTCCCGCCAGCGCGTCGGTGCCGGCGTTGAGTCCGGCCGGGGACTGGTCGATGGCGTAGTAGCGCGAGCCGTCCGCGGAGCGGGCGAAGGTGACGCTGCCGATGTCGGCGGCGTCCGCGGGCAGGTCACCCAGCGAGGTGAGCTTCTGCCACTGCCCGCCGACCTCGGTGTAGAAGCCGTTGTAGGTGTCACCGGAGCGCCAGCCCGCGGCGACCACCACCCGCCCGGGGTGCCTGGGGTCGAAGGCGATGTCACTGACGATGTTCTTGTAGGCGGACGAGGGGTCGTTCGCCAGGGAACCGCCGGGCATGTAGGCGGGGTTGGGGGCGAACTCCAGCTTCCACGGGCCGTTCAGGTGCACGGTGGAGTGCGACCACAGGCCCTCGCTGGTCGCCGCCCACACGGTGGTGCCGCTGAAGCGCAGCTCGTGGATGCTGGTGCTCTGCAGCTCGGTGCCGCCGACCCGGTCCCGGGAGGTGAAGCTGCCGTGCTCGGGGTGGTCCAGGACGTAGACCCCGCTGCCCAGGTAGGCGTCGGCGTTGGTGGTGGCCTCACCGGTGCCCAGCCAGAGCCGGTCCTTGGAGTCCAGGGCCAGTGCCCCGGTGGACTGTGCGGGCAGGGCGTCGCTGATCGCGGTCCACTTGCCGCCGCCGGTGCTGGAGCGCCAGACCCCGCCGCCGGCCGAGCCGGCGTAGACGTGGCCGTCGTCGTCGGCGGCCAGTGCGGCCATCCGGCCGGTCACCAGCCCTGCACCGCCACTGGAGTTGGAGTCGTAGTCGCGGTAGCGCGGGTCGTCGGAGTTGTAGGGGAGGTTGGTGACGTTCTGCCAGCTACCGCCGGTGGTCGGCAGTTTCTGCAGGGCGTTCCAGGCCGCTCCGTAGGCGCCGGGCGCGACCACGCCGGGAGAGGTCCGCGCCTCGGACCACTGGGCGGCGCCCTCGGATATCTCGTCGGCCTCCTCGCTGCCGTCGTCCGCGGGGGCCGCACTGGCGGTCGCTGCGGCGGTCGCGGCGGCGGGGGTGCGGGCGGCGTGCTTCTGGGCGTAGGCCTTGGCCGCCCCGGGGGCGAAGATGCTCGCTGCGCCGGTGCCCCCCGACGACGCCTGGGCGGGTATCGCGGCCATCAGTCCGGCGATGGCGAAGGCCCCGATTGCGAGTCCTCGCCGCCTGCGATGCGCTGTGGTCAACAGGTCCTCCCCGAGTGGTCGGTGTCACTGGTTCGTACTGCTGCGCTTGTGTGCAGGGTGACTTGACCACACTCGGGGTGGTGGCAGACATACTTGTGAACCACCTTTGCCAAATCGTTGTCATGCGCTTGGCGGTGGAACGGATGTGACTCGGGGTCAGCGGATCGGCAGGGGCGGCGCGGATCAGTGCCGGTTGCCGCGGGCCAGGTGGTCCAGGGGGAGCGGGCCGCGGCTGAGCACGGTGCGGATGGCGAAGGTGCTGCGGGCGTCGGTGACCGGTTCGATGGCCAGGATGTGGTCCAGCAGCAGGCGCTCGTAGGCGGCCAGGTCCGGCACCGCCGCCTCGACCAGGAAGTCCGCCTCGCCGGAGACCACATGGCAGGCGACGACGGCGGGGATGGCGACCAGGGCCTCCTCGATCTGCCGGGAGGTCTCCCGCGAGTGCTGGGCCACCTTCAGGGCGATGAACACCGTCAGCCCCAGACCCGCGCGGTCGCGGTCGAGTTCGGCGCGGTAGCCGCCGATCAGCCCGCCGGCCTCCAGGGCCTTGGTCCGGCGCAGGCAGGAGGAGGGCGAGAGGGACACCGCCTCGGCGAGGTCCACATTGGCGATCCGGCCGTCGCGCTGCAAGCGGTCGAGGATGGCGAGATCGGTCCTGTCCAGGCGGTCGTCCGGCATAAAAGTCAGCATAGGGCCTGAATGCTCGAATATTGAGCCGTCAGGAAGGTTCCCGGCGCGGGAATTTGCCATCGCGTGCCGGGCCTTTCGGAGCATGCTTCTCGCATGACGAAGACATCGGATCTGTCCACCGTTCGGGGCGCCGCCCTCTACATCGGCGCGCTGCTGGGCCCCAGCGTCCTGCTGCTGCCAGGGCTCGCCGCCGACCTCGCCGGACCCGCTTCGATCATCGCCTGGATCGGGCTGCTGGCCCTCTCGGCCCTGCTGGCCCGGGTGTTCACGGCACTGGGCACGCTCCTGCCCAGGAGCGGCGGCGTGGCCGCCTACGCCGAAGCCGGGCTCGGGCCCCGCGCCGGACGGGCGGTCGGCTGGTCCTTCCTGGTCGGGGCGGTCTGCGGGGCGCCGGTGGTCTGCCTGATCGGCGGCAGCTACGTTGCGGCCCCCTTCGGCGGCGGGCGGGCGATGAGCGAGACCGCGGCCGCCGCGCTGCTGGCCGTCGTGATCGCGCTGACCCTGGGCGGCGCCCGGGCCACCACCACCGTGCAACTGCTGCTGGTGGCCCTGCTGGTGGTGATGATCGCGGTGGCGGTCATCGGCTCCGCGCCCTCCGCGCACACGTCCAACTGGACGCCGTTCGCGCCGCACGGCTGGTCCTCGCTGGGCAGCGCGGCCTCGGTGCTGATGCTCTCCTTCGTCGGCTGGGAGGCGATCGCCCCGCTGGTCTCCCGGCTCGGCAACCCCTCGCGGCAGCTGCCGCGGATCATCCTGTCCGCCTTCGCCGTGACCGCGGTGGTCTACCTCGCGCTGGCGTTCGCGACGGTCGGGGTGCTCGGCGGCCGGGCCGGCAGCGCGGTACCGCTGGCCGATCTGCTGCGCGTCGCGGTCGGTCCGGCCGGTCCGGTGATCGCGGCGGCCACGGCCGTGGTGCTCACCCTCGCCGCCACCAACGCCTACCTCTCCGGCGCCGCCGCCCTGGCCGCGGAACTGCGGGCGCACCGGCGCCCGGCCGGCGGACGCCCCTCGCGCGGGCTGCAGCTCGGCATCTTCGGCACCGGCGCGGTGCTGCTCGGCGGCTCGGCGAGCGGACTGGTCAGCACGGCGCAACTGGTGGCCCTGCCGACCACGCTGTTCCTCACCGTCTACCTGGGGTGCACCGCCGCGGCCACCCGAGTGCTGACCGGCGGCACCCGGCTGGCCGCCGCGGTGTCGTGCGTCGCCGTCGCGGTTGTCATGGCCTTCGCCGGCTGGTCGCTGATCGGCGCGGCCGTCGTGGTCGGCCTCGGCGCCTCGGCCCGGGTACGGCCCAGGGCCACCAGGCCCGCCGGGCAGGCATCAGTGCAGGTGCCAGCCCCGGCCGGAGCGGTGGCCGAGGAGGCCGGCGTCGACCATGTCCTGGACTAGCGGGCGGGGGCGGTCACTGCCCGCAGGCGCCGGAATGGTCGCAGTAGGGCTGGAGCCGGCTCTGCCCGCAGCCGCAGAGGACCGCCCTGGTCTCGGCGCGGGGACCGTCCGCCGTGTCCACCTGCAGCTCGCCGCGGACGGTCAGCTGCCCGGAGGGGCCGCGGCTGATCCGGGTGGGCCGGTCCGGGGTCTCCGCCGGACCGTCCGCCAACCGGTACTGCAGCGCGCCGGAGGGACAGCGCCGCACCACCTCGGCCACCCGCTCGGGCCCGGCCGCGTCCGGCTCGATCCACGGACGCCTGGCCGTGTCGAAGACCTCGGGCAGCCCCCGTACGCATTCGGCGGCGTGCAGGCAGCGATCGGCGGCGAAGGTCACCGTGACCGACCGCCCCTGGTACGCCTTCTTCTCCGAGCCACTCTTCTCCGAGCCACTCTTCTCCGAGCCACTGCTCATGACGGCCTCCCTCGCCGGACTTCCCCCAGTCTGGACGACCGCGACGAGTTCCGCCGGGTGTCAGCGCAGCCGGCGGGCGCGCAGCACCAGGTCCTCGGCGTGGTGCGCCCCGGCGCCGTGCTCGGGCGCCAGTCGCGGCCGCTGCTCGTCCAGCTCCACCGTCCAGTCCTCGTCGAACAGCGCGGCGACCATCGAGGGCCAGACGTAGTCGGCCGGGTCGAACCCGTCCTCGCGCACCTCCTGGGTCTCCATCCCGGCGTGGTGCACCAGCAGCAGCAGGCCGCCGGGCGCGACCGCCGCCAGCAGCGCACGCTCCGCCGCGGCGTCAGGGGTGCGCAGCAGGGCCGGGTACTGGGCGGAGACCAGGTCGAAGGAGGCCGGCGGCAGCTGCGCGCCCTCCAGGGTGGCGTGCACCCAGTGAACGGCGACGCCGGCGTCCCGCGCGTGCCCGGCCGCCCGCTCCAGCGCCACGGCCGAGACCTCGACCGCGGTCACCTCCCAGCCGGCCTCGGCCAGCCAGATCGCGTCGGCGCCCTCGCCGCAGCCGACGTCCAGCACCCGCCCGGGCGCGAGCCCGGCGACCTCGGTGACCAGCGCGCCGTTGGGCCGGCCGCTCCACAGCCGGTCCTGGGTGGCGTAGCGCTGGTCCCACTGCGCCTGCACCTCGGGGTCCACGACGGGGCCGGCTGCGGCGGACGGGGGAGCGTCGGGCGCGGGCGATCCCGCTGCGATGTCGTCAGTCATGGGGCCAACCTCGCCCATCGGCTCCCGGGCGCGCAAATCCCGTGCCTCAGCGAGCGGTGCGGACGCTCACGGTGCGTCGGGGACGAGGATGAAGAGTCCGGCGACCTTCTCGTCGGTGTCGAAGGCGACCCGCGCCTTCATGTCGCCGGCCTCGTAGCGCAGCGGGATGTCGACGACCGTGTGGTCGCCGATCCGGCGGACGAAGGGCTCGCCCTCGCCGAAGCCCTCGAACGCGCCGACGAGGCCGGTGACGGTGGCCAGGCCGTCGCCCCGGACCTCGTCGGTGAAGGCCTCCAGGACCTGCGCGTTGAAGGACGGCCGGGCGTCGTCCATCCGCCCCTCGAGGACGGCGGTGGTGATCGCGATGGCGCGTTCGGCGGCGTCGGCCATCCGCACTGTCTTGTCCATGGGTTCTCCCGTTCGGGGATCGATGGGCTTGCCGAACCGCTGGAAGGCGGCCTGGCGGGTGACTCCGAGCAGGTCCCCGAGCTCCTGCCAGGTGTGCCCGGCGTCCCGGCTCTGCTGCACGCACAGCTTGAGCACCTGTTCCGCCAGGTCGTCGACCTCCCGCGCGCGGTGCACCAGGTCCAGGTAGGCGGGTGACGCCAGCGGACTGCCCAGCGCCCGGGCCAGGGCCGAGGCCTGTTCGGCCATCAGCTTGCCGAGGGCGACGAGGGTCTGCGAAGAATCGACCATGTGTAAAGGATGCCTTTACGCCTCACTGGCGTCAAGGATCGGTTTACAGTGCGGACCCGCCGAGCGGCCGGCTCAGGTGGGCGGGTGGCGGCGCTGCAGCAGGACCGGGAGCATCGAGACCGCCACCACCACGGCGACCAGCGGCAGCAGGTAGTTCTCGATGCCGGGCACCGCCGCCCCCAGCCAGAAGCCCAGCAGCACCATGCTCTGGGTCCAGGCCAGGCCGCCGACGACCTGCCACAGGGTGAAGGTGCGCACCGGCACCTCCAGCATCCCGGCGACCGGTCCGAGCACGGTGCGCACCATGGGGACGAAGCGGCCGATGACGATGGCCTTGCGCCGCCCGTAGCGGGACAGCAGGTCCTCGCTGCGCGCCAGCACCGACTTCAGCCGGCGGCTGCCGATGCGTTCCAGTGCGGGTCTGCCGCCGTGGCGGCCCAGGTAGTAGCCGAGCTGGGTGCCGATGATCGAACCGGCCGCCGCCCCCAGCATGACCTGCCAGAGCGTCAGATGCGGTCCGTCGCCCACCCCGGTGGCGCAGAGCACCCCGGCCGGGAACAGCAGCGTGTCGCCCGGCACGAAGAAACCGATGACCAGCAGCCCCGCCTCGGCGAAGGTCACCACCACGACGGCCAGTGCCCCGTAGGACGACAGCAGTGAGGACCCGCTCATGGGGTCAACCGCGAGCAGAGCCGCGCTCACGGCAGGGTTCCCATCACCCGACAACGTTAACAACAGATTGGATCTCGTGGTGGGCCTGCTGGAAGAGATCCACTGCCTTCGTCGTCGCTACGCCTTCCGATTGTTCACCTGCCGACGAGGCTCATGTGCTGGGGGTTGTAGCGGTCCCCGTGGATGCCGATACGGGTGGCGGCCTGGTCCAGGTCGGCCTTCTCGTCGGCGGACAGGGCGACAGCGGTGGCGGCGGCGTTCTCGTCCACACGGGAGATGCGGCGGGTGCCGGGGATGGGGACGATCCACGGCTGCTGGGCCAGCAGCCAGGCCAGGGCGATCTGGCCCGGGGTCGTGTCCTTGGTCCGGGCCAGGGCGGCGACGTGCTCGACCAGGGTCCGGTTGGCGGTGCGGTTGGCCTCGGTGAAGCGGGGGATGGTGGTGCGGATGTCGCCCGGGGTGAAGGCGGTGGTGGTGTCGACGGTGCCGGTGAGGAAGCCCTTGCCCAGCGGGCTGAAGGGCACGAATCCGATGCCCAGTTCGGCCAGGGTGGGCAGGACCTCGGGTTCGGGGTCGCGGGTCCACAGCGAGTACTCGCTCTGCACCGCGGTGACCGGGTGGACCGCGTGGGCCCGGCGGATCGTGGCCGCCCCCGCCTCCGAGAGGCCGAAGTGGCGGACCTTGCCGGCCTGGACCAGTTCGCCGACCGCGCCGGCCACGTCCTCGACGGGGACGTCGGGGTCGACGCGGTGCTGGTAGAACAGGTCGATCACGTCGGTGCGCAGCCGGCGCAGCGAGGCGTCGGCGACACGCTTGATCTGCTCGGGGCGGCTGTCGAGCATGCCGGTGGAGGCGCCGTTCTCGATGCGCCAGCCGAACTTGGTCGCCAGCACCACCTGCTCCCGGAGCGGGGCGAGGGCTTCGCCGACCAGTTCCTCGTTGGCGTGCGGTCCGTAGACCTCGGCGGTGTCGAAGAAGGTGACGCCGCGCTCGACCGCGCCGCGAAGGACGGCGATCATCTCGTTGCGGTCGCCAGGGTTGGGGCCGTAGCTCTGGGACATGCCCATGCAGCCCATGCCGATGGCCGAGACCTCAAGGCCCTGGCCGAGAGTGCGCGTGTGCACGAGTGGACTCCTGTGGTGGGTGGGGGTCAGGCGGTACGGGTGCTGCGGCGCGGGCCGGCGTACTCGGCGTCGGTCACGTGGGCGAGCCAGTCGACCTCGTCGGTCTCCCACAGCGCCAGGTGGACCATGAAGCGGTCGGGAGCGGCGCCGTGCCAGTGCTCCTCGCCCGGCGGGGTCCACACCACATCGCCGGGGTGGGCTTCCAATACCTCCCCGCCACGGGACTGGATCAGGGCGATGCCCTCGACGATGTACAGGGTCTGGCCCAGGCCGTGGGAGTGCCAGGCCGTCCGTGCACCGGGTGCGAAGCGCACCGCATTGGCCCGTGCCCGGGAGGGTTCCTCGCCGCGGTAGATCACGTCGGCCCAGGCGTCGCCGGTGAACATCGTCTCGGGCAGCTTCAGCGTCGGCTGCCTGGTCAAAAGCTTCATGCTGGTCTTCTCCTCGTACGGGTGCATGGGGGTGCGTCGGGGTGCGGTGGCTCAGGAGCCGGCGCGGTCCTCGGTGATCTTCTTCAGCTGGGTGATCGCACTCATCGCGGTGGGCCATCCGGAGTAGAACGCCAGGTGCGTGACGGCCTCCGACAGCTCCTCCGGGCTCAGCCCGTTGTCCAGGGCCAGGGCCAGGTGGTAGCCCAGCTGCTCGCCCCGGTACAGCGCGACCAGCGCACTGACGGTGACCAGGCTCCGGTCACGCGGCGAGAGCCCGGGGCGCTGCCAGACGTCGTCGAACAGCACCTCGTTGCTGACCTCGACCAGCTTGGGCGCGATCGCCGCCAGCTCCTGCGGGGCGGACATCTTCGGCATGGGGTGACTCCTCGATGGAACGGCATGGTTCGGTCAGGACTACGGTGCGGCCCCCGCTGCCACGCCGCCTGGGGACGAAGGCGCTCCGGTATCGAGGAAACCCCAGATCAAGGGGGTGGGGGAGGGCCTGGTTTTACAGGTACTGACAGGACCCCCCACATGCCTGTGGTCCGTCCTAGCCTGGAAGACGTGAGTACCGAGAGCGACATCCGCGAGTTCCTGGCCTCCCGTCGGGCCAAGGTCACCCCGCAGCAGGCCGGGCTGCCGGCCTACGGCGGCAACCGGCGCGTGCCGGGCCTTCGCCGCGAGGAGGTCGCCCTGCTCGCGGGCGTGAGCATCGACTACTACATCCGCTTGGAACGCGGCCACATCGCCGGAGCCTCGGAGCAGGTCCTGGACGCCGTCGCCGGCGCCCTCCAACTCGACGAGGCGGAGCGCGAGCACCTGCACGACCTGGCCCGCGCCGCCGCCAAGCGCCCCGCCCGGCGCACCCGCCGCACCCGCGGCCCACTGCCGGACAGCGTCCTGCGCGTGCTGCACTCCATGACCGATTCCCCGGCCTTCATCCGCAACGGGCGCCTGGACATCCTGGCCACCAACACCCTGGGCCGCGCTCTTTACGCGCCCCTGTTCACCGACGCCGCCGCGCAGACCACCAACGTGGCCCGCGCCCAGTTCCTCACCCCTGCCGGCCGCGACTTCTTCCCGCAGTGGGAGATCTCGGTCAACACCACCGTCGCCCTGCTGCGCACCGAGGCCGGACGCGCCCCCCACGACACCGAGCTGACCGGACTGATCGGCGAGCTGGTCACCCGCAGCGAGGAGTTCCGCTCAGCCTGGGCCAAGCACAATGTGCGCCTGCACCACACCGGCCGCAAGTCCTTCCACCACCCCGCGGTCGGCGACATCACCCTCGACTTCGACGCCATGGAACTCCCCGCCCAACCCGGCCTGACCCTCACCGCCTACAGCGCTGCACCCGGCACCCCCGACCACGACGCGCTCACGCTGCTCGCCACCTGGGCCGCCACCGAGACGGCCCCGACCACCAGGGTCTCCACCACCAGGGAGTCGTGAGAGGGACCGGTCAGCCCCGTCCCGCTTCGGCGGCGCGCAGCTCCGCCACCGGACCGCGGTGCGGGAACAGGGAGTTGAGCAGGGTGCGGAAGGCCTGGGCGTCGCCGGCGATCCGGTAGGCGGCGAAGGGGACGCCGACCGCCTCGGCGAGATCGGCGCAGGGGCCGAAGCTGCGCTGGTTGGTGTGCAGCACCAGGAAGCGGTAGCCCTTGTCGTCCAGCAGGACCAGCAGGCTCGACGGACCCAGCCGTGCGCCGGTGTGGAGCAGCCACACCATCTCGGCCACCGGCCGCACCCCCCGGTCGACGCTGCCCTTCAGGGCGGGCCTGCCTGCGACCGGGACCATGTGGGTGTGCCCCTGGGCATCGCTCCAGGCGAGCCGGGTGCCGTCCCAGTGCAGCACCGGCGGGGAAGCCCGCAGGCGGCGGCCGCGGGCGGAGTACGAAGTGCCTGCGAGCTGTGCGGGCACCGACTGCGGCTCGGGGGAGGGCGGGCCGCCGTGCGACTGGTAGCTGGCGCGGGTGCGTCCGAAGGCGCCCTGGTCCGCGAAGACCGTCGGCGGTATCGCCGCCCGGGTGGAGTGACGAGCCGTCACCTTGGCCGCGTCCTCGGCCAGTCGGGCGAGCTTGACGCCGCGTCGCAGTTCCTGCGGCCACAGCATCCAGACCAGCGGTTCAAGCAGTCTCGCCGCGACGGCGAGCCACACCAGCACCCAGGCGGCGGTGGACCAGCCGCGGGCGGCGGGACCGTCGCCCTTCCAGGTGCACCAGCGGTCGGCGGCGAGCGCCAGGGAGCCGGCCAGCAGCAGCACGGTGAACGCCCGCCAGGCGACCTTCCGGTGCAGCAGCCGGAACCGGAGCATCTCCGCGGTCCCCTCCTCGGGCGCCCGCCAGACCCTCAGGGTCGCGGCGAGGACGAAGAAGAACAGCGCGGCGTCGTGCCACAGCTTGGCGACATGGCTGCTGTCGGCGGTGCCGGTGTCATGGGTGACCAGGACGATCCCCGGCACCGCGACCAGCAACTGCAGTGCCCACCACCGGTAGCGGCGCAGAAACCGCAGCCGACGGCCCAGGCTCGTGGTGGCCAGAGTCCAGGCTGTGCTCATGACGCCCCCCTGCCGTCCCCGCCGAGTTCGCCCTGCTCGCGGACCTGAGAAGGCTACCCGACCGAACGGGTGGGCCGAACGGCAGTTGATAGCCTCGCAAGCCAGCCGCCGTGCGCGAAGGAGTCCCGATGGCCGTCGTCCACAACACCACGATGACCCCCACCAAGCTCGAACTGCTCACCGAGTGGCTGCCGCGGCAGCGGTGGTACCTCGGCTCGGGACGGGCACCGGAGCTGGTGAAGGCCGGCGGGTTCCGGCTGGACGATCCCGAGGGGGAGGTGGGGATCGAGTTCATGGTGGTGGTCGACACCGCCGGTTCCGACCCGGTGGCGTACCAGGTGCCGATGGCCTACCGGGGTGCGCCGCTGGACGGGCCCGAGGCGGAGGCGGCGCTCATCGGCACCTCCGAACACGGCGTGCTGGGCACCCGCTGGCTCTACGACGGTGCCCAGGACCCGGTCGTGACAGCGCAGTTGGCCGCCCTCCTGCGCGGCACGGCGGTGCCGCAGCGCCAGCACGAGAGCGCCACCCCGGACCCGACCGTCACCGTTGCTCCGTCCCCGGCTGCTGCCGGCTCCAACTGCGGGATCGTCCGCGTCCTGCGACCGTTGGACAACCCGGACGAGGTCGATGCGGACCACCTGCTCCCGGGCCGGGTGGTTGCAGGCTGGACCTGGCCGGACGGCACCACCGCCCGCGGCCTCCTCGCCACGACGGGATGACCCGTCTCCCGTCGCGGTCGTTCAGGCGGGGAGGCGGCGGTTGGCGAGGCGGGTGGTGTCGGGCCAGTGCACGTCCTTGGCCCAGCCCGCGCGTTCCAGCAGGCGGATCACTCCGGCGCTGGGGTCGATCTGTCGGCGGTCAACCCCGTGGCGGGCGCAGGTGGGTTCGGCGTGGTGCAGGTTGTGCCAGCTCTCGCCGAAGGACAGCAGCGCGAGGGGCCACAGGTTGGTGGCGCGGTCGTACCGGCGGGTGCGGAACGGACGGTCGCCGATCATGTGGCACAACGAGTTGACGCTCCAGGTCACATGCTGCAGCAGCGCCACCCGCACCAGACCCGCCCACAGCAGCGCGGTCAGCGCACCGTGCAGGGTGCCGCCGACTGCCCAGCCCAGGGCGAACGGCAGGGCCAGCGAGAGCACGCACAGCACCGGGAACAGGCCGGAGACGACCCGCATCGACCGGTCGGCGACCAGGTCCGGGGCGTAGCGGTCGGCCGGTGTGGCGTCGCCGGTGAACAGCCAGCCGACGTGGGCGTGCGCCAGCCCCTTCAGTTCGCCGAACAGGCTGGTGCCGTAGCGGAACGGTGAGTGGGGGTCGCCGGGCCGGTCGGTGAAGGCGTGGTGCCGGCGGTGGGTCGCCACCCAGCCGATCACGTCGCCCTGGAAGCTCATCGACCCGGCCACCGCGAGCACGACGCGCAGGCTGGGGGTGGGGGTGAAGCTGCCGTGCGTCAGGCAGCGGTGGAAGCCCACGGTCACCCCGAGACCGGTGAGGGTGTACAGGGCCAGGGCGAGGACCAGGTCGGTGGGGCCGATCAGGCTGCCCCACAGCACCCAGGCCGCCAGGACCACGGCTATCAGCGGGAAGGCCACGATCAGGCCGGTCAGCGCGACCTGCCACTGCGGCGGACGCTTCTGCTCGGGCGACGGGACGGTCCCGAAGGGTGCATGCCCGTCGTAGGGGACCGGTTCCCGTGCCGGCGCGGGAAGGGTGGTGACGGTGTCAGGGGGACCTGTTCGCGGTGCGGTCGGGATCAGGCTGTCGGCGGACATCTGGAACTCCTCGGCTGTTGCCAGTGGCGCAGCCGGGTCCGGGGCAGCGGGGACGTGACCGTCACAGCGGTCAGGTGGTACTTACGACACTACATCGCGGTTCCCGGCCTCGGAGGGCGTTCACGTCCGGACCGTTCACCAGCGCTCCTTCCCGTTTCGCGGGTGCCCATGCCGACCGCTCCCGGCCCGTCGTCGCGGCGGGTCAGCGGCGTCGGCCGGGCTTTCGCGGCTGGCGGATGCGGGCGGTGTCGAACTCGCCGTCGGCGATGAGCCTGGCCAGTCGGGAGAGCTGGTGGTGGTTGGAGCGGGCGTAGGAGCGGAAGGCGACGAAGGCCTCGTCCGGGCTGACCTGCCAGCGTTCGGCGAGGATGCCTTTGACCTGCTCCAGGACGATGCGACTGGTGAGTGCCTGCTGGAGCTGGCCACGCTCGACCTCGCTGTGGGCCAGCGTGCGCTGCTGCAGGATGGCGATGGTGGCCACGTCCGCCAGCGCCTGGCCCAAGGCGATGTCCGCGTCGCCGAGCGCGGTGGCATCGGTCTGGAACAGGCCCACGGAGCCGATGACCCTGCCGCGCAGCCGCAGCGGGAGCGCATTGGTGGACACGAAGCCGGAGCGCCGCGCGGCGGGGGTGAACTGCGGCCAGTTGCGGGCCGCGTCCGGGTCCGCGAGGTCGATGTTGGTCCGGGGCCGGCCGCTCCGGTAGCAGTCCACGCACGGCCCCTGGTCGTGCTGCAGGGAGAACAGTTCCAGCAGCCGGGTGTGCTCGTCCGAGGCCGCGAGTACCGTCAGCACGTCGTGCTGGTCGGCCAGCAGCACCCCGCAGGCGGCCACGTCCAGCAGTTCTACGCAGCGTCCGCACAGCCGCTGCAGGAAGTCGATCAGGTCGAAGTCCTCGGTCAGGGAATCGGCGACTTCCACGAAGACCTTGGTGAGCTGTTGTTCGCGGGTCATGGCGGTCAGTCCTTCTCTGGGACGGGCATCGGGGTGCCGTTGCCGTTGCCGTAGGTGTCGTCCAGGCGCAGTCGCCGCTCGACCACGTCCCGGGAGATGTCGGTGATGGATCGGCCGGTGCCGAACGCGTGTGCACGCAGCCGCAGCAGGGCCTGCGGCAGCGACAGATCGAGTTGGACGCTGACCATGCCGGTGGCCTGATGCGTCACAGCATGGTGCAACGCCTGCCGGGAATCCACCGGGACTGCCGTGCCCACGCCCGACACCCCGCCGCCCAGCCCCCCGCTGCCCAGCGCCCTGGCGGTCAGTGCATGCGCCAGCACCTGCGCGTCCTCGACCTGCTCGTCGGTGAGCGGACCCGGGGCCCGGCGCAGCGCCGTCAACACACCCACGGGTACCGCTCGGATCCCCATCGGGAAGCAGAACACGGCCCGGGTGGCCAGCCCCGGAGCCTCCCGGCTCAGCTCGGGCCAGCGCCGGCGCCACACCTGCGCCAGATCGGGGACGAGCACCCGCACACCCCCGCGCAGGGCTTCGGGCCCCGGGCCCTGGCCGAGGGTGAACTGGAGGTCCTCGAACCGGCGCGCCGCCTCGTCCGAGCACCACACCGGCTCGGCCGAGCCGTCCTCGGCCGTCAGGGACACCGTCAGCCCGTCCACGTCCAGGGCCCGCACGCCGAGGTCCGAGATGTCGGCGATGCTGCCGGAGCCCTCCCGGAGCTGGCTCTGGAGCAGCGTCAGCACCTGGGCCATGCGTTCACCGATCACCGGAGGTTCCGGCTCACCGGACGGGTCGGCGACGGCATGTGTGGGTCCCCGTCGGGCAGCAGGGTGCTGAGGGTGCCGGTGAGGACGAGCAGCCGCAGCATCCCGGGAGTCGGGTGCTCCAACCGTAGGGAGCCGCTGCGTTCCTTGGAGGCCCGGGCAGCGGCGAGGAGGGCCTCCACACCGCTCACATCGCAGAACGTGACACCCGCCAGGTCGATGCTGAGGGTGCTCACCCCCGAGTCCAGACACTGCGCCACGATGACGTCCAGCACCGCGGCCGAGTCCAGATCCAGCTCCCCGACCAGTCGGATCCAGGTACCGCGCTCGCCGTCGCGGCGTCGCACGCTGAACCGGGGAGGCATCTGCCCAGCAGCCCGTGCCGGGGGCACGGCCGCCGCGGTCGTGGGCGTTGCACCTGTCCGCCTGTTGCTGCGCATCCGGGACTCCTCCGCCGATCGTCAATGACGCGGCCGGGGTCGGGGGCAGCGGGAACACGGTGCCGTCGGCGGAATCGCAGCTCGGCCGAGGGCGGTGCCTAGAAGGGTGCTCCCCTCACCATAGTCCCGGGGGCGGGATCGGACCCCGCCTGCGGACACGATTTGCCGGAGCGGCAGTGCGCCTGCCGCCACCGCGGTCCGCTCAGCCCGGACCCTTGCGCCCCACGAGGTGGAAGACGCGACTCAGCTGGCGGTAGGGGTCCCGTCGGGCGGCCTCGAGCTCGACCGCGGCCGTGGCGGCCACCCGCTCCGCATCGCTGACGTCCAGCACGGCTCCGCCGAACTCCAGCCAGTCGACGAACAGCCAGACCCCGTACCAGTGGAGCGGTTCCACGCCCCGACTCAGCAGGAGTTCGCTGATCTCCTCCACCGTGTCGGCTCGGCCCGACACGCCGAGCACCCCGATCTCGGTCCTGGCGTCGAACGCCGCCAGGGCGTCCTCCCACCGCTGTTCCATCGCCGGGCGCACCGCCGCCGCCTTGGCATTGCCCGTCATGATCGAGACCAGGCCGCCGTCGGCCGCGCAGCGGCACAGCTGGTCGACCATGGGTTCCGGTCGGTCGAGGTACCCGAGCACGCCATGGCACAACACGGCGTCAAACTGCCGACCGTGCAGCGCTTCGGCGGCGTTCTCGCCGTCGCCCTGCAGCAGCGTCACTCGCCCCCGGGCCTCGTCGGGCAGTCGCTGGAGCCGCTGTCGGGCCTTGTCCAGCATCGCCGGCGACGGGTCGAGCAGGGTCACCTGATAGCCGGCCTGGGCCAGCGGGAACGACTGGTGCCCCGCCCCGCCACCGACGTCCAGCACGGTCGCCGGAGGCGGCGGCAGGTGCTCCAGCAACTGCTGGTGCATCACATAGGTGCGCACCCGCCCCTTCACCGAGGCATACGCCTCATCTACAAACAGGTCAGCCAGCCCGGCCCAGGTGTCATCGCCCACCCCACCACGATAGGCGGTGGCTGCCGGGTTCCCGATCACCCGCACCGTCGTGCCCGACGGCTGAGCGGGCGTCAGGGCGCCGGCGTCGCTGCCGGCCGCGGCTTGCGGAGGAAGAGGAGTGCGATGGCGACGCCGGTCAGGACCAGTGCGGCGTTGGCGGTGACGGCGGTGGTGATGCCGTGCAGGACGTCCGGGGCGGCGGCAGAGGCCATCGACCCGGTGGCGATCGCGCTCATGACGGGGGTGCCCAGGGTGATGCCGATCTGCTGGGTCATGGTGGCCAGGCCGGTGGCGAGTCCCTGTTCGTGGTCGGGCAGCCCCGAGGTCGCGGTGATCATGAAGCCGACGATCACCAGCATGTTGCCCACGCCGCCGGTGAATGTGGTGACCAGCAGGAGGGCGAGGGAGCCGCCGGTCGAGGTGGTCAGGCCCAGCAAGGCGAAGGTGGAGGCGGCCTGCAGAAGGCCACCGCCGATCAGTGTGGCGCGGGTGCCGACCCTGCCGATGATCCTGGGCGCGAAGGATCCGCCGACGACGGTGCCCAGGCCCAGCACGCCGAAGGACAGTCCTGCGGCGAGCGGGGAGAACCCCAGCACCTTCTGCAGGTAGAGGGTCAGCAGGAAGACCAGGGAGGTCTCGGTGAGGAAGGCCAGCAGTCCGGTCGCGTTGCCCCAGGCAACGGTGGGCCGGTGCAGGACCGCGACGGGCATCAGCGGGGCCTGCTGACGACGCTCGACCGCGTGGAAGACCACCAGCAGCGCCAGACCGGCGGCCAGCGGGCCCAGGGTCAGGGCCGAGCCCCAGCCGTCCCGACCGGCCTGGGTGAAGCCGAACACCAGGGCCAGCAGCCCGAGCGTGACGCTGACCGCTCCGGCGGCGTCCGGACGCGGACGGCTGCTGGGCCGGGACTCCTTGATCACGGACGGTGCGACCAGCAGCACGCCCAGGGCGATGGGCACGTTGATGAAGAACGCCCAGCGCCAGGACAGCAGGTCGGTGAGGACACCGCCGAGGACGGCCCCGGTGGTGAACCCGGCCGACATCAGCGCCCCGTTCAGCCCCAGGGCCCGGTCGCGCGCCGGTCCTTCGGGGAACGAGGTGGTCAGCAGGGACAGGCCGGCCGGGGTGACCGCGGCGGTGGCCAGCCCCTGGAAGACGCGTGCGGTGATCAGCATGGCCGGGCTGGTGGACAGTCCGCCCGCCAGGGACGCCAGCCCCAGGACCGCGAGGCCCGCCAGGAACATGCGCCGACGGCCGAAGAGGTCGGCGAGCCGCCCGAAGAGCAGGGTGAAGCCTGCAGCGCACAGCGCGAACGCGGTGGCGACCCACTGCAGGTCGTCCAGGGCGATGCCCAGGCTCCGGCCGACCTGCGGCAGAGCCACGTTGAGGATCGAGAAGTCCACGGCCAGCATGAACTGGGCCACCAGCAGCACGACCAGGACCAGCCGCAGCCTGGGCGTCAGTCCCGTCGACCCGGCACTCCGCACTTCCGGTCCCGGACCGGTCTTCTCCGTCAGCGACATCTTCGGTTCCTCTCCTGCGCAGGTGGTGGCGCTTGTGGAACCGATCGTGCTGGCGCCGGAGGGGGCTACCCAGCCCCCAGTTGTGACGGGCCACCGCGAGACCGTCCGTCGCCAGGGTGGTCATCACAGGACCAGGCTGGGCCGGGCGATGCGGGAACGTGCGCCCGTCCCCGCGGTGTTGTCCTGGTGTGCGGCCTACCTTTCCGACTCGGCCCGCAGAGTGGAGCTGAACGATGAGCCCAGGGTCCGCAGCCCCGCAGCCGGGGTCCCCGGGGGCCGTACGAGCCGAACTCGCAGCCTTCCTCAAGAGCCGCAGAGCCCGGCTCCGCCCCGAGGACGTCGACCTGCCCGTGTACGGGGGCAGGCGCAGGGTGGCCGGGCTGCGCCGGGAGGAGCTGGCGATGCTGGCCGGGGTGAGCGTCACCCACTACACGCGGCTCGAACAGGGTCGTGGTGACGGCGCCTCGGACTCCGTCCTGGACGCGATCGCCGGCGCCCTGCGGCTCAGCGACGACGAGCGGGCGCACCTGAAGGACCTGGCCAGGCCCGCGGGCGAAGTCCGTCGCTCGCCGCAGCGTGCGGGCGAGCGCCCGACGAGCTCGGTGCGCCATCTGCTGACCGCGATGTCCGAAGCGCCGGCGGTGGTCCTGAACCGGCGCAACGACGTCCTTGCCTGGAACCGGCTGGGCCATGCCCTGCTCGCCGGCCATCTGGACTTCGACGCCCCGGACCGGTCGGCGGACCGCCCCAACCTCACCGACATCCTGTTCCTGAGCCCTCAGGGCCGAGCGCTCTACCCCCGCTGGGACGAGGAGGCGCAACTCGCCGTCGCCTCGCTGCGGTTGGTGGCAGGACGGCATCCGCAGGACCGCCGGTTGGGTGAACTGGTGGGCCGGCTGGCGGTGCAGAGCCAGGACTTCGCCGCGCTCTGGGCGCACCACCCGGTCCGTACCTGCTCGGACGGCGTCAAGCAGCTGGACCACCCGACGGTGGGGACCATGGAGCTGTTCTTCCAGAGCATGTCGCTGACCGGAAGCGCCGACCAGCGCATGATCGCCTACAGCGCTGAGCCGGGCACTCCCTCCGAGGCGGCCCTGCGGCTGCTGGCCAGTCTCAGCAGGTCCGGCTCGACCACCGAAGCCGAAGCCGAAGCCGAGGCAGTGGACTGAAGGGAATGCACAAGGTGTCGCGTCGTCAGGTCGGAGTGAGCGCTCGGCGGCGGCGCTTGAGGAAGGTGCGCTCGGCGGTGTTCCCGGTGCGGGCGATGGCGCGGTCGTAGGCCTGCGCCGCCTCGGAGCTTCGGCCCAGTCGCCGGAGCAGGTCGGCGCGGACGGCGTGGAGCACGTGGTAGCCGTCCAGGCCGGGGGCGAGGTCGTCGACCAGGGCGAGCGCCTGCTGCGGCCCGTCCACCTCGGCGACCGCGACCGCTCGGTTCAGGGCCACGATCGGGCTCGGCGCGACCACCGTCAACTGGTCGTACAGCCGCAGGATCTGGCCCCAGTCGGTGGCGGCTGCGGACCGGGCGTCGCTGTGCACAGCGTTGATGGCCGCCTGGATCTGATAGGGACCCGGCCGGTTGCGGCGCAGGCACCGCCGGACGAGGGCCTGGCCCTCGGCGACGAGATCCTGGTCCCACAGCGTGCGGTCCTGGTCGCCGAGCGGTACCAGTTCGCCGTCCGGACCGGTGCGGGCGGCCGTGCGTGCGTGGGCGAGCAGCATGAGCGCCAACAGCCCCATGGCCTCGGGTTCGTCGGGCATCAGCTCGACCAGGAGCCGCCCCAGGCGGACCGCCTCCGCGACGAGGTCCTCGCGGAGCAGCTGCTCGCCCGAGCCCGCCGCGTAGCCCTCGTTGAAGATCAGGTAGATGACGGCGAGCACGGCGCCCAGGCGCCCGGGCAGGTCGGCCTCGAAGGGGATCCGGTAGGGGATCCCGGCATCGCGGATCTTGCCCTTGGCCCGGACCAGCCGCTGGGCCATGGTCGGCTCGGGCACCAGGAAGGCGCGTGCGATCTCCGCCGTGGTGAGGCCGCCCAGCAGACGAAGCGTCAGCGCGATCCGGGCCTCGGTGGCCAGCGAGGGATGGCAGCAGGTGAAGATCAGCCGTAGCCGGTCGTCGCGCACGGGACCCTCCTCGGCCGGTTCGTCACGGGCGTACAGCTGGGCAGCCTGCGCGTGCCGGTCCTGGCGGGAGGCTTCCCGGCGCAGGCGGTCGATCGCGCGGTTGCGTGCGGTGGTGATGATCCATCCGGCCGGGCTCGGCGGCACCCCCGTCGCCGCCCAGCGGTCCAGCGCCGTGGTGAAGGCGTCCTGGACCGCGTCCTCGGCGATGTCGATGTCGCCGAAGGCACGGACCAGGACGGCGATCGACCGGCCGTACTCGCGTCGGAAGACACCCTCGACGTCGGCGGCGGTCGGGCCCGGCAGGTCGGTCATCAGGCCGGCACGTCACCCATGAACGGCCGAACCTCGATCGGGAGCGTGGTCGCCCGGGCGGCCTTGCTGCCCCACTCCAGCGCGGCGTCCAGATCGGGCGCGGTGACGATGCACAGCCCGCCGAGGTACTCCTTGCCCTCGGCGAACGGGCCGTCGGTCATCAGCACGTCCCCGTCCTTCACCCGAACCATGGTGGCGGTGCTGGGGGCGTGCAGCCCGCCGGCGAACACCCACGCCCCGGCGGCCCGCAGTTCCTGGTGGAAGACCTCCAGATTCCGGTTGATCTCCGCGAGCACCTCGGGCGCCGGGCGCTCCTGTCCGGTCGGCTGCACGACGCTGAGCAGGTACTGCTTCATGATGTCCTCCTGGACCGTCCGGTCGGCGTCCGCCGACCTCTCACCCTCTATACGATCGGCCCCGGCCCGGATCGACAGACCCGCACCCGTCTTCCACACCTTCTCCCATCCGCCTCTTGCCGTCAGCCGCACGCCGAACCAGACTCAGCCGGATGGGTGGCGTGGACGAGACGGTGCTGACCGAGGACGGAGTCCGGCTCTGGGCGATCCGGAGCGGCGAGGGTGTTCCTGTGGTGTTCTGCCACGGCGGCCCCGGACTGTGGGACTTCCTGGGTGACCTGGCCGAGCTGCTGGCGGACCGGGCCGCCGTCCACCGCTGGGACCAGCGCGGGTGCGGGCGGTCGCAACGGTGCGGGCCGTACTCGGTCGCCCGGTCGGTGGCCGACCTGGAGGCCGTCCGGCGCCACTTCGGGCTGGACCGGATGGCGCTGCTGGGCCATTCCTACGGCAGCCACCTGGCCCTGCAGTACGCGCTGGACCATCCCGAGCGGGTGAGCAGCCTGGTCTACCTCTCCGGCACCGGAATCGACAGCCGCGACACCTGGCGGTCGACCTACCAGCAGAACCTGCGGGCCAACCTCGGGACGCACCTGGAGCGCTGGGAGGCGCTGGACGGCCGCGAGCGCACCGAGGCCGAGGGGCGGGAGTGGTGCGTACTGCAGTGCTCCGCGGACTACGCCGACCGGGAGCGGGCGCTGGAGCTGTCCGAGGCTGCGGCCACGCCCTGGTTCGGGGTGAACCTCGACTGCAACGCGACCGTCAACACCGACGTCAAGCGCACCCTGGGAAGGCCGGAACTGCGGGCCGCCTGCGAGAAGCTGGACCTGCCCGTGCTGATCGTGCACGGAGCCGAGGACATCCGACCCGACTGGGCCCTCGACTCGCTGGAGCAGGCACTTCCCCGGGTCTCGCGGACGCTGCTCGACGGTGCGGGGCACCTGCCCTGGGTGGAGCGGCCGGAGGCCTTCCGCTCCGTGGTCGGCGACTTCCTGGCCGGGCACGCGGCGGGCGCCTGAGCGGCTGATCGGGCGTCAGCCGACCACCAGCACGAGCTTCCCGCGTACCCGGCCGGCCTCACCGACGCGGTGCGCCTCGGCGACCTCGGCGAGCGGGAAGGTCTGCGCGACCGGGAGCGAGAAGCGTCCGGATTCGGTCAGCTCGCCGATCCCGGCGAGTGCGTGCAGCGCGCGGCCGGCGTCCCCGCGGCTGAACCGCACGCCGTACTTCTGCGCGCCTGCGAAGTCGGCGACCGTCAAGACCTGCTCCGGGCCGCCCGCGAGCTCGATGAGCTCGGGCAGGACGCCGCTTCCGGCGACGTCGAGCGCGAGGTCGACGCCCTCGGGTGCGAGCGCGCGAAGGCGCTCGGCCATGCCCTCGCCGTAGGCGACCGGTTCGGCGCCCAGCGAGCGCAGGTACGCGTGGTTGGCCGGACTGGCGGTGCCGATCACGCGCGCACCGCGGGCCACGGCGAGCTGGACCGCGGCGCTGCCGACGCTTCCGGAGGCGCCGTTGACGAGCAGTCGGCTGCCGTCGGCGACACCGAGCTGGTCCAGCGCGCGGGTGGCCGTCTCGACGGCGGCCGGCAGCGCGGCGGCGGGGAAGTCGAGCGACGGCGGGATCGGCGCGTAGTGGGACAGCACTGCCAGCTCGGCCTGGGCGGCGCCCTCGGTGGAGAAGCCGAACACGCGATCGCCGACGGTCACGTCCGTGACACCGGCGCCGAGCTCGTCGACGACGCCGGCCGCCTCGTAGCCCATGGTCTGCGGAAGCTCCTCGTCCATCAGGCCCTGGCGCTTCTTCCAGTCGCTCGCGTTGACGCCGGCCGCGCGCACCGCGATCCGGACCTGGCCGGGAGCCGGATGCGGATCGGGGAGATCCACGATCTCCAGGACCTCCGGGCCTCCGAACCGGCTGAAACGGGCTGCCTTCATCGTCTGCTCCGTCTGTTGCGTCTGCCAGGCCTGTTCAGCGGCGAACGCTGTTCGCTCGCCTCGCGCACACCGTACGCCACGGGTGGCGCTCTCCCGTCAGCGCGACTCGCCCCGCAGCAGCGTGGTCAGGCCGGTCACTTCGAGCAGGCGGGCCAGGTAGGCCGGGACGCGGACCAGGTGCAGCGGAACCTCGCGCTCCCGGGCGGCCAGGTGCGCTCTGAGGAGGCCGGAGATCCCGGCGGAGTCGCAGAACGTGGTGAGCGCGACGTCGACCTCGATGCGCTGCACGCCAGGGCTGGTCAGCACCTGCATGACGGCGAGGTGCAGTTCGGGGAGACCGTCCGCGTCGATCTCGCCGCGGAGCAGGATCTCGGCCTTGGAGTCGGCGGCCAGGAGCACGAGGGCCAGTCGGGGGGTAGTGGTCATGGATGTTTCGTACGGCCTCCAGGTCGCTGGCACCGGTGCTGGTGCGCCCGACGCAGCCGAGATTTTTGATGTGCACACATAAGGTAGTGGCACGATCCGGCCGGAACGTCGGCGGGTGCGACCGTACGGGCCGATCGTGTCATTGTCGTTATCAGCGGCTGTGGCCACCGTCTCAGCCGGACGGCGCGGTACCGCGCGGTCCTACCGCAGCCCTACGCAGTCCAGCGCCCAGAAGGCGTCGGCGTAGACGAGGGTGCCGGTCATCCAGGGCTGGTACGCCGTCAGCCGGGCGACCTGGAAGGCGGGGGCCGGGATCCGCAGCGACGGGGAGCGGAAGCCGATCCGGTCGGCGCGTTCGAACCCCCGGGCCGCGTAGTAGTCGGGCGAGCCTTCGAGGAAGACCAGCGGCGTCTGGCGGGCGTCGGCCGCCGCCAGCGCATGCCGGATGAGCCGGGTGCCGACGCCCCGGTTCTGGTACCGGGGGAGCACACCCAGCGGTGACAGCACCAGGACGTCCACGATGCGCTCCGGGGCGTCGAGCCGGCTGTGCGTCAGCATGGTGTGCCCGACCACCTCGGTGCCGTCCACGGCCACGAACGACATCGGCTCCAGCGGAGCGGGGGCGACGCGCAGCACGTCCACCAGGTCCGGTACCCGGCCGTCACCCGCGAAGGCTGACAGGTGCAGGGCGCGCACGGCCGCATGGTCGCTTTCGCGTTCCGGCCGGATCGGCAGTGCACCGTCGGCCCGGCCGGCGTCGGAGGTCCTGCCCGTGGTCGTCATGATGGCGAGAGTAGGGGGCCGGTCCGTCGCCCGCGATCGGATTTCCGCCCCGCTGCTCCGGCGGGGCGACGCGCGGTCACGGTTCGGCGCGGCCTCGGGCAGCTCCACCGCGACGGTGCTCAGCTCTGCGCGAGCAGGGCGGCGAGCCGGTCGCAGATGCTGGCCCAGGCGAGCCGGGCGCCGTCCTGGATCGGTTGGGTGGGGATGCGCTCGTGGAGGATGGTCATCTCGGTGGCGTCCCCGTCCGGGCGCAGGGTGACGGTGACCTGGGTGGTGTGGTTGGCGGTGGTGTCGGCGGCCCAGGTGAACACCAGCCGGTGCGGGGGATCGACCACCAGGTACTCGCCGGTGACCTCGTCGGCGCCACTGGCCAGGATCTTGACGATGCGGTAGCGCCCGCCGACCACGGGATCGCAGCTGGCCTCGGCGACGAAGCCCGGGTCGGGGCAGAGCCACTGCTGGAGCCGTTCGGCGTCGGTCCAGGCGTCGAAGACCTGCTCGGGGCTGGCCTTGAGGGTGCGGGTCACCCTGACCACCGATTCGTTCACGGCGTGGGCCCTTCGTGGAGGTGCTGTTCCAGGTGGTCGGCCAGGGCGTCGGCGCGCCGCTCCCAGAAGCCGGTGTAGTCGCTGATCCACTTCTCGGCCTCGGTCAGCGGCTGCGGGTCGGCGCTCAGGTAGTGGTCCCGGCCGCGGACCTCGCGCCGGACCAGGCCCGCGCGCTCCAGCACGACGATGTGCTTGGAGACGGCGGCCAGGGACATCGGCAGCGGTTCGGCGATCTCGGTGACCCGGGCCTCGGCGCTGCGCAGCCGTTGCAGGATCGCCCGGCGGGTGGGATCGGCCAGCGCCATGTAGGTCAGGTCCAGCGGGGTGGAGACACGTTCAACCATATTGCTGAATGTTAGCGCGGCGACTATGTTTAACCAACAGGTTGAATGTTTGATCCGTGCAGTTCCGTGCAGTTCCGTGCGGTACAGCACCTCCCTCCGCTCCCAAGGCAAGGAGACGGCACCCATGCGTCCCACCGAACCCACCCCGACGACAGGGCCGACCCGGACCGCGATCGTCACCGGCGCCGGCCGCGGCTTCGGCCGCGCCACCGCCATCGCACTGAGCCGGGCGGGCATGCAGGTCGTCGGGGTCGCCCGCGACCGCACCGACCTGGAGAAGGTCCACGCCGACCTCGGCGACTCCTTCGTCCCGTTCGTCGCCGACGCCACCGACCCGGCCGTCGCCGAACAACTGCTGACCCGGTACACCCCGCACCTCCTGGTGCTCAACGCCGGAGCCGTCCCGTACGCCCGCCCGGTCCAGGAGTACACCTGGGAGGACTTCAGCCTGCACTGGCAGGTCGACGTCCAGCACGTGTTCCACTGGACCCGGCTGGCGCTGACCGTGCCGCTGCCGCCGGGCAGCACGGTGCTCGCGGTCTCCAGCGGGGCGGCCCTGCGCGGGTCGCCGGTCAGCGGCGGCTACGCCGGGGCCAAGGCCACCGTCCGCTTCCTCGCCTCCTACGCGGCCGAGGAGTCCCAGCGGGCCGGCCTCGGGCTCCGGTTCCTGTCGGTACTGCCGCCGATGACCCCCGGCGCCCGGGTCGGTGACGCCGGAGTCGCCGGCTACGCGGCCCGGGCCGGCGTCACCGAGGCCGAGTTCGTCCAGCGGCTCGGCCCGGTGCCCACCCCGGACCAGATCGGCCGGACCATCGCGGACCTCGCCCTGGAACCCGACCTCACCCACGGCAGCTACCAGCTCACCGCATCGGGGTCGGTCGGCCTCGACTGACACGACGTCAGGGGCGCCACCGCAGCGGTGGCGCCCCTGACGTCGTCCCGCTGCCGTGCGGCAGGCAGCGATTGCGACGGTCAGCCCATCGCGGCGATCGCGGCGATCAGGGGAGCGTTGGCCCGCTCCAGGGTCTTGACGGCGTCCCCGTCCCAGCCCGCGGCCAGCACCGCTGACATCGGGTCAGGGAAGATCTCCTCCCGGCCCGCTGCGACCCCGTCCAGGATCGCCGCCGCGACCGCCGCCGGTGCGGCCTTGGGCACGTCCAGGTCGCGCGACATCTCGGTGTCGACCGGCCCGGTCAGCACCGCGTGCACCCGGACGCCCTCCGGAGCGAGCATCGCCCGCAGCGACTGCGTCATCGACAGCGCCGCAGCCTTCGAGGCGGAGTACGCCGGGATGAACGGCAGCGACGCCAGCGAGGCCAGCGAGAGCACATTGACCACCGCCCCGCCGGAACGGACCAGCGCGGGACGGAAGGCCTGGGTCAGTGCCAGCGGCCCGAACAGGTTGACGGCCAGGTGCTCCTCGACCACGCCCCGGTCCGTCAGGTCGTCGGAGCGGGCCAGGCCGGCGTTGTTGACCAGGACGTCCAGCGCGTCCACCCGCTCGGCGGCCTCCTGGATCTGTCCGGCGTCGGTGACGTCGAGCAGCAGCGGGACCACCCGGTCGTCGGGGTGGGCGAACGGCGTCCGGGACGCCGCGTAGACGCGCCGCGCGCCGCGCTGCAGCGCCTCGTCGAGCAGCGCGCGGCCGATGCCGCGGTTGGCGCCGGTGATCAGGATCGTGCGGTCGGTCAGGGTGGGCAGGGTGGTCAGGGTGGGCAGGGTCGACATGGGTCTCTCCACGGTCGAAGTCGAACGGTTGTCGATGGGGCAGACACACCCGGCCCCGGTTTCTGGTCACCCGGCGGCGACCAGTTCCGCGGACCGCCGGTGTCAGTACCGGAAGAGACCATGACGATGCACGACGACGGACGACCACGGACAGACGGGCGTCCACGGACAACGGAGGACCCCATGCCGGCCTCGACCGAACTGCTGGCGCGGGCGCGCACGGGCGACCGCGACGCGTTCGCCGAACTGGTGCGGCCGCACCGCCGTGAGCTGCACGTGCACTGCTACCGCATGCTCGGCTCGCTGCAGGACGCCGAGGACATGCTCCAGGAGACGCTGCTCGCCGCGTGGGTGGGCCTCGGCGGGTTCGAGGGGCGCTCCTCGGTACGGACCTGGCTGTACCGCATCGCCACCAACCGGTGCCTGAACGCGCTGCGCGCGACGGGCCGGCGGCGACCGGTCGCCGAACCGCTGCCCGTTCCGCCGCCGGAGCCCTCCGCTCTCGGCGAGGTGCTGTGGCTGCAGCCCTTTCCGGACCTGCTGCTGGACGACCTGCCCGACCACGACCCCGGTCCCGAGGCGCGCTACGAGTCGCGGGAGGCGATCTCGCTGGCCTTCGTGACAGCCGTTCAGCTGCTGCCGCCGAACCAGCGCGCCGCCCTGCTGCTGCGCGACGTGCTCGGCTACCGCGCCCGCGAGGCCGCCGACCTGCTCGGGGTCACCGAGGACACGGTGACCAGCGCCCTGAAGCGGGCCCGCGCCACCCTGGACCGCACCCACCGCACCGGACCGCCCGCACCGGAGCCCGGCAGCGCCGCCGAGCGCGAACTGCTGGACCGCTTCGTCGAGGCGTTCGTCGAACTCGACGTCGACGCCCTGGTCGCCATGATGACCGACGACGCCTGGGTGCGGATGCCGCCGCTGCCGTTCGAGTACCGCGGCACCGACGCGATCCGCCGCTTCTTCTCAGCGCTGGACGCGCACCGCCGCGGGATCGCGCGGATGCTTCCGGTACGGGCCAACCGGCAGCCCGGCTGGGGGGAGTACCGGCGCGACCGGACCACCGGCCGGCTGCACCTGACCGGCATCGAAACCGTCGCCCTGGCCGGCGACCGGATCCGGGAGATCACCCGTTTCGACACCGCCACCGCCCCGTACTTCGGGCTGCCCCGCAGCCTGGACGGTTGACCCGACGCCACCGCGCCGACGCCCACCGCGACCCAACTGGCCTGCGCTGATCCGGATCCGCTCGCGGTTAGTCTGTCCCCGTGTCCGCCACGCCCCTGCGCCGCGTCGCCGTCCTGGTCCTCGACGGTGCCAAGCCCCTCGACGTCGGCATCCCCGCGCAGGTCTTCTCGACCCGCGCGAGCATGCCCTACCAGGTGCGGGTCTGCGGCGCGGCGCCCGGGCTGGTGGCCGGTGGTGACGGACTGTCGTACCACGTCGCCCACGGGCTCGAAGCGCTCGCATGGGCGGAACTCGTCCTCGTGCCCGGCTACCGCTTCCCCGACCGGGACACCCCGCCACAGTCCGTCATGGACGCACTGGCGGCCGCCCACGACCGCGGAGCGCGGCTGGCCGCCATCTCGACGGGGGCCTTCGCGCTGGCCGCCGCCGGACTGCTGGACGGCAGGCGCGCCACCACGCACTGGCACTACACCCGGGCCCTGGCCGAGAAGTACCCGCGGGTCCTGGTCGACGAGAACGTGCTGTTCGTGGACGCGGGCAGCGTGCTGACCTCGGCCGGCGCCGCCTCGGGCATCGACCTGTGCCTGCACATCCTGCGCGGGGACCTCGGCGTGGCGGCCTCCAACCACACCGCCCGACGCCTGGTCGCGGCCCCCTACCGCAGCGGCGGCCAGGCGCAGTACGTGCCGCGCAGCGTGCCCGAGCCGCTGGGGGAGCGGTTCGCCGTCACCCGGGAGTGGGCGCTGCACCGCCTGGGCGAACCGCTGACCCTGGAGATACTCGCCCGGCACGCGGCGGTGTCACCGCGGACCTTCTCCCGCCGCTTCGTCGAGGACACCGGCTACACCCCGATGCAGTGGGTGATGCGGGCCCGCCTCGACGTGGCGCGGGAACTGCTGGAGCGCTCCGAGCGCGGCGTCGAGCAGATCGCCGTCGACGTCGGCCTGGGCACCGGCACCAATCTGCGGCTGCACTTCCAGCGGATCCTGGGCACCACGCCGAGCGAGTACCGGCGCACCTTCGCCCGCGGCGAGTAGCCCTCCGGCGCAGCTTCGACGCCTTGGCGAGATCCTTTCGAACCATGGCACTCACGCCCCTGCCATCGGCCGGCGGCGCAGGCGAACCTGGTGGTGACTGGAAGGGACACACCACTCATGACTCGTATCGCCGTCAACGGATTCGGCCGCATCGGACGCAACGTCCTGCGTGCCCTGCTGGAACGCGACAGCAAGCTGGAGGTCGTGGCCGTCAACGACCTCACCGAGCCCGCCACCCTGGCGCGGCTGCTCGCCTACGACACCACCGCCGGCCGGCTCGGACGCCCGGTCACGGTGGACGGGGACACCCTGGTCGTCGACGGCCACCGGATCAAGGTGCTCGCCGAGCGCGAGCCGGCGCAGCTGCCCTGGGCCGAGCTCGGCGTCGACCTCGTGCTGGAGGCCACCGGCCGCTTCACCTCGGCCGCCGCGGCCCGCGCCCACCTGGACGCGGGCGCCAGGAAGGTACTGGTCAGTGCCCCCTCGGACGGCGCGGACGTCACCCTGGCCCTCGGCGTGAACACCGACGCCTACGACCCGGCCCGGCACACGATCGTCTCCAACGCCTCCTGCACGACCAACGCGCTCGCGCCGCTGGCCGCGGTGCTCGACGAGCTCGCCGGTATCGAGCACGGCTTCATGACCACCGTGCACGCCTACACCCAGGAGCAGAACCTGCAGGACGGACCGCACCGCGACGCCCGCCGGGCCCGTGCCGCCGCCGTCAACATCGTGCCCACCACGACCGGCGCGGCCAAGGCGATCGGGCTGGTGCTGCCGCAGCTGGAGGGCAAGCTGTCCGGCGACTCGATCCGGGTGCCGGTCCCGGTCGGCTCCATCGTCGAGCTCAACACCACCGTCGCCCGCGACGTGACCCGCGAGGACGTGCTGGCGGCCTACCGCACGGCCGCCGAGGGACCGCTGGCCGGCGTCCTGGAGTACTCCGAGGACCCGCTGGTCTCCTCCGACATCACCGGCAACCCGGCCTCGTCGATCTTCGACTCCGCGCTCACCCGCGTCGACGGCCGCCACATCAAGGTGGTCGCCTGGTACGACAACGAGTGGGGCTTCTCCAACCGCGTCGTCGAGATCCTGGAGCTCCTGGCCGCCGGCTGAAGGGCTGACCGGCTGACCGGCTGAACGGATCACCGCGAACGCATCCGGCCCCGGGGCGCCCGCCGCCCCATCCGGCGACGAAACCCGAGGTCGGACGCGTTTGCCTTCAAGCGCTTGAGGTATGTGACGCTGACTGCATGCCGACCTTCACCATTCAGGATGTGTCACGGCGCAGCGGGCTGAGCGAGCCCACGCTGCGGTACTACGAGGACGTCGGGTTGATCGGTCCGATCGATCGCGACGAGAGGAGCGGGCACCGCCGCTACGGCGAAGCGGACCTGCACACGCTGGAGGCACTGGCCTGCCTGCGCGCGGTGGGCTTGAGTATCGAGGAGATGCGCACCTACCAGGCCAACCTCGCCCACCGGCAGACGGCGGCGGGCGAGCAGCGCGACCTGCTGCTGCGCCACGCGGAGCGCATCGAGGCCGAGATCGTCGCCCAGCACGCGCGACTCGGCTACCTGCGTGCGAAGGCGGAGCTGTGGGACGCCCGTGATCGCGGCGACGCCGAGGCGGAGGCCGCAGCGATGCGATGTGCCATGGACGCTGCCGGAAGTCTGGCCGTCGGAAGTCTGGGGGCGCTGTGATGAGCCCGGTTCTGGTTACCGGAGGATCCGGATACCTGGCGACGCACCTGATCGCCGCACTGCTGCGATCCGGGAAGCCGGTGCGCACCACGGTGCGCTCCACGGCCCGCGAGTCCGAGCTGCGCGCCGCGGTGCGCCGCGGCGGAGCCGACGACGCCGGTCTGGAGATCGTCGCTGCGGACCTGATGTCCGATCAGGGATGGCCTGCCGCGGTGGCGGGCTGCGAGGAGGTGCACCATGTCGCCTCGCCCATCCCGGTCGCCCAGCCGAAGGACCCCGACGAGCTGATCGTGCCCGCCCGCGAGGGCGCGCTGCGGGTGCTGCGTGCCGCCCGCGACGCGGGTGCCCGGCGCACCGTACTGACCTCGTCGTTCGCGGCGATCGGCTACACGCCCAAGCCGGGTGCCGAGTTCACCGAGGAGGACTGGACCGACCCCGACACGCCGGGGCTGGCGCCCTACCCGCGCTCCAAGGCGGTCGCCGAGCGCGCCGCGTGGGACCTGATGGGTCGTGAGGGCGGTGACACCGAACTGGTCGTCGTCAACCCGACGTTCATCCTCGGGCCCAGCCTCACCACCGACCTGCGCTCCTCGACCTACCTGGTCAAGGCGATGCTCGACGGGACGATGGAGGTCGCGCCGCGTTCCCCGCGCTTCGGTGTCGCCGACGTGCGCGACGTGGCGGATCTGCACATCCGTGCGATGGCCGCGCCGGAGGCGGCGGGGAAGCGCTATCTGGCCGTCTCGGACGGCCCGGCGATGAGCTTCCTCGAGGTGGCCGACGTCCTGCGGCGACGGCTGGGCCCGCTGGCCGCACGCGTGCCGACCGAGGAGGCCCCGGGGCAGGAGCCGCCGCGGCCGATCATCCACAACGACCGGGCCCGCAAAGAACTCGGCTGGCACCCGCGCCCGGCCGAGACCACGATCGTGGAGACCGCGGAGAGCCTGCGGGACCTGGGCCTGCTGGACACAGGTGGACCTTCGGCAGGGGAGGGCGCAGCTCACTGACGCTGGTCGGGAGGCGGCTGGTCGACGGCGGTGTCCGCTGGCGGGGGCGGGTAGGAGGGCAGTTCGCGGCTGCGGCGCAGGGGGGAGAAGAAGGGCGGAATGAAGGCCAGTGACTGGCCGACCGCTCCGGCCAGCAGGGTGGCGCGGACGCCGATGGTCGAGCCGAGCAGGCCGCCGAGCAGTGCCCCGAAGGGCATGGTGCCCCAGACCAGGAACCGCATGGTCGCGTTCATCCGACCCAGCAGCCCGGGCGGGCACAGTGCCTGACGGAAGCTGACCTGGGTGATGTTGTAGACCACGAAGCCCATCCACATCACCGTCTGCGCGAGGGCGAGCAGCCCGATGGTCCAGTCGCGCTGCACGAACGGCGTGACCAGTGCACAGGGGCCGGCGGCAGCGCTGGCGATCCAGATGGCCGGCCCCTGCCCCACCCTGGCCGCGAACCGTCCGGCGACCAGCGCGCCGATCAACCCGCCCACCGCCGCGGTCGAGGTGAGCAGGCCGATGACACCGGGCGAGAGCCGCAGCTGGCGGGCGAGCAGAACGTAGACGACTGCGGAGATCACCGAGCCGAACAGGTTGGCCGAGCTGGTGCACAGAGCGATGGCGCGGAGCATCCGGTTGCCGAGCACGAACCGCAGGCCTTCGTGGATCTCGCGCAGCAGGTTGGCGTCGGGGCGCCGTTCGGGGCGCGGTGGCCGGACCCCGATCCTGCTCACCCACGCGGCCGACCAGAGGAAACTGACCGCGTCGACCAGCACCGCGTAGGGCGCGGTGACCGCCTGGACCAGGGCGCCGCCCAGGCCCGGTCCGGCGATCTGGCTGACCGACTCGCTGGCCTGCAGCTTGGCATTGCCCTCGACCAACTGCTCACGGTCTATCAGCTGAGGCAGATAGGACTGGTAGGCCACGTCGAAGAAGACGGTGCTGACCCCGGTGGCGAGTGCGACCAGGTACAGCTGCTCCATCGTCAGTACCCCGAGGAGCCGGGCGATCGGGATCCAGGCCATCAGGGCGGCCCGGACCAGGTCGTTGACGATGAGTACGGACCGCAGGCGCATCCGCTCCACCCAGGCGCCGGCCGGCAGGCCCACGGCCACGAACGCGGCGGTCTCGCAGGCGGCCAGCACGCCGACCTGCCAGGTGGAGGCGTGCAACGCCAGGATGGCGACCAGCGGAAGGGCCAACTGGCTGACTGTCGTGCCGAACTGACTGGCCGTCTCGCCGATCCACAGTCGGCGGAAGTCCGAGTGGCGCCACAGCCCGCGGGACCGTCCGACGGGGGCGGCCGGTCGGTCGGGCGCGTTGCCGGATGTGGTTGCGGGAGCGGTCACGGGGACTACCGTGGAGGAGTGATTGGGGTTTGTCAATCACTGGCTCGGTCGACCCTTCAGTACGCTCTGACCATGACCGAACGCCGGCCGGCGACCGACGAGGAGGCGAGGGCGCTCGCCTCCTCCCTCCGCCTGCGCATCCTGCGGATCTGCCTCGGCGAGGCGCATACCAACCAGGAGATCGCTGCGATCCTGGACCGCGACCCCGCCAGCGTGCTGCACCACACCAGGACGCTGGTGCGCACCGGCTTCCTGCAGGCCGAGCAGGAGCGGCGCGGGGCGCGCGGGGCACGGGAGATCCCCTATCTGGCTACGCGGAAGTCCTGGCGGCTGGACACCGCCGCGCAGGACCGGTCGATGCTCGACGCCTTCCTGGAGGAACTGGCCCTGGCCCCCGCGGCCGAGGTGGACAGCACTCGCCTGGGCCTGCGTCTTCCGCCGGCCGAGATGGAGGACTTCCGGACCCGGCTCCGCAACCTGATCGAGGAGTTCGCCGCCCGCCCAGACGATCCGACCGCGCGGGCCTGGTCGCTCTTCGTGGTGCTGCACCCCGACCCGAACCGGCCCTGACCCTGGCCGGTCACGCCATCCTCAGCGCGGGAGCCGGCGGGCAGCGTCGGCGGAGAGTCGGTCGCGGATCTCCCGCAGGCAGTCCTCGACCGTGCGGTGCGCGGTGTCCACGGTGACGTGCTCCCGGTCCCAGGCGTCGTAGCGACGGTCGACGATCTCCTGCCAGGAGGGCAGCGGCAGTCCCGGGATGTCGACGGTGCGTCCGGCCGCGCGGCGGCGGTGCTCGGCCGGGTCCGAGCAGACGACCTCCACCTCGGCGAAGGGCACCTGGACTTCGGCGGCCAGGCCCTGCCAGCCGTCGCGGGTGACCGCGAGCGGGTTGACGCACTCGGCGACCACGGTGAGTCCCTGCCGCAGATGGTCGGCGGCGAGCGCGTGCGCGACGGTGTAGCCCACCGGGCCGAGCGGGTGCTCGGCCGTCCCCGAGCGCACGATGGCCTGTTCGATGGTGTCGATCCGAAGATGGACGGCCGTCAGGTCACGGGCGAGGAGCCGGGACAGGGTTGTCTTGCCGGTGGCCGGCAGGCCGCAGACGACGATCAGCATGCCGCCCATTGTGTACCCGGAGGGCCGGACCCCGTGCCGGTCGCAGCCACCGACCAGTGGCTGCGACCGGCTGCTGCCGACCGGCCCGCAGGCCGGTGGCCCGATGGCGTCAGTTGCGGTAGCGGAAGAGGATCCGGCCGCGGTTGAGGTCGTACGGGCTGAGCTCCACCAGGACCCGGTCGTACGGCAGGATCTTGATGTAGTTCTTCCGGATCTTCCCGCTGATGTGCGCGAGGACCTTGTGCCCGTTCTGCAGCTCCACCGTGAAGGTGGCGTTGCGCAGGCACTCGATGACGGTGCCCTCGACCTGGATGCCTTCTGCTGTCTTCGTCATCGCTCCACCTCGTTCGGTCGTGCGGTCAGGGGGGTGTGGCGGGGCGTCAGCGGCATACCAGCTCCAGGTTGCCGCCGGCGAGCCGGGAGCCGAGGCCCTCGAACAGTGCCGTAGCCGCCTTGTTGGACGCGTCGACCTCGGCCGAGGCCGCTGCGACGCCGGAGCGGTGCAGCGAACCCAGCACCTCGGCCAGCAGCGCCCGGGCGATGCCGTGGCGCTGCTGGTCGGCCCGGACCGCGATCAGCCCGATTCTCGGCTGCCGCGGTACCGGCGCCAGCCTGACCAGGCCCACGTAACGGTCGCCGCGCGCCGCCACCGCGTACCTGGACGGGTCCAGCACGGTGACCCCGCGCGGGAGCGGAACCACCTCCGCTGGCATCGTCTCCCAGCCGACGGTGGCCCCGACCTCTGTGCGGACGGCGCGGTCCAGGGCGCGCAGCGGGCCGTCCTCCGCCTCGCCGAGCGGCACGACGGTCACGCCTGACGGCGGTCGCACGGCGTGCAGCCCGGTCAGCTCCGGGTCGGTGGGGACGAGGTACTCCCGCTCGCGTCGCCGGACCGTGAAGCCGATCCGCTCCCAGCCCGACCTCTGGTCGAGGTCGGCCTCGTCGACCACGGTGTGCAGCGGCCTGGGCAGGTCGGTCAGCATCGCGTCGGCGAGGCGGTCGAAGACCGCGCCGTGCCACGCGTCGATGCTGAGGAAGACCCGACCGTCGGGCCGGGGTGAGGTGTGGCCGCGCCCCACGACCTGGTCGTCGTCCAGGGCGTGCCACTGGCGTTCCGCGACCCGGGTGACCACCACCGGGTGCTCGTTGGTTGCTGCGGTGGAATGTAGAGGGTTCATTAGGTGTCTGCCTCTCAGGAGAGCCTTGCGTTCAGGCGCTCCCGGCGACACCTACGTCAACCGCCCGACCATGAAGGACAAGGGGGAGCACCCATGGGACACAGCGTTCACGGGTCTCACCTCCAGAGGTCTGCTTCACGGTCGCGTGCACGTTACCAACCGCCGGCCGTCGTGCCCAAACCCTTTTTCCGGCTGCCGGGCGGTCAGGTCAGGTCGCCGCGCGGTAGCGGTGCTCGGGTCGGCCGGCGGAGCCGTAGCGCAGCTCCAGCCGGGCCAGGCCGTCGCGGACCAGATAGGAGAGGTAGCGCTGGGCGGTGGGCCGGGAGACCCCGGTGATCTCGGCGACCTCGGCGGCCGACAGGTCGCGCTCGCGCACCGCTTCGCGGACCAGCGCCAGGGTGGGCGCGGAGAGCCCCTTCGCCAGGGCCTGCGGCGCGGGGGTGGGACGCGCGGCGTTGAACAGGGCGTCGACCTCGGCCTGATCGGTCTGGGCGCTCGGCCCCCGGGACTGGACGCGCTGGTGCAGTTCCCGGAAGGCAGCCAGCCGCTCGCTGAACGCGGCGAAGCCGAACGGCTTGACCAGGTAGCCGACCGCGCCGAGCTTCATCGCCGAACGGACGGTGGCCAGCTCGCGTGCCCCGGTGATCACTATCGCGTCGGGTCCGGTCCCGGTCCCGGCCGCGTCCGCGGCGAGCTGGTGCAGCACGTCCAGGCCGCTGCCGTCGGGCAGGTAGACGTCCAGGAGCAGCAGGTCCGGCTGCAGTTCGCGAGCGGCCTGCACCGCGCCACGGACCGTCGACGCCTCGCCGACGACGGTGAACCCCTCGGTGCGCGCCACGTAGCGCGCGTGGATGGCGCCGACACGGAAGTCGTCGTCCACGACCAGAACGCTGATCACCAGCGATCGCCTCCTGAGGTTGCGAGTTCGAACGGGGCGGCTTGGCCGGGCCGGTCGCCGTCGGCCGGGGCGGTGTCCGACAGCGGGAGCGTCACGGTGAACACCGCACCCGCACCGCTGCTCACCGTGATGGTGCCGCCGCGGTGCCGCACCAGCCGGTGCACCAGGGCCAGCCCGAGTCCGCGCCGGGCGGTGCCCCGGTCCGGCCGGGTCGACCAGCCGTCCTGGAAGATCGACTCCATGGCGTCGTCGGGCACGCCCGGGCCCGAGTCGGCGACCTGGACGGTGACCGCGGTGCCCGTCTCCAGCAGCGACAGTCGTACCTCGGCCTGCGCCGCCCCGGTCGTGGTCCCGGACACGGCGGCGTCCACGGCGTTGTCCAACAGGTTGCCGACGATGGTGAGCAGTCCGTGCAGGTGAGCGGGCTGCTCACCCAGTCGGGACTCCTCGGTCAGGGTGATCCGCACCCCGCGTTCGGCGGCGACGGTGGACTTCGCCACGATCAGCCCGACCATCAGCGGGTTGCCGATCCGCTGCCGGACCGACTCGGTGAGCGCGGGTTCGACCCCGGCCGACTCCACCGCGTACTCGAAGGCGGCGTCGTGTTCGCCCAGGTCCAGGAGTCCGGCCAGGATGTGCATGCGGTTGGCGAACTCGTGCTGCTGGGCGCGCAGGGCGTCGGTGAGCCCGCGCACCGAGTCCAGCTCGCGCAGCAGCCCGACCATCTCGGTGCGGTCCCGGACGGTGACCACGGCACCCAGTTCGCGTCCGTGCAGGCCCACCGGCATCCGGTTGACGACCAGGCAGTACCGGTCGGTGAGCACGGTCAGGTCGTGGCCGGTGAGGGTGCCGTCGAGGGCGTCGCGCAGACGCCCCTCGGGCAGGACGTCCTCGGGCCGCAGGCCCAGCGCCGCGTCGAACGGCAGCAGCCTGCGGGCCTCGTCGTTGACCACGGTGATCCGGCCGGCCGGGTCGAAGGCGATCACGCCCTCCCTGATCCCGTGCAGCATCGCCTCACGGTCCGTCAGCAGTCCGGCGATCTCCTCCAGCTCCAGGCCGAAGGTGGACCGCTTCAGTCGCCGGGCCAGTGCGTACGAGGCGGCGCAGCCCAGGCACAGGGCGATGCCGGCGTACAGCGCGAAGGTGGGCAGCTCGTGCCAGAGCTGGCCGGCCACCTTGCTCTCCCTGATCCCGACGGAGACCTCGCCGATCACCTTGCCGTTCGGGTCCCGCAACGGTGCCTTGCCGTTGGCCGACCGGCCGGTGACGCCCTGGTCGATGCCGCCGTGCGGCTGGCCGTCGAGCACCACCAGCGGCTCGGTGATCCGCTGCCCGATGAGGTCGGGATGCGGATGGGAGTAGCGGACCCCGTTCAGGTCGACCACGACCACGTAGGAGGCGCCGGCGGCCTCGGCGATGCGTTCGGCGGCCGGCTGCACCAGCGCCCGGTCGCCCGGGGCGACCATGCCCTGGACGATCTGCGGGTCGGCGGCGGCCACCTGGGCGATGGACATCGCGCGCTGCTCGTACTCGTTGTCCAGCTGGCCGCGCTGCACCCAGGCGAACAGCACGAACCCGATCACGCTGGTCACCGCCAGGATGGCCACCTGACTGGCCAGGATCCGGGTGGAGAGCCTTCGGCCCTGGCCCGTCCGTGGTCTCCTTGGGAACATCGTCTCTCACCGCTCAGCTCTCGAAGCGGCGTCCTTGCCGCACTCGTGGGGCGATTGTCGCTGGTCAAGGGGGATTTGCCCAGTCCCGGGGCAAGGCGGGGGGCCGGCGGGGGACCCGGGCTGTCCAGGACCGGGTCCGCCGCCGGCGGTATGGCGGGTCAGCCGCCGCTGACGGTGAAGCCCTCCAGCTTGTTGGCCGCGAGGACGTACTGGTTGGTGTAGGTGCCGCTGATCTTGACCTTGCTGACGTCGACCCCGGAGATCTTCGCGGTGGCCTGGACGGTCGTCGGGCCGTTGGCGGGCATCATCCCGTCCGGCAGGAACTGGCCCTTGTCCTGGGCCAGAGCGGCGATGTAGTCGGCCTTGGTGATGAGGCCGTTGTTGGTGTACGAAGCGGGCAGGGCGTCGGCGATCTGCGCGGCGGTGTGGGTGTTGATCCAGTGCATCGTCGCGACCAGGGCGTCGACCACCTTCTGCGCGGTGTCCTGGTGCGACTGGACCCAGCTGTTCAGGGTGAGCACGCCGGCGGCCGGCCAGGTGCCGCCCAGCCACTGGGTCGCGCCCGCCGTGCTGGACAGGTCCAGTACCGAGGTCCCGGCGCCGGACTTCTCGATGGCGCTGACCGTGGGCTGGGTGGTGATGGCGCAGGCGACCCGGTTCTGCTTCAGGGCGGCCAGCAGGGTGGAGCCGTCGCCCACGCCTATCCGGTGGAACTGGCTGGTGGAGAGGTTGTAGTGGGCGGCGAGCTGCTGGATCAGGTCGTCGGTGCCGGAGCCGAGGTCGGTGACGCCGATGCTCTTGCCCTTGAAGTCCGAGGGGGTGGTGACGCCCGAGTTCTTGGAGCACATCACCCGCTCGCCGGGGGCGCCGCTGAGCTGGGCGAGGTTGACCACGTCCTTGCCCTTGGCCTGGAAGTCGAAGGTGTGGATGTACCAGGCCCCGGCCATGTCGACCTGACCGGACGCCATCGCGTCCTCGGCGCCGACACCGCCGTTGGTCTCGGTGCTGAGCTGCATGTTGACGCCGTACTTCTTGTAGAAGCCGAGCTGCTGGGCCAGCTCGTAGGGCAGGTAGATCTGCTTGTCGATGCCGCCGACCATCATGGTGACCTTCGGCAGGCTGCCGCCCCCGCCGCTGGAGGCGGAGGAGCCGCTGCTGGAGGAGCCGCAGGCGGTGAGCCCGAGGGTGGTGAGCAGACCGGCGGCTGAGGCGAGGGCCAGGGTGCGGCGGGACTTCCGGGTGAATCTGGTGCTGAGCATGGCGCGTACTCCCTTGTACGGGGTGGGGGATCTGTGCGGGGTGGGGGGACTGTGCGGGTGGGGTTGCTCGGGGTGGGACGGACCTCGGACCGGGATCCGGCCGGCTCAGATGCCGGCGACCTCGGTCGAGGACGGCGGGCGCCAGGCGAGCAGCTTCTTCTCCAGGAAGCTGATCCCGCTCTCGGCGGTGAGCGCGATGACGGCGATGATCACCATGGCCGCGAACACACCGTTGGGGTTGAAGTGGTTCTGGGCGTCGGAGATGACCAGGCCCAGGCCCTGCTGGGCACCCAGGAACTCACCGACGATCGCGCCGATCACGGCGAAGCCGAAGGCGACGTGCAGGCTCGCGGTGATCCAGGTCAGCGCCGAGGGCAGCACCACATGGCGGGTGATCTGCAGCCGGGAGGCGCCCAGGACCCGGGCGTTGTTGACGAAGACCCGGTCGACCTCGCGCACGCCCTGGAACGCGTTGAAGAAGACGACGAAGAACACCAGGACGGAGGCCAGCAGCACCTTCGCGGGGGTGCCCAGGCCGAGCCAGACGAAGAAGATCGAGCCGAGCACGATGCGCGGGACGGCATTGACGATCTTGATGTAGGGCCCGATGACATCGGCCAGGAAGCGCACCTGGCCCAGCAGGACGCCCAGCACCACGCCGCCCAGGACGCCGTAGACGAAGCCGAGCAGGGCCTCCTCCATGGTGACGCCGATCTGCGACCAGATGGAGCCGAACGAGGTGCCGTGCTGGAACCAGTCCACCAACTGCCGGACGATGCCCGACGGCTGGCCGAAGAAGAACGGGTCGATGATCTTCCACTGCGCGAAGAGCTGCCAGCCGCCGACCACCAGGACACCCAGCAGGGCCCGGCCGGCGTTGACCTGCAGCTTGCGCTTGCGGGCCTGCCGCAGCGCCCTGGCCGTCACGGTGGCCTCGTCGGCGGCGATCTCGGACTGGAGGGCGGACCGGATCTGGTCGGGGGTCTGCATCTGACGCTCCTTCGACTGGGACGTGATGGCCATCAGCGCTCTCCCGCCGGCTTCGACCGGCCCGAGGAGCCTGAGGAACCCGAGGCGCCCTCGACGCCTGCGGTGCCTGAAGTGCCGCCGGTGTCCGCGTAGGCCCGCTGCACCTCGTCCTTGAGCGACTCCCAGATCTGGTGGTGGAGTTCGAGGAAGCGGGGCTCGAAGCGGATCTCCTGCACCGCGCCGCGCGGGCGCGGCAGGTCGATGTCGTAGACGCCCTTGATCGTTCCGGGGCCCGAGGTCATCACGACCACCCGGTCGGAGAGCGCGACGGCTTCCTCCAGGTCGTGGGTGATGAACAGGACCGACGGCTTCAGTTCCTCCCACAGGCCGAGCAGCTCGTTGGACATGATCGCCTTGGTCTGCACGTCCAGCGCCCCGAAGGGCTCGTCCATCAGCAGGATCGACGGCTCGTTGATCAGCGCGGCGGCCATCGCGACGCGCTTGCGCATACCGCCGGAGAGCTGGTGCGGGTGGTGGTCCTCGAAACCGCGCAGGCCCACCCGGCCCAGCCAGTCCCTGGCACTGGCCTGTGCCTGCTTCTTGCCGACCCCCCGGAAGACCGGGCCGAGCGCCACATTGGCGAGCACCGTCTTCCAGGGCAGCAGGGCGTCCTGCTGGAACATGAAGCTGACGCCCTCGGTGATCCCGTCCACCTCGGCGCCGCCGACGCGCACCGATCCGGCGCTGGGCCGGTCCAGGCCGGCCACCATGCCCAGGGTCGTCGACTTGCCGCAGCCGGTCGGTCCGACGACCGCGCAGAACTGGCCGGGCTCGACCGTGAAGTTCACGTCGCGAAGCGCGGTGAACACCTTGCCGGTGGGGGAGGTGAAGCGCCGGGTCACCCCCGACAGTTCAATACGGGCGCTGGCGCGTCCCGCTCGCCCGCCGCCCGGGTCCGCCCCCGCGTCCAAGGTCTGGCCACTGTGAGCCGCCGTCACATCTCTCTCCGTTCGTCCTCGCCGTTGAGGACTCTGAAGCTAGAGCGACCGGCAGATGACCTCCATGTTTCGTGTTTAAGTCGCCATTGAGCTCTTTTCCAAGGGTTCTGTGCATTGTGCTCACGGGGTCCGGGCTGCTCCGAAATCGCTTGATGAATCCCGTATCCGCTGGAAGCATCGCCCCTCGTGCCTGAGACAGACGCGCCGACGCCGGTATCCAGCACCCGACTCGCGTCCGAACGGCCGCTGCGATCGCCCGCCTTCCGCTGGTACTTCACCGGCTGGTCGATCACCAATGCCGGCAGCGCCATGTCGCCCGTCGCACTGGCCTTCGGTGTCCTGGAGGCCACCGGCAGTGCCGCCTGGCTGTCCGCGGTGCTCGCCGCCGCCACGGTCCCGATGATCGCGACGATGCTGCTGGGAGGCGGCATCGCCGACCGCTACCGGCGCGACACCGTGCTGCGGCTCACCAGCCTGGGCTGCGGGATCAGCCAGGCCGGGGTGGCCGCCGTCCTGATCACCCACCAGCCTCCGGTACTGCTGCTGCCGCTGAGCGCCTGCAACGGGGTCTTCCAGGCGCTGACCACCCCGACGATGCGCGGCATCGTCCCGCAACTGGCCAGCGGCCGGGGCATCCAGCAGGCCAACTCCCTGCTGGCCTCGGCCAGGAACATCTCCAAACTGCTCGGGCCGAGCGCCGCCGGCCTGCTGACCGTCTCCGTCGGAGGCGGCTGGGCGATCGCGGCGGACGCGGGGTCGTTCCTGCTGGCGGCGGTCTGCTTCGCCCGGATGTCGCTGCCCGACCGGCCACCGCGCACCGACGGCGACCCGTCCATGCTCGGCGAGCTGCGACAGGGCTGGCACTACTTCAGCTCCCGGCCGTGGATCTGGTCGGTGACCCTGGCCTTCGCCGTCTTCAACACCGTCAACATGGGCGTCTGGAACATCCTCGGCCCGGCGATCGCGGTCCACACGATCGGGGCCGGCGGCTGGGGCCTGGTACTGAGCGCCCGCGGCGCCGGAGCACTGCTGGCCACCACGGCGATGGTGAAGCTGACGGTCCGTCGGCCGATGGGGCCGGCCCTGTCCCTGATGACGCTGGCCGGCGTTCCGATGATCCTCCTCGGCCTGCACGCGAACACCCTCTGGCTGGCCGCGGCGGCCTTCGCGGCCGGGGTGGCCGCCGAGTTCTTCACCGTCGCCTGGTCCACGGTCTGGCACATCCACATCCCGGAACGGCTCAGCTCCCGGGTCGGCGCCTACGACGAGTTCGGGTCGTTCGCCTCGATCCCGGTGGGCCAGCTGTCCGTCCCGATCCTCGCCACGGCCTTCGGCACCGCGCCGGTGGCCGTTACCGGCGGAGCCCTGACGGTGGCGGCGATGCTGCTGCCCCTGCTCCTGCCGTCACTGCGGCGCATCGACATCAGCACCCCCGACGTCTTCTGACGCGGTGACAGCCGCCGACCGGGGTAGTGGCCCAACGTCAGCCGCATCCGCCCCCCGGGGGCCACCCGCCGAAGGAATGCCATGTTCTTCTCGCTCTCCCGTCGGCTCAAGCGCAGCGCACGCAGCGTCTTCGGCTGGCAACGGCTCCGCCCCGAGCAGCTCAGGGCCATGCAGGCGGTGATGCGCGGGCGCGACACCCTGGTGGTGATGCCGACCGGCGCGGGCAAGTCGGCGGTCTACCAGGTGCCCGGTCTGCTGCTGAAAGGGCCGACGGTGGTGGTCTCCCCGTTGATCGCACTGCAGCGCGACCAGATCAAGGGACTGCTGCGCCGCAAGGACGCCGCAGCCGCGGCGGTGAACTCCAGCCAGAGCACGGGGCAGAACGAGGCGGTCTGGGACCGGATCCGGGCCGGGAACATCGACTTCCTCTTCCTCGCGCCGGAACAGCTGAGCAGGGACGAGGTGGTCGGGCAGCTCGCAGCCGCGGCCCCCGCCCTGTTCGTCGTCGACGAGGCCCAGTGCGTGTCCACCTGGGGCCATGACTTCCGCCCCGACTACCTGCGGCTGGCCTCGGTGATCGAGCGGGTGGGCCGGCCGCCGGTGCTGGCACTGACCGCCAGCGCTTCCGCACCGGTACGGGCCGACATCGTCGCGCAGCTGGGGATGCGCGAGGTCTTCGAGACGGTCACGGGCTTCGACCGGCCGAACATCCACCTGGAGGTGCTGGCCTTCCAGGACGAGACGGCCAAGCACCGTGCGGTGCTCGAACGGGTCGCCGTCGAGCCCAAACCGGAGGCTGCTGTACGTCGCGACCCGGCGGGACGCGGACCTGTACGCCCGCGAGCTGGCCGAGCTGGGCCTGGACGCCGCCGCCTACCACGCCGGGCTGGCAGCCGCCGAGCGCTCCCGTGTCCATGACCAGTTCCTGGGCGGCGACCTCGACGTCGTGGTGGCGACCTCCGCCTTCGGCATGGGCGTGGACAAGCCCGATGTGCGATTCGTCGTCCACGCCTCGATCCCCGGTTCGCTGGACGCCTACTACCAGGAGATCGGCCGGGCGGGACGCGACGGCCACCAGGCACGCGCGGTCCTGGCCTACCGCCCGCAGGACCTCGGCATGCAGCGCTTCTTCGCCTCCGGACGACCCGACGCCGACACCGTGGCCGCGGTGGCACGGGCGCTCCACTCCCACCAGGCACCGGTGTCGGCGAGCGTGCTGCGCAAGGAGACCGGCCTGACGGCCAGTCGGCTCACCGCCGTGGTCAATCTGCTCCAGCAGGTCCGGGCGGTTCGCACCACCGACCGGGGCGAACTGGAACCCCTCTCGGAACTCGGCCCGACCGAAGCTACCGAGCAGGCGCTCCGGCTCGCCGACGCCCACCAGGAACTGGAGCGATCCCGAGTGGACATGATGCGCGGCTACGCGGAGACCACCGGCTGCAGGCGCCGCTTCCTGCTCGGCTACTTCGGCCAGGCCGGCGAGGACCCGTGCGGCTCCTGTGACCGGTGCGACCAGGACCTGGCGGGCACCGGGACCGCAGGCGCCGGCCACGACCGCGGTCTGCTCGACGGAACCAGTACCGTAGCCGCAGCCGGGACCGACACCAGGACGGCCACGGACGCACGGCCTGCCGTCGTGGCCACGACGGCACGGCATCCCTTCGCCCCGGGCACCCGGGTACGGCACCAGGGCTGGGGGCACGGAGCCGTCATGAGCGAAGAGGACGGCCGCCTCACCGTCCTCTTCGAGAACGTCGGCTACCGGACGCTGTCCCTCGCCGTGGTCCAGGAGCACGACCTGCTGTCCGCCGAGCCGGCGCCGCCGCGATCACGGCGCCGGGACCACTGACGGGCGCCGTCAGCCCCGGAACAATCCGCTCGCAGCGGGGCTCGCCCGACTGGTAGGTTCGCCGTCGCAGGGCGGCTCTCGCGTGTGCTGCCTTCTCACTCACTGCAATTGACATCCTGTGCCGCCCTACTGGGCGGGGATTCCTGCGGTTGCCCGCCGGCCTTCCTGCTTCGTCGCCGACTGCCCGCCCGGAGTTCTCCGTTGGGGTCCCACATCAGCTCCACAGGCGTTTTGCGTCTCCGCCAGCCCGGCGGCGACGATCTTCTGTCCTTCCTGCTTGATGTTGATCGCGGCGTTCACGTCGCGGTCGTGCATGGTTCCGCAGTTGCCGCAGGTCCATTCGCGAATGTTCAGCGGCATCTTCGCCGACCGGTGCTCGCAGTGCGAGCACAGTTTGCTGGACGGGTACCAGCGGTCGACAACCACCAGTTCACGGCCGTACCACCTGGCTTTGTACTCAAGCATGAACCGCATCTCCGCCCACGAAGCGTCACTGATGGCACGGGCCAGGGGGCGGTTCTTGACCATGCTGCGGACAGCCAGGTCCTCGATCACAATCGTTTGGTTCTCACGAACGAGCCGAGTGGTGACCGTATGCAGGTGGTTGCGGCGACGGTCGGTGATACGGGCGTAGATCTTGGCGAGCTTCAGGCGGGCTTTGTCCCGGTTCTTCGAGCCCTTCTGCTTCTTTGTCAACTGTCGCTGTGCTTTAGTCAGACGCTCCCGGTCGCGATATTCGAACTTCGGGTTCGTGATCTTCTCGCCCGTGGACAGGGTGAGAAGGGACGCAATTCCGGCATCAGCACCGACCACGGCATCGGTCACGGGAAGTGATTCGACGGTATCTACGCATAGCATGGACACGTGCCAGCGCCCCGCCGCATCCTTGGACACGGTCACGGTGGTGGGCTCAACGCCTACAGGAAGTGGACGCGACCAGACGATCGACAGGGGCTCGCGCATCTTCGCTAGCGTCAACTGTCCGTTGCGAAGGCGGAATGCGGAGGCGGTGTACTCGGCCGAGGCGCGGGACTTCTTCTTCGACTTGAACGTCGGATACTCCGCCCGCTTGCCGAAGAAGTTGCTGAACGCGTGCTGCAAGTGCCGCAGACCCTGCTGTAGTGGTACCGAGGACACCTCGGCCAGGAACGCCAACTCCTCAGTCTTTTTCCATGCCGTGAGCATCGCCGAGGACTCGACGTAGCCGATACTACGCTGCTCGTTGTGCCAGGCCTGACTGCGCGCTTCAAGGGCCATGTTGTAGACCAGGCGTACGCATCCGAACGTGCGCGACAGCTCAACTGCCTGCTCGTACGTGGGATAAAAGCGGTACCGAAACGCCCGCTTCACCTGCTGCGCCATGCCTCACATCTTACCTATCTGAGCGCCAGCCTTTGTCTGAATAGTCAATGTTGGCGCGGATTCCAGCGATCCGTGCCTGGGCCATTGAGGGCTCGTATACTTTCCCCGCACGCCCGGGGGGCCAACATCGGTGCGGCCGGCGACTCGCCCTGCCCTGGCTGGCCCAGCTTGATGCGCGGAGACGTGGACCTTGGTTTCTGGCAGCGGAGTCTACGCCCTGAGCTTGGCGTTCCTGGAAGCCGCGAAAGTTCGTCCCCTGAGTGTCGCTGACGTTACGGCAGCGTTCCCCGCGAGCTGACTCCTGCCGGGGGCATCGGACTGCCGGTCGTCCGTGCATGATCGTTCAAGTGACGAGTACGGAGAGGACGGCGCGATCCCCTTCCGTATCACCCGCGATATGTCGCTGATAGTCTCTCAGGGTGACTCCCTCCGACAAGGCGCCGCAGGCGGACGAGCATGCCGGCCTGTGGCTCACGTCGGCCGAGTTGGACTCCTGGATGTCCGTGGTGCGGCTGATCACCCGGTTGCCCTGGGCCATCGACGCGCAGCTGCAGCGCGATGCTGAGCTGAGCATGGTCGAGTACATGACCCTGGCGATGCTCTCCGAGGCCCCGGACCGGACCCTGCGCATGAGCGCGCTGGCCGAGCACACCAGCACCTCGCTGTCGCGGCTGTCGCACATGGTCAAGCGGCTGGAGGCCCGTGGCTATGTCCGGCGCGAGCCGGACCCCGCCGACGGGCGCTTCACCAACGCCATCCTGCTGCCCGCCGGCTTCGAGAAGCTGGAGTCGGCCGCGCCCGGCCATGCCGCCCACGTTCGCCGGCTGGTGGTGGACAACCTGTCCGGCGAGCGGCTGCGCCGGCTCGGGCAGGATGCCGAGCGGATCCTGCAGCGGATCGACTCGCCGGCACGCTGACGCCTGGACGTGGGTCGGCGAGTCGCTACTGACCTGTCTGGTCGTCAGTGTCACTGCGTCGACTATGACTTGAGCTATCAAGTCAATGGTTCCTTCTCGAGTTCACTCCTGACGTTCCGCCACCGCTGCCCACCAGGGGGGTGCGCAGGCCACGGCCGCGTCGACCAGGTCCTCCTTGGTGACGTCCGGGTCTCCGAGCCAGGCCTTGATTGCTCCGGCGAAACCGTGGGCCAGGAACTGTGCGGTCACCTCGCGGTCGACAGCGGGGAGGTCGGTGTCGGCCGCGCGCGACAGGAAGGCGACGGCGTAGCGGTGGAAGTGGCGCACCAGCGCGTCGTACACGCCACGGTCCGCCGGGTCGTCGAGGGCGTGCCGGTAGACGTCCGCGAAGCGCTCGACGTGGTCGGCGACCTCCGAGACCGCGAGCCGCAGCAGGGCCGGGCCGCGGTATCCCTCGACCCGGCGCCGGTCCTCCAGCCGGTGGCCGGTCTCCAGATCGGCGTCGAGCACCTCGATCAGTGGATCCAGCGGGGTGCCGTAGCGGTTGTAGAAGGTCGCCCGGGTGACCCCGGCGCGCTCGGCCAGCTCGGCGACCGTGATCCGGGAGGCCGGTTGCTCCGAGGCGAGGCCCAGGACGGCCTGCCGAAGGGCGTGGGTGGTCCGGGTGACACGGGGATCGGTGCGACTGCTCACGGCGCTGGCCTCCAGACCGTCGGGTCCGGTTGCGGTACCCCGTGACCAGTGCTCTTATACATATGTCAAAGAGTTTCACGAAGGGAGCCGACATGTCCTCCCACGCCCCGATGCCGCCCCAGGAGGCGGCTGACCGGCTGGCGATCCGCGAACTGGTCGACGCCTACGCGCACTGCGCCGACCGGCGCGACGGCAAGGGTCAGATGTCCCTGTTCACCGAGGACACCAGGTTCCTGGTCTTCATGGACGCCACCGCGGCCGAGCCGACCCAGGAACTGCACGGGCGAGAATCCCTCGCCCCGGTCTTCGATAACCTCAACACCTACCGGGCCACCACCCACTTCAACGGACAGAGCACGGTGTCCATCGACGGCGACCGGGCGAGCGGGGAGAGCTACTGCCTGGCCCACCACATCTCGTTCGGGGCGGACGCCGAGCGCACGATCATGATCGCCTCCATCCGCTACCTGGACGAGTTCGTCAGGCAGGACGGCCGGTGGCTGTTCGCCGAGCGCCGCCTGTTGGTCGACTGGACCGAGACCCGCCCCTGCTCGCCCTGAGCGCCCTGGGTGCCGAGGCTGTGGGTACTGGCCCAAGTCGGGGGCAGGCTTGGGTGGTTCGAGTATGGCGCTCTTGCATGACGATGTGATTACACTGTGATCCGTCGTTCGCGAGCCCAGGGGGACCACCCATGGCGTGGGATTTCGAGACCGATCAGGAGTTCGCGGAGCAGCTGGCCTGGATGCGCTCCTTCATCGACCACGAGTTGATTCCGCTCGAGCCAGTCTTCGACGAACTGCCGTACGACGAATGGTCGGTGGTCAGGCGTCAGCTGCAGGAGCAGGTGAAGGCGCGGGGCCTGTGGGGGGCGTTCCTGGACCCGCGGCTGGGCGGGGCGGGCTTCGGCCAGATGAAGCTGGCGCTGATGTCGGAGGTCATCGGCCGCTGCATGATGTCGATGACCGTCTTCGGCGTGCAGGCCCCCGACAGCGGCAACATGGAGTTACTGGCCCACGGCGCCGACGAGGCGCAGAAGGAACGCTGGCTGTGGCCCAACCTGCGCGGCGAGATCTCCAGCGCCTTCGCCCTCACCGAGCCGTTCCACGCCGGCGCCGACCCTACCGTGATCGGCACCACGGCGGTGCTCGACGGCGACGAGTGGGTGCTCAACGGCCGCAAGTGGTTCATCACCAACGGCTCGGTGGCCGACATCGTGCTGGTGTTCGCCGAGACCACCCCGGAGGGCCGGCCGCACCGCCACGCCTCGGTGTTCGTCGTCCCGGCCGGCACCCCGGGGATGGAGATCGTCCGCGACATCGGCACCATGGCCGCGCCGGACGCGGTGTTCGGGCGGCCGGGCAACCATGCCGAGATCAGGTTCCGTGACTGCCGGGTGTCGGGCGAGCACCTGATCGGCGCTCCCGGGGAGGGGTTCGTCCTGGCCCAGCAGCGGTTGGGCGGTGGCCGCATCCACCACGCCATGCGCTGGCTCGGACAGGCCCAGCGTTCGCTGGACATCATGTGCGAGCGCGCGGTGTCGCGCACCTCGCACGGCAGGCTGCTGGGGGAGCACCAGATGGTCCAGGACTACGTGGCGCTCTCGCACATGGAGATCCAGGCGGCCCGGCTGCTGACGTTCCGGACGGCGTGGCGGATGGACCGCGACGGTGCCCGGGCGGTGCGCGCCGAGCTGGGCATGGTCAAGGCCCATGTGTCCAAGGTGGTCCTCGGGGTGCTGGACCGCACCATCCAGGTGTGCGGTGCTCTCGGCTACTCCAGCGACCTGCCGGTGGAGGCCTGGTACCGGTCCACCCGCTTCGGACCGATCGGCGACGGCCCGGACGAGCTGCACAAGTCGGTGCTGGCCCGCACCCTGTTGGCCGGGTACAGCCCGGTCGAGGGCTGGCCCAGCGAGCACATTCCCAGCCGGCGACCGGCGGCCGAGGCGAAGTGGGCCCAGCTCCGCGCAGCGGCGGGGCTGACATGAGGGCCGGTTCGCCGGAACCGCTGCGCCGGTTCCTGGACGCCCGCCTCGGCGACCGGCAGCCGGTGGCGGTGGAGCCGATGCGCGGCGGGGGATCGTGCGAGGTGTTCGCGGTGACCCGCGGAGCGGAGCGCTGGGTGCTGCGCCGGGCACCGCAGCACGCCAACGCGACCTCGGCGCACGACGTGCTGCGCGAGTTCCGGATCCTGGACGCGATCAAGGACGAGCCGGTGCTGATCGCCCGTCCGGTGCTGGCCTGCGCTGACCCGGAGGTCTTCGGCTCGCCGTTCTACCTGATGGAGCGGATCGCCGGGGTGCCGGTCCGCAGCAGGATCCCCGGCGCGTGGGCCGCCCGGCCGGACACCCACGGCCTGGCCCTGGAGCAACTCGTCGACGCCCTGGCGGCGATCCACGCGGTGGACTGGCGCGGCTGCGGGCTGGAGGACCTGTCGCGGTCCGGCGCCGAAGGGGAGCGCAGGACCGAGCGCTGGCTCGCCCAACTCGACGGGTACGGCGGGCGCGAGCTGCCCGAGGCCCGGCAGGTGGCGGCCTGGCTGGACGCCGACCAGCCGCCGGACCAGCCGGCCGCGCTGTGCCACGGCGACTACAAGCTGGACAACCTGCTCTTCGCCCCCCAGGCGCCGCCGAGGCTGCTCGCGGTGGTGGACTGGGAGATGGCGGCCGTCGGGGACCCGCTGGTGGACCTGGCCTGGGCGCTGATCTTCCACCCGGGACCCGAGGGGACACTGCGCCTGGGCGTCACCGGGGAGCCGGGCTTCGCTGTCGATCGGCTGCCGGACCGTGCCGCCCTGGTCAAGCGCTACACCGAGGCGTCCGGCCGCGACACTGCCGCGCTGGGCTGGTACGAGGTCTTCGCCCGCTGGAAGCTCGCCGTCGTGCTGGAGGGCAGCTACGCCAAGTTCCTGCGCGGGCACTCCGACAAGCCGGTGCACGAGTACTTCGGCCGCCAGGCCGACCTGCTGCTGCGCGACGCCGCCACCCTCATCGACCGAGGAGATCCGCTGTGACCCAGCCCCTCGCACCTCCGGCCCCGGTGCCGGCGCCGTCCCCGTCTCCAGCCCCGTCCCCGTCCCTGTCCCTGTCCCTGCGCGGCCGTACGGCGCTGGTAACCGGCGGTGGCACCGGCCTGGGGAAGGCCACCGCGGGCGCGCTCGCCGCCGCGGGAGCCCGGGTGACCGTCTGCGGCCCCGAGGCCGACGTCCTGGCCTCGGCCGCCGCCGAGCTGAGCGGACCCGGGATCGAGGACCTGCGCTGGGTGGTCGCCGACGTCACCGACGAGGAGCAGGTGGCAGCCGCTGTGGAGGCGGCCGCGCCCGGCGGTGGGCTGGACATCGCGGTCGCCAACGCGGGTGTGGCGATGCCCGGTTCGCTGCTGCATCTGACCACCGAGCAGTGGATGCTGCCGCTGAGGGTGAACGTGATCGGCACCGCCCACACCGTCAAGCACGCGGCGCGCAGCATGCGCAGCCGGGGCGGATCCATCGTCACCATCTCCTCGATCGCCAGCACCCGGCCGGCCGCGTTCCTGGGCAGCTACTCGGTGAGCAAGGCCGCGATCGACGGCCTCACCAGGTTCGCCGCGGCGGAGCTGGGACGCTTCGGCATCCGGGTGAACGGCGTCAGACCCGGGTGGATGGACACCGAGTCCAGCGCCGCAGGCATCAACGACGAGAACCTCGCCCTGATCCGCGCCAGCACCCCGCTGGCCTCGGACAACCCGCTGGGCGACCCCGACCATGTCGCCCGCGCCGTGGTCTACTTCGCCTCCGACTACTCCGCCTGGATCACCGGGCAGGTGCTGGGGGTGTGCGGCGGCTCCTCGCTGCCGCCGCCCTCCGGGGACTTCTCCCACATCGCCAGGCTGCTGTTCGCCGACGAGATGGCCCGCGACTTCGACGCGGAGTCCTCGTGATGCGGGCCTGGCAGGTGCACGGCCACGGCGAACCGGCGCAGGTGCTGCGCCTGGTGACGGTCGATCAGCCCGAGCCGGGGCCCGGGCAGCTGCGGCTGCGGGTCGCCGCCGCGGGCATCGGGCTCCCGGACGTGCTGATGTGCCGGGGCAGCTACCCGCTGACCCCCGGCCTGCCGTTCACCCCGGGGCAGGAGGTCACCGGCACCGTCACGGCGGTAGGCGCCGGCGTCGGGCTGCCGATCGGCAGCAGGGTGATGGCCGTGACGGCGTTCACCGAGGGGCACGGCGGCTTCGCCGAGGAGTGCCTGGCCCCGGCGGACTCCGCCTTCCCGGTGCCGGACGGACTCGACGACGTCGCGGCCGCCGGCTTTTGGATCCCGCACCTGACCGGCTGGCTCGCCCTGGTCGAACGCGGCCGGCTGGCCCCGGGGGAGTACCTGGCGGTCCTGGGCGCCGCCGGGGGCAGCGGCATCGCCGCCGTGCAGCTGGGGCGCGCGCTCGGCGCCAGGGTCGTCGCCGTGGTCAGCGACGAGGAGCGGGCGCGGTTCTGCCGTGGCCTGGGTGCCCACGCATCGGTGGTCTACCGAGACGGACCGCTGTCGGCCGCACTGCGCCAGGCCACCGACGGACACGGCCCCGACCTGGTCTTCGACCCGGTCGGGGGAGCGCTCGCGTCCGACGCGGCGGCTGCGCTGGCCCGCGGCGGCCGGCTGCTGTCGGTGGGCTTCGCGAGCGGGGCGTGGCCCGAGATCACCGCTGACCGCTTCGTGCTCGGCAACACCTCGCTGGTCGGCGTCTTCGCCGGCGGCTACAGCCGCGCCGAACTAGACGACGTCCACACCAGGCTCACCGCCCTGGTCGCCGACGGCAGCCTGCGCACCGCGGTCGGACCCGCCGTCGACTTCGACTCCCTGCCCCAGGCCCTGCAGCGCCTGGCCGATCGCTCCGTGATCGGCAAACTCGTCCTCGGAGGAATCTGACCATGGCCAAACCGGCCGACCTGGAACTCGACGCTGACCAGATCGTCGCCGCGGCGATCTCGATCCTGGGCGAGGGCGGTCTCGACGCGGTCAGCATGCGCAGCGTCGCGGCACGCCTGGGCGTCTCGCCGGTCCCGCTCTACAGCCGTGTCGGCAACAAGGAGGCACTGATCGAGGCGATCGCCGACCGCCTGCTCGCCGACCTGGCCCCGCCGGACAGCGCGGACCAGCCCTGGACGGCCTACGCACCGCGCTGGGCCGGCGAACTGCGCACCAGGCTGGGGCAGTTGCGCGACAGCCGGCTGGTCGTCGCCGCGCGCCGGCAGGCGTACGTCGAGGCGTCCCGCCCGCTGCTGGAGACCATGCGCCGGGACGGCATGGCCACCGACGCCGCCGTGCGGGCCTGCCGGCTGATCATGTGGGCGACCGTGGGCTTCGTGGCCCTGGAGGCCGGCGCGCAGCCGCCCCCAGGCGGGCCCAGCCGAAAGGTGCGCGCGGGCGGCGACGCCCAGGGGGTGTCCGCCGCGGACGCGGACACCCTGTTCCAGCTGCACATCCGCTACCTGGTCGAGGGCATCGCCCGCGACGCGCACACCACCGGGGAGGAGCAGTGAAACAGGCGCTGGGACCGGGACGGGTGGCCGTGGTGACCGGTGCCGGGAGCGGTATCGGCCGGGCCCTGGCCGATGCCTTCACCCGCGAGCGTATGGCCGTGGTCCTCGCCGACATCGACACCGCCCAGGTGGAGGCGGCGGCCCAGGAACTGCGGTCCGCCGGTGCGCAGGTGCTGGCCCGCACGGTCGACGTGGCCGACCCGGCCGACCTGGACCGGCTGGCCGCGGCGGCGGTCGAACGCTTCGGCCACGTCGACGTGGTGTGCAACAACGCGGGCGTCTCCACCTTCAACCTCATCCAGGACCAGCGCCTGGAGGACTGGCGCTGGGTGCTGGGCGTCAACCTGTGGGGTGTGGTGCACGGGCTGCACAGCTTCCTGCCGGTGTTGCGCGACCAGGCGACCCCCGCCCACATCGTCAACACGGCCTCGATCGCCGGGCTGCTCAGCGGGGTCCCGGTGATCGGCCCCTACGCGGCGAGCAAGGCGGCGGTGGTGTCGGTGTCCGAGAGCCTGCGGGCCGAGCTGGCACTCGCCGGCCTGCCCATCGGCGTCAGTGTGCTGTGCCCGAGCAGCGTCGACACCCGGGTGATGGAGTCCGAACGTAACCGGCCGGCCGCGCTGGGCTCCGAACGGCGCAGCGAGGCCGCCGAGTCGATGCGGCTGATGATCCGCGGCACGCTCACCGGGCCCACCGGCCTGTCTCCGGCCGCGGTGGCCGAGCGCGTGCTGGCCGCCATCCGTGAGGACCGCTTCTGGGTCATCACCCATGCCCAGGAAGGGGCGTCGCTCAAGAACCGGTTCGCGGACATACTCGCCCACGTCCCGCCCGGAGACGGCGCATGAGCATTCCCACGTTGAGTGCCGAGGGCAAGGTCGTCCTGGTCACCGGGGGCAGCAAGGGCCTGGGCCGGGCCATGGCCCTGGGCTTCGCCGAGGCGGGCGCCGATGTCGTGGTCGCCAGCCGCAAGCTCGGCCCCTGCGAGGCGGTGGCCGACGAGGTCCGCTCGCTGGGCGGCAAGGCCCTGGCGGTCGCCTGCCACGTGGGTGACTGGCAGCAGTGCGAGGACCTGGTGGCGGCCGCCGTCGGCGCGTTCGGCCGCATCGACGTGCTGGTCAACAACGCCGGCATCGCCCCGGTCCCCGCGTCGATCGAGGCGGTCACCTCGGAACTGTTCGACAAGACCCTCGCGGTCAATCTCAAGGGCCCGCTGCGGCTCACCGCGCTGGCCGCCGCGCACATGCCCAGCGGCGGTGCGGTGATCAACATCAGCTCCAAGGCGTCCCTCCACCCGACGCCGTCCACCGTGGTCTACGCCGCCGCCAAGGCCGGTCTGAACGCGGTGACCCGGGCGACGGCGCAGGAGCTGGGCCCGCGCGGAATCCGGGTCAACGCGATCGTCTGCGGCACCTTCCACACCGACAGCCTGCACCGGTCCCTGCCCACCGAGGCGCTGCAGGCCCGGATGGCCGACCGGATCAGCCTGGGCCGGATCGCCACCGCCGACGAGATCGTCGGGACGGCCCTGTTCCTGGCCGGCGACGCCTCGTCCTACCTCAACGGCGAGCTCATCGTGCTGGACGGGGGCTGAGCGGTGTTGCACAACCGATGGGCGATCAGGACCATCGAGGTCAGAGGAATGGCCAGGTGGAGTACAGCCACAGGGGCACAAGCAACAACCCATGGTTGTTCCCTTAGGGTGTCGACATGGATCTCGACACCGTCCGGACCTTCGTGGCCGCAGCCGACGCGGGGCAGTTCCAGGAGGCCGCCGCCGAGCTGGCGGTGACCCAGCAGGCCGTCTCCAAGCGCATCGCCGCGTTGGAGCGCGAACTCGGCGTGCGGCTGTTCACCCGCACCGCACGCGGCTCCGGGCTCACCATCGACGGCCAGGCCTTCCTGCCCCACGCCCGCGAGCTGCTGCGTGTCGCCGAACGCGCGGTCGCCTCCGTGCGCACCGGGCGCCGACCGCTACGCGTGGACGTGATCGCTTCACGCAGCGCGCAGTCGGGCCTGATGCGCGGCTTCCACCGTGCGTATCCCGAGATCGAACTCGACGTGGTGATGCTGTTCGACGTCGACACGGCCGTCGCCGCGATCCGGTCCGGTGCGATCGACGCGTCCTTCCGTGCTGTCGCGGCACCCGACCGGCCGCTCCCCGACGACATCGAGTCCGTGCGGGTGTTCGACGAGACGCTCCAGCTGCTCACCGGCCCCGCCCACGCGCTGGCCGGCGCCCGGTCGGTGACGATGGCTCAGCTCGTCGGGCACCGGATCTGGATGCCCGGCATCGTCCCCGGTACCGAGTGGGCCGCCTACTACGAGGACATGGTCGCCGAGTTCGGCCTCACCATCGAGGTGACCGGCCCCAACTTCGGCTCGGACGCGCTGCTGGACACCGTCGCCGACACCCCGGCCCTGGCCACCTTCATGGGCGAGCAGACCCGCCTGGTCTGGCCCGCCGACCACGGCCTTCGCCGCATCCCGGTGACCGACCCGACTCCGGTCTACCCGCACTCCCTGCTCTGGCACCGCGACAACCCGCACCCGGCGCTGTCCACCCTCCGGGCCCACCTGGCCGCCACCGTCGCCGCCCACGGCGCGGCCGGGACCTGGGTGCCGGACTGGGCGGCGCGCCGCGCCGTCGGTAGGTAGCAGTCGGTATGTAACAGGGGGAGCGCCCGGATGCGTCATAGGGGTGCAGTGACGTGATCCAACGAGAGGCGTACTCAATGCACTTCAAGGAGAAGGCGACCACCGGGCTGGCGCTGGCCGCGCTGTGCGGTCTCGGCACGGCCGTTCCCGCGTCGGCCGCCCCCGGGGCCGCGTCCTGGACCGAGACGAACCTGGGCAGCGTACAGGTGGCGAGCGCACAGGCGGCCGGCCCCGGGATCACCTGGGTCGCGGGCGCGCAGGTGACGACCGATCAGGCCACCGGCGCCACCAGGTTCGCGCGTGCTGTTCCAGCAGGACCGGGCCGAGGGGGAGACCTGGCAGCGGTTGCCGGTGTCCTTCGCGGGCTGGGACAGCCGGAGCAACGACCTCGACGTGACCCCCGACGGGTCCGCCTACCTGGTCGGCGACATGTCCGGCACGGACCCGGGGGTCCTGGTGGGCCGGTATGTCGCGGGGCGCTGGAACGTGTCGGCCGACACCGCCCTGCCCGCGGGAACCACCGACGCCAGCCTGCTGTCGGTCAGCGGCACCTCCGCCCACGAGGCCTGGGCCGTGGGCCAGGCTGACGACGCGACCGGGCAGGTTCCCCTGGTCCAGCACTGGAACGGACACGCCTGGCAGCTGGTCCGGATCCCGATCGCGGGCTACGACCAGTGGCTCCTCACCCAGGTGAAGGAGGTGTCCCCGAACGACGTCTGGGTGGTGGGGAACGACAACGCCACCGGTCAGACCCTTGCGGCCCACTGGGACGGGACGGTCTGGAAGCGTATTCCGACCCCCGCGTTCCCCGACTCTTCGGTGCTCTTCGACATCGCCGCGCGCACCCCTTCGGACATCTGGGCGGTGGGCTGGTACCGCGACACCGACAAGCAGCGTCCGCTCGGGCTGGCCCTGCACTGGGACGGCCACAGCTGGACCCAGCTGCCTCTCCCGGCCGGGACCTTCGCGCTGAACAGCGTGGCCCTGCAGCCGGCCGGCGGCATCGCGGTGGTGGGCGGCAACGACGACGCCGCAGTCGGCCTGACCTGGGACCCGGCCGGCGGCTGGAAGTCCCTGGACCTGCCCGAGAACAACCCCGACCAGCCCCTGGGCGCCTGGACGGTCCTGGCGCAGCCCGGCCGGCTGACCGTCACCGGCTGGCACTACCTCTCGTCGGACTTCGGCGACACCTTCGAGAGCGGCGTCATCCTGACCAGGTGACCGGCTTCGGCCCCGGCTTCGGCCCCGGCCCCGGACAGCACACGTCTGCCCACGACGGTGTCGTCGTGGGCAGACGTGGAGGAGCTGCTGCGGTGCGGTCGGCCGGGATCAGTAGCCGCTGCTGCCGTAGGCGATGTTCTCGAAGGCGCCGTAGGTGGCGTTCGCGTAGCGGACCGCGGCGACGATGTTGTCGACCGGGTTCATGATGTCCGTGTGACCGGACAGCGCGTAGCTGTTGAAGGTCGGCTGGATCATCTGCATCAGGCCCTTGGAGGGGGTGCCGGCGGCCGCGTTGGAGTCCCAGTCGTTGACGGCGTCGGGGTTGCCGCTGGACTCGGTCATCGCCCGGGCGCTGATGGCGTCGGCGGAGGGCACGTGGTCGCCGTCGGCGGCCAGGATGTCCCGCGCCTCGGCGATCCAGCCGTCCAGGTTGTCGGCGTAGGTCGGCGTGGCAGCGGCCTTCGCAGCCGCTGCGGCTGCTGCTGCGGCCGCCTGGGCCTTCGCCTGTGCGGCCGCCTCGGCCTGGGCCTTCGCCTTGGCCTGCGCGGCCGCTTCGGCCTGGGCCTTCGCCTTGGCAGCCGCGGCAGCCGCTGCCTTCGTCTTGGCAGCAGCCTGGGCCGCTGCCTTCGCCTTGGCGGCGGCCTCGGCCTGGGCCTTCGCCTTGGCGGCCGCGGCCTTGGAGGCGGCCGCCGAGGTCTGGAGCGCGGTGCGCTGCTCGGAGCGGTTCGCCGCGTCACTGGACGGGCGTGCGGCGGCCTGGCTGCTCGCAGCCTGTGCCGTGGTGTGGGCGGTGTCCGAGCTGCCGCCCGCGAAGGCGACGGCGGTACCGGTGGCCGTGCCGGTGACCAGCAGGGCGGCGACGGCGCCCGCGGCCAGCCGCTTGTTGGGGCGGACGGCGGCGACGCGCTGGTTGAGACGGCTGAGGGAAGGCCGGATGTGGTGACGCATGGAACTCCGATGTCGACGGGACTGCCCAGGGCCGAGGGCGCACCGGTCCGCGCGCTCGCCCAGGGGCGTCGCTCCGCAAGGGGTGGGCCGCTCGGCGGCTTCGGGACTGGCCCGACCGAGCAAGGGAGCCGTTCAGTGGCGGATGTTCCGGCGCTCAGCGCGCGGTTCGCCCGGCTCCCGGCAGGTCGTTCTGTTCGCCTGCCTCGTGCACCGTCACATGCTCTTCACGTGATGAGCAAGAAATCTCGACGGAAAGTGCGACACGCCACAACGCGGGGGTGACCTACGTCTCAACTGGCCTCAAAAACCCCACCCTGCGCCCCTGATGTCCGTTTTGAGGGATTTATACAGGTGTTAGTGGAGGGCTCCACGGCGGGGCAGAACGAAGCGCCGTGGTCCCGGTCGGGACCACGGCGCAGTCGGTAGTCGTGCTGCTGTCAGCGTTCGAAGACGCCGGTCAGTCGGGCGCGGCCCAGCACGGGCGGGGTGACGGCGGGCAGCAGGGTGCGCGGGCGGGCCCGGTCGGGTGGAGTGGTGGCGGGGCTGGCGTCCAGGGGGGTCTCCAGGGCGAACAGCTGGAAGACGTAGCGGTGCGGCCCGTGGCCCTTGATGGGGCCGGGGCCGTGGTAGCCGCGCCCCAGGGTGGACCGCAGCACCCGCACCCCCTGGCCCGGCTGCTTGCCGGCCAGATCGCCGGGCTCCAGCTGCCCGGCTGCCGGGTCGATCAGGGCGACGCAGTGCACGGCGGGCTTGCCCATGGGGACGTCGAGGTCCTCGACCACCAGCAGGAGCTGCGCGGTGCCCGTGGGCGGCGGGCTCCAGGCCAGGTGGGGGGAGCGGTCCTGGCCGCCGATGTGCTTGGCGCAGTGCTCCAGCTGCATGGTGCCGCCGTCGCCGAAGTGCCGGCTGGTGAGCGTCAGCGTCTCGGGGCCGTGCAGGTTGGGCAGGTTCCAGGCCATGTGGGTCTCGCCCGCCCTGCGGTTGTTCAGGAGTCGTCCCAGCAGGCTCATCGGGTGGCCCCGACGGTGGCGAGGACCTCGGCGGTGGTGGCGGTCTCGCCGAGCTTGGGGAAGACGCGCTCGACGCTGTGGCGGTGCGAGTCGGAGTCGGGATCGGCCATGGCATCGGTGGCCAGGACGACGTGGTAGCCGTGGTCGGCGGCGGAGCGCGCGGTCGACTCCACGCCCGAGCTGGTCGAGATCCCGGCGAGCACGATCTGGGTGACGCCCAGGTCCCGCAGCAGGGTGTCGAGCCCGGTGTCGTGGAAGGCGCTGCGCCGCCGCTTGGTGATCAGGTGGTCGGTCGGCTGCACGTCGAGCTCGTCGACCAGGTCGGCCCAGTCCGAGGGCATCTCGGCGAGGTTGCGCGGGCTTCCGGCCTCGGTGCGTCCCGGCGCGCGTCCGGTCACGTTGACCAGCACCACGGGCAGGTCGTGCCGGCGGAACCCGGCGGCCAGCTGCGCCGCCTGCCCGACGGTGGCGGTGAACGCATCACCGCTGCCGGGGGAGAGGAAGCCCTTCTGCAGGTCGATCACGACGAGCGCGGATGTGGGGTCGATCGTTGTCAGTGCCATGGTTGCCTCTGCTGCGGGTGACGGATCGTCATAGGGGTTGGACGTTCTGGGCCAGACGCTCCAACAGTGCTGCTGCCGACCGGAGTTGCTCCAGTTCGGACGGCGTGAACGCGCCGCTGGTGAGGGCCCGGGCGATCAGTTCGGTCCGGGCGTTGCGCTTGTCCTTCAGTGCGCTCCGTCCGGCATCGGTCACCGTCAGCACCGCGCGCCTGCCGTCCTCCGGGTCCGGTCGGCGTTCGACCAGGCCGCGGGCGCGGAGCGCACCGAGTGTCGCCCCCATGGCCTGGGCCGTGATCTGCACCTCCCGGGCCAGCGCCGAGGAGGTGGTGGGGCCCGAGCGGTCCAGGCAGGACAGGGCGGTCCGTTCGGGCATGGTGAGCCCGCCGCCGGTGGGCACTTGGCGCACCCGCCGCACCAGAACGCTGACGCTCGCCAGCAGCGTCGCGGCAACCGTGCCGGGGTCCAGATCGTCGTCCATGTACTAAGTCTATCTTATAAACCTGCCTTACGGTCTGCTCCGGCGCCACCGCGCGGGTTCCGGTTCGAATACTTCCGTGGACTGCCCGCTCGCGGGTTCGATTCGGACCTACTCTTGATCCGATCAAGTGATGGACGTCGAGGGAGAGTTGTCGATGAGCAGGGACGTGTTCTCGGGTGCGGCACTGGGGTCCGCTTCTTCGCCGGAACCCTGGGTGCCTCCCGTCATCGACACGGGCGTGGCCCATCCGGCGCGGATGTACGACTACTACCTGGGCGGGAAGGACAACTTCCCGGCCGACCGGGAGGCCGCGGAGCGGATCCTGGCGGTGGGTCCGCAGACCAGGGTGTTCGCCCAGGCGAACCGGGCGTTCCTGGGACGGGCGGTGCGGTTCCTCGCCGAGCAGGGCATCGACCAGTTCCTGGACATCGGCACCGGGATCCCGGCCGCGGGCAACACCCACGAGGTCGCCCAGAGCGTCAATCCGGCCGCCCGCGTCGCCTACGTCGACAACGACCCGATCGTGCTGGCCCACGCACGCGCCCTGATGGCCGGTCACGGACTGGGCGCCACCACGGTCGTCCAGGCCGACCTGCGCGACCCGGCCGCCATCCTGGCCGACCCCGCGGTGCGGGCCGCGATCGACTTCGACCGGCCGGTAGCCCTGATGCTGGTGGCCGTCCTGCACTTCGTCACCGAGGCCGAGGACCCCGACGCCGTCACCGCGCTGCTGCGCGACGCGCTCCCCTCCGGCAGCTACCTGGTGCTCTCCCACGCCACCGGCGACTTCGTCCCCCCGGCGCAGGCCACCGACGCCCGCACCATCACCGAGGTCTACAAGCAGCGGGCCACCTCACCGCTGACGCTGCGTACCGGCGACCGGATCCGCGAGTTCTTCGGCGACTTCGCGCTGCTCGACCCGGGGCTGGTACAGGTCCCGTACTGGCGTCCGGAGCAGGAGGTCCCCGCCGAGATGGCCCAGGTGGTGTTCTATGGCGGAGTGGCCCGCAAGGCCTGAACCGACGGCAGACCCGACGGGGCGTCAGGGCTGCGGCGGCGGCCGGTCCTCGGTTCGGGCGGTGAGCGCGTCGCGCAGGCCGGCGCGGGCGGTGACGCCGAGTTTGGGGAAGACGTTGTAGAGGTGCCCGCTGACCGTGCGGGCGGACAGGTGCAGCCGTTCGCCGATCGCCTTGTTGGTCAGCCCCGAGGCCGCGAGCGTGGCGATCTGCAGCTCCTGCGGAGTGAGCTGGACGTCCGCCGAGTCGGCCTGGCGCCGGGACACGCCGGTCGCGGCCAGTTCGCTCCTGGCGCGCTCGGCCCACGGTGCGGCCCGCAGCCGATCGAAGACCGTCAGCGCGGCGTTGATGCGTACCCGCGACTCGACGGTGGCCCGCTCCCTGCGCAGGAGCTCGCCAAAGGCCAGCAGGACCCGCCCGCGTTCGAACGGCCACAGGTGCTCGGGCGCCGCTGCGAGCGCCCGCTCGAAGTGGGCGCTCGCCACGTCCCCTTCCGAGACCAGGCCCTGCGCCGCGGCCACGAGCATCGTCCAGCGCGAGGAGATCCTGGTGATACCCATCCGCAGCATCGCCTCGACGAATCCCTGTGCCTGGTCCGTCCGGCCCGTGCGGACTGCGGCCTCGACGAGGTCGTAGGCGACGAACAGCTGCAGCTGCCGGGCGGTGCCGGGTTCCAGTCCGTGTGGGCTGATCCTGGTGGCCTCGGTGTAGGCCGTCTCGAAGTCGCCGCGGCCGATCGCCGCGAGGGTCCGTACCCGGTACACGTGCTGCGGCACGATGAAGGCCTGGCGTGGGATCGCCCAGGCCAGCATCGCCTCCAGGGGTTCCTCCGCCTCGTCCTGCTGCCCGAGCGCGGCTGCCGCGAGGGCTTTGCTGTAGTGCAGGAACCAGACGAAGTTGACGTATCCGTAGGACTGGGCGCGTTCCAGCCCCTCCTCGGCGAAGCGCTGGGTGTCGTCCCATCGCCCGGCCAGGTAGCTCTCGGCGCACAGCAGCATCAGCGCGTTGGTGACGGAGGCGACGGCCCCGGTGCGGGCGGCGTCCTGCCACACCCGCAGTAGTGGTTCGCGCAGGTCGGACAGGCGGTCGACATCGTTGGCGACGTACCCCACCCGGATGATCTGGCCGGGGTCGAGCTCGGTGGCCAGCGTCGCGATCTCCTGGTCCAGGGCGTTCAGTGCCTCGGGGGAGACGAGGGCCGGATTGGAGACGACCTCGGAGCGCACGAGCAGGCCCTCCGGCAGCAGGTCGCGGTATCTGTCAACCAGTTCGAGGTAGGGGTCCCACATCTCTTTGCGCCCGTTGAGCGAGGCGATCACCGAGAGCACCCAGATCGCGGCGTTGATCTCCTCCGCGGTCGGATCGGCCTCGGGGGCCCGCAGGGCGGTGGTGAGCACCCGGAAGGCCGAGACCACGTCCGCGTCGGAGTACAGCATGAGCGAGGCCGCGGCCGAGGCGGTGGCCAGCGAGCCGAGGTCGGTGTCCAGGCGGCGCGCGTCATTGAGCAGTTGCGAGGCCGTGTGGAGGTCCCCCATCACCTCGGCCGCGAAGTACGCGGCCCCGGCCAGGCGCTGTGAGCGGTGATCGGGATCCGGACTCAGATGGGCCGACCGGGTCATCGCCGCCACCGCCGCGGAGGGGTCCCCGCGGTTGAGTGCCCGGATCGACTCGTGCTGCAGCAGGGTGGCCACCTCCTCGTCCGGGCCGAGGGACGCATCGGCGAGGTGCCAGGTGCGGCGTCCGGGATCGGAGCGATGGCAGCCGGCGAGTGCCTGGTGGGCCCTGCGTTGCTGCTCCGGCCGGGCCAGTTCGACGACGGCGGAGCGCACCAGCGGATGACGGAAGACCACCGTGTGACGGTTGTCGACGACGACGATGCGCTCACGTTCGGCGATGTCGAGGTGGGCGGCGGCATCGGGTCCCACCACGCTCTCCTCGGACAGCGCCTGGCCCGAGCCGTCCAGGGCGAGCAGCAGGAGCAGGTCCCGGGTCTCCTGCGCCAGTGCCGTGATCCGGGCGGTGAACATCCGGGTGAGCCGCTCGGTCAGCGGCAGCACCGTCGGCAGCGCGTCCGCGGTGGGGTAGCGGGCCGAGGTCAGGGTCGCCGGCAGTTCGACCAGAGCGAGCGGGTTCCCCTGGGCCTCGGAGACGATGCGCCGGCGCACGTGCTCGGCCAGGTCCGGGTAGTTCGCCAGCAGCAGGGCTTCGGACTGCGCGGGGTCCAGGGCATGGATGGTGAGGCTGTTTATGTCGCCGCGGTTGCGCAGCGGCTCCCCGGTGGTGCGGACTGTTGTGAGCACGCGCACCCGGGTTCCGGCGACCCGGCGGGCCACGAAGGACAGCACGTCCGCGCTGGCGTCGTCCAGCCACTGGGCGTCGTCGACGATGGCGACCAGCGGCTGTTCCTGTGCGGCGAGCAGGAGCAGGGACAGGGTCGCGGTCGAGACGAGGATGCGCGAGGGGGTCGCGCCGTCGCCGAAGCCCAGGGCCACTCGCAGGGCGCTCGCCTGGCCCGGGTCGAGTTCCGCGAACAGGGGTGCCAGCGGCAGCAGCAGCTGGTTGAGGCCGGCGAACGCCATCCTGGCCTCGAACTGGGCGCCGGCGGCCCGCAGCGTCCTCATCCCCCTGGCGCGGGCGAGATCGGCGGCGGCGTCGAGCAGGGCGGACTTTCCCACGCCGGGGTCACCGAACAAGGTCAGCGAGCCGTTGAGTCGAGCGGTGTCGTCGATCACTGCCGTGATCAGGTCCAGTTCGTCGGACCGGCCGGTCAGATCGGCGCCGGCCTCCCGGGCCTTGCGGCCCGGGCGCTCTGTGTTCATGGGAGGTGCTTCTCTCCAGCGGCATAGAGGGTGCGGTCACCTCAAGGAGTGTGGAATTGAACTGCGGTCCCAGGCTTCGTGAGGTTCTCGACTCTATTCGACGCCGCAGTGCACTGCCCGGTAACCGCTGCGGCCCCGGGGCCGCAGCGACTCCATGATAAGAACACCAGTTCGATTATCGGGCAGGTCAGCTGGCGAGGAAGTCCACCAGGGCGGCGTTGACCTGGTCCGCATGGGTCCACAGCAGTCCGTGCGGGGCGTCGTCGATCTCGATGTACTGCGCGTCAGGCACCGCCTTGGTGAACTGCCGCCCGGTGGCGTCGATCGGCAGGATCCGGTCGGCGGTTCCCTGCAGGATCAGCGCCGGCACGTCGATCCTGGCGATGTCGGCGCGCATGTCGGTGTGCCAGCTGGGCACCACGGCCGAGGACGCGTACGGGGACATGCGCGTGGCGGTGACCCAACTGCCGCGCACCGCCTCCGGGCTGATGAGTGTGCCCAGGTTCTCGTCGAGGTTGTAGAAGTCGTTGAAGAAGTTGGTGAACCAGGCGTACCGGTCCTTCTGCGCGGCCGCGATGATCCCGTCGAACACGCCGGCCGGAAGGCCGGTGGGGTTGTCGGGGGTCTGCAGCAGGAACGGTTCGATCGGCGCCAGGAATGCGACCTTGCGCAGGTTCGCGGTGCCGTGGGCGCCGATGTAGCGGCCGATCTCGCCGGTGCCCATCGAGAAGCCGACCAGGGCGACGTCCTTGAGCCGCAGTACGTCGAGCAGCACGTTCAGGTCGTCGGCGAAGGTGTCGAAGTCGTAGCCGGAGGTGGGCTGGCTGGACTGGCCGAAGCCCCTGCGGTCGTAGGTGATCACGCGATGCCCGGCCTCAAGGAGGGCGGGGATCTGCAGCTCCCAGGACCTGCCGTCCAGCGGATAGCCGTGGATCAGCACGACGGGCGAGCCCTGGCCGTGGTCCTCGTAGTACAGGTCGACGTCGGTGGTGTTTTCCCTGGCGACGGTGATGTAGGGCATGGCTGTGCCTCCTGAGTGGCGGGGATCGGATGTGGTGACGCTGTGGTGCGGGGAGCGGCGGCGCCGATTCGGTGTCGGCACCGCCGGCGAGGACCGGGAAGCGGTGGAGTCACTTCTCCAGGTAGGGAGCGGCCTTGGCGAGCTCGGGGCGGGTGACGGGGTGGCCGTCGATGGTCTGGTAGGTGGCGGCGGAGCGGCCGAGGGTGTCCAGGAGGGTGGCGGGGCCGGCGAAGGGCTTGCCGCCGATGTGCCAGCCGTCGGTATGCAGTTCCTCGATGAGGACCCAGACGATCTCGCGGAAGGCCTCGGAACCCTCGAACTTGACCATGACCTCGGTCAGGGCCGCGGCCATGTCGTGCTTCTCCTGGGTGCTGAACACTCCGTCGACCAGCTTGACGTTGACGAACGGCATGGGGTGCTCCTTGGATCGGGATGCGATGTCCCGCCGAGCGGCGGGGACAACTGAATCCTCATCCCGGGGGCCCGCACGCCGCACCAGTCATCCGACCTGACCTTTGCGGTCCCTCTGCGGCACCGGCGTCGAAGCCGGGTCGGATGACTCATGCCCGGTCCGGGGGCGGCGGCGACCATGGACAGGGACGGCGCAGCCGCCGAACCCCTCACCGATGAAACGAGGAACACCATGTCCGAAGAGTCCAACAGGCAGTTGGTCGCGGACGCGTTCGAAGCCTGGGCCGCCGGCACCGGGGGAGTGTTCGACCTCCTGGCCGAGGACGCCGACTGGACCATCGTCGGCAACAGCGTCGCCTCCGGTACCTACCCCACGCGCGAGGTGTTCCTCGACACCGTCATCCGTCCGTTCAACGCCCGGATGAGCACCCCGCTGGTGCCGTCCGTGCGCGCGCTGTACGCCGACGGGGACACTGTGGTCGCGCTGTTCGACGCGAGCGCCACGGTGCGGGACGGCTCGCGCTACGACAATACCTACGCGTGGTTCCTGACCATGCGTGAGCACCGGATCGTCAGTGCCGTCGCGTTCTTCGACAGCGTTGAGTTCAACGATCTCTGGGCCCGGGTCCAGCCCGCCCGACCCGCCTGATCCGCCTCGCCCGTCCGTCCGTCCCTGACCGCTCCGTCCGAAGATTGGCAGTGCACACCATGTTCGTCGTCATCCTTGACTACACCGCGCCGCTCGAAGAGATCGACCGCCATCTGGAGGCACACAACGCCTGGCTGGAGCAGAACTACGCGGCCGGGCACTTCGTCGCCTCGGGCCGCCAGGACCCCAGGACTGGCGGCCTCATCCTGGCCCGGGCCGCCGACCGCGAGGAACTGGGCCGGATCCTGGCCCTGGACCCGTTCGGCATCGGCAAGGTGGCCACCCACACGGTCATCGACTGGCGACCCTCGCGTGCCAGCGCAGAGGCCCAGTGGCTGCTGCAGCCCTGATCCGACCCGACCGGGATCTCGCCGACACGCGCCCGGACCGTACCGCCCCGACCCCACCCGATAGGGACGATGTGGTGGTCAGCCGTTGCTTCAGGACGGCGGCCACCACCCCCGGACCCACCGAAAGACAGTGACCATGCGCGCAGCCGTGCTCAAACAGTTCGCCACCCCGCTGGAACTTGCCGACATCCCTCGACCGGCGCCCGGCCCGGGCGAGGTCCTGGTCAGGATCGCCGCCAGCGGTGTGAACCCCCTGGACACCAAGATCCGTGCCGGTCTGGCCGCGCACGCACGTGCCGTCCTGCCCGCGGTGCTGGGCCTGGACCTGGCCGGCACCGTCGTCGAGGTCGGGCCGCAGGTGGCCGGCTTCGCCGTCGGCGACGAGGTGTACGGGCTCAGCGGCGGTGTCGGGGGCCTGCAGGGATCACTGGCCGAGTATGCCGCCGCCGACGCCCGGCTGCTCGCCCACAAGCCCGCCTCGCTGACCATGCGTCAGGCCGCGGCGCTGCCGCTGTCGGTGGTCACCGCATGGGAGGGCCTGGTGGACCGGGCCCGGGTCGGTGCCGGCCAGAAGGTTCTGGTGCACGGCGGTGCCGGCGGCATCGGCCACGTCGCGGTCCAGATCGCCCGCGCCCGCGGCGCCGAGGTCTTCGCCACCGCCTCGGCCGCCGACGCCGAGACCGTCCGGCAGCTCGGCGCCACCGCGATCGACTACGCCGGCACCGAGGTGCAGGAGTACGTCGCCGCCCACACCGGCGGCGAAGGCTTCGACATCGTCTTCGACACCGTCGGGGGCACCGTCCTGGACAACTCCTTCGCCGCGGTGCGCACCTACACCGGCCATGTGCTGAGCGCCCTGGGCTGGGGCAGCCACAGCCTGGCCCCGCTCTCCTTCCGCGGCGCCACCTACTCCGGGGTCTTCACGCTGCTGCCCATGCTCACCGGAAACGGCCGCGACCACCACGGCGAGATCCTGCGCGAGGCGGCCGCCCTGGCCGACGCGGGCCTGCTCAAGCCGCTGCTCGACCCCCGCCGCTACGACCTGGACACGGTCGCCCAGGCCCACGCGGCCGTCGAGGACGGCTCGGCCCACGCCAAGATCGTCGTCGACATCGGCTCAGCGGCTGGTAGTTGATCACTGCTCAGCCAGTGCATAGGGTCGTGGCTATGGCACTTCGACCCGTTCAGGTGAACATCAAGGCTCTTGATGATGCGGCGGTCGGCCGGTTCTGGGCCGAGGCCCTCGGCTGGGGCGTCTCCAGCGAGGGACCCGGCGTGACGAACGTCGAACCGCTCGGCGGGTTCGTCTGGCCGGATCCGGTCGCGCTCTGCGTCGACGTCGTCACCGTCCCGGAACCCAAGACCTCGACCAAGAACCGGGTGCACCTGGACCTCGCCACCAGCTCCGCGGCGCACCACGCCGAGCTGGTCGCGCGCCTCAGGGATCTCGGCGCGACGCCCGCCCAGGTGGGCCAGGGCGTGGTGCCGTGGACGGTGCTCGCGGACCCGGAGGGCAACGAGTTCTGCGTACTGGAGCCGCGGGACGTCTACCGGGACACCGGACCGATCGCCGCGGTGGTGGTCGACTGCGTGGATCCGCGGGCGATGGCCCGGTTCTGGGGCCAGGCGACGGACTGGACCCCGCACGGGGTGACGGACGACGAGGCGGTGTTCCGCTGCGCCAAGGGTGTCGGCCCCTATCTGGAGTTCCTGCGCGTCCCCGGCGGGAAGGCCGTGCCGGACCGGGTCCACCTCGACCTGCTTCCCTATCCCGGTGACGACCAGGAGGCGGAGGTGGCCCGGCTGCGGGCCCTGGGCGCCGTCGACATCGACCTCGGCCAGGGCGACGTGCGGTGGAAGTGCCTGGCCGACCCGGACGGCCACGAGTTCTGCGTCCTGGCCCCGTCCTGAACCCGGCTCCGATTAAGTCCGCGCTCCGGCAGGCCGCCGCCTGCCGGAGCCGGAGCGGCCCGTCGGACCAGGTCAGTCCTCGATGGTGATGCTCTGGCCCGCACCGCTGCTGGAGGTCACACCCATGACGGTGCCGGCCAGCACGTCGGTGCACAGGACGATGGGGCTACCGGTGTACTTGACGTACCCGGCGGTGCACGCGCCCCAGTTGCCGTTGCCGTAGTAGAGCCAGCCCTCGTAGCTGACGCCCGACTTGCCCTTCCACACGTTCAGGTCGTGGCAGGTGGTGCTGGACGTGCTCGGCTTGGTGAAGGTCGAGCCACCGGAGAACTCCGGGAGACCGTGCGCGTTGGTGCCCGTCGTGCCCGTGGTGCCGGTCGGGAACTGACAGCCGACCGCAGCCGACGTCGCAGCCTGGGCCGGGACCGCGGCAACCGCCGTCGCGCCCCCGATCAGTGCGAGAGCCGCCACGCCGGTCACGAGTCGCTGGGGCTTCCTCATGTGCATCTCCTCCTGGGACAAGGGGTGTTCCGGGTGCCGGGCCCGATCCTGATTCGGCCCGGAGCACGCCGATCCTGTTCGGGACGGCGCCCAGGAGCAAGAGCCGCCCACCGGATGACGGATTCCCGGGACGACACCGCCACGACCTGCGGGGACGCGCAACCCGATGCCGACACGGCGGGACGCCGCTGGAACCGGTGAGGTGCCTGCGGCACCCGGTGTCTGAGATCGGCTCGGGTGGCTGAGGACGGTGTTCAGCGGAGGAGGGCCTGGATCAGGTCGGTGCCCAGGCGTGCGTTGGCGGGCAGGTCGAGTTCGTAGCTGACGTAGCGGCCGGTCCGGGTGGAGGTGATGACGCCCGCCTTCTTCAGGATGGCGAGGTGGCGCGAGACCTCGGGCGGGGTGAGCAGCCAGACGTCGGCGAGCTGGGCGGTGGTCTGCGGTCCGCGGGCGATGCTGCGCAGCAGGCGCAGCCGGACCGGGTGGTCCAGGGCGTGCAGCCGGTCCTGGACGGTCGCCACGGACAGCGAGGGTTCGCTGGGAGTGGTGAGCATCGGGTAGTTGATCACCGGTTGCCGGCCGGGCGCGTGGACCACGAGCAGGTGCGGGTGGGAGAAGGCGCTGGGCATGAACGTCAGCCCGGTCCCGGCGGAGCTGGTGGTGCGGTCCTGCAGTTTGTCGACGACGATGTGTCCGCCGGACGCCGACAGTGTGACCGCGGGGGAGATCGCGGCGAGGGTGCGCTGCAGTCCGTGCCTGGCCAGTAGGTCGCGCTTGTGACGGGCGTCGACGCCCAGCCGCCCGGCCACCGTGCGCCACGCGGTGTTGAAGAACCCGGTCGCGCAGTCCTCGAGCAGGCGCCGCAGCCAGCTCCTGGCGGTCGGCGGATCGGTGAGGACGTAGTCGACGAAGTCGAGCTGCCTGCTCCCGCGGGCGGCCGCCCGCTCGCGGGCGATGCGGCGGGCGGTGTCGTCGGTGAGCGGTGATCCGAGGTCCTCGCGCAGCGGCACGACACCGCAGCTGCTGGTCATCAGAGCGGTGTGCACCCAGGTCTCGTCGTCCAGCTCGTCGAGGACGTCGAGTTCCTCGACCAGGGTCTGCTTGGGCCGGGCGGGCAGCAGCATGTCCGATCGCGAGGTGCGCCAAAGGTAGTCGGCGGTGATGACGCGGTCCATCAGGTCCGGGTCGATCTGGGTGGCGGACGCGGTGATCCAGCCCGCCTGTTGGGCGTGGTGGGCTGGCTCCACGAGCAGGTGCAGGGCCGACCCCAGCTCGGCCAAGGGGGAGGGCGCGAACAGGTACCCGTCCGCGGCCAGGTCGGACACATCGATGCTGACGCTCATGACGCCATCCTCGTACCTGCCCGGGACCACGACCGCGTGGATTGACGACCATCGTCAATCCACGCGGGGGAAACTCGGTCCCGCACCGATCGTGGCTGCATGCCCACCACTGCCGGTACAGCCACCGCTCCACCGCCACCGCCGCCGACCAGACTCACCACTCCCCAGCTGCTGCGCGGCCTGGGCGGGGGCCGTTACGCCTGCGCGGCGCTGGTCTCCTCCCTGGGCGGCGGGTTGATCCGACCGTTCCTGCTCCTGTACGCGGTCACGATCAGCGGCATCAGTGCGGGCCGAGCAGGCCTGGCACTGTCGGTGGGCTTCCTGGTCGGCATCGCCCTGGTGCCGCTCGCCGGCCGCTGGGTCGACCGCGGAGCCCGCCGGGCGCTGATGGCCACCACCTTGACCTTTCGTGCGTCGGGGCTGCTCGCGCTGCTGCTGGTCCCCGGGGCGGACGGATTCCTGTGGTGCTGCCTGCTCCAGGGGATCGGCAACCAGGCCGCGCCGATCGGGCAGGCCGCGATCATCGGGGACCTGTCGGTCGGCTACGAGCGCGACGCGGTGCTGGCCGCACTGCGCTCGCTCGGCAACGCCGGCACGGGTGCGGGCGCCCTGCTGGCCACCGTCGCGGTGAGCTCCGGCGGGGTCGGCATGCGCTGGCTGGCCGTCGGCACCGCGGCCGGATACCTGATCTCGGCGGCCCTGGTCTCGACCGTCCGGATCGCCGGCACGGCCGGTAGCGCCGGCACCGCCGCAGCGCCCCGTTCACTATCCCTGACGACCCGTGTCGGGGACCTGGACCGTCCGGTACTCCGTCGGCTGACGCTGATGAACCTGGCCAACCTGCCCTTCGCGTTCTGCTTCGACATCCTCGAAGTCGCCCTGCCGGTGGTGCTGGTCACCCGGATGCACGCGGCGCCCGCGTGGTCCTCCGGCGTCTTCGTCGGCAACACCGCCATGGTCATCCTCGCCCAGCTCCCGGTGGTGCTGTGGTCGTCGCGGCGGCCGCGACGCCATGTCTTCGCCCTGGCCGGATGGGTACTGGCGGCCTCCTACCTGGGATTCCTCCTCGCCGGCAGCGGGCACGGCAACGCGGGTGCGGGGGCCGTCGCGCTGGTCTGCGTCCCCTACACCCTGGGTGAGATCCTCTACACCGGCGTCGGCACGGCGCTGGTCATCGACGCCGCCCCGCCCCATCTGCGCGGACGCGTCATCGCGCGCTGGCAGCTGTCGCTGGGCCTCGGCCGGGCGCTGGCCCCGCTGACCATCACCGCCGCGCTCAGCGTGTCGGCGGCCGCACTGTGGCTGCCGCTGGCCGCAGCGACGGTGCTGGGCGCCGGCCTGATCGTCCTCCACGCCCCCACCGACACGGGCCGACCGACGCACCCCGGCCCTGACCCCACCCGGCGCGAGCGCCGCAACCGCGCGGCCCTCGAACGCGCCGAGCTCGCCCACGCACTGCACCGGGACGGCTACCGCCGCCCGGACCGGGTCGCGCATCCGGCCCTGCACGGTCCCTGGTGCGGCTCCCGGCCACGGAGATAGCCCCGAGGGCCGCCGCTCGGCTCCACTCACATCCGGACCACGACCTTGCCCTTGGCGTGGCCCTGTTCGAGGTGGGCGAAGGCATCGGCGATCCGCTCGAATGGGAAGACCCGGTCGGTCACCGTCCGCAGCTCCCCTTGGTCGACCGGGCCGGCCAGCAGGTCGAGGTCGGCCCCGCTGGGATGCATGAAGAGGAACCGGTAGCCGACTCCGCTCCGCCCGGCCCGGTGGCGGATCCTGGCGCCGGCTGCCCACAGTGCGGCCGCCACCAGTGGGCCCGCGTCGAAGTCCGCGCGGGCGTTGGCGGGTTGGGGGAGTCCGGCGACGGAGACGGTGCGGGCTCCGCGCTTGAGGATGGCGAAGCTGTCCGACAGGTCCCGCCCGCCGGTCAGGTCGAGCGCGCCGTCGTAGTCGCTCAGCACGTCCCTGAACCTCTGCTGCCGGTAGTCGATGACCGTCGTGGCGCCGAGGGAGCGCACCAGTTCCTGGCCGCGCGGTGACGCGGTGGTGGCCACCTGCGCCCCCATCCGGACGGCCAGTTGGATGGCGAGGGTGCCCACGCCCCCGGCTCCGCCGGAGATGAACACCCGGTCGCCCTCGGTGACGGCCAGCTCGTCGCGCAACGCCTGCAGCGCGGTCAACCCGGCCAGCGGCAGGCCGGCCGCGTCGGCGAAGTCCAGCGACTGCGGCATCGTCCCCACCAGGGTCTCGTGGACGACGGCATAGGGGGCGAAGGCGCCGAGCTTCTTCTTGTCCACCCGGGCGAACACCCGGTCGCCGACCGCGAACCGGGTGACGCCGGCGCCGACCGCCTCGACCACCCCGGACAGCTCGCTTCCCGCGACCTGGGGCAGGTCGAGGCGGTGCACCAACCGCATCGCTCCCTGGCGCACCTTGTAGTCGATCGGGTTCAGTCCCGCGGCGCGTACCCGGATGAGCACCTCGCCCCGGCCCGCCGTCGGTTCGGGGACGTCGCGCATCTCCATCGCGCTCGCGTCCCCGTACCGGGTCATCACAAACGCCCGCATGTCAGCTGCCCTCCTTCGCAAGGTCCGTCGCAGGTTCCGTGACCGGCGCGGCGACGGTGACGGGGTCAGGGCCGGTCGCGCCGCGGCGGTACAGCAGGAGGCTGAGGAGCAGTCCGAGCGCGAAGAAGCCGGCGGACCACCAGTAGGTCGTGGCGTAGCCGTGCAGGGCGGCCTGAGCGAGCGTCAGGGGGTCGCGGGGGTTGCGGCCGACGAGGTAGTGGACGGCCGTGGTGGTGGCCAGGGTGTTGAGCAGCGCGGTGCCGATGGATCCGCCGACCTGCTGCATGGTGTTGACGGCGGCGGACGCGACTCCGGCGTCCTGCGCCGCGACCCCGTACGTCGCCAGGCTCATCGCGGGCGGGGTGGCCAGCCCGATGCCCACCCCGGAGACGAGCAGCGCCGGCATGATGTGCCCGGCATAGCTGCTGTGCAGTCCCAGGGAGGTCATCCAGACCAGGCCGGCTGCGGCGAGGCCCATGCCCAGCGGCACTACCGGCTTCGGGCCTAGGCGCGGAACCAGCACGGTCGTGGACAGCACTGACATGATCACCATGACGCCGACCATGGGCAGGAACGCCAGGCCGGTCCTGACCGGCGTGTAGCCGAGGGTCTGCTGCAGGTAGTAGGTCAGGAACAGGAACACGCCGAACATGCCCGCGCCCAGGACGAGTACGGCCAGGTAGGACGCTCCGCGGTTGCGGTCCAGCAGCACGCGCAGCGGCAGCAGCGGGTTGGTGGCCCTGGCCTGCCACCAGGCGAACGCGGCCAGGAGCACGGTGCCGGCGACCAGGAATCCCCAGGTGTCGGCGGAGCCCCAGGAGTGCGACTCGGCGTTGGCCAGGCCGTAGACGATGCCGAACAGGCCGGCGGAGACCAGCGCGGTGCCGGGCACGTCCAGGGTGGCGTCCCGGTTCCGGCCGGAGCGCTTGAGCAGCAGCGCACCGCCGACGAAGGCGAGCAGGGCGAAGGCCAGGTTGACGTACATGGTCCAGCGCCAGCTCAGGTGCTCGGTCAGCAGTCCGCCGAGCAGCAGCCCGATGGCGCCGCCCGCGCCGGCGACGGCGCCGAACACGCCGAAGGCGGTGGCCCGGTCCTTTCCGTCGGTGAAGGTCGTGGTCAGGACGGATCGGGCGGCCGGGGCGAGCAGTGCGCCGAAGACGCCCTGCAGGGCGCGGGCGACGACCAGGCTCTCGAAGCTGCCTGCGGCGCCGCCGAGGGCGGAGGCCCCGGCGAAGCCGACCAGCCCGACCAGGAAGGTGACCTTGGTGCCGAACATGTCGGAGATGCGGCCGCCGAGCAGCAGCAGGCTGCCGAACGCGAGGGCGTAGGCGGTGACCACCCACTGCCTGTCTCCGTTGGAGAAGCCCAGGTCGCTCTGGGCCGACGGCAGTGCGATGTTCACGATGGTGGTGTCCAGGACCACCATCAGCTGGGCCGTCGCCACGACGGCGAGGACCCACCAGCGGAGCGATGACCGGTCGCGGACTCCTGGTCGGGTGGCGGCTTCTACTGCGGTCTGCATGGACAAGGGCCTGTTCCAGGGTGCTCGCGAGATGAGGGGTGCATGTGGCGACCCCGGATGTAAACGCTGTACACATTAGGCGCGCGAAGTGTGCAGTGTCAACATTGGCGGGCGGTGGTGCCCCTGGCGGTGCCTACACTGGCAGCACCTGGAGGAAGGGTGGATCAGGTGGCAACGGCCCGCGACGCGTACCACCACGGCGATCTGCGCGCCGCCCTGCTGAACGCCGCGCTCGAACTGCTGGAGGAGGGCGACGAGGCGGCGCTGTCGCTGCGAGCCGTCGCCCGCAGGGCCGGGGTCTCGCCCAACGCCCCCTACCGGCACTACCCCGACAAGGACGACCTCCTGGCCGCGCTCGCCACGCACGGCTTCCAGGACCTGCGCCGCACCCTGCTGGCGGCGGAGGCCACCGCCGCCCCCGGGGAGGAACTGGTCACGCTGGCGCAGGCCTACGTCCGCTACGCACTGGACCACCAGGCGCTCTTCGGGCTGATGTTCGCCCGCCCCTGCGACGTCCGGCACCCCGAGACCCGCGCGGCCGCCGATGAGACCTACGCCGTGCTGTCCGCGCGCGTGGCCGCGGTGAACACGCGCCCGGCCGACGAGCAGGCGGCGTTCATGGCCGGCTCATGGGCCCTGGTCCACGGGCTGGCCTCGCTGGTCCTCTACGGCAAGCTCGCCCGGGACAGCAAGCCCGAGGAGCTGTCCGCCCTGGTGAGAAGCGTCGTCGACACGATGTGCGGCCCGGCCTGATCCTCGGTACCGCTCAAGAGCTGCGGCTCAGGGCTGGTCGCCGACGAGAGCGACCGCTCGCGCCTCGGGAACTCCCAGCATCAGCAGGCTCGTGATCGTCGCAGCTCGGGCACCTGGGGTCCTGTTCGACAGGTCGCTGTCCGCGATGGCGAACACGACGCCGTAGGCGACCTGGCTCAGAACGCCCGCCGGCAGGTGCTGCGCGAACACACCGCCGTCCTGGCCCCGTTCCACCAGGTCGGCAAGGAGCTCGTCGAGCGGCCCGAGCAGGCCGTGGATCGCCTCGCCGTACTCGCCACGGCGCAGCGCCAACAGCACCCGGTAGCGGTGCGCCACCGGCCAGACCCGGGCGATGAACCGGACCCATGTCGCGTCCGCTGCCGCGTCGGAGGCGTTGACCTCGGTGAGCACGCCCGTCATCTCGGTGACGGCCCGTTCCGTGAGGGTCCGGATCAGGTCGAGGCGGGAGGGGAAATGGCCGTAGACCGTACGACGGACGACGCCGGCGGCGGAGGCGATGTCGCCCATGCCGGCGTCGGGGTTCTCTCCCAGCACATCGAGGGCGACGTCGAGGATGCGATCGCGCGTCTCGTTCATCGAGCGCAGACGGGAGGACTCGGTAGGCACAGCGCCATTGTTGCACAGCACTGTGCAGTGGAGTAGATTGCACAGCAGTGTGCAATGAAAAGCCGCGCTGTGCCTGGCAGCACAGGAGGAGAGAAGAAGGCCATGACCGCACCCACGCCGCCGCCGACACTGCCGGCCTCGACCCTCGTCCGTCCGTTCACCGTCTCGATCCCGGATGCGGAGATCGACGATCTGAAGCAGCGACTGGCGAGGACGCGCTGGCCGGATCCGGAAACGGTGGACGACTGGTCGCAAGGGGTTCGCCTGGAGAACGCGAGATCCCTGGTCGACCGCTGGGAGCACGGCTACGACTGGCGGCGCTTCGAGTCCGAGCTCAACCGCTTCCCCCAGTTCCTGACCGAGATCGACGGGCTGGACATCCACTTCATCCACGTCAGGTCCAGGAATCCCGACGCGATGCCGCTGATCCTCACGCACGGATGGCCCGGCTCGATCGTCGAGTTCCTGAAGCTGATCGGCCCGCTGACCGATCCGGTGGCGTTCGGAGGGGACGCCGCCGATGCGTTCGACGTCGTCGTTCCCTCGCTCCCTGGGTTCGGGTTCTCCCAGAAGCCCACGCGGACCGGGTGGGACGTAGCGCGCATCGCAAGTGCCTGGACGGAGCTGATGAAGCGTCTCGGCTACACGAGGTGGGCCGCGCAGGGCGGTGACTGGGGTGCCGTCGTCACCACCGCCCTCGGGGCGATGCGACCTGAGGGGCTGCTCGGAATCCACCTGAACACCCAGTACGCCTTTCCCGCGCAGATCCCCGACACCGACACCCTGTCGCCCGAACAGCGCTACGCCGTGGAGACCCTCGCCCGCTACACCGGCGAACTCGGCGGGTCGAACCACCTCCAGGGCACCAAGCCGGAGACCGTCGGATTCGCCCTGGCGGACTCTCCCGCCGGCCAGGCAGCCTGGATCTACGAGAAGTTCCAGTCCAAGACCGACAACCACGGGCTCGCCGAGGACGCCGTCGGCACGGACGACATGCTCGACGCGATATCCCTCTACTGGTTCACCAACAGCGCGGCGTCGTCCGGCCGCATCTACTGGGAGAACAGATCGGCCACCCTCGCCGGCCCCAAGGTGTCGCTTCCGGTCGCCGTGACCGTCTTCCCGAAGGACATCCCACGCCTGCCGCGCATCTGGATCGAGGACACCTACAGCAATCTGATCCACTGCGGCGAGGCCGACAAGGGCGGCCACTTCGCGGCCCTGGAGCAGCCCGAGATCCTGGTCGACGAAATCCGCACCGGCCTGCGTGCCCTCCGTGGCGGCGGAGGCGTCCCTTCGGCGTGACCCGTATCCGGTGCGAGGCGAGCAATCGGACGTGGGAACACCGTAGGTTGGGGAGCATGGACTGGAGTGACCTGGTGACGGACATTGCCGCGGACGCGCTCGGCGACAGCGCGTCCAAGCGGCTGCCGAAGGCGGCACAGGCGGCGAGGGCGGCGCAGGCCGATGCGCTGCCCGGCGAGCAGCCGGTCGCGTTGACCGCCTGCCGTGGCAAGGACGACTGGGCCAAGGGCGCACTGCTGGTGACCACGCACCGGTTGCTCTACCTCAAGGAAGGGCGGCCCGGAGTGCCGGTGCCGCTGACCGGGATCACCCATGTCGAGCTCAAGTCGACCCGGCTGAGCGGCATGGTGCTCAAAGTGGTCGCCCTGAGCGGGGCGCACCGCTGGGAAGGCCTGGAGGAGGCGGAGGAGTTCACCGAGAAGCTGCGCAGCGCGATCAGGGCGGCCGTGTCAGCCTCCGCTCCCACCGAACCGGCGCCACCCGCAGGGGAGGGCGGCGAACTGCTCGACCAGCTGGAGCGGCTTGCCGCCCTGCACGACTCGGGCGCGCTCGACGACGCCGAGTTCGCGGCCGCGAAGAAGCGCCTGCTCCAGCTCTGACGTTCCAGCCGTGCAGCGACCACGGCCACGTACCGATTGACGTATGTCCATATTGGCATACGATGGAGCCATGGCGAGAGCTGCGACCACGACGGACGCGTTCAACGCCGTCGCCGAACCCCGGCGGCGGGACATCCTCGACGCCCTGGCGCGGGGCGAACGGTCCGTCAACGACCTGGTCGAGCAGCTCGGCGTGGCGCAGCCGGTGGTCTCCAAGCACCTGCGGGTCCTGCGCGAGGTCGGGCTGGTCCAGGTCCGGGACGAGGGCCGGCAGCGGATATACCGGCTCGAGCCGGCGCCGCTGCGCCAGGTCTTCGAATGGGTCAAGGACTACGAGCGGCTCTGGACCGAACGCTTCGAGCGCCTGGACGCGGTGCTCGAGGACCTGAAGGCAGAGCAGGCGCAGGCCGACCGCCAGGGATCGCGGCCGGCGACATCGAAAACGACGGACGAGGAGCGGACATCATGACTGCGGCGAACCAGCGGCGGGCCACCGTCACCACCCCCACCGACACCCAGATCCTGATCACGCGCGAATTCGACGCGCCCCGGCACCTGGTGTACCAGGCCTTCACCACCCCGGAGCTGCTGCGCCGCTGGTGGCACGCGAACCGCTCGGAGGTGACCGACGTCGAGATGGACGTACGCGTCGGCGGCAACTGGCGCTGGGCGGCGAAGGCGTTCAACGGCTACGAGTTCGCCTTCTACGGCGAGTACCTGGAGGTCGTCCCGGACGAGCGCCTGGTCACCACGGAGACCTTCTCCGGCGTCCCCGACGCCAAGGCCGTGAACACCACGACGTTCACCGAGAAGGACGGCCGGACCTACCTGGAGATGCTGGTCGAGCACCAGAGCCGGGCGAACCGGGACGCGCACCTGAACTCCGGCATGGAGGACGGCATGCAGGACGCGCTGACGCTGCTGGAGGAACTGGTGCGCGAGCAGATCTGAGCCCGGGCCGCCCGACCCGGACGGCTCCTCGGGGTTCAGCCCGCGGAGGGCGGCCCGTCGAGGTCGGGCACCGCGCTGGCGTGGGCGGCCAGGACGCGCCAGGCGTCATCGGCGTACACCCAGGTGCGGGTGTACTGGAGGCGCGCGGCGAACGGCTGTCCGCCCGCGGTGCCCTGCAACCCGGCCAGGACGAGGGTGATCCCGGTCGAGCCGACCACGGTCACCTGCAGGTCCTGCTGGTCGAAGACCGCCACGGCCAGGGCGCCCGACCTGTGCGCCTCCAGGTCGTCCGCCTTGGTGAGGACGCGGCCGTCGGGCCCGGTGTAGCGGACGCGGTCGTCCAGGAGCTGGTCCAGCGCCTCGCTGTCCCCGGATCGAACGGCGGCCTGCAGCTTCTGCTCGGCCTCGTGCAGGGCGGCTACGAGAGCTGCCTGGTCCGTCCCCATCCCGGTCCTCCTCGTCGTGTTCCCCCGCGATGCTTTCCTCCCTTGCGGGATCCGTCAAGGACTCGCCGACGCGTGCGCCCCTCCGGCGCCCGACCGGGTGACGGGCCGACACGTCCCGTTGCCGTGCCCGATCTAGAGTGGCCGCATGGACTATCGAACCCTTGGCAACAGTGGACTCCTGGTCTCCGTGGTGGGGCTGGGCTGCAACAACTTCGGCGGAAGGCTCGACGCGGCACAGACAGTCGCGGTCGTGGACGCGGCGATCGACGCCGGGGTGACGCTCTTCGACACCGCCGACATGTACGGCGCCAAGGGCGGTTCCGAGACGCTGCTCGGCCAGGCGTTGAAGGGGCGACGTGACGAGGTCGTGCTGGCCACCAAGTTCGGCCACCAGGGGATCGACATGGGGTACGGGCCCGCGGCCGGGGCCAAGGGCGGGCGCTCCTACATCCGGCGTGCGGTCGAGGAGTCGTTGCGACGCCTGCAGACCGACCACATCGACCTCTACCAGTTGCACACCCCCGACCCGCGCACGCCGATCGCCGAGACGCTGGCCGCGCTCAGCGAACTGGTGCGCGAAGGCAAGGTGCGCTACATCGGACACTCCAACCTGGCGGGCTGGCAGATCGCCGAGGCCGCGCACGTGGCCCGGGAGACCGGGGCCGTGCCGTTCGTCTCGGCCCAGAACGAGTGGTCGCTGCTGGAGCGCCGGGTGGAGCAGGAGGTGGTGCCCGCGGCCGTGCACTACGGCCTGGGTGTGCTGCCGTACTTCCCGCTCGCCAACGGACTGCTGACCGGCAAGGTACGCCGCGCCACCGGCGTGCCCGCGGGCTCGCGCCTGCAGTCGCGACCCGAGCGGGTGACCGAGGCCGGCCTCGACGCGGTCGAGCGCCTCGCCGCCTGGGGCGAGGCGCACGGCCGGAGCGTCCTGGAGATCGGCGTGGGGGCCCTGGCCGCACGGCCTGGCTGCGGCTCGGTCATCGCCGGGGCGAGCACTGCCGAGCAGGTGCGCGCCAACGCCGCCGCGGGGGAGTGGGTGCCGACCCCCGAGGAACTGGCCGAGATCGACGCGCTGCTTTCACCCCCGACCGCGGTCTGACGCCGCGTCCGGGCCGTGGCCGTCAGCCGGCTGCCAGGATCTCCACGCCGTGCGCTGCGAGTTGCTCGACGAGTGCGTCATGGGGGTCGGCGTCGGTGATCAGTCCGCTGACCTTCTCCCAGGGCAGCACGCGGAAGCGCGAAGCCGTGCCGATCTTCTCCGAGGAGGCGAGGACGTAGGTTTCCGCGGCCCGCGCGGCCAGGGCGCGCTTCATCGCGGCCTCCTCGGCGTCCGCGGTGGTCAGTCCCGCTTCGGGGTGCACGCCGGTGACGCCGAGCAGGCACAGGTCGGCGGAGACGTTCTGTGCGGCCTCGACCGCGGCGGCGCCGCAGGCGACCGCCGAGTGCTTGAAGATGCGGCCCCCGAGCAGGAAGAGCTCCGCCTGCGGATGGTCGAGCAGGGCCGCTGCGATGGTCGGGCTGTGGGTGATCACGGTGCAGACCAGGTCCTGGGGGAGCGCCTGGGCGACGGCGAGGGCGGTGGTGCCGCCGTCGAGGATCAGCGCGTTGCCCGGCCGCACCAGGGCGGCGGCCACAGCGGCGACCCTCCGCTTCCCGTCCGGGGCCACGCTCTGCCGGGCGGCGTAGTCCGCCACCGCCGGCGAGACCGGAAGTGCTCCGCCGTAGACCCGCTGGCACAGCCCCTCGGCGGCGAGGTCGCGCAGGTCGCGCCGCACGCTGTCCTCGGAGATCCCCAGGTCCGACGCGACGTCCTTGGCGACGACCTTGCCCTCGCGGGCGAGCAGGCCGAGTAGATGGTCGCGCCGTTCAGCAGCCAGCATCCGCACTCTCTCCTGTTCTTGCACGTTTCTGCATGTATCGTAGCGCCTGTGAACGACCAACCCATGCTCATCCCCGCAGGAGGCCAGGTGACGGCCCGCCCCGGCGTAGACGTTCCCGACCACCGCGGCCGTACCCACCTCGACCGGGCCGGGCGCGGCCTGGACCGCAACCCCGACGTCCGGGTGCGCGACGTCGAGCTCACCTCCCAGGGCTGGCACGTCCTCCGGCGTACCACCTTCGACTACCGCCGTCGCGACGGACGCTGGGAGACCCAGCAGCGCGAGACCTACGACCGCGGCGACGGCGCCGTCGTCCTGCCCTACGACACCGAACGCGGCCGCGTCCTGCTGACCCGTCAGTTCCGCTACCCGGCCTACGTCAACGACCACCCCGACGGCATGCTCGTCGAAGCCGCCGTGGGTCTGCTCGACGCGGACGACCCGCCCGCCGCCGTCCGGCGCGAGTGCGCCGAGGAACTCGGCGTCACCTGGGCCCGCTCACCCACGTCCTCGACGCCTACATGAGCCCCGGCTCGGTCACCGAACGCCTCCACTTCTTCGCCGCCCCCTACACCCCGGCCGACCGCACCGGGGCCGGCGGCGGACTGGAGGAGGACGGCGAGGACATCGAGGTCCTCGAACTGCCCTTCGCCGATGCCCTCGCGATGACCCGGGACGGCCGCATCGCCGACGGGAAGACGATCATGCTCCTGCAGTGGGCAGCCCTGGACGGGCCCTTCGCCCCCGCGCCGGGCGGCCGCTGACGGGGCGAGAGGCCGACGGCGACCGTGGCGGTGCCGAACGTCGAGGCGCCTCCCCGGGGTACCGCAGGGGCGGCGTCCCGGGGAGGCGCTCTCGACGCTCAGTTCGTTCTACTGTGGTGACCAGGTGTCAGCTGGACAGGGTCCACTGCTGGTTGGCGGAGTCGGCGCAGGTCCAGATCTGCAGACGGGTGCCGTCGGCGGAGCTGGGGCCGGTCGCGTCCAGGCACTTGCCCGAGCCCGTGTTCACCAGCTCGCCGTTGGACTGGTGCGTCCACTGCTGGGCGGCGGTGCCGTTGCAGTCGTAGAGCTGGACCTGGGTGCCGTTCGCCGTGCCGGCCGCGGTCACGTCCATGCACTTGCCCAGTGCCTGGAGCGTTCCGCTGGAGGAGGTCCACTGCTGGGCGCTGGTGCCGTTGCAGGTGTAGAGCTGGACCGCGGTGCCGTTGGCGCTGCTGGCCCCGGCCACGTCGACGCACTTGCCGCCGTAGCCGGTGATCTGGCCGCCGGTGGTCGGCGGGGGCGTGGTGGTGCCGCCGGTGATCGCGTTGAAGATCCGGGAGTAGGCGTAGCCGGTGCCCTTGTCGTAGCTGTTGACCTCCCAGAAGGACAGCTCCTGGACGCCGTTGCTGGCGGCGAAGCTCTCCAGCGCGCTGGCGTTGGCCTGGGTGAAGTTCTCGTTGTCGTCGTTCTGCCCGGCGATCGGGGTCAGCCCGAGGCGCCCGTAGGCGGCCGAGGTGGAGATCCCGTACAGACTGGCGAGCTGCGCCGCGGTGCCCCGGGCGGCGGACTCGGCGTCGTTGAAGGCGTTCTGGCCGTCGCCGAAGTCCATGGTCATGATGTTGACCGTGCTGACGTTGACGCCCGCGCTCTTGGCGCCCTGCAGGACTCCGAGTTCCTCACTGGGCAGGCCGGTGGGGTCCACGGCGAGGGTGTAGTCGACCTGCACCGACGGGTTCTGGGCCTGGAGCGCGGCCAGCGCCTGGTTGCGGCGGGTGTTGGCCGCGGAGTCGTCCAGGGTCCCGCCCTCGATGTCGAAGTCGAGCTTGGTGATGCCGTAGGTGTTGACGATGTTGGCGTAGGCGGCGGTGAGCGAGGTGACCGAGGTGCAGGTCTCGGCGAGCTCGCCGCCCTCGGCGCCGCCGGAGGAGATGATGACGTTGCCGCCGGCCGACTTCAGCGTGTTCACCTGTGAGGTGAAGGCGCCCAGCGAGCTGCCGCCGGCCTCCCACTGCGGGGTGCAGCCGGACTGGGGGATCAGGAAGGCCAGCGTGTAGTACTTCAGCCCGGTGGCGTTCATGTCGGCCGTCATGTCGCCGACGGTGCTGCTGGACAGCTCCAGGTACGGGGCGGCGTAGTGGGCCGGGAAGGTGCCGGCTGCCTGGGACTGGGCGGCGCCGGTCAGGGCCGTCGCCATCGCGGCCACCGGCACGGTGACGGCGGCGATCATCTTGCACTTACGTGACCATGTCACGAGGTTCCTCCTGGTGCGGTCGAACGTGGGGGCTTGCAGGAAGGTCGATGCGCCGCCGCCGCTGCGGAACGCATCGGCGTTCCGGTGGGGGGAGGATCAGGGCGGCGGCGCATCGAGGTCACAGGGGCGTGGTCACCGTCCCGTGGTCACGGTCCTGTGGTCAGGTAGGCCACGGTGGGGCTTCCGGAGACCTGGGCACCGGAGTTGTTGATGATGTGGTGGATGGTGCCGGTGCCGCCGAGCGAGACCGTGACCATGTCGTGGAAGGTGGTGCCGCTGGTCGGCACCTCGATGGCCCGGTCCGCCGCGACCGCCGAGTTGGTGCTGAAGTAGCAGTACACGCCCACGCCCCAGGCCTGGTGCGAGGTCACCGAGTTGGCGACCTTGTAGGAGGGGTAGCCGTTCTCCCCGCCGCCCGGTGTCCAGCTGGCGTTGTTGGGGACGTCGTAGGGCATCTCGGACTGGTAGAAGTAGGTCCGGCCGCCGTTGCCGTTCCACAGCGTCTGGTACTGCTGGTAGTGCTCGACCGCCAGGCCGTACATGGTGACGTTGGCACCGTTGACGACCAGGCCGTTGGCGGCCGTGTTGGTGCTCCAGCCCACCCCGCTGCCGTGGTCGGCGCGCCAGATCCACAGGTCGCTGCCGACGGTGTTGGCGCTGTTGACCACCAGGGACTGGGTGGCCTTGCCGGCCACGTCGCCGCCGACGCGGAAGAACACGTCCGACAGCGTGGTCGGGTCGCTCGCGTGGCTGGCCGTCGAGCCCGCCGGGCCGATCTGCACCAGCGAGGAGCTGTTGGTGGTACCGGCGCTGACGATCAGTCCGGAGATGTTGATGCCGTCGACGTCGGCCGTGGTGATCGCGGTGACGCCGTTGTCCGGCACCAGGGTGGCCAGGCCGAGGCCGAGCACCACGGTGTCCGGGCGGGTGATGTTGAGCGGCGCGCTCAGGTGGTAGACGCCCGGGGTGACCAGCAGGTTGAGCCCGGAGGCGAGTGCCGCGTTGATGGTGGCCGCGGTGTCACCGGACTTGACCACGTAGAACTGGGAGATCGGCAGCGAGGTGCCCGCGGTGCTGCCGCCGGTCCAGTCCGGGCCGGTGGCGTTGGTGCGCAGCCCGGGGACCATGACGTTGTACAGGCCGGTGGAGTCCACGTACAGGTACGGCTTCTCCTTGGCCGTCGGCGTCTGGGACACGCTGGTGTACGTCGGGAACGACTGCCCGGGGGCGCCGTTGTCGCCGACGAAGACCATGTTCCAGTTGGAGCCGGCCCAGCTGCCCATGCTGGTGTCCTGGGTCAGGAACTGCTGCTGGGTACCGGAGTTGATCTGGCCGGAGACCCGCGAGTCGCCGATGAAGCCGCCGGAGGACCAGTTGCTGCTGGAGTTGCCCGAGGTGTAGTCGTCCAGGGTCATGTTGCCGTGCACGTCCACCCGCCGGAACGGGTCGGCCTGGGAGACGGCCCACTCCAGCGTCCCCGAGCTCGGGGTGTCGGAGAGGTTCTCCACGTCGCGCCAGAAGTTCTGGGTGGCGTTGCCGCCCGACCAGGCGGCGTCCACGTGCACCCCGCCGCCGGTCAGCGAGACGTCGTCGGGGGAGGCGCCGAGCCCGGCGACCTGGGTGTAGAAGCCCACCGGTACGTCCACGTTGTAGCTGCCGGGCTCGAACAGCAGGGCGTAGCGGTTGGTGCCGAACTGGTTGGACTGCTGCGAGCTGTAGACCGAGTTGACGGTCGACTGGATCGAGGACGCCGACATCGACGGGTCGAAGATCTTGACGTTCGGCCCCAGGTCCGGGTTGTTCGGGTTGGTCGGCGGGGTGGTGCCCCCGCCCCCGCCGACCGTGTTCAGCGCGAAGGACTGGGCGGCGGTGCCGTTGCAGGTGTACTGCTGCAGTTGGACGCCGTCGGCGGTCGAGGCACTGGGCACGTCCAGGCACAGACCGCTGTAGTGGTTGACGAAGTGGTAGCGCCCGCTGCTCTCCAGCACCGGCTGCCACTCCTGGCTGCTGTAGCCGCCGTTGGCCCAGAGGTGGATCACCGCTCCGTTGGCGGTGGACGGGCCGTTGACGTCGACGGCCGGCTGGGCGCCGTTGAAGTTGACGATCTCGTAGTAGCCGGAGTCGGCGCCCGCGCGGAACCCCCATTCCTGGGCGGTGGTGCCGTTGCAGGTGTACTGCTGCACGGCGGTGCCGTTGGCGGTGGCGGCTGCCGCGGCGTCCACGCACTTGGCGCTGTTGTTGGCCACCAGGTTGTACCAGGACGAGGTCGAGACGGCGGCCTGGGCGCTGCCGGCGCCGAAGGCGGACAGGCCCGCGGCCAGCATGACCACGACCGTGCCGGGCACTGCGGCCCGGCGCGCAGCCTTCCTGGCCTTGAGGAGATGTTTCATGGCTACCCTTCGCAATGGGTGGATTGCGTTTCTGAAACATGGACCCGGAAAACGTTGCAGAAGCCGTTCTGGTATAGATCATTTACTGAGGCTGACCTGCGATGATGTGTCGTAGAGCGCTCTCTGCAACATGTGTTCCATGTACGAAACCAGTTTGGTCCAGACCTGTCAAGGAGCTGTGTCATCACCGCACGTCAGCGCTGGCCTAAGCTGTCGCCGTGGAACACGAGCAGGAGATCACCGGGCCCTCACCCGGCCGTGCCACGGTCCGCGGCCTGGCCGCGCACCTGGGCCTGTCGGCCGCCACCGTCTCCCGCGCGCTGAACGACCGCGCCCACGTCGCGGTCGAGACCCGCCGCCGGGTCCAGGAGGCGGTCCGTCAACTGGAGGGCCAGGACGCGCAGCCGCGTCCGCGCACCCGGCGCGGTCTGGTACTGCTGCGCTGCCCCTACGAGCTCACCGACTTCTTCGGACCGATCGTCTCCGCCGCCGCCGAGACGCTCCGGCTGCACGGCCGCGAGGTGCTGCTGGACGCCGGCGGTGCCGGTTACCACGACACCGTCCTGCGGCGCCTGCCGAGCCGGCGCGACATCGCCGGGGCGCTCCTGGTCCTGCCGCCGGAGTCCGCCGCCGACCTGGAGGCGCTGCGCGCCTCGGGCACCCCCTTCGTGGTGATCGATCCACGGGTACGGGTGCCGCGCAACGTGCTGTCCGTCTCGGCGGCGAACGTGACCGGCGCGCGCGCCGCCACCGCGCACCTCACCGGCCTGGGCCACCGCCGGATCGCGGTGATCACGGCGGCGCCGACCCTGACCGCCGGCGAGGACCGGATGGCGGGCCACGCCGCCGCCCTGGCCGAGGTCGGAGCGCTGACGGACCCGGCGCTGGTCCGGGCCGGGGAACCGGTCGCGGAGACCGGCCACCGCCTGGGCGGCGAACTGCTCGACCTGTCCCCGCGCCCCACCGCCGTGGTGTGCTTCAACGACAAGGTCGCCGTCGGCGTCCTTCAGGCCGCCGCCGCACGCGGCCTGCGCGTACCCGAGGACCTGTCGGTGGTGGGCTTCGACGACATCGATGTCAGCCGGGCCACCACCCCGACCCTGACCACCGTGCGCCAGCCCTTGCAGGAGCTCGGCCGGCTGGCCGTCACGGCCCTGATCCGGGTACTCGAGGGCCACCAGGCCGAGGCCCTGCACATCGAACTGGCGACCCAACTGATCGTCAGGAACAGCACCGGCCCTGCCCCGCACTGACTCACCGCCGCCGCTGGACACACCCCGCGCCGAGCTGAACCCTTGTCGGGAGGGTCACTGCAGCTCAGCTGATCCGACGACCGTCACAACCCTCCAGTCGATCACGCGGGGACCACGATGGACACACCGTTCGACTCCACTGCCGACACCCTGCGCCACAGCCTGCGCGTCGCCGAACTCATGGGCGAGCCGATCAAGGAGCTGATCGACCGGTCCACGCAACACGACCTGAGCAAGACCCGCGAACCCGAGCTCTCCACCTACGACCAATGCGTTCCCAGGCTGCACGAAGCCACCTACGGCACCGCGGAATACGCGGCAGTGGTGGCAGCCATGGGCGAGGGGCTGCGCCACCACTACGCGCACAACCGCCACCACCCGGAGCACTTCCCCGACGGGATCAACGGCATGACGCTGGTCGACCTCGTCGAGATGCTCGCGGACTGGAAGGCAGCCGCCGAACGCGGCGGGGACGGCGATCTGGCCCGCGCCCTGCAGATCAACCGCGAAAGGTTCGGCATCACCGCACAACTGATGGACATCCTCACCAACACCGCCCACCGCTACCGTTGGCTCAACGCCGACGAGGGCCGGTAGCGCCCAGGCTCATCCTCCGGTGAAATAGGACGGATGACGGACGCTCATGCTCTGCGCGATCGCGGTCAGCACGGCCGCGCTCACCGGTGGTGAGGTGGCCTGGATGTCCGCCACCGTGTCGCCCACCCGGACGTAGTAGGAGACGTACTGGGAGTTCCCCGATCGCCACACCCCCGGCGCGACGGCGATGCAGGCGGGGGCCGGGACCGGGTAGGTGGAGTTGACCGCGGCGCAGTGCGACGGCGGGGTGAACCGCGGTTGCACCGGCGCGACGGTGACCTGGATCTCGTGCTGCAGTTCCGCCATGGTGGAGGCGGTCTGGCCGTCGGGGGCGAGGCGGTAGAAGAAGACCGGGCCGGTGATGGTCTCGGTCCCGGCACCTTCGATGTGGTAGCCGCCGGGTACCCGCGGTCCCAGCAGTGGGACCGGGCTCGCCGACAGGACGCTGTTCTCCTGGCTGCTGGCGATCTGCGAGACGGCGTACGCGTTCACCGGCACCACCAGCGCCAGCGCGACCACCGCCGCCACCCGCGGCAGCCACGGGCGCAGCGAGGCGGTGAACCACGCAGCGAGGGCAAAGGCAGCGGTCGGTAGCACGAACCGGGCCCAGCTGACGTCGCCCGGGAGCCAGGGGATGCTGTTCACCGCCGTCAGATACCGCAGCAGGTACCAGCTCAGGCCGGTGCCGAGAAGCGCGGTGAGCCACGCCGGGCGCACTCCGAGCACCCGCAGCACCGCCCACGCGCCGAGAAACAGCACGAACGGGGTGGCATCGTCCCACAGCACCACCACCCCGAGGCAGCCCCAGCCGGGGGCGTTCCGGCAGGCGGAGGAGGAGACCAGCAGCCACTCGGTGAAGAACAGCGCCACCATGAGACCGAGCCCCGCACCGGCCGCGCGCAGCGTGCGCCCGCTCGGCCGCCAGCGTCCTGACGTCGGTTCCACCGTCCCCGCGCTACTCACTCCGCACCCCCCGTGATCGTGATCCGCAACGGGAGTACTCTGCCTCAACTCGCCCCACTGAGCCTGAGTACGCCTACTCAGATGTCGAGTCGTCACCGAGTCGACGGCTTGGCCAGCGTAGGCGTCGGGGTGAACGCGGGCTTCCTGTACTCCGACCCTGGGACCGGATACATCGGTGACCTTGAGAGCGACGAGAAAGCGCCACCGTCTGCGCCGTCGGTGTGATCCTGGCGGTCATCGATGCGCTGCGGACCGCTGCTGCTGAAGCAGGCCTGGTTGTCAGTGTCGCGGTGGTGGCTGCTGCCCGTCGTCCCCAACGTGGCCGGCGCCCGGCCGTTACCGGCCCGAGCGCCGGCCCTGGCGCCTCGTCAGGTCGCCGGGCCGCTGGCCAGGACCAGGGAGGCGCTGTGCTGGGTGCCGGAGGTGTCGGTCCACACCACGGTGACCTTGTCTCCCGGGCGGTGGCTGGCCATGACCGTGCTCAGCGCCGCCGAACTGGACACCGTCTGTCCGCCGACGGAGGTGATCACATCGCCCTGCGCCAGCGCGGTCTGCGCGGCGGGCGAGCCGTTGATCACTCCGGTGACCACAGCGCCGTTCACGCCGGTGCCGCTGCCGGCGCCGCCACTCAGGCCGCCGCTGTTGCCCTGGCTGCCGCCGGCGCTGTTCCCGCTGCCCACCTCGACGCCGAGGAACGCGGTGGCTCCGATGTGGACGGCCGAGCTCGCCTTCCCTGCTTCGATCTGCTGGGCCAGCGGCACCAACGTGTCGATCGGCAGGGCGAAGCCCTGGGTGGCGGTCTGCTGGAATCGGGAGGAGGAGGCGGAGCCGGCCGTGTCCATCCCGATGACCTGGCCGGAGGAGTTCACCAGTGGGCCGCCGGAGTCGCCCGGCTGGATGTCCGCGTCCACCTGGAGCAGCCCGTGCAGCTGTTCGGAGGAGCCGGTGGCGTCGTCGCCGGCGGTGATCGACTGGTTCAGCGCGGTCACGCTGCCGGACGCCGCGGTGGGCGTGCCGGTCCCGCCGGCGTTGCCGATGGCGGTGACCTGGTCTCCCACGGCGGTTTTGGCGGAGGAGCCGATCTGCACCGTGGTCAGTCCGGAGGCGTTCTGCAACTGCAGCACGGCCATGTCCTCGGCGGCGTCGTAGCCGACCACGGAGGCGGTGTAGGTGCGGTTGTTGCCCACGTCGGTGACGGAGATCTGAGTCGCCCCGCTGATCACATGGTTGTTGGTGAGGATCTCGCCGTTGGAGGTGAGCACCATGCCGGTGCCCGCTGCCTGGAGGTCCTGGTAACCGAGAGTGACGTTGATGATCGCCAGTGCCGGCTCGACCTTGGCCGCCACCGCCGAGTCTCCGCCGGCCGCTCCGGCCCCCTGGGTGGCCGGAGCGGTGGGGAAGGCGGGGGAGGGGGTCGCACCTGTCCCGGGCTGCAGCGAGGCGCCGGGCTGCGGGGTCGCGTTTGCGCCGAACGTCGAGGACGAGGCCGAGGCCGGCGCTGCGGCGGAAGGACGCCAGAACGCATGGTCGATCCCGATGCCCACCCCCACCGCGGCCAGCAGCATCACCGATGTGCCCAGCCGCCGGCCCCGCCTGTGCGATCGCCTCGGCGGCGGGCCGAGAGGAGGGACCGGCCCGTAGGCCGGCGGCGGGTAGTCGCTCATGGTCCGTTCGGCCGTCGGCGTCCCCGGCGGATAGGGAGGTCCCCAGCCGCCGCCTGCCGTGCCCGCCGCACCGTACTGTCCCTGGCTGTCACTCACGAGAGCCTCCAGCAAGCCGCCGACCCGGACCTGTCCAGGTCTCCGCATCCCTCTGGACCCCCATCCTGTGCGCCGGTCCTGAGGACCGTGTCAAGAAAAGATGAGGATCCGGTAGCGACTACGGCGGCGGACCGTGCGGGGTCCTCAGCGGTGGCCCAGCACGTTGACCACTCGGCCGTTCGGGTCGCGGACGAAGAAGCGCCGGACGCCCCACTCCTCGTCCTGCAGTGGGTGCACGATCTCCGCACCGCTGGCCCGCACCACCGCGTAGGCCGCGTCGACGTCGTCCACCTCGATGCTCAGATCGGGGGCGACCGGCGCGGTCAGGTCCTCGGCCATCACGCTGATCTGGGCCGCCGGAGCGGAGGGAGAGGCGAGCGTCATGATCCAGCCGTGGTTCATGACCTCCTCGAACCCCAGCATGCCGTAGAACTCCCGGCTCTGCTCGGCGGCCTCGGACTGGATGTTGGGTACGACGCGGTGAACGGCCATGAACGGCTCCAGGTGGCAAGGGGCGGTTTCGGACGGTCCAGCAGGGGGCGGAGCAGGCTCAGGCTGGTGCCCGGTCCTCACGCCTTGTCCCGCATTCATGAAAGCCCGAGGCTAGTTCGGGGCTGACTCAGTCCGTGCTACGCACTGGCCAGCGAGTGGCGGATGATGGCGTGAGCGACGATTCGGGGGCCTTCGGTAATCAGGAGTTCAGCTCCGACGTGAAGGTGTGGTCTGGCCAGCTCAGGGGCGAGGAAGCCGATGTTGGCGAGGGCCAAGCCGTGTGGCTGAGGGTCGATGTGTTCCACCAGGATGCTGAGAAGCGGCGCGTCAGAACCTGGGAACGTGGCAGTCGCCGCGTAGACCGGGGCGGTCGGTGGGCCCGAACTCCTGCCGCCCTGCGATTCCGGCAGCCAGCGGATCTCCGCTACGGCCATTGGCCCCTTGAGCTCAGTCACTGGCCCAGACTATCCGGGCCTCCGTCATCGGGGTGCTGACGGAACCGCACTCAACGCCCTCGGTGCCTGCCGGTGGTCAGTGTGTCGCACGTCGGCGTTGGCGTCAGCCACGCGGAGGCGGGCAGAGTGTTGCCATGTCCGAACGACGCGAACGACGCCGCTTGCACGCGCGGGCCCGCGCTCTTGGGTTCCCCGTTGAACAGGCCCCCCGCCACCAGAGCCCGCGCGCCATCACCGGAGCCCATCTGGTGCCTGTCGTCCACGCTGGTGCACGCTTCGAGGACGGCGTCCTGGTCGAGCGGTCCGAGGTGCTGGCATGAGCGACATGATCACGGCGCTTGAGGCGCTGACCGATTGCGATCCGGACCATCGGGATGTCGCCGCCGATACTCTCGGGGACCTTCTGCGCGGCACCGCACTCGACACGGATACCGCCCGTCTGGTCGTCGGACGTCTGGTCGGCCTGGCCGTCAGCGAACCGGTGAGAAAGGTCCGCGAGTCCGCCCTGAATTCGATCAGTGAGGCCTTCAACCACCACCGCCTGCCCTTGGACCTCATCGAACCGCTGGCGACCGCCACGCCGACATTGGAGCGCGAGCTCCTCGAATACGTCCTCTACATGCTCGGCGCCACCTACGACCCGCGGGCCCTGCTGCTGATCGAGCCGTTCCTTCACCACCCCGACCCACAGGTGCGCGAAAACGCCCGGCTTGCCGCAGCCGAGATTCCAGCGCGGAGGCGAACGCGGTCAGCTCCCGGGTGATGTCCGGACGAGCGGGGATGTGGACGACTTCGGGGACGTCTGAATCAGGAGCCTGCGTGAACCGGCCACGGCTACGACTGCCTGGCTGAGCGGGCGGCCTTGGATACTCGAACTGTCTAATATGGATACTGCCACTCGCCAACTTCACAACGGGGGAACACGATGCCAACTCTGCCCTGGACGACTCCGAACCCGGCCACCCCCGACACTCGCGCGTTCGTCATGGCGTCGCGCTTCGAGGTGCGGTCCGCCAAAGACGTGCCGCGCTTCTTCCTGAAGTCGCTCGCTGCATGGCGTCAGGTGCGTTCCGCACCGGGCGCGTTGGGTGCGTCCCTGATCGCCCAACCACTGAAGCGGACTTTCTTCACGCTCTCCGCCTGGGAGGGACGTGACGCCCTCTACGCGTTCGCGGGGACAGAGCCGCACCGCAGCATCATGAGCGTCCTGCGCCCCACCATGCGGAGCTCGAACTTCACCTTCTGGGAGCTCCCGGTGGAAGAGCTGCCGATCAGTTGGGAGACCGCCAAACAACACCTCGCCGAGCAGGCACGCCTGGATGCTGCCACTGCCACGGGCACCACCGACCGGTGACTTCCCGTCAGCACGGTGCCCGCCGGGAACACAGCTCGTCGGGAGCGGGCTCACGCTGAACGCCGATGCCGACGCTGCCGCAACCGAGGGTGTGCGAACTGCGTTGTACTCGGGGAGAGCGGCGGCCGTGGGGCGCTGTGTTCGTGTAGGACAGGAGCGCTGGTGAGGGGCTTTCTTCAGACGGTGGCTGCGATGGCGGCCTGTGCGGCGGTGGTGGCGTCCGGCGGCGTCGCGGGTGCGTCGGGTTCTGGGCGGACCGCGTCAACTGTCGCGTTGCCCGGGTCGGTCCGCGCGGCGGTGGGCTCTGCCGTCTGGGTGGGGGCCGTGCCCGCGTCGCAGCGACTGACGGTCCAGGTGTGGCTCAGGCCGGACGCGGCGCGCGCCGCCGCGTCCGCGGACGCGGTGGCCACGCCGGGCAGCCCCGAGTTCCACCGCTACCTGAGCCCGGATGCCTACACCGCCAGGTTCGGTCCGACGGCCGCGCAGGTCGGGGCGGTGATGGGGTGGCTCATCGGCAGGGGGCTGACGGGGGTTCAGGTCGACGGCGGCCGTGACTTCGTGTCGGCGACGGGGCCGGTCTCGGCGTTCGAGTCCGCTTTCCAGGTGCGGATCGGCCAGTACCAGCCCCGGGACGCCGAACGCGGGTCGGCGGGCCGGTCGCCGGTGTTCACCTCCAACGACCGCCAGGTGTCGGTGCCTGCGTCGCTGGCCCCCGATGTGCTGGGGGTGACCGGGCTGAGCAGCGCGTCCGTCGCATCGGGGAGCACGGTTGCGTCGGTTGCGCAGAGCCCAGCGGCGGGCAAGCCGGCGGGCAAGTCAGCGGGCAAGCCGGCGACGTGCGGCCAGTACTGGGCGCAGCACGTGCATGCCCTGCATCCCGCCTACCGGGGGTTGACCCGGGCCTCGCTGCCGGTGTGCGGGTACTCCGCGGCCCAACTGCGGGCCGCCTACGGGGCGACGTGGAGGGACACCGGCAGGGGCCAGCGTGTGGCGCTGACCGAGGACGAGTCGCCGACCGCGATGTTCCAGACGCTCACCGCGTACGCCCGCAGCAACCGGCTGCCGCTGCCGAAGCGCTCCCAGTTCCGGCAGGTCCAGGCAGGGAGCGCCTGTACCGCGCCCTCGCCGGCAAGGGACCGTGCGGCACAGTCGCCTGCCGTTGACGTCGAGGCGGAGATGGACTCCGAGGCTGTCTACGCCATGGCACCTGGCGCGGACCAGGTGATGGTGGTGGGTACCGGCTGCGACGAGGACCAGGCGCTGCTGGACGCGGCTTCGGCCGTGCTGGCCGGGGACGGACACCGCCCCCTGGCCTCGATCGTGTCGAACTCGTGGCAGATCCCGCTGGGAGACGTGGCTCCGCAGATCGTGCACGCCATCGACGTTCGGGCGGCAGCCGAGGGGGTCGGCATGTACGTCGCCTCCGGTGACACCCCGGGCCTGACCGTCACCGACTCCGACCCGTACGCAGTGGCGGTCGGCGGCACCACCCTGGGGGTGGGGGCCGCGCGCAACCGGGTGTTCGAGACCGGCTGGTCCGATGACTACGGCTCCCTGGACGGCGGCAGGTGGACCGACCTCGGTGTCAGCGGGGGCGGTGGGGGCGTCAGCGACGTCTACCGGCAGCCGACGTACCAGAAGGGCGTCGTCCCGGCGTCGATGGCACGGGTGCGGGTGGCCAAGCAGACGGTGCTCGGCCGGGCAGTGCCGGACATCGCCGCCGACGCCGACCCCGACACCGGCATGCTGACCGGCTACACCGATTCGGACAGCCACGGGAAGCCCGGGCGCTACCGCACCGTGGCAAGCGCCGGCACCAGCCTGGCCACCCCACTGGTCGCAGGCCTGGTCGCCGATGCCCAGCAGGGACAGACGCTGCCGTACGGCTTCATCAACCCGCTGCTCTACCGTCTGGCCGGCACCCGGGCGTTCCACGACACCCTGCCGATCAGCACGTCCGCGCCGCAGCAGAACCGGGCCGTCTACATCGCGCCCGACGACACCTTCACCAGCGCGGGCGTCGACGTCTTCGACGTTCAGCAACGCCCCGACACCGAGCAGGTGACCGCCAAGGGATACGACACCATGACCGGCGTCGGCACCCCGAACGGAACCGCCTTCATCGCAGCCCTCCGCCGCAGCGGCTGACCGCCCGGCCGGTGGCACCCCAGACGGCTGCGGCCGTGCGTCCTCCGGAGGCGGTCAGGTGGTGAGGCGGGCGAAGGCGACGATGCTGCCGAGGTAGCGGTGGGTGGCGGGGTCGTAGCCGTAGCCGCAGGTGATGAGGGCGAGTTGTGGGGGGCTGGAGAGGGAGTAGACCTGGCTGGTGGGGAAGGCGCTGTCGGTGTAGGCGGCGATCCGCGTGACGGTGAAGACGGCGGTGCTGCCGTCCTGGCGGTCGATGCGGATGTGGTCGCCGGGGCGGAGTTGGCCCAGGCGGTAGAGGACGGCGCGGCCGGTGGGGGTGTCGACGTGGCCGAGGAGGACGGCGGTGCCGGGGGTGCCCGGGGCGGGTGAGTAGCGGTACCAGCCGATGTGGTCGGCCTGGCGGTAGGTGGGTACGGCGATCTGGCCGTCGGCGGCCAGGCCGAGGACGGTGGTGGGGGCGTCGACGCCGATGGCGGGGATGCGGACACGTTCGGGGGCTGAAGCGGGCAGCGGTCCGCGTCCGTCGACGGTGCGGGCCAGGGCTGCGGAGGGGGGTGGCTGAGGGGCCGTCTGGAGGCTGCCGTGGGCGGCCATCCAGATGAGCAGCGCGCCCACCGCGCCGACGAGGAGCGCGTTGCCGCGCTTGCGGCGCTGCGGGTCGTCAGTGGGCACGGTCATGTCCGTTGGCGCGGGGGCGTGCCCGCCACCAGGCGGCGGCGCCGCCCAGGAGCAGCAGGGCGCCGAGGAGGCCGAGTGCCGGGTTGGTGCTGTGGGTGACGGTGCCGCCGGCGCCGGTTCCGATGTGGCCGCTGGAGGGTGGGGCGCCCATCACCGTGAGAGTGCCGGTCACGGTGCCGCCGCCGGCGCAGGCAGCTGCGACGGGGTAGGTGCCGGGCAGGGCAGTCGATGTGACCGTGGTGGTGCCGGTCAGCAGGTTGCCGCCGCCGGAGGCGGGGGAGAGCGGCGCGTCGGCGCTGAAGGCGGTGGAGGAGCCGATGCCGCCGGTGCCCTTGCAACCGGAGACGGTGAGGGTGAGAGCGGACCCGGCGCGGGCCGGGTTCGGTTTGACGCTCACGCCGGCTGGGCGGGTGGCGGACGGGCTCGGCCTGGTGGAGGCGCTCCCGCTTGCGGACGGGTGCGCACTTTCCGAGGCGCTCGGGTTCGCGGAGGAGGCAGCGGTGGTGTGGCTGGAACTCGCGCTCGCGGCGGCGGATGAGCTGCTGGAGGAGACCGCAGCGGTGAGGTCCTGCGGGGCACCGCAGGCCGGCAGCACGGCGAGCGTGGCCGCCAGCAGCGCGGCCCCGAGTGCCGCACGGCGGCGTGCACTGACATGCGGGTGCAGGTGCACATCCATGCGGAGGGCCTCCCACGGCGCTACGGCTGTTGATGGTCCCTCAGAGGGTTCCAGCCGCGCGCACGCGGCGGCAAGACATCGGACAGCCTCCTCCGAAGCGTGCAGCGCGAACGGCGCTCGCGACCACGCCGACCAACTCGCCGCCGGCCAGAACGCCGGGTTCTCCGGGGACATGTGTCGGTGGTCGCGCGTAGGGTCTGCGCATGGTTGATCAGAAGGTCACTTCGCTTTCGATACATGACTTCGCGACGTGGGCGCCCGTGCTGCGGCTCCTGGTGGACAGCAGTCCGGACCGGCACGGTGCTGCGTCGGTGCGCGTGTCGGGGAGGATCGGCCGGCACGGCTGGAGTCTGGCTCTGCGGCGGCCGCGACGGGTTCCTGGCCGTGCGGCCCAGGTGGAGGACGTGCAGGATGAGTTCGACGCGGTGCAGCGGGTGCAGGGAGCGCTCGCTGACGCCGGCATCGACGACATCTCCTTCCGGGCGGAAGTCTCCGGAACGGGCAGGACGGTGTTCCATCTGCTCGGGCCGAGCCCGGCGGTGGAGTCGGGCATCGGCAGCGCCCATCCGGGGGCGCTGGTCCTGGTCGAGGGCTCGGTCCCCGAGCCCTGGCGCCGCCTTCCCGAGCCGGTGCCCGCAGCGGTGCCGGCCCCGTCAGTGGATCTGGCGCTGCTGGAGCGGACGCTGCGTGAGCGGCTGCCCGACGCCGTCGGGGCAACGCAGGAGGAGATCGCTGCCACGGAGGCACGACTGGGTGTCCCGCTGCCCGAGGAACTGAAGGTGCTCTACCGGGTGACTCGGGCACGGTGGGAGGACTGGGGCGACTACGAGAGGGCCGGCGGCGTGTACCACGCAGTCGGTTGCGAGTTGTTCCCCTTGGATGACCTGTACGTCGCAGATGCGACGTCCCGTCACTTCCTCTGGCAGTTCGGGGCGAAGGGCGCGGTCGTCACCGGGCCCGGCGCCGCGGTCCAGGGCCTGGTCGGCTCGCCCGGCTGGATCGCGTTCGGCGACAACGGCGGCGGGGACCGGTTGGCGGTGGACCTGACTCCCGGCCCGCGCGGTCACCTCGGGCAGATCATCCTGCTGTCCCATGAGGAGAGCACCGGCGCCGACCTGCTCGCCGACTCCCTCACCGACCTCGTCCTGGAACGCCCCAGCCGCTACAGGGAGGAGGCCGACTCCGGCCTGCCGCCGGTCGTTGCCCACGTCAACGTCCGCAGCGTGCCCAGTGTCCAGGCCGCAGCGCACCCGGGCCTGGAGGTCCTGTCGATCGGCGTGTGGGAGGACGAGCCGGTCAGCCTCGCCCCCGTTACCGGGCTGCCGCGGCTGCGCACCCTTGCCGCCTACCCCGGAACGCTCGCCGATCCGCTGGAGATCGCGAACCTGACCGGCCTGGAGTACCTGGAGCTCGGGCCGCAGGAGTGGCGCGTCCTGTTGGATGCGGGCGCCGTTCCGCGCAGCCTGTCAGCAGTCGCCATCATGGTGCGCGGCCAGCAGGACCCGCTGGCCGTCGTCGCCGTCGCCAACGACGTTCTGGCCCTGTGGGACCGACCGCAGATCATCCAAACCGTCATCGAAGGCGACCTCGCCCCCTCCCATAGCTGACGAGGCTTCGCCGGGCGTACCGCCGGGACCCTGTCGCCGGGGGATGAGCACGATTGAGGACAGGCTCTCCCGGCGGCGCGGCGCCGGCGCAGGGCCTCCTCGTGTTCGGCGGCCGTATCCCGCAGATGACTCAGATCGCCGGCTGCGTGCGGCCCGTCCCACACCACCGACGCGATGGTGGCGAGGTGATCAAGGGAGGATGCGCATTCGACACTACCGTGGGTCGGCCAGGCCGAAGTGCGCCAGGGCGCCCTGGTAGGGCTTGCTCGGCGGAGGGGCATACTCGCCGGACCGGCTCGTTCCGAGCCCGAGTCGTAGGAGTCCTTCGACCGCTGCGACGGCTGCAGCCACGCCGTCCACCACGGGGACGCCCAGTTCCGCGGTCAGAGCAGTGCACAGGTCCGCCATCCCGGCGCAGCCCAGGACGATCACCTCGGCACCGTCGGTCTCCAGCGCTGCGCGGCACTCGGCGACGATCCGGCCGCGCGCGCCGGGGTCCGTCTCCAGTTCCAGCACCGGCACGTCGCAGGCCCGGACATTGCGGCAGTAGGGGCGGACGCCGTAGCGGTCCACGAGTTCCTGGGCCCGGCCTGTCGTCCGCGCCAGGGTTGTCACCACGGTGAACGACCGGCCGAGGTAGGTCGCCGCCCGCATCGCCGCCTCGGCGATGCCGACCACCGGGCCAGGGGCGACTTCCCTGGCCGCGTCGAGCCCCGGGTCGCCGAAGCAGGCGATCACGTACCCGTCCGCCGACGCGCCGCCGGTGATCTCGGTGAGCAGCCCGGGGACGCTCAGCGCCTCGTCGTAGTGGGACTCGATCGAGACGGGTCCCATCGCCGGGCTGACCGCGATCACGCCGGTGCCCGGGCCGACCGCGCGCCGGGCACTGGCCTCGATCGACCGGGTCATCGACTCGGTGGTGTTCGGATTGACGACCTTGATCATCACTCCGCCGACGCCGCCGCTCCTGTCGGTGCGACCGGCAGTTGGGCAAGGACCTCGCGCCGGCCGGAGCCGGCCACGTTCGCCCGGCGAGCGATCAGGTAGTACGCCACGAACCCGCAGCCGCAGCCGACGAACCAGCCGTACTGCGGAAGCCAGCCCAGCACGCCGCCCAGCTTGGGCACGATGACCGAGGCGAGCGAGATCGCGCCGGACAGGACCACCGCCTTGACCGCCGCCGGGTTGTAGCCGCCCTGGTAGTAGTACGCGCCGCCCTCGTCCAGGGTGAACAGGTCGTCGACGATGATCTTCTGGCGGCGGATCAGGTAGAAGTCGGCGATCAGGATGCCGAAGAGCGGACCGATCAGAGCGCCCAGCAGGCCCAGCGTCCAGAAGATCGCGTTGGCGTTGTCGTACCAGTTCCACGGGGTCAGCAGCAGTGAGCCGACCGCCGCGATCATGCCGCCCATGCGCCAGCTGATCTTCTGCGGACTGACGTGCGAGAAGTCGAAGGCCGGAGAGATGAAGTTGGCGACGATGTTGATGCCCACCGTGGCCGTGACGAAGGTGACGCCGCCGAGGATGATCGCGAAGGTGTTGTCGATCTTCTGGACGGTCACGATCGGATCGGTGATGAGCTGCCCGTACACCGGTACCGTCGCTGCGGCGGTGAGCACCGTCAGCAGCGAGAACATCACGAAGTTGATCGGAAGGCCGAGCAGGTTGCCCCGCTTCACCTGCGAGAACTTCCCCACGTAGCGGGAGAAGTCACCGAAGTTGAGCATCGGCCCGGAGAAGTAGGCGACCACCGCGGCCGTCGCGCCGCACATCGTCCACAGCAGCGACCAGCCGGACAGGTGCTTGTCGGACAGGTCCAGGTTGATGTGGAAGTGGGCCTTGGACAGCATGTAGAGGCACAGGACCAGCATCACCACGTACACCGCCGGGCCGGCCAGGTCGATGAACCTGCGGATGGTGTCCATGCCGCGCCAGAACAGCGCGGCCTGCAGCACCCACAGGATCGCGTAGCTCAGGTAGCCGAGGTAGGACAGCCCGAGCAGGCCGTGCCGGTGCACGTCCGCGAAGGGGGCCAGGCCGGGCCACAGCTTGAGGAACACGATGTTCAGTGACTCGGCGGCCAGGAAGGTCTGCACCCCGTACCAGGCCACCGCGATCAGGCCGCGGATGATCGCCGGGATGTTGGCGCCCAGCACTCCGAACGACGCCCGGCTGGTGACCGGGTACGGCACACCGGCCTGCTGGCTCGGCTTGGCGACGAGGTTGCAGAAGAACTGCACGATGACGATGCCGACGATCAGGCAGATGAAGACCTGCCAGCTGGTCAGGCCCAGGGCGAAGAGGCTGCCCGCGGTGATGTAGCCGCCGACGCTGTGAACGTCGGACATCCAGAAGGCGAAGATGTTGTACGCACCCCAGGGCTGCTCCCTGAGCGGCGCCAGATCCTGGTTGGTCAGCCGTGGGTCGTATCCGCGTTCCCCCGACCCGGCCGGCGGTGCCGCCGGTCCCACTTCCTCTACCGTCATCTCCAGGCTCCTCACGGTTGGACCATTCGCTCGTTGGCTCGATGGAACGACCGTAGGAACGTGAGATTGCGCCCGGATGTCCGCGCGGATATATCCGTCAGGGCCGTAGGCCGTTGACCGGCAGCGCCGCGACGACGTCCTGCAGCCGCCGGTAGTGCACCGCGGACACCGCGAGCAGGGCGTCGGCGTCGCGGGCGTGGAAGGCGTCGACCATCAGCTGGTGGTCGGTGTGCAGCGCGAGCGTCATCTCGCGTGAGACATGGGACATCGGCTGCAGTGGCTCGGTGATGTTCCACGCCGACTCGAACATGCCCAGCAGTCGTCGCATCCGGCAGGGACCGGCCAGTGCGAGATGGAAGCGGCGGCTCTCCCGGTGGTGCCCGCGCGCGTCGTGGTCCTCGATCGCCTGTGACAGCGCCTCATGCGCCTTCGCCACCTCGGCGTCGTCGTCCTCCGTGGCTGCCCGCGCCGCCGCGCTCAGTGCCGCGGCCTCCAGCGCCTCCCGGACGACGTACAGCTCGGCCAGCTCCGCCCGGGTCACCTGTGCGACTGCGTAGCCGGCCCGCGGCGCGTGGTCGACCAGCCCCTCGCCGATCAGTGTCTTCAACGCCTCACGGACAGGGATCCGGCTGACGGTGAACCGGTGGGCGATGGCGTCGATGTTCATCGGCGCACCGGGCGGCGCGTGTCCGGCCAGGATGACAGCGCGTAGTTCGTCCAGAATCACCTCGTGCACGGTGCCGGGACGGTCGGCTGCCAGTCGTCGCACCCAGCCGGCGGCCGGCCTTTGAGTCCTCATCGCACGCAAGATAACGCGCCTTTGTTTCCGCTCCGGGTCTTCTTTGTCACGCTGTCACGTGGTCACCGGTCCAGCGCCGACCATGCTCTTCACAGGACCGTCGCGGGCCTCATGACAGCCAGAGGTCCCGGTTGCCCGCGATCAGTATGCGGCCGTCGGAGAGCAGGGCCACCGCGCCTGGGGGGTCCTGGCTGCAGCCGAGGCCGCCGCGCTTCCAACGGGAGAGCGTCGGATCACCGAACCAGACGGCACCGCACCACACGGTGGGTGCTTCCGGCTTGGACTTGGGCCGCACCGACGAGCCGACCAGGACGGGGTGGCCCGAGGAGTCGACGGTCGCGGCGGTGATCTCGCCGGCGCCCATCGCGGACGTGTCCAGTCGGTCCCAGTGAGTGCCGTCCTGGCTGGTCAGGACCAGCGGGAGGGAGTCGTAGACGGCGCCGGCCCGGGCATAGCCGCCAACCGCGACCCATTGGCCCGACGCGTACAGGACCCTGCGCACCTGGGTTCCCGGCGGCATCCCGACGATCTGGCCGGAGGTCCAGTGGCTGCCGCTGTCCGTGCTGTGCCAGAACGGAATCGTGCCGGTGGAGTGGAAGTCGAAGGCGTTGGTCGCCGCCGCGCCGACCGCGACGACCTCAGCGCCGTTGACGCCGAAGTCGCCCACGGGCGTCGACGGCTGCAGGCCGTCGACCGCCGGCAGCGGTACCCGGCTCACGGTCCGGCCCGCGTCGTCGGAGGCGAACACGTACGGAGTCTCCGTCTTGTCGATGGTCTGACCACCGCCGATCAGCAGCCGCGACCCCACCCGTACCGCGGTGTTCACCGAGGCGTCGTCGGCGGTCTCCTGTTCGGGGTGGGCGTTGAACGTCAGCGGCAGCGTGGCCAGCCGTGTCTGCTGGCCGTTCGCCGCTCGACGGGTCACGGCGGCGCCGACCGCGAGCAGCGAACCGTCGTCCCAGGGCACCACCACGTCACCCGTCAGGCCGCCGCCGGCCCAGCCGCTGCGCATGGAGCCGGGTACGTCGGTAGCGTCGTCAGAGGTCGGCTTCGGGGTGATCGAGAGCCTCGTGCAGCCGGCGCTGCCGGTCCAGTTGACGTTCACATAGTGGTAGCCGTTGGCGAACGTTCCCAGGCCCAGGGCGCAGTCGCCCAGCGGCACCAGCTGGCGCAGCCCCTCGCCGGGAGCCACGTATCCGGTGTCGTGCGGGCCGGTCATCGTCGGGTAGTCGACCGCACCGGCGTACTGCTTGAATCCGAGTGCCGTCGCACTGGTGTCCCCCGTGCCGCCGCCCGTGCCGGTACTGCCACAGCCGCCCAGTGCCAGCGCCAGTGCAGCAATCGTCGCCAGGCTCGTCATGGTGGTGAGCCCGCCCCCGCGTGTCCTCATCCCGCCACGCTACCGGCCTGCCGGCTTGTGCATCACGCCGCCAGAGCAGTCGGATCGGGTGCAGGCTGTACCGCAGGGCGCCGTCGGGCACTAGCGTGGAGGGCGAAGCCTGTACAGAAAGGTGCGACATGAGCGCTCAGAGTGTGGAGTACACCCACGACCCCCGTGTCGCACCACTGCCGCGCACCATCCAGGCCATCGGCGACGCGCTCAGCGGGGCTCCGCGGATGGCCTTCTTCGCCGAAGCGCTGTCCGCCGCCCAGGGCCGGCCCCTCGACGCCGTCATCGACCGCTGGTGGGCCGAGGCGATGCTCTCGCTGCTCCCGGGCCGGGAGCAGCGCCTGGCCGAGGTGATGGCCGGTGAGAACCTCAGCGTGCTGCCGGATGACCTTGGTGACGGAGCGTGAGTCAACCGTCGCCTCCCTGGACGGTGCGGACCGGTCCGCAGGCCACACAGATCCTGGCGGACATGGGCAAGCTTGATCCCGACCTTCACGTCGGGCTGCTGCGCTATCTGCGTGCTCTGGCTCTGGAGGTGGGAGCGGCTGTGGCCGCTGGGCGCCCCCCGGCCGGGGTTCGCCTCAGCGACGGCCGTTACAGCGTCGACGTCCGCCGCGAGCCCGTGATCGTCTACTACACGGTCCACCCGGATGAGCGGGAGGTCCGGGTGCCGGACCTGATCTGGCTGCGGACCTGAGGCAAGGCGGATGCCGTGACCGGCCCGCGACCGTGACCTGCCCGCGGTCGTGCTGGTGGGCGGCGTGTCGGCGGATGGTGCTGGCGCGAGCCGGGTCCGCGAAGGCACAGTGTCGTCATGTCCGAACGACGTGATCGGCGGCGCCTGCAGGCCCGTGCCCGTGCTCTGGGCGTCTCCATCGAGCAGGCCGGGCGCCTTCGGTCCCGGCGACAACCGCCACCGCCACCGCGGCCACGGATGGCGGAGCCTGCCTGGCCGCCGACGTTGGCGCCGCACCGTGGCGAGGACTCCTCCGGCCCGCAGCCGGTTTGGTCACCGCCCACGTGCTGCCGGGCCACCCGCACCCGAGAGGTCCTGGCCGGCGGCACCGTCGTCATGCTGACCGTCCACGAAAGCGGGTGCACCGTCTGGGCGGCGCGCTGAACACTGCTGACGGCACGTCGTGGTGACCTCCGGACGCTGGGATCGTTGTGGATTCCGTACTGCTTGATCTTGGCCCGGCCAGGCGCGAGAAGTCCCGGCCCGACCCGGATCCGCGATGACAACGGCCGGGCGGGAGCGCGAATCGAACGGATACCATGAACAAGCTTCCGCAGATCACGATGGCCTTCTGGATCATGAAGGTATGTGCGACCACCCTCGGTGAGACCGGTGGGGACCTGGTGTCCACCACGATGAAGGTCGGCTACGCGGCCAGCTCCGTGATCCTCATCGCGGTCTTCCTGGGCACCGCGGCAGTCCAGCTGAGAGCCCGGACCTTCCACCCGGCCCTGTACTGGACCGTGATCCTCACGACGAGCACCGCCGGAACCACGATCTCCGACTTCATGAACCGCACCGCCGCACTGGGTTACGCCACCGGAGCACTCATCCTCCTGCTCGCCCTGGCAGCGCTGTTCACCTTCTGGTGGCTCAGCGGCCTCACTTTTGAGGTGGCCCGCATCGAGCCCGGCCGCGGGGAGTTGGTCTACTGGGCCGCGGTGTTGCTGTCCAACACCCTGGGCACCTCGGCCGGGGACTTCCTGGCAGACACCTCCGGACTGGGCTTCGCCGGGGGGACCGCGTTGATCGCGGGTCTGCTGGCGCTCATCGTCCTCGCCGACCGCCTCACCCGAGCTCCGAAGGCCGTGCTGTTCTGGGCGGCCTTCGTGCTCAGCCGCCCGTTGGGCGCCAACGCGGGAGACTTCTTCAGCAAGCCGGTGGCTTTGGGAGGACTGGGCTACGGGCCGCTCGGGGCCTCACTGATCCTGGCTGCGACCCTCGCTGCGCTCCTGCTGCGTACCACGATGCAACAGCGACAGCAGTCGCCTGAACCGGTGGGGTAGCCGAAGCCGGCCCAAGCGTCATTCGCCCGCGTTGCCCAGGCCGGACGTGTCCCCATGCACGGTCTGTCGGCCCAGGAACCACTGCTCGTCGTCAGTGCGATGACGTAGTGTCAGTACGGCTGGGGCGTGGCGCTGGGGCGGATGCCGGTCGGCTCCGCATATGGGGTACCACCCCGTTCCGGGCGCGAAGGGTGAATAGCCTGTTTGACCCCAAGTCGCCGTTACGTTCGTCCGCCGTTCACCTTCCCTGCCCCCGGGAGACGCCCAGGTGGTTGGTGATCATGTCAGCCTTCGGTCGATTCCCCAGGCCGAGGAGGCAGACCGTGGCAGCAGTGGTGCAACCGTCCCGTCGAACAGTTCTGCGTACGACAGCCGCGGCCGGCGCGGCTACCGCGCTGCCGCTGTCCACGCTTTTCTGGAGCCAGGCTGCGGTCGCCGCCACCTCGGGTCCGGAGCAGATCCACCTGCAGTACGGGCGCCGCCCGGAACAGGAGATGACCGTCTCCTGGGCCACCGCCGGCTCCGTCAAGCGTCCCCGGGTCCGTATCGGCAACGCCCGCGGCGACTTCGGCTACACCGTCCAGGCCGAGACCCGCACCTACGTCGACGGCCTCAACCAGGTTGAGACCTACACCCACCACGCCCGGCTGCTCGGCCTTCGCCCCGACACCAGCTACGTCTACGAGGTCTCGCACGACGGTGCCACCCCGGTCCGCGGCACCTTCCGCACCGCCCCTGGCAAGGCCAGGGCCGCGTTCCGGTTCACCAGCTTCGGCGACCTGGGCGCGGGCGACCCCACCTGGAGCAAGTCCTCCATCAACGGCGTCACCGCCGTCCACCAGGTCGAGCAGTTCGCCCCGCTGTTCCACCTGCTCAACGGCGACCTCGCCTACGCCAACAACAACCAGTACCTGCAGCCGCAGTGCTGGGACGCGTTCATGAACAACATGGCCTACTCCGCCGCGAACCGGCCCTGGATGACCGCGCTGGGCAACCACGAGGCCGAGGCGGGCAACGGCGCGCTGGGCTACGCCTCCTACCTGGCCCGTTTCGAGCTGCCCGACAACGGCACCCGCGACTACGCGGGCAACTGGTACAGCTTCCAGGTCGGCTCGGTCCTGGTGATCTCGGTGGACGGCAACGACATCGTGGTCGAGGACGACGCCAGCATCGACCCGGTCACCGGCCAGTCGGTCTACAACCACGGCTACAGCCAGGGTGCCCAGGTCCGCTGGCTGGAGCAGACCCTGTCCCGGGCCCGGCACGGGAAGGACGTGGACTGGATCGTGGTGACGATGCACCAGTTCGCCATGTCCTCCTCCGCGTCCAGCCACGGCGGCGACATCGGCATCCGCGAGCAGCTCCTGCCGCTGTTCGACCGCTACAGCGTGGACCTGGTCCTGGCCGGACACGACCACGACTACGAGCGCACCCACCCGGTCCGCGGCACCGACCCGGGCACCCTGCTGCGGCCCGCCGTGGTCGACGACGACCTGCGCGAGATCGACACCTCCAAGGGCACCGTCCACATGATCCTGGGCGGCGGCGGCACCGCCTCGCACGACGACGTCTTCCTGGGCAGCACCGACTCCTCGGGCATCCCCGAGGCCACCGTGCGCACCCAGCGGCTGACCTTCAAGGCGGACCCGGACGCCACCGAGAAGGCCACCTGGTCGGCGGTGCGCGACCCGAACACCGCCTACCCGTACGGCCTCGCGGTCTTCGACGTCGATCCCGGCACCCGGCCCGGCGGCCGCACCACCATCACCGTCAGCTACTTCCACACCCCGACCGCGACCGCGGCGGTCCCCTTCCCCGCCCCGGTGCTGTTCGACCGCTTCACCCTGCACCGCAACCGCAGCGACAGCTGGAGCGATGACCGGCACGGGCTCGTGGCAGCCGGCGCCAACAGCTGATCACAGTCAGCGGATCCAGCTCGGAGACACTGCGGAGCTGGATCCGCTGACCACCGGATCCACTAAGGCAGGGTGTGGCCGGCTGCGCGGAAGAGGCGGTACCACTCCTCACGGGTGAGCGGAAGCTCGGAGCCGGCCGCGCACTCGGTGACCCGGTGCGGGTTGGTGGTGCCGAGCACGACCTGCATGTTGGCCGGGTGACGGGTGATCCACGCGACGGCGACCCCGGTGGGCGTCACCTCGTACTTCGCGGCGATCTCATCGAGAGCGGTGTTCAGCTCCGGGTAGTTCTCCCGGTCGCCGATGAAGACGCCGTCGAAGAAGCCCTTCTGGAACGGCGACCACGCCTGCACGGTGATGCCGTTCAGGCGCGCATGGTCGAGCAGGCCGTTGTCCCGGTCGACGGACTGGTCCAGGCCGGCCATGTTCGCGGCGAGACCAGAAGCGATCATCGGGCAGTGCGTGATGCTCAGCTGCGCCTGGTTGACCACCAGCGGCCGGCGTACGGCGGTCTTGAGGAGTTCGATCTGTCCGGGGGTGTGATTGGAGACCCCGAAGGAGCGGACCTTCCCGGCCTCGTACAGCTCGTCGAAGGCCTGGGCCACCTCCTCCGGCTCGACCAGGGTGTCGGGGCGGTGCAGCAGCAGCATGTCGAGGTAGTCGGTGCCCAGCGCCGCCAGGGACTCGTCGACGGTGCGCAGGATGTGTTCTTTGGAGAAGTCGAAGAATCCGGGGCGGATGCCGACCTTGCTCTGGATGACCACCGACTCGCGCTCGGCGCCGCTCAGTTTGACGGCCTGTCCGAACCGTTCCTCGCAGGCGTGCCGGGTGGGGCCGTAGATGTCGGCGTGGTCGAAGGCATTGATGCCGGCGTCGCGGGCGCTGCCGTACAGGGTCCTGATGTCCTCGTCCTGGAGGTTGGCGATGCGCATGAGTCCGAGGACGACGTTCGAGGCGTGGGCTTGGGTATGGGGAATGGGGAGCATCTTCACGTGATCATCCTCGCCCAGCGAACGGGGCGGGCGCCAGTGTGGACGGCACGTTCCCGAACAGATGTCCTCGGCAGGCACAGGCGCCAGCACCTGGAGCGGCCCCCGGCTGTACGTTGCGGCCAGACTCGGTGTGGGACTGCCCGGTGGGCCCCGGCCGGCGGCCGCCGGTCAGTCGATGCCTTCGACGATGCGGAAGTCGCGCTCGAAGCCGTCGGGGAGGGCCACCATCGCCTTCTGGTACACCTCGCTCTCGTACGCCGCGACGGCCGCTTCAAAACTGTCGAACTCGATCAGAACGACGCGCTGCGTGATTCCGGCCTCGTGGGCGACGACGCGAGCGCCACGGGACAGTACGCGTCCGCCCCCGGCCTGGACAGCCGGACGGGCCAGCTTGTCGTAGGCAGTCAGCGCCTCAGGGCCGGAAACGGCGGGGTAGACACTGACCCAGTAGCCCTTGGCCATGGAAACCTCCTGTGTTCGGGATAAGCGCAGGTTAGGGCCTGATGTGCGGTCGAGGGAAAGACCGGTACGGGCTAGAGTCAGAATGGATCGTTATCAATCGGCGGGGAGGGCACGTGGCGCCGGACACGGTGAGCCTGCGGTACTTCCTGGTGCTGGCACAGGAGTTGAATTTCACCCGCGCGGCCGCACGGATCGGTATCGCACAGCCCGCGCTCAGCGCCCGGATGCGCCGATTGGAGGCGGAACTCGGTACGCCCCTGCTGGTCCGCACCACCCGCAGCGTCGTACTGAGCACGGCCGGTGCGGCTTTGGCGGAGGCCGTGCCGCCCGCGCTGGCGGCGCTGGACCGGGCATGGGACACCGCCCGCAGCGCGGCGGCCGGTGAACTGGGCACACTGCGCATCGGATACAGCCTCAGCACCGGGGCCGAGACGGCACCGGCCCTGGTCGACAGACTGATCCGCAACAACAGCGGACTGCAGGTCGGCGCGGTCCCGATGGCGACACCGGAGATCACCCCCGCGGTCGCCGACGGCCGCATCGACGCCGGGATCACCCGCGGTGAACAACCGGGCCGTGGCGTGCGCCGGCTCCTGCTGCGGCGGCAGCGCGTCGGGGTCCAGCTGGCGCAGCACCATCCGCTGGCCCGACACCCAGAAATCGAGATCGCCGACGCGGCCGCGTATCCGCTGCGACTGCCGGACCGCGCGGCCAACCCCGTGATCCACGATCAGCTGGCCGCACTGTTCCACAACACCCGACCACACCCCCGATTCCACACCTCGGCAGTCGCTTTCGACATGTCCCAGCGCGACCTGCGCGACGGGGTCACCCTCGCCCCGGCCGGCGAAGCCGCGATCACGACCCAACCGGCCGGACTCACCTGGCGACCGCTGGCGGGCGCGCCCACCCTGACGATCCACCTGGTCCTCCCACGCGAGCAGTCGCCCCTGCACCACCGCATCCGTACCGTCGCCACAACCCTGGCACGCGAGCTGCACTGGCTGCCGGACTGAGACGCAAGAGGCCAAGCGGGACGGACGCCCGCAGCCGGGCTGGGCACCGCTTGTTCCGGCTTGGGCGCGGCGGCGGGGAGCAGGGCGTCAGGCACGATTGGCAGCGTGGCCGCGCTGTCAGTCGGAGGACTTTTTCCTGCCAGCGGTATGGCGCATTCCGCGCTGTCCTGGTTCCTGTGTGTTGGCTTAGGGTCGCGGCCTGGGGGCAGTTCACCACGTTCAGGGGGGACACAATGGGTCGATTCAAGCGCCTCACAGTCACCATGGCGACGGGCCTTGCCCTGGCCGCCGCAGGGCTGGTCGGCACCGCCGGTACCGCCCACGCGGACGGCGACTGCGGGGCCACCTGGAACAACGTCGGATCGCCTGCCAACTTGTACTTCTACGACAGAACCATCAGCCAGTATGTCTACGCCGGTCAGGTCGAGCAGGAGTACCAGAATTGCGGCGGTGGTGTCGTCAACGCCCGTGCGCACTTCCAGTGGTCCGGCTGGTTCCAGTACGAGTATTCGAACAGCGCGGTCATTGTCCGGCTGTACGCCACCAACTCCAGCGATCAGGGCGCGGAGGAGGGGCTGACGAACCGCAAGGACGTGTACTCCGACGCCGTGGAGATCCACCATGCCAATCCGGATGCGTGGCAGGCCCAGGCGTCGCTCTACGGCTGCAATCCCGGCTACGCGGCCGGCACGTACTGGTACTACGGAACCGGCTCCGACTGGGGCACCCCGAGCACCGGTTACTGCTGAACCCGCAAGACATGCTCACGGTAGTCGTTGCCGATCCTGGTGACGGCCTGCCCGGCCGCGAATGTTCCAGCGGGTGCGGCCGGCCCGTGGCGTAGTCGGCCGGCCGCACCCCGCTGGGTTCACAGGACCTTGGTGAGGCGGTCGGTGAGGAGGCGGGTGAAGCGGGCCGGGTCGGGCAGGTCGCCGCCTTCGGCGAGCAGGGCCGCGCCGTAGACGAGTTCGGCGGTCTCGGCGAGCGCCGGATCGTCGGCGTTCTTGTGATGCGCCTGCTGCAGGGCGGTGACCAGCGGGTGGGTGGGGTTGAGTTCGAGGATCCGCTTGACGGCGGGCAGCTCCTGGCCCATGGCCCGGTACATCTTCTCCAAGGTGGGGGTCAGGTCGTGGGCGTCGCCGACGAGGCAGGCGGCTGAGGTGGTGAGCCGGGTGGACAGGCGGACCTGCTTGACGTAGTCGGCCAGGCTGGTCTGCAGCCATGCGAGGAGGCCGGCGAAGTCCTGCTCCCGCTGGGCCTTGTCGGCCTTGGTCTGCTCGTCCTCCGTGTCGGTGTCGTCATCGAGGTCGAGCTGGCCCTTGGCGATGGACTGGAAGCGGTGTCCGTCGAAGGCGGGGATCTGGTCGGTCCAGACCTCGTCGACGGGATCGGTGAGGATCAGTACCTCGTAGCCCTTGGCGGTGAAGGCCTCCATGTGCGGGGAGTTCTCCACCAGGGCACGGGTCTCGCCGGTCAGGTAGTAGATGGTGTTCTGGCCGTCCTTCATCCGCGACACGTACTCGCGCAGCGTGGTCGTCTTCTCCGGGTCGTTGGTGGAGTGGGCGGAGACCAGCTGGAGGAGGGCGTCGGTGTTGTCCCGCTCCTCGATGAGTCCTTCCTTGAGGACCCGGCCGAACTGCTCCCACAGGGAGGTGTAGGCGTCGGTGTTCGTGGCCTGCATGTCCTTGATCGCAGCGAGGACCTTCTTGACCAGGCGCCGGCGCACGGCGGTGATCTGACGGTCCTGCTGGAGGATCTCGCGCGAGACGTTCAGCGACAGGTCGTGGGCGTCGACGACGCCCTTGACGAAGCGCAGGTAGTTCGGCATCAGCGCGTCGCAGTCGTCCATGATGAACACCCGCTTCACGTACAACTGCACGCCGCGCTTGGCGTCGCGGGAGAACAGGTCGAACGGGGCGTGGGCAGGCAGGAACAGCAGTGCCTCGTACTCGAAGGTGCCCTCGGCGCGCATGTGGATCGTGTCTGCGGGGGGCTGCCAGTCGTGGCTGATCTGCTGGTAGAACTCGTGGTACTCGGCCTCGGAGACCTCCGAGCGCGGGCGGGCCCAGAGCGCCTTCATCGAGTTCAGCGTCTCCAGCGCGTCACCGCCGCCTGCGCCGCTCTCAGCGTCGGCGTCCGTCTCGGCGGTGGCGGGGGCCTGGGCGGCCATGCGGATGGGCCAGCGGATGAAGTCGGAGTACTGCTTGACGATCTGCCGGATCTTCCAGCCGGCCAGGTAGTCGGCGAGCCCGTCCTCGCTGTCCTCGGCCTTGAGGTGGAGGGTGACGGCGGTGCCGATGGGCAGGTCGGCGGCGTCGCCGATGGTGTAGGTGCCCTCGCCGTCGGATTCCCACACGGTGCCCTGGTCGGTGCCGGCACGGCGCGTGTGCAGGGTGACCTTGTCGGCGACCATGAAGGCGGAGTAGAAGCCGACGCCGAACTGCCCGATCAGGCTCTGGGCCGCGTCCGCGTCCTTGGCTTCCTTGATCTTGGCGAGCAGGCCGGCGGTGCCGGACTTGGCGATGGTGCCGATCAGGTCGACGACGTCGTCGCGGGTCATGCCGATGCCGTTGTCCCGCACCGTCAGGGTGCGGGCGTCCTGGTCGACTTCCAGGGTGATGTGCAGATCGGAGGTGTCCAGGGCGAGATCGGAGTGGGTGAGGGATTCCAGGCGGAGCTTGTCGAGGGCGTCGGACGCGTTGGAGATCAGCTCGCGCAGGAAGATGTCCTTGTTCGAGTAGATCGAGTGGATCACCAGCTGCAGCAGCTGGCGGGTCTCCGCCTGGAACTCCAGGGTCTCGGTCGTGTCGGCCACGGAGCGTCTCTCCTTCGTGCAAGGTGTCGAGTGGGTCGGGTCGGGTCTGGTCTGGTGCTGGTCAGTGTCAGCCGGGCGGCGGTTCGGGCCGGTCCGGTGCGGGCGGTGCCGTAGCAGGATAGAAAAATTCGCCGGCCGATGCGGAATCCCGGCGTGGCACTCGCCACCGCGACCGCAGAGAGCCCGGCGGTCCGCGCTGGTCGCGGGGTCCGCCGGGCTCACAGGTTGTGCGGGTCGGGATCAGCCGGTGATGCTGTTCGAGCCGTCCTCGAGGTGACCGACGTAGCGGCGGGACCAGGAGTGGTCCCCGCTCACCGTCACCGTGATGTCGTACCAGCCGCCGCTCCTGGACAGCGGGTCGACGGAGTGGGTCGCGTGACCGTGACCGGAGACGTGGTACGTGGCCGCGCGCTCCTGGATGTAGTGGTTGGAGACCACGGTGAAGGTCACGGACTTGCTGCCGGTGTTGCTCAGCGTCAGTTCGAGCTTGGGACGGGAGCCGCGGCCGTTGGCGCCGTACTCGGCCCGGACCTCGGCGGTCCGGCCCGAGGCGTCGACGTCTCCGGTGAACTGTCGCAGGAAGCGGTTGGAACCGACGATGGTGATGTCGTAGGCGGTGTCGCCCGCGACCGCACCGACCGGAGCCTGGCCGGGGACGGTCCTGGCGGAGGAGTGCGAGGCGTCGACCGTGTACTGGCCCGGGAACTTCGCCGGGTACTCGGTCAGCGCGGGCGTGGCGGCGAGGTTGTTGTAGACCGAGAAGTGGCTCGCCCTGCGCACGTGCGGGCCGTTGTTGCTGAAGGCCAGGTCCGCCGTCACCGACCCGCTGTCGTCGGTGCTGAAGCCGACCAGGTTCGCGTTCGGCTGGTCCGACAGCGGCCGTGCACGTTTGGTCCCCGGCTCCTGACGGGGCATCGCGTTGGTGGTGACCGGCGGGTGGTAACTGGCGGCCTCGCCGATGGGAGCGAGCGTCGGCAGCTTCGGCAGGCCGAAGACCGGCGAGGTGAAGTCGAAGGCGTTGGTCAGGTCTCCGCAGACCCGGCGGCGCCAGTCGCTGATGTTCGGGCAGATCGCCGGCTTGTTCTGGGCGCTGCTCCACTTCTCCAGGAACTGGATCACCGAGGTGTGGTCGGAGACCTCGGAGGTGACCCAGCCGCCGCGGGTCCACGGCGAGACCAGCAGCAGCGGAACGCGGAAGCCGAGGCCGACCGGCACCGGCTCCGTGAAGCCGTACTTGGACAGGTCGGTACCCGCGACGAACTCGTCGCGCTCGCCCGCAGGAGGAACGGGAGGGGGTACGTGGTCGAACTGGCCGTCGTTCTCGTCGAAGTTGATGATCACCAGTGTCGAGTTGAAGACGTCCGGGTCGGCGTTGAGCGCCTTGAGCACCTCGTGGACGTAGTAGGCGCCGTCGGTCGGGGCGCCGTCGGGGTGCTCGGAGTAGCGCTGGTTGGTGACCAGCCAGGAGACCTGCGGCAGTGTGCCGGCCAGCACGTCCTGCTTGACCGCCGACGCCAGGTTGTCGGCATTGCCGACGTCGGGGTCGTTGGGCTCCGCCACGATCGCGACACCGTGGTCGTAGAACACGTTGCCGGGCTGGGGAGTTCCGCCCTGCTCGGGGTCGAACTGCGCGAAGTGCTTGAAGTACTCCAGGCCGTTGTCGCCGTAGTTGTCGCTGCCCTGGTAGACCTTCCAGCTGATCCCGGCCTTCTGCAGGGTCTCCGCGTACGACTCCCACAGCAGGTCGCGGCCCAGTTCGTCGCCGCCGCTGTAGGCGGTGAAGCTGCTGTACTTGTTGGCGGCGTCGATGGTGCCGCCCCAGTGGTAGGTGCGGTTGGGGCCGGTCGCGCTCAGCACCGAGCAGTGGTAGGCGTCGCCGATGGTGTACTCGTCGGCCAGGGCGTAGTGGAACGGCAGGTCGGACCGGTCCAAGTAGCCGAGCGTGGTCGGTCCGCCCTTGCTGGCGTACCAGGCGTTCATCAGGCCGCCGTACCACGCCGTGTGTTGGCTTTCCCAACTATGGTCGGTGCCACCGTAGTTCTGCGCGCCGATCTCGGAACTGGGCGGCTGGTGCCCGGCCGGGTAGGCCGAGACCGGGGCGTCGCTCAGGTGCCACGGATACTGGGTGCCGGTGATCGGCTGGCCGGGCGTCGTCACGGGCTGCTGGAAGACGGAGAGGCCGCCGGGCTGGGTGATCGTGGAACGGTCGCCGAAGCCGCGCACGCCCTGCAGCGAACCGTAGTAGTGGTCGAAGCTGCGGTTCTCCTGCATCAGGATCACCACGTGCTTGATGTCGCGAATGTCGCCGTGCAACTTCGGCCGGGGGGCCGACTGGGCCTCGGCTGCCGGGGCGGACACGCCGATCGCCGCAGCGCTGGTGATCGCGGTAGCCGCACCGAGGAAGCCTCTGCGAGACAGTCTTGGCATGGTTCAACACCTCCGGAAGGGTTGGGGGCGCTGCGAACCTACTGACCACGCGCGGCATGCCAGTGAATCGGGCATGAACGACAACGGAAATGATCATTTGTCGACTTGTTGCTGTAATGGGGCATTAGGGGCGCACCGCAGGCAAGGCACATGCCCCGGCGAGTGGCTCCCTGGCCCGGTCGAACTCCAGCGTCGCGCTCCCGGCACCGGCGCCCGGCTCCAGCGACGGTGCGGTGCCGGTCAAACCGTGGAGCGATCAACGAGGACAAGGCGACGGTTCGGCCCGGCTCCCGCCACGCGCCGGCGTCACCGCCACGGCGGTCACGAAGCGCGGATTCGCGCGCAGTGAGCGTGGCGAGGCACTGGCAGGAGGCGGTCGCGAGGCTCTGGTTCCAAGGTCGCTGTCGGGATGGGTCGATGGGCCGATGTGCTTCCTGTCCATCGGCGTGATCCTGAGGACTGTTGGATCGAGCCGAGGAGGGACCGTGCAGGTGGAGCGGGTGGATTGGGTTGAGGTCCCGGCGGGGTTGCTGTGTCGGGGTACGCCGATTGACGAGGTCGAGCGGGTGGCGGTTCGTTATGCCGACACCGGGGTGCCGGTGGCGTGGTTCCGGAAGGAGGCCCCGCGTGCGGAGATCCTTCTCCCGGCGTTTCGGATCGCCCGCACCCAGGTCACGGTCGGCCAGTGGGCGGTCTTCGCTGCGGCCACCGGCAGGCCTGTTCCGCAGGCGCCGGGGGACCACCCGGTGGTCGGAGTCGGTTGGGATGCGGCGACGGACTACTGCCGGTGGCTGGGGAAGCAGTTCGACGGCCTGGAGGTGAGGCTGCCCACGGAGGACGAGTGGGAGCGCGCCGCTCGCGGCGAGGACGGCCGGGAGTTCCCGTGGGGCACGCAGTACCGTACTGGCCTGGCCAATCTGGCGGACCTAGGCATCGGCACCACGGTGCCGGTCGGCTCGTTCCCCGAGGGCGCCAGCCCGTTCGGTGTGCTGGACATGGCCGGCAACGCGGACGAGTGGACCTCCACCCTCTACGCCCCCTACCCCGGCGCCCCCGCCGACGTGCCGGACGTCGAGGACTGGGCCTTCGATCCGCACGTCACCCGGGGCGGCTCGTTCCGCCACGACCGGGACCTGGCCCGGTGCGCCCGTCGCCACGGCGCCTACGAGCGGGATCTGGCGGCCATCGGCGTGGGTTTCCGTCTGGCGGCACCGGCGCAGTAGGACGGGAGTCAGTCACCCGAGTACCCCCTCATGTGCGGCGTGCCCTTGCGCCTGTGCACTTTCGTCTGCACCGGCCTCCGCACGTTTCCGTCGCATCGAGCGCTGCCGGCCAACCCGCCGCCCACTTGGGAGCACACTGCGGCGCTAGCGGCCGCGCAGGCCCACGCGCCCGGTCCACAGCACGGGGGACATCTGCGGGCACAGCGGGACGCAGCCTGGTCGGCCACCGTTCTCACCCGTTGCCCCGGGGCCGGCTGGTGCTGTTTCGCCGGACTTGGGCGTAGGGCTGCCTTCCGGTGCCGCGGAACTCGCGGCGCCGGACGTGGCGGGCTTCGATCAGGAGGGCGTTCTCCGAAGCGGTGGCACCGGTGCGGGTGACGTACTCTGCCCGGTCCAACGCCCGCCGTAGTCCGCTTTCGCCGCACTTGGCGCCGGAACCGGAGTGGACAACGAAGACGGCATGAGGGGTCCGTGTGGTCTCCGCATCGGCTGGGCGCTGGCGCTCTATCGGTCACGACGGATCAGCACTGGGGGAACCCGCCGGGGGAGTTGTGCGCATGCCAGACGGCGTAGTTGTCCACGTAGGCGCCGTATACGTAGTCGTCCCAGTTCACCCAGTCGGTTGCGGGGTCCCACTCCTCGACGACGTGGTACCAGACGTCGCCCTGGTTGTTGATGTTCTGTCCCACTGACCAGCAATCCACCATGATCTGGTCGCCAGGGTGGAGGTCTGGGTGCGTGTCCTTGTCAGCAGTCCAGGGTGCCCAGTAGAGCCCCACGTTGTGGCTGGTATTCAAGCCGACCTGGTAGCAGCAGCTCGTCGAGGCGTGAGCGGGAGCATTGGCCAGGAGCATGCCACTGGCAGCCATCACAGCGACCAGAACGGCTCGGCTCGCACGCTGGACCGATCTCGACTTCATACTTCTTCCTCACGTGACTGTGACGCAGGAGCAACTGTCCTGGTGAGCGTTGAGCATAGGAGCGACTTCGGTCACGGGTAGAGCCGTTTTTCAGTCATGTGATCTAGTGCTCCGGGTGCGGCCGATCAGGTCCGGTGCGGGCCGGGCCTGTCCGGGGGTGATGTCGCCAGGTTCGGTGCCTGTTTGTTCGACGGTCTTTAGAATGACTGAATGTGACGGGATTTCAGATGGGTTTGTCGCGGCGTGCCCGTACGGAGAAGCTGCGGAGGTTGGCCTGGCAGTCGGGTGTCGTGGGTGGCGTGGCTCTCTGGGGCTACTTTGCGTTCAGTCCGTTGGGTCTGGCCGGTCTGCGGGGCTGGGGTGTGGTCGCGGTATGTGCGGCTGCGGCGGTCGTCAATGCCGTTGTCTCCCTCAACCGGTGCCTGGCGGTGGTGTGGGTCGAGGACGAGGGAATGGAGATGCGTTCCTTGTTCACCCATCAGTACATCCGCTGGGACGGCGTGAGTGACATCGCGGTCGAACGGCGGGGTGTGGACCTGTCATGTGTGCTGCGGGTCTACCGCATCAGGGGATACCCGGTGACCGTGCCCGGCTGGATCGCGGCGGAGGTGGATGGCCTTGCTGAGGCGGATCTCCGCGACAGGGCAGCGGTCCTGCGCCAGCAGTGGCACCGGGTCGTGCGGCCGGTCGAGAAGGGTGCGCCGTAGCTGACCGCGACCTTTCGTGGCCGTCGGTGGCCGCAGGTCCGCCACTACCGGGCGTGTGCTTGTCCCTCACGGTGTCCCCATGCGACGGAGCGCGCTGTGGTCCAGGTCAGCGGCGTTCTTTCAGCTCTGGTGATTTCCGCGGCGGGGTAGTCACCGAGACAGTCACCTGCAGCCCAGCACCAGGAGCTTGGGCCGGTGGAAGCCGGGGTCCGCCCTGGTGCGTCCGGAGCGGATCGCGCGCCCGTGCCGCTCTCACGAGCCCCTTCCCTGGCCCGTCGCCGTGCCTCACGTTGGAAGTGTGGGTCGACCCAGCGGAGCCGGCGAGAGGCACCGTCCGGTAGCAGCCGCGTCGCCCGGGTGTGCCGGACTCTTGTGGTTGGCTGACAATGACAACCTAGTTGGCCAGTCGGGGCATTATGGGGACATGAAGCGTGGGGGGCGTAGAGAACGCCAGCGTCAGCGGCGAGAAGCCGACGTGGAGACCTTCGGGGACGTCTTGCGCAGGGTCCGCGGCAGACCACTGACGCTCCTGACGCTCCTGGTCGTCGTGGTACCGCTGGTCGGCATCGGCGTCGCGTTCGTCCCGCAGCCGTTTCAGAGTGCGCCAGGGGCTGTGATCGGCATCCCCGCCGCGATGTGGATCCTAAGGCGGGACCAGCTCAGGCGGGCGGCTACGTCGGCGAAGGACGATGCGGCCGAAGGCTCCTGAGTCGAGTGCAGGTCACGCCGACAGGCCTGTCGCGGTTGGTGTGACTGGTCGAGACAGGTGTCACTGAATTCGCCGACCGATCTCTAGTGCTGTGACCGCTATGGTTCGCCGGGTTGAGAGGGAGGACCGGGGTGTTCGTCGAGATCGTCTTTGTTGAGCTGTCGATCGATCGTGACGAGGTCGAGGAGGCTCTGGAGGCGGAGTTCGCGCTCGACGGCGAGGTCACGGGCGCGGGCAGCGGCATGGGCCGCTGCCATCTTGACCTTGAGATCGCAGAGGGCTCGGACGCGAGTGCGGCACTGGAGCGGCTACGGGCGGTGCTGTCCGAGTTGGGGGTCGCGGACTGCGCG